>NZ_JACFPH010000015.1:0-2414 GCF_016102085.1 Lactobacillus sp. M0390 | reverse complement strand
CATGCCGAACACAGCAGTTAAGCTTCTTCACGCCGAGAGTAGTTGGTGGGAGACTGCCTGCGAGGGTAGGACGCTGCCGTGCTTTATGGAGGATTAGCTCAGCTGGGAGAGCATCTGCCTTACAAGCAGGAGGTCACAGGTTCGAGCCCTGTATCCTCCATACCGAGTCGTTAGCTCAGTCGGTAGAGCATCTGACTTTTAATCAGAGGGTCGACGGTTCAAGCCCGTCACGACTCATGGCCCCATTTTGCGGGTGTGGCGGAATTGGCAGACGCGCTAGATTTAGGTTCTAGTGTTCTCGGACGTGTGGGTTCAAGTCCCACCACCCGTATTCGCCAAATATTATTAATACCATATTTACATTTTTGCCGATTTAGCTCAGTTGGTAGAGCATCTGTCTTGTAAACAGGGGGTCGTACGTTCAAATCGTATAATCGGCATTCATAATTATGCGGAAGTAGTTCAGTGGTAGAACATCACCTTGCCATGGTGGGGGTCGCGGGTTCGAATCCCGTCTTCCGCTTTCATTACATGCCGGGGTGGCGGAATTGGCAGACGCACGGGACTTAAAATCCCGCGGTTGGTTTCAACCGTACCGGTTCGACTCCGGTCCTCGGCATCTAATGATGCGCCCTTAGCGCAACTGGATAGAGTGTCTGACTACGAATCAGAAGGTTGAAGGTTCAAATCCTTCAGGGCGCATATCCCGGGAAGTGGCTCAGTTTGGTAGAGCACCTGGTTTGGGACCAGGGGGTCGCAGGTTCGAATCCTGTCTTCCCGATTTGTAATTGAATAACGATTACATTTTGTTGGCGGTGTAGCTCAGCTGGCTAGAGCGTCCGGTTCATACCCGGGAGGTCGAGGGTTCGATCCCCCCCGCCGCTATTTGCTAGAGCTCGGACCTTTAGCTCAGTTGGTTAGAGCAGACGGCTCATAACCGTCCTGTCGTAGGTTCGAGTCCTACAAGGTCCATTAAACTGGGTTTTGTACATTTATTTATTATTATAATCGCGGGATGGAGCAGTCTGGTAGCTCGTCGGGCTCATAACCCGAAGGCCGGTGGTTCAAATCCACCTCCCGCAATATGGTCCATTGGAGCAGTGGTTTATCTCGTCTCCCTGTCACGGAGAAGATCATCAGTTCAAATCTGATATGGACCGTTAAATGGCTCGGTAGCTCAGTCGGTAGAGCAAAGGATTGAAGCTCCTTGTGTCGGCGGTTCGATTCCGTCCCGCGCCATTTTTTTATTATCAAAGTTTTGCGGGTATGGTTTAGTGGTAAAACGAAAGCCTTCCAAGCTTTAGTCGCGAGTCCGATTCTCGTTACCCGCTTTTGGGGCCTATAGCTCAGCTGGTTAGAGCGCACGCCTGATAAGCGTGAGGTCGATGGTTCAAGTCCATTTAGGCCCATAATAAAATAATGGAGACTTACTCAAGTGGCTGAAGAGGCGCCCCTGCTAAGGGTGTAGATCGGGTTATTCCGGTGCGAGAGTTCGAATCCCTCAGTCTCCGTATTGTATAAAAGACTATTGATTGATGTCAGTAGTCTTTTTTGTGTGCTTTATGAAGTGGAGTTATTTTTTACGTATAGATAAAATCGTAGCCATTTTTTAGTGACACTAATCGCAGCAAATGTGAGAATATCTAAGAATGAATAGACTAATCACATACTTAGGGTAGGAATTTTAATTCGAAAAATAGGGGACCCACTTGCCATTACATGTTTTTAAAAAAGTACTTGAGAAGATATCTTCCCGCTCGTAGAGGATGATTAATTCAGCTATTAATAGCTTATTGAATAAACGTAATTACAATAAGTTAAGAGATATTTGAATACATGGTTTGATGATTACAATTAACGCTTACTGCGAGGAAATTTCTCTTTTCCACTTTAGAGTGTCGGAAAGAAACTCACCGGATGTAGGAATAAAGTCTTGGGAGACTAAGATAAGTGTGAAATATTCAATTTTTTAACAAAATAACTTGCAAGATGGTGTAGAATCCTGTATTATTAATAGCGTTGTGATTGACAGAACTGAGAGTTCTCAAGTAATAACGAATAAAAAAAGTAGTTGACTTTAACAAATAAATTCGGTATTATAATTAAGCGTCTTATGACGTTAGACAACAATTCGACCCGTTGGTCAAGTGGTTAAGACATCGCCCTTTCACGGCGGTAACATGGGTTCAAATCCCGTACGGGTCATTACCACATTTTATGGTATATTTACATTTGGAGGATTACCCAAGTGGCTTAAGGGGACGGTTTTGAAAACCGTTAGACGGTCTTGCCGTGCGTGGGTTCAAATCCCACATCCTCCTTTAATAATAATCGCGGGATGGAGCAGTCTGGTAGCTCGTCGGGCTCATAACCCGAAGGCCGGTGGTTCAAATCCACCTCCCGCAATATGGTCC
>NZ_JACFPH010000014.1:0-2459 GCF_016102085.1 Lactobacillus sp. M0390 | reverse complement strand
TTGATATATTTAAGTCGACAAGATTTTCATCATCTGCAAACATACATGACATGTCAGTTACTTTTGAGATATTGAAACTTGAAAGATCGAGTGCTGTTAAAGCCCTACACTTCCTAAACATAGCTCTCATTTCTGTTACATTAGCAGTATTAAAGCTAGAAAGATTGAGTGAAGTCAAATTTTCACAGCCATTAAACATGTAAATTGTACTAGTTGCTTGAGAAAGGTCTAGGTGTTCTAATCCTACAATTTTAGATGTATTAGAAAAGCCGGCGAATAAAAAGTCTGCACAATTTGAAGAGTTAAGACTTATCTTACCAGTAATAGCAATCTGCTTAGCACGTGCAAGTTTTATGGAATTTCCTTCGTCGTCAGAAAGGGAATAGTCAGAAAGACAATCGTCCAAAAAACTGATTTGTTCATATGTTCCACCTAAAATGATGAGTTCATCAGTGTCAAGGTCATAGGAAACTTGCAGTCCAGCAGCAGTTCCATCAATTCGTTTTTTATTTACGGTAGCATCAGAATCTTGAGCGGTTGGTGAAGCTTGATTCGCCGCTGACTCATCAGTATTTGCAGGTTCACTGATGATATCTTCTGATGGATTTGGAGTCTCAGTGGCAGTAGTTTCTTTCTTAGAAGCCATTTGACTAGTAGAAAAACTGTCTGCTTTGACTAGATTAGGATTAATGGAAATCAATCCAAGTAAAATAGCAGCTGAGCTACTAAATAGAACTTTTCCTTTTACGTTACTTGTCTTTTTCATTAATAAAGGCACTCCACTGTGTATTTGTATACAATTAAGTAATTATATATGTATTAGTATATTTATAATTATATTTGTGTATGTGCCAAAAGCAAGTCAAGAATTTGTGCACTTAGAAGGATAAAGACGAAATGATTACTGCATAAGCAAAAATAAAATAACGAAGCGTTTTGAAATAAACTACTATATTATCAGGGATGATAAGAGTATTGGTTGTGAAAAATAACTGTACTTAGCACTGATAAAATGGTGTTTAGAATCTGAAAAACAGGTTTTATTTTTTAAAAAAATATTTTTAATAAGTAACGAATTGAGAAAATTAAAAGCACCAACATAACTGTCCAATTATAGTTGGTGCTTTTTAGAGTTAACGCTTAGTTATTTACTAAACTTTTTAATTTTTGTCCAAAGAAGTGCTGCAGCGCTGGCTAAAGTGAGTGAGCCAAGTGCAATAGCTGCTAGTTGGGCCCTTTTTTCAGAGCCTGTCTTTGGCAATTGATTGTTGTTAGAGGAGTTAGCTGAATGTAGTTTGTTAGCGTTACTACCTAGTGCGGTTGTGTGAGTTTTGTTACCTAGTGCATTTGTATGAGTACCATAACGACTTGAGCTGGGAAGAGTGGCATTATTTGCTTTGTTACCTTTGTTTCCATTACTCTTATTTTCGTTATCCTTGCTTTCATTGCCTTTGCCAGTAGTTTGGCTCTCAGTCTTAGGGTCAGTCTTACTATAGACGTAAATAACATTCTGGATAGTATCACTAAAGAATCCTGTAGCGTTTTTTGGCCGAGTCTTTAAAGTGTAACCAGCAATTTCCTTAGTGGATGAAACATAGCCATCGCCTGTATTTCCGCTTAAAATCTCGTTAGGCGCAATAGTTCTGCCTTGTTCATCTTGATAATGAACAATGACATTTTCTCCTTTGATAGGAGCGGACGATTCAGGATTTTTAATGTAGGTGAAAGTAAAATTACGCTCTTTTGTATTATCATCATCATAAATACCGGTAACAGGAGATTGACCAGCTTTTAAAGTATAGCCTGCAACGGGATCACCGATAATTGAATAAGGGTCGCCAAGATTACCAGGGAAAATAGTATCTTCTGCAATTTGCTTTCCGGACTCATCTACATGGTGGATAGTAATAGGCAAGCCCGTGCGGACATATGTTTCAGCCTTTGTGAAGTTACGTTGTGTGCCATCTATGGTTGCGACACGGGCCCTCATTAATTGCTCAGAGGTGTATCGTTCGGTTCCTTCGGGGCTAATTACTGTACCATTGCCAACATTGAGCCAAATTCCCTCTGTATTTAGTCCTACATTTTCCACAAGAGTATTTGGATCATCTATATTAGCTAGATCATCGCTGTATACTGTTGTAAGATCAGTGTTTTTGCCAAGAACAAGAGTGTTTAGGTTGGGCAAGTTGGCTAGCATATCTTCGTACTCTGGAGTACCTGTATTAATATTTTTAATGTTGAGTTTCCGCAAATTTGTACAACCATAGAATGTTTGTGCGAAAGCTGCCTCCTCTGAATTTGGGATGTGGAAGTTTTCTAAATTTAACTCAACTAAATTGGCGCAATTTTTAAAAGCTTCGCTCATTTCTATAGGTAAAGTGGTCTTGAAACTTGATATATTTAAGTCGACAAGATTTTCATCATCTGCAAACATACATGACATGTCAGTTACTTTT
>NZ_JACFPH010000013.1:0-2517 GCF_016102085.1 Lactobacillus sp. M0390 | reverse complement strand
TAGACACTCAGAAACAAGATGCTAAAGATGCTATTGATGCTGAAGTAGCCAAAGTCCAAGGTGAAATCGATGCTGATAAGACCTTAGATGCTGCAACCAAGGCCAAACAGAAGCAGGATGCAGCAGATGCTGGAGCAGCAGCTAAGGCCAACATTGACAATGCAACTGATGCTCAAGGAGTAAAGGATGCATTAGGCAAGGGCATAAAAGCAGTAGATGATACCCATGTTTCTGCTAGTCTAGACGCACAAAAGAAGGATGCTAAAGACGCTATTGATGCAGAAGTAGCGAAAGTCCAAGGTGAAATCGATGCTGATAAGACCTTAGATGCTGCAACTAAGGCCAAGCAAAAGCAAGCAGCAGCTGATGCTGGAGCAGCAGCTAAGACTAACATTGACAATGCAGCTGATGCTCAAGGAGTAAAGGATGCATTAGGCAAGGGCATAAAAGCAGTAGATGATACCCACGTTACTGGTGCATTATTAGATACCCAAAAGAAGGATGCCAAAGATGCTATTGATGCCGAAGTAGCCAAAGTACAAGGTGAAATCGATGCTGATAAGACCTTAGATGCTGCAACCAAGGCCAAACAAAAGCAAGCAGCAGCGGATGCTGGAGCAGCAGCTAAGACTAACATTGACAATGCAACTGATGCTCAAGGAGTAAAGGATGCATTAGGCAAGGGTATAAAAGCAGTAGATGATACCCACGTTACTGGTGCATTATTAGATACCCAAAAGCAAGATGCTAAAGACGCTATTGATGCCGAAGTAGCCAAAGTACAAGGTGAAATCGATGCTGATAAGACCTTAGATGCTGCAACCAAGGCTAAACAGAAGCAGGATGCAGCAGATGCTGGAGCAGCAGCTAAGACCAACATTGATAATGCAACTGATGCTCAAGGAGTAAAGGATGCATTAGGCAAGGGCATAAAAGCAGTAGACGATGCTCATGTTTCTGCTAGTCTAGACGCACAAAAGAAGGATGCTAAAAACGCTATTGATGCCGAAGTAGTGAAGGTACAAGGTGAAATTGATGCCGATGATACTCTAGATGCTGCAACCAAGGCCAAACAAAAGCAGGATGCAGCAGATGCTGGAGCAGCAGCTAAGACCAACATTGATAATGCAGCTGATGCACAAGGAGTAAAGGATGCATTAGGCAAGGGCATAAAAGCAGTAGATGATACTCATGTTTCTGGTACATTATTAGATACCCAAAAGCAAGATGCTAAAGACGCTATTGATGCCGAAGTAGCGAAGATCCAAGGTGAAATTGATGCTGATAAGACCTTAGATGCTGCAACCAAGGCCAAACAAAAGAAGGATGCAGCTGATGCTGGAGCAGATGCCAAGGCTAACATTGACAATGCAGCTAATGCTCAAGGGGTAAAGGATGCATTAGGCAAGGGCATAAAAGCAGTAGATGATACCCACGTTACTGGTACATTATTAGATACCCAAAAGAAGGATGCCAAAGATGCTATTGATGCCGAAGTAGCCAAAGTCCAAGGTGAAATCGATGCTGATAAGACTTTAGATGCTGCAACTAAGGCCAAGCAAAAGCAAGCAGCAGCTGATGCTGGAGCAGCAGCTAAGACCAACATTGACAATGCAACTGATGCTCAAGGAGTAAAGGATGCATTAGGCAAGGGCATAAAAGCAGTAGATGATACCCACGTTACTGGTGCATTATTAGACACTCAGAAACAAGATGCTAAAGATGCTATTGATGCTGAAGTAGCCAAAGTCCAAGGTGAAATCGATGCTGATAAGACCTTAGATGCTGCAACCAAGGCCAAACAGAAGCAGGATGCAGCAGATGCTGGAGCAGCAGCTAAGGCCAACATTGACAATGCAACTGATGCTCAAGGAGTAAAGGATGCATTAGGCAAGGGCATAAAAGCAGTAGATGATACTCATGTTTCTGCTAGTCTAGACGCACAAAAGAAGGATGCTAAAGACGCTATTGATGCCGAAGTAGCGAAAGTCCAAGGTGAAATCGATGCTGATAAGACCTTAGATGATGCAACCAAGGCTAAACAAAAGCAGGCAGCAGCTGATGCTGGAGCAGCAGCTAAGACTAACATTGATTATGCATCTGATGCTCAAGGAGTAAAGGATGCATTAGGCAAGGGCATAAAAGCAGTAGATGATACCCACGTTACTGGTGCATTATTAGATACCCAAAAGAAGGATGGATAAGATGCTATTGATGCCGAAGTAGCCAAAGTACAAGGTGAAATCGATGCTGATAAGACCTTAGATGCTGCAACCAAGGCCAAACAAAAGCAAGCAGCAGCGGATGCTGGAGCAGCAGCTAAGACTAACATTGACAATGCAACTGATGCTCAAGGAGTAAAGGATGCATTAGGCAAGGGTATAAAAGCAGTAGATGATACCCACGTTACTGGTGCATTATTAGATACCCAAAAGCAAGATGCTAAAGACGCTATTGATGCCGAAGTAGCCAAAGTACAAGGTGAAATCGATGCTGATAAGACCTTAGATGCTGCAA
>NZ_JACFPH010000012.1:0-2585 GCF_016102085.1 Lactobacillus sp. M0390 | reverse complement strand
AGCAAACGCTGAAGCAGCAGGTGCTGCTGCTAAGGACAAGATTACTGCCGCAACAACTGGTGAGGAAGTAGCCCAAGCTTTAGCAACTGGTAAAGCTGATGTTGAAAATGCATATAAATCAGGTGATATTTCTGATGCCAAGCTGAAAGCTAATGGCCACATTGATGATGCAGTAGCAGCTACAAAAGCTAAGATAAATGCAGATAAGCGTCTACCAGCTGCCAAGAAAGCAGCGCAAATAGCAGACGCTGAAAACAGAGGTGCAGCAGCTAAGAGCAAGATTAAGGCTGCAACAACTGGTGATGAAGTAGCTCAAGCTTTAGCAGCTGGTGAAACAGATGTTGCCAATGCATATGTTGAAGGTACAGTGGATGATGCAAAGCAGACCGCTAAAGAAGAAATTGATAATGCAGTAACTGATTGCAAGAACTTGATTTCAAGCGATAGTGACTTAGATTCAGGTTCCAAGACTACCCAAACTGCAGCAGCAGTAGCAGCAGGAACGGCAGCTAAGAACAACATCGATAGTGCTACAAGTTTTGAAGAAGTGGACAAGGCCCTTGAAGATGGTAAAGCAGCAATAGCAGCGGCATATCAGCCAGGAAATCTTGATAATGCAAAAGCTACTGCTAAGCGCGACATTGATGCTGAAGTGGCAAGAGTCCAAGGTCAAATTGACGCTGACCCATACTTAAGCGCAGCTAAAAAGGAAAAGCAGAAGGATCGTGCAAAGAGTTTGGGTGAAACTGTCAAGAGTAATATTGATAGTGCAACTAGTGGTGATGGTGTAGCTCAAGCACTTAACATGGGTAAGACACTTATCAGTACAGCATATGAAAAGGGAGAGCTTCCAGAGGGCAGAGAGAATGCTAAGCAAGAAATTGCCGATGAAGCAACTAAAGTTAAGGGCAGAATCGATGCCGACAGCTTATTAACAACAGCAGACAAGGCAAAGCAGAAGCAAGACGTTGATAACGCTGTAGCAGAAGCTAATGCCGCAATCGATGCTGCAACCACACCAGAAGAAATTGCCAAGGCAGTAGCAGATGGTAAGGTCAAGATTAATGCCGCATATGTACCAGGTAAGGACTTAACAGAGCAAAAGGCAATTGCTAAAGGCAACATTGCTAGTCAAGCAAGTATTGTTAAGGGCAGCATTGATGCCGATCAAAACTTGACTACTGCTACAAAAGAAGAGCAAAAGAAGAACGTTGATCAGGCAGTAACAGAAGCCAATGCCGCAATCGATGCCGCAACCACGCCAGATGAAATTGCCAAGGCAGAAGCAGATGGTATAGCCAAGATTAATGCAGCATATGTGCCGGGCAAGGACTTAACAGACCAAAAGAACAGTGCTAAGGGAGAAATTGCCAATACTGCAACAGATGTTAAGAACCGAATCAATGCTGATGATAACTTATCAACTGATGAAAAGAACAAGCAGAAGCAAGACGTCGATAACGCTGTAGCGGAAGCCAATGCCGCAATTGATGCCGCAACCACACCAGATGAGATTGCCAAGGCAGTAGAAGATGGTAAAGCCAAGATTAATGCTGCATATGTAGCAGGCAAAGACTTAAGTACCCAAAAGAATAATGCTAAGCAAGAAATTGCCGATGAAGCAAAATCGGTTAAGGATAAGATCGATGCCGATCAAAACTTGACCACTGCTGAAAAGAACAAACAGAAGCAAGATGTTGATCAGGCAGTAACAGAAGCTAACACTGCAATCGACACTGCAATAACACCAGATGGTATTGTTCAAGCAACTACTGAAGGTAAAAACAAAATTAATGCCGCATATGTACCAGGTAAGGACTTAACAGATCAAAAGGCAGACGCTAACAAGGAAATTGATAAGACTGCTAGCGACGTTAAGGACAAGATTGATGCCGACAAGAACCTGACCACTGATGAAAAGAACAAGCAGAAACAGGATGTCGACAAGGCAGCTTCAGAAGCTAAAGATGCGATTAATGCAGCAACCACACCAGATGAAATTGCTAAGGCAGAAGCAGATGGTAAAGATAAGATCAATGGTGCTTACCAACCAGGTAAGGACTTAAGTAGTCAAAAGAATAATGCTAAGCAAGAAATTGCCAATGAAGCAAAACGGGTTAAGGATAGAATTGATGCCGACAGCTTATTAACAACTGCTACAAAAGAAGAACAAAAGAATAATGTTGATCAAGCAGTTGCAGAAGCCAATGCCGCAATCGATGCCGCAACCACGCCAGATGAAATTGCCAAGGCAGAACAAGATGGTAAAGATAAGATCAATGCCGCATATGTACCAGGTAAGGACTTAACAGAGCAAAAGGCAGACGCTAACAAGGAAATAGATAAGACTGCCAACGATGTTAAGGACAAGATCGATGCCGACAAGAATCTGACAGCTGATGAAAAGAACAAGCAGAAACAAGATGTCGACAAGGCAGCTTCCGAAGCTAAAGATGCGATTAATGCAGCAACCACGCCAGATGAGATTGCTAAGGCAGAACAAGATGGTAAAGATAAGATCAATGCCGCATATGTACCAGGTAAGGACTTAACAGAGCAAAAGGCAGACGCTAACAAGGAAATAG
>NZ_JACFPH010000011.1:0-3924 GCF_016102085.1 Lactobacillus sp. M0390 | reverse complement strand
CGTTTGAACCTGAACCGTTTGATCCTGAGCCATTGGAGTCGGAACTATTTGCATCTGAACCGTTTGATCCTGAGCCATTCGAACCAGAACCGTTTGCATCTGAACCATTTGATTCTGAGCCGTTCGAACCTGAACCGTTGGAGTCTGAGCCGTTGGAGTCTGAACTATTTGAGCCTGAACCATTTGATTCTGAGCCGTTCGAACCTGAACCATTGGAGCCGGAACCGTTCGAGTCTGAACTATTTGAGCCTGAACCATTTGATTCTGAGCCGTTGGAACCTGAACCGTTGGAGTCTGAACTATTTGAATCTGAACTATTTGATTCTGAACCGTTCGAACCTGAACCATTGGAGTCTGAACCATTTGATTCTGAGCCGTTCGAACCTGAACCATTGGAGTCAGAGCCATTTGATTCTGAGCCATTGGAGCCTGAACCATTACCCTTAACTCCAGGTACATATTGTGCATTAATTACAGGAATTGCAGCATCTCTTAGTTCCTTAACTTCTTGAACTGTTTCTGCACGATCAATTGCATTTTGAGCCTTCTCAGTTTCAAATTCAACTCTAGCAGTTTGAACAGCCTTTTCTTCTTCAGTTAAGTAAGCATCATTAGCTATTGCCTTCTTAATCGTATTTGCTTCTTGGTCAAGGTCAGATTTAGCTGCCGACTTCGAATCTTCCAGATTAATTCCTGCTACGTGCTGAGCATGAATTGCATTGATTCCTGTTTCGTATTCATCCTTAACACCTTGAGCATCAGCTGCTGCAGCAATCTTATCAATTGCTTTTTGTGCCTGAGTGTCAACTTCTCTAGCTTGTTGTGCCTTAACTGTATCGTTAAGAGTTGAATCACTATTAATTAACTCTTTAACAATAGCAACTTCATCATTAATTAGTTGTTGAGCATATTTCTTTTGCTCAGCTAATGTAATTGGATTAGTAACATATTTAGAATCAATTATCTTAATACCACTAACAACTTCTTTTTGAATACTTTCAGCTGAACCAGCAGCGTCAATCCGATTCTTAGCTGTTGTTGCAGCTGCATCAACAGCTGCAGTTTGTTCAGCTTTTGCTTTGTTATCCAATGAAGCATCGTGAGCAATTTGACCTTTAACTAATTCAGCCTCATCATCAATCTGGTACTTAGCGTCAGTCTTTTGACCGGCTAACTCAGCACCTGGTTTATAAGCACCATTGATCTTGTCTTTACCATCTTGTTCTGCCTTAGCAACCTCATCTGGGGTCTTTGCCTTATCAATGGCATCTTTAGCTTCCGAAGCTGCCTTGTCGACATCTTGTTTCTGCTTGTTCTTTTCGTCAGTCGTCAGATTCTTGTCGGCATCAATCTTGTCCTTAACATCGTTGGCAGTCTTATCAATTTCCTTGTTAGCGTCTGCCTTTTGATCTGTTAATTCTTTACCTGGTTGGTAAGCACCATTAATCTTGTCCTTACCATCTTGTTCTGCCTTAGCAACCTCATCTGGGGTCTTTGCCTTATCAATGGCATCTTTAGCTTCTGAAGCTGCCTTGTCGACATCCTGCTTCTGCTTGTTCTTTTCATCAGTCGTCAGATTCTTGTCGGCATCAATCTTGTCCTTAACGTCGCTAGCAGTCTTATCAATTTCCTTGTTAGCGTCTGCCTTTTGGTCTGTTAAGTCCTTACCTGGTACATATGCGGCATTGATCTTATCTTTACCATCTTGTTCTGCCTTAGCAATCTCATCTGGTGTGGTTGCGGCATTAATCGCATCTTTAGCTTCTGAAGCCGCCTTGTCAACATCTTGCTTCTGCTTGTTCTTTTCGTCAGTTGTCAGGTTCTTGTCGGCATCAATCTTGTCCTTAACGTCGCTAGCAGTCTTATCTATTTCCTTGTTAGCGTCTGCCTTTTGGTCTGTTAAGTCCTTACCTGGTACATATGCGGCATTGATCTTATCTTTACCATCTTGCTCTGCCTTAGCAATCTCATCTGGTGTGGTTGCTGCATTAATCGCATCTTTAGCTTCTGAAGCTGCCTTGTCGACATCTTGTTTCTGCTTGTTCTTTTCGTCAGTCGTCAGATTCTTGTCGGCATCAATCTTGTCCTTAACGTCGCTAGCAGTCTTATCAATTTCCTTGTTAGCGTCTGCCTTTTGGTCTGTTAAGTCCTTACCTGGTACATATGCGGCATTGATCTTGTCCTTACCATCTTGTTCTGCCTTAGCAATCTCATCTGGTGTGGTTGCTGCATTAATCGCATCTTTGGCATCAGAAGCTGCCTTGTCAACATCTTGCTTCTGCTTGTTCTTTTCGTCAGTTGTCAAGTTTTGATCAGCATCAATCTTGTCCTTAACGTCGCTAGCAGTCTTATCTATTTCCTTGTTAGCGTCTGCCTTTTGGCCTGTTAAGTCCTTACCTGGTACATATGCGGCATTGATCTTATCTTTACCATCTTGCTCTGCCTTAGCAATCTCATCTGGTGTGGTTGCGGCATTAATCGCATCTTTAGCTTCTGAAGCTGCCTTATCGACATCCTGCTTCTGCTTGTTCTTTTCGTCAGCTGTCAAGTTTTGATCAGCATCAATCTTGTCCTTAACGTCGCTAGCAGTCTTATCTATTTCCTTGTTAGCGTCTGCCTTTTGGTCTGTTAAGTCCTTACCTGGTTGATAAGCACCATTGATCTTATCTTTACCATCTTGTTCTGCCTTAGCAATCTCATCTGGTGTGGTTGCGGCATTAATCGCATCTTTAGCTTCTGAAGCTGCCTTGTCGACATCTTGTTTCTGCTTGTTCTTTTCGTCAGTCGTCAGATTCTTGTCGGCATCAATCTTGTCCTTAACGTCGCTAGCAGTCTTATCAATTTCCTTGTTAGCGTCTGCCTTTTGATCTGTTAAGTCCTTACCTGGTTGGTAAGCACCATTGATCCTATCTTTACCATCTTGTTCTGCCTTAGCAATCTCATCTGGTGTGGTTGCGGCATTAATCGCATCTTTAGCTTCTGAAGCTGCCTTATCGACATCCTGCTTCTGCTTGTTCTTTTCGTCAGTTGTCAAGTTTTGATCAGCATCAATCTTGTCCTTAACATCATTGGCAGTCTTATCAATTTCCTTGTTAGCGTCTGCCTTTTGATCTGTTAAGTCCTTACCTGGTACATATGCGGCATTGATCTTATCTTTACCATCTTGTTCTGCCTTAGCAATCTCATCTGGTGTGGTTGCGGCATTAATCGCATCTTTAGCTTCGGAAGCTGCCTTGTCGACATCCTGCTTCTGCTTGTTCTTTTCATCAGTCGTCAGATTCTTGTCGGCATCAATCTTGTCCTTAACATCGTTGGCAGTCTTATCAATTTCCTTGTTAGCGTCTGCCTTTTGGTCTGTTAAGTCCTTGCCTGGTTGGTAAGCACCATTGATCTTGTCTTTACCATCTTGCTCTGCCTTAGCAACCTCATCTGGTGTGGTTGCGGCATTAATCGCATCTTTAGCTTCTGAAGCTGCCTTGTCGACATCCTGCTTCTGCTTGTTCTTTTCATCAGCTGTCAGGTTCTTGTCGGCATCAATCTTGTCCTTAACATCATTGGCAGTCTTATCAATTTCCTTGTTAGCGTCTGCCTTTTGATCTGTTAAGTCCTTGCCTGGTTGGTAAGCACCATTGATCTTGTCTTTACCATCTTGCTCTGCCTTAGCAACCTCATCTGGGGTGGTTGCGGCATTAATCGCATCTTTAGCTTCTGAAGCTGCCTTGTCGACATCTTGTTTCTGCTTGTTCTTTTCGTCAGTCGTCAGATTCTTGTCGGCATCAATCTTGTCCTTAACGTCGCTAGCAGTCTTATCAATTTCCTTGTTAGCGTCTGCCTTTTGGTCTGTTAAGTCCTTACCTGGTACATATGCGGCATTAATCTTGACCTTACCATCTGCTACTGCCTTGGCAATTTCTTCTGGTGTGG
>NZ_JACFPH010000010.1:0-6511 GCF_016102085.1 Lactobacillus sp. M0390 | reverse complement strand
CGTTTGAACCTGAACCGTTTGATCCTGAGCCATTGGAGTCGGAACTATTTGCATCTGAACCGTTTGATCCTGAGCCATTCGAACCTGAACCGTTGGAGTCTGAACCATTTGATTCTGAGCCGTTCGAACCAGAACCGTTTGCATCTGAGCCGTTGGAGTCTGAACTATTTGAGCCTGAACCATTTGATTCTGAGCCGTTCGAACCGGAACCGTTGGAGTCAGAGCCATTTGATTCTGAGCCGTTCGAACCAGAACCATTGGAGTCTGAGCCATTGGAGTCGGAACTATTTGCATCTGAGCCATTCGAACCGGAACCATTTGATTCTGAGCCGTTGGAATCTGAACCATTTGCATCTGATCCATTTGCATCTGAACCGTTGGAGTCTGAGCCGTTCGAACCTGAACCATTACCCTTAACACCAGGTACATATTGTGTATCAATTACATGGATTGCAGTATCTCTTAAGCTCTTAACTTCTTGAATTGTTTCTGCACGATCAATTGCATTTTGAGCCTTTTCAGTTTCATGTTCGACTGCAGCAGTTTGGTTTGCTTTTTCTTCTTCAGTCAAGTACAGATCATTAGCTATTGCCTTCTTAACAGTATTTGCTTCTTGGTCAAGATCTGCTTTAGCCGCCGCCTTTTGCTCTTCTAGATTAGTTCCTGCTACGTGCTGTGCATGAATTGCATTGATTCCTGTTTCGTATTCATCCTTAACGCCTTGAGCATCAGCTGCCGCTTCAATTTTATTAATTGCTTTTTGCGCTTGAGTGTCAACTGCTCTAGCCTGTTGTGCCTTAACTGTATCATTAAGAGTTGAATCATTATTGATTAACTCTTTAACAATAGCAGCTTCATCATTAATTAGTTGTTGAGCATATTTCTTTTGCTCAGCCAGTGACATTGAATTCGTAACGTATTTAGAATCAATTATCTTGATGCCACTATCAACCGCTTTTTGAATACTCTCAGAAGAACTTACTGAGTCAATTCTGTTCTTAGCTGTTGTTGCAGCTGCATCAACAGCTGCAGTTTGTTCAGCTTTTGCTTTGTTATCCAATGAAACATCGTGAGCAATTTGGCCTTTAACTAATTCAGCTTCATCATCAATTCTATTCTTAGCATCTGCTCTTTGACCTGATAAATCAGTACCTGGTTTATATGCAGCTTCAATCTTGTTCTTACCGTCTTCAGTTGCCTTGTTAACTTCATCAGCGTCTTTAGCCTTGTCGATAGCATCTTTAGCATCCGAAGCAGCCTTATCAGCATCTTGCTTTTGCTTATTCTTTTCGTCAGGAGTCAGATTCTTGTCAGCATCAATCTTATCTTTAATTGTAGCAGCTATCTGATCAATATTTTGCTTTGCATTATCCTTTTGGTCATTTAGAGCCTTGCCTGGCTTATGTTCAGCATCTAGTTTTGGCTTACCTTCAGTGACCAACTTGTTAATACTGTCGTTATCTGTTGCTTTATCGATTTCAGCGTTAATTTCAGCGGCTACACGATCAACATTTTGCTTTTGCTGTGTCTTTTCGTTGGCAGTTAAAGTTACATCTTTATCAATTGCATCCTTAACAATCGTAGCGTGATCATTGATTTCCTTCTTACCGTCTTCTTTAAGATCATTTAAGCTTGTCTTATTTGGTTTATGTTCAGCGTCTAGTTTTGGTTTACCTTCAGTAACCAACTTGTTAATACTGTCAGCATCTGTTGCTTTATCGATTTCTGCGTTAATTTCAGCGGCTACACGGTCAACATTTTGCTTTTGCTGTGTCTTTTCAGCATCAGATAAACTAGCGTCCTTGTCAATCGCATCTTTAACAACTGCAGCATGGTCGTTGATTTCCTTCTTACCATCTGCTTTCACTCCATCTAAACCATTCTTATGTGGCTTGTGTTCAGCGTCTAGTTTTGGTTTACCTTCAGTAACCAACTTGTTAATGCTGTCGGCATCTGTAGCCTTATCAATTTCTGCGTTGATTTCAGCGGCTACACGATCAACATTTTGCTTTTGCTGTGTCTTTTCGTCGGCAGTTAGAGTTACATCTTTATCAATTGCATCCTTAACGATTGCAGCATGATCGTTAATTTCTTTCTTACCGGCATCTTTCAAGCCATCTAAGCCACTCTTGTTTGGTTTGTGTTCAGCGTCTAGTTTTGGTTTACCTTCAGTAACCAACTTGTTAATGCTATCGGCATCTGTTGCCTTATCAATTTCTGCGTTGATTTCAGCTGCTACTCGGTCAACATTTTGCTTTTGTTGTGCCTTTTCATCAGCAGATAAGCTGGTATCCTTATCGATCGCATCCTTAACGATTGCAGCATGGTCATTGATTTCTTTCTTACCAGCATCTTTCAAGCCGTCTAAACCATTCTTATGTGATTTGTGCTCAGCATCCAGTTTTGCTTTACCGTCAGTAACTAGTTGGTTAATGTTGTCAGCATTTGAGGACTTATCTTCGTCATTAATATCGGTAATAATATTTGTTGTGACTTGGTCAACATTTTGCTTTTGCTCTGCCTTTTCGTCAGCGGCTAAAGTAGTGTCTTGATCAATCGCATCCTTAACACCGGAGGCATGTTGCTTAATTGCTTCTATTGCAGCTGCTCTTTGCTTTTCAAGACTGTCACCGCTCTGGTGAACTTTATCAATTTGGTCACAGCCAGTGTCCCTAGCATCATTAACACCTTTTTGCGTAGTTGCAGCGTTAATTTGAGTAAGTGCATCAACTAAAATTGTATCTACTTGATCTTTTTGCTTATTTTTCTCTACAGTTGTTAAAGTCTTATCTAAATCAATTGTAGTCTTAGCAATTTCTGCTGCACTCTTAACAGTATCTCTAGCTGGTTGCTTTAGATTTTCAGCGTTACCGTATTTGTAAACCAAAGTATACTTTTGCTCTGCTGGCAAGTCCTTTTGACTTGGCATCTCAAAAGTCGTTCCAATAGCAACTGGGGTACCGTTTAAAATAGCACCAGTTGCTATCAAACCCGGTACTTGAGGTCCTTCTGGAATAGTGATAATGTCTCCAGTTCTACCCTTAATTACAATTGGATCGGTAGGTGCCAAAGCGTTTCCTGTACTGTCAAGGTATGTAGGAACAATCTCTTGTTCGTCACCCTCAACGTACAGTACTACTGTTGGATTAGTTTCTGAAACTACCGTTGTTGCAGGTTGGTTAGCTGCATCAGTCTTATAGTGATAGCCTGCTGGCACATTAGTTTCTGTATAGTACTTGTTTGTCCAATCAATCGTATTACCATAGTTTGCGGTAACTAAGCCATTATCTGCTTCTGTTCCAACTACATTCTTTGGTACTAAAGCCTTATCTGGGTGGTTAACATCTACATACTTATAGGTTACATTTTGTTTAGCACCGTAAACATAAACCTTGTAAGTGTATGAAGTATCATCCATTGGAACGTAAGCTAAGTTAGCCTGACCATCAGCGTCACCTTTATCGCCTAGTCCTGCACCACCACTTTGCTTGTCAGTCTTAGCACCAGCATAAATTTGCTTGTCTAAGGCCCACATGTAGCCAGCTGGAATATGGTTAACAATATCTTGACTAACTAATGGAATTTGTTCACCAATATAAGTATCTTCATATGGCGTACCCTTAGTGCCAAATGGTAGTTCATAGTCTTGGCCAACTTGCTTACCTGATTGGTCAATATATTGAATCTTAACCTTACCAGGTGTAATTGCATCTGTTTGCAATTCACGTGTTGTCTTAGTCACAATATTAGGGTCAACTGTTGTACCAGGCGATGTTGATACTGTTGTTACACCATTCAAGACAGTCATGTTCTTAAACTTACCAGTGTATTGACCGGCAGGCATACTAGTAGATGAGTTTAAACCGTCCCAAGTCCTGATACTTGAGTTATTAATCTTAAAAGTACCACCCTTTGCTGTAGTAGACGAAATAATTCCTTTTTTAGTGGCAGTTGCTGACGTATCTGTACCAACAGACAAATGTAATTGCTTTGGTGAAATGAAAGTTAAACTTGATGTACCATCAAGTACAATAACTCCTCCATCTCTAGCACTAACTTGATTAATGTCCATCACAGTCCCGGCGTTAAAGACCATTGACTGATTTCTGCTTAACTTAATTGCTCCAGCACCCGTAGTTTCTGGTGAATCTAATTTGAAGTTTTGACCAAATACAAAAGTGGCATCCTTGTAAGCCGTAGCAGTAGGTGCTTGAATAAAGGCTGGAAAACCCTTCTGACTCCAAGTAACATCATCACCTACTCGCACACTTTTAAGTAGTTGCGACAATGCTGGAAGCTTCGAAGCTACCCCCTTAAGAGTAACTGCCGTATTAGAAGAACGGTCTCCCATTACAAATTGGTTACCCTCACCAATAGTCCCAGCTGCAGCTAATCTACTAAATGCAAATTCAGCACTTTGAGCATCTTTTCCGTCACTGGAAGTACCAGATCCATTTGGATCGTCAGGATCATCAGAACCATCTCCTGGTACTGCTCCCTCTGTTCTTTCCATAATAATCGAACTGTCGTTAGCAATAAAAATACTTCCTGCACCACGAACAATTTCATTGGCGATAATAAAGACATTGTTTCCAGAGAATGTAACTTTAGAGCCAGTGGCCATGATTCCACGAATTGCATAGTAGTTTGGCCTATCATCTGTTGTCAATTTAATATTATCTATATTAACACCTAAGTGGTTACCACCAGTCGCACCTCCAACATATACAAGTGCACTAGTTTGGCTCTGCAAGCTTCCACCAAACCCTTGTTTGTAGTTTGTATTAGTAAGTGTTAGGTAAGTATCTGAGGATCTTGCGGTAGTAGCATATTCAAATTTTTGACTTCCCATGTCAACAGTGTGACCATTACCATTGATTACTATGCTGGCACCAGCTGCACGGGCTTTAAAAATAGCATTAGGGTCAGCAGCTAAATCAGCAGTAATATTAACATAAGTAATTGCCGGATTATTCCAAGCTGCAGCTAACTGCGCAAGAGTTGCAACATCTGCTGGCATAGATTTATCTGGATCAGTTACTTGCTTTGGCACCGCAACATCAACTGAAGTTTCAGTCTTACCGCTTGCTTGACCTAAAAGATCATTAAAAGCGGGACGGGTTTCATCTTTATCGCCAGCAACAGATGCTTCATTAGTAGTAGTTACTGGTTCATCTTCTCTGGTGGTCACACCAGCCAGTTTAGCTGATTCAATTTCACTTGTTGTCGAATTAGTAGCAACTAAGGAAGTGTTTTCTTCAGCATTAGTGGAAATAGATGACTTCTTTGAATCTTTAGTAGCTGGAGCTACTTTGGCTTGATTACTTTCTTCAGAGTTCGTTACAGTCTTAAAGAATGAGCTAAGACCTTTATAAGTTGATACTGTTACCTTTTTTGAGATTGGCTTTTGTGATTTATCAATTAACGGAATTTTCTCCGTTGTCTTGCGAATTGGTTCAGTTACAGATTCATACTTAGTATTTCCTGATTGATAACACGCAGAAATATTTGTAATTGCAGTATCTTGTATATCTTTAACACTTACAAGATCAGTTGCTTCATCAACCTTGGCTTTTGCATCATTTACAATATTATCAACTGTTGCAATTTGAGCAGCTTTGTCATCTGCTGAAAGCTTTTGGTCATTATTGATATCAGCTTTAACACTATTAGCCTTATTGTCTAGAACAGTAGCGGCATTCTGTTGTGCAGCCGATAATGACTGTTCATCAACTTCATTCTGCACCTCTTTATCAGCAGCTTTAGCACTACTTTGAGCCTCAACTTCAGCAGCCTTAACAGGAGTAGTTGCTACACTGTTCATGTAGACTCCACCCAATACAAATGACAAAAGTGAGTAGCTGACTAACCAGCCCTTCTTACCCTTGTGCATTTTATAATTGGTATTCTTAACTTCTTCAGTCGGATTGAATTTATTAATACTTTTCATTGACTCCCTCTCAACCATTATTTTTCATTAAATTACTTTTTACTTTATTATATATACAAGATAAATCGTACCATTTTGATCATTAAATATAAAGGTATTTTTGTATTATTTTTATATGCAATTATAGAATTTAAAATAACACTATTGTATGAAATTGTGCGATTTTAAAATAACTAATCTAACATTAACTAAGTATATAACTTGCTTCAATTCCTAAAGCTATCATCAGTATAAATCAATGACAATCTGATAACTATTTGAATTACTGCAAAAATTACACTTTTCAGCTGTTCGGATTTTTAAGTCACATCCACCAGAAGCATTACTTTAATCGTTAGTTATAAATGTACATAAATATTTACTTTTAAATAACGTTATTTTTACTTCTGGCCACTTGTTATTTTATATTCTTATATATGTTCTATTAAATCTTCAATAATACAATTTTTCAAAGCTATAATTAACGTACAAAAAAGCACCTATCATTAATTAGATAGGTGCTTCTTTACTTTGTCTGTCTAGCTATTATCTTTTAAATAACTAGTTTTTTACTCAAATGCA
>NZ_JACFPH010000009.1:0-10969 GCF_016102085.1 Lactobacillus sp. M0390 | reverse complement strand
CCGAAGTAGCCAAAGTACAAGGTGAAATCGATGCTGATAAGACCTTAGATGCTGCAACCAAGGCCAAACAGAAGCAGGATGCAGCTGATGCTGGAGCAGCAGCTAAAGCCAACATTGATAATGCAACTGATGCTCAAGGAGTAAAGGATGCATTAGGCAAGGGTATAAAAGCAGTAGATGATACTCATGTTCCTGCTAGTCTAGACGCACAAAAGAAGGATGCTAAAGACGCTATTGATGCCGAAGTAGCCAAAGTCCAAGGTGAAATCGATGCTGATAAGACCTTAGATGCTGCAAGCAAGGCCAAACAAAAGCAAGCAGCAGCTGATGCTGGAGCAGCAGCTAAGGCCAACATTGACAATGCAGCTGATGCTCAAGGAGTAAAGGATGCATTAGGTAAGGGGATAAAAGCAGTAGATGATACCCACGTTTCTGGAACAGCTGTAGACACCCAAAAACAAGATGCTAAAGACGCTATTGATGCCGAAGTAGCCAAGGTTCAAAGTGAAATCGATGCTGATAAGACCTTAGATGATGCAACCAAGGCCAAACAAAAGCAGGATGCAGCAGATGCCGGAGCAGTAGCTAAGACCAACATTGATAATGCAGCTGATGCTCAAGGAGTAAAGGATGCATTAGGCAAGGGCATAAAGGCAGTAGATGATACCCACGTTACTGGTGCATTATTAGATACCCAAAAGCAAGATGCTAAAGACGCTATCGATGCCGAAGTAGCCAAAGTCCAAGGTGAAATTGATGCTGATAAGACCTTAGATGCTGCAACCAAGGCTAAACAGAAGCAGGATGCAGCAGATGCTGGAGCAGCAGCTAAGACCAACATTGATAATGCAACTGATGCTCAAGGAGTAAAGGATGCATTAGGCAAGGGCATAAAGGCAGTAGATGATACTCACGTTTCTGGAACAGCTGTAGACACCCAGAAACAAGATGCTAAAGACGCTATTGATGCCGAAGTAGCGAAAGTTCAAGGTGAAATTGATGCTGATAAGACCTTAGATGCTGCAACCAAGGCCAAACAAAAGAAAGATGCAGCAGATGCTGGAGCAGCAGCTAAGACCAACATTGATAATGCAGCTGATGCTCAAGGAGTAAAGGATGCATTAGGCAAGGGCATAAAAGCAGTAGATGATACTCATGTTTCTGGAACAGCTGTAGACACCCAGAAACAAGATGCTAAAGATGCTATTGATGCCGAAGTAGCCAAAGTCCAAGGTGAAATCGATGCTGATAAGACCTTAGATGCTGCAACTAAGGCCAAACAAAAGCAGGATGCAGCCGATGCTGGAGCAGCAGCTAAGACCAACATTGATAATGCAACTGATGCTCAAGGAGTAAAGGATGCATTAGGCAAGGGCATAAAAGCAGTAGATGATACCCACGTTTCTGGAACAGCTGTAGACACCCAAAAACAAGATGCTAAAGACGCTATTGATGCCGAAGTAGCCAAAGTACAAGGTGAAATCGATGCTGATAAGACCTTAGATGATGCAACTAAGGCCAAACAGAAGCAGGATGCAGCCGATGCCGGAGCAGCAGCTAAGACCAACATTGATAATGCAGCTGATGCTCAAGGAGTAAAGGATGCATTAGGCAAGGGTATAAAGGCAGTAGATGATACTCATATTTCTGGAACAGCTGTAGACACCCAAAAACAAGATGCTAAAGACGCTATTGATGCCGAAGTAGCGAAGATCCAAGGTGAAATCGATGCTGATAAGACTTTAGATGCTGCAACCAAGGCCAAACAAAAGCAGGATGCAGCTGATGCCGGAGCAGCAGCTAAGACTAACATTGATGATGCAACTGATGCTCAAGGAGTAAAGGATGCATTAGGCAAGGGTATAAAGGCAGTAGATGATACTCATATTTCTGGAACAGCTGTAGACACTCAGAAACAAGATGCTAAAGATGCTATTGATGCTGAAGTAGCCAAAGTCCAAGGTGAAATCGATGCTGATAAGACCTTGGATGCTGCAACCAAGGCCAAACAAAAGCAGGATGCAGTTAATGCCGGAGCAGTAGCTAAGACTAACATTGATAATGCAACTGATGCTCAAGGAGTAAAGGATGCATTAGGCAAGGGCATAAAGGCAGTAGATGATACCCACGTTTCTGGAACAGCTGTAGATACCCAGAAACAAGATGCTAAAGGCGCTATTGATGCCGAAGCAACCAAGGTGAAAGGTGAAATCGATGCAGATCCAACTTTAACGAACGCAGAAAAGGCAGCACAAAAGGCTAAGGTGGATTCTGATGCTCAAAAAGCTAAGGCTGCAATTGACAATGCAACTGATGCTCAAGGAGTAGTTGATGCACGTGATCAAGGTATTGATCAAATTAGAAAAGATCACCAACCTAACACAACTACTCTGGAAGAGCAAAAGCAGAACGCTAAAGATGCAATCGATGCTGAGGCAGTTAAGATTAAGGGTGAAATCGAAAACGATCCAACTTTAACTAATGCTGAAAAGACTGCTCAAAAGAATAAGGTTGATAGAGATGCCGCAGCAGCTAAAGACAATATTGATGCAGCAACTAACGCACAAGGTATTGTTGATGCACGTGATCAGGGTAAGAAAGTAATTGACGGTGATCACGTAACAAGCGACACCCCATTATCAGATCAAAAGCAGAATGCAAAAGATGCAATTGATAATGAAGCAATTAAGATTAAGGGTGAAATCGACGCAGATCCAACCTTAACTAGTGCTGAAAAGGCTGAGCAAAAGGCCAAGGTAGATGCTGATGCTCAAACTGCAAAAGATAATATCGATGCTGCAACTGATGCTCAAGGTGTTAAAGATGCACAAAGAGCTGGTATTAAGGCTATTGATAAGGATCATGTTTCAGGCACATCCTTAGATGATCAGAAGCAAGCAGCTAAAGCCAAGATTGACAAAGAAGCTAAGGACACTAAGTCACTTATTAATTCTGATCCAACTCTAACTGATGCTGAAAAGACTGCCCAAAAGGCTAAGGTAGATGCTGATGCAGTTGCAGCTAAAGACGCAATTGATAAGGCAACAACGGCTCAAGGAGTAATCGGTGTAACTAATGATGGCATTAACACTATTGATGCTGATTACCAACCAAGTGATGCAACTTTAGACCAACAACGCCAAGCAGCTAAAGATCGTATCGATGAGGAAGCTGATAAGATCAAGGGTTGGATTAATAAGGATCCTTCATTAGATAGTAAGGCTAAAGCTGATCAAATTGCTGCAGTTGATGCAGCAGCAACAGCTGCTAAGAATAAGATTGATGCTGCTACAAACGCTCAGGGCATTAAAGCTGCTCGTGATAAAGGTATCATTGATATTGATTCTAAGTACCTAACTAACCCAATGTCACTTGTTGATCAAAAGAAATATGCTCAACAATTAATCAGAGATGAAGCTGAAATTGTTAAGGAAGAAATCAACAGTGATCCAGTTCTTGATGATCAAACGAAGAAAGATCAAATTGCTGCAGTTGAAGCTCAAATGCAGAAGGCTATTGACAAGATTGAAGCTGCTGCAACCGCACAACAAGTTCAAGAAGAATACACTAATGGTGTGAATGTTCTTCATGCTCAACACTTGTCAGGTAATGACTTGGCAACTCAAAAGCAATCTGCTAAGGATGCTCTTGTTCAAGAAGCAAATACAATTAAAGCTATTATTGCTGCTGACACCGCTCTTGATGATGATGAAAAGGCAACACAAACTGCTAATGTTGAAGGTGAACTTGAAAAGGCTGAAAATGCAGTTGACCGTGCGAAGAATTCACAAGAAATTAGTGATCGTGAAGTAGCAGGTATTAATGCAATTGATGCACAATATGTTCCTGGTAAGACTCTTGACGATCAAAAGGCTGAAGCTAATAAAGCAATTGATGAAGCTGCAACTGCAGCTAAAGCATCAATTGACGCTGCTAAGAACTTAACTAACCCTGAAAAGGCAAAGGCTAAGCAAGCAGTTGATGATGCAGCTAATGCAGCTAAAGACAATGTTGATGCTGCAACTGATAGTGAAGGCATTGAAAAAGCTCAAACAGATGGTATTGATGCAATTAATGCAGTTGTTAAGGATAGTAGTGCAGTTGAATTAACTGCTGTTAAGGAAAATGCTAAGCAAGCAATTGATGCTGAAGCAGCAGCTATTAACCAAGCAATTACTAATGATCAAAACTTAACTCCATCTGAAAAGGCAAGACAATCATCAAATGTTCAATTGGAAGCTCAAAAGGCTAAGAATGCAATTGATCGTGCTGAAGATGCTCAAGAAGTCAAGGATAAGGAAAATGCAGGAATTGATGCAATTGATGCTCAATACATTCCTGGTAAACCACTTGACCAACAAAAAGCTGATGTTTCATCAGAAATTGATGCAGCTGCAGCAAATGCTAAGGATGCAATTGATAAAGATACTGGTAAGACAGCTGCAGAAAAGGCTAAAGAAAAGCAAGCAGTTGATGATGTAGCCGCAACAGCAAAAGACGCAATTAATAAAGCTGAAAATGCTGGAGATGTGAACAAAGCTAAAGAAGATGGTTTAGCAGGAATTGCTGCCGCTAAGAAACCAAATATTACTTTAGATGATCAAAAGGCAGCAGCTAAGGATGCAATCGATAAGGCTGCTAATGATGCTAAGAACAAGATTAGTCAAGATTTAGAGTTAACTCCTGATGATAAAAAAGCTGCCAATAAAGCAATAGATGATGCAGTTGCAGCAGCTAAGGATAAAGTAGATCAAGCAACTAATGCTGACCAAGTTAGTCAAGTTGTAGCTGATGTTACAAACGAAATTGGCAAAGTTATTACTGGCACTGATGACACCAAGAGCAAGAATACAGTCAAAGACAGTATCAAAGACCATGGTGATTCAGCCAAGAAAGATGTAGATGCACTGCCAAATCTGAGTGATGCTGATAAACAAGCCATCAAGGATAAGATAGATCAGGCAGTTGCAGCAGGAACTGCAAATGTAGACACTGCCAAGACAATTTCTGAAATGCTGCAAGCTGCTAATGACGCAATGGCTACAATTGATAGCATTGTTAAGGATAATAGTGGCTCAGGATCTAACGGCTCAGAATCAAATGGTTCAGGCAGCAACGGATCTGACTCAAATGGTTCAGAATCAAACGGATCAGACTCAAATGGCTCAGGATCTAACGGATCAGACTCAAATGGTTCTGACTCCAACGGTTCAGGCTCAAACGGTTCAGAATCAAATGGTTCAGGATCAAATGGTTCAGGATCAAACGGTTCTGACTCAAATGGCTCAGGATCAAATGGTTCAGAATCAAATGGTTCAGGATCAAACGGCTCAGACTCAAATGGCTCAGAATCAAACGGCTCTGACTCAAACGGTTCAGGCAGCAACGGTTCTGACTCAAATGGCTCAGGCTCAAATGGTTCAGAATCAAACGGCTCCGAATCAAATGGCTCAGAATCAAATGGTTCTGACTCAAACGGCTCAGGCTCAAATGGCTCAGAATCAAATGGTTCAGGATCAAACGGTTCTGACTCAAATGGCTCAGGCTCAAACGGATCAGACTCAAATGGTTCAGGATCTAACGGCTCTGACTCAAATGGCTCAGAATCAAACGGTTCAGAATCAAATGGCTCAGAATCAAACGGCTCTGATTCAAATGGCTCAGACTCAAATGGTTCAGGTTCGAACGGTTCTGACTCAAATGGCTCAGAATCAAACGGCTCAGACTCAAATGGATCAGGCTCGAACGGCTCAGACTCAAATGGTTCCGAATCAAACGGTTCTGACTCAAATGGTTCAGGCTCAAATGGCTCCGAATCAAACGGTTCTGACTCAAATGGTTCAGGCTCTAACGGTTCTGACTCAAATGGCTCAGGATCAAACGATTCTGACTCAAACGGTTCAGGCTCTAACGGTTCTGACTCAAATGGCTCAGAATCAAATGGTTCCGGCTCGAACGGTTCAGACTCAAATGGCTCCGAATCAAACGGCTCCGAATCAAACGGTTCTGACTCAAATGGCTCAGGATCAAACGGCTCAGACTCAAACGGTTCAGGCTCAAACGGCTCAGAATCAAACGGTTCAGAATCAAATGGCTCAGAATCAAACGGTTCTGAATCAAATGGCTCAGGCTCAAACGGTTCTGACTCAAATGGTTCAGAATCAAACGGTTCAGGCTCAAATGGCTCAGAATCAAACGGTTCTGACTCAAATGGCTCAGGATCTAACGGCTCAGACTCAAATGGTTCAGGCTCAAATGGCTCAGGATCTAACGGCTCAGAATCAAATGGTTCAGGCTCAAATGGCTCTGACTCAAATGGTTCAGGCTCAAACGGTTCTGACTCAAATAGCTCAGGATCTAACGGCTCAGAATCAAACGGTTCAGACTCAAATGGTTCAGAATCAAACGGTTCTGACTCAAATGGTTCAGACTCAAATGGCTCAGGCTCAAACGGTTCTGACTCAAATGGCTCCGAATCAAATGGAACAGGCTCAAACGGTTCAGACTCAAATGGCTCAGGATCTAACGGCTCCGAATCAAACGGTTCAGACTCAAATGGCTCAGGCTCCAACGGTTCAGACTCAAATGGAACAGGCTCAAACGGTTCAGACTCAAATGGCTCAGGATCTAACGGCTCAGAATCAAACGGTTCAGACTCAAATGGCTCAGGATCTAACGGCTCAGAATCAAACGGTTCAGACTCAAATGGCTCAGGTTCAAATGGTTCAGAATCAAACGGCTCAGGCTCAAACGGTTCTGAATCAAATGGCTCAGGATCAAATGGTTCAGAATCAAATGGTTCAGGCTCAAATGGCTCAGGATCTAACGGCTCAGAATCAAACGGTTCTGAATCAAATGGCTCAGGCTCAAATGGTTCAGAATCAAACGGCTCAGGCTCAAACGGTTCTGACTCAAATGGCTCAGAATCAAATGGCTCAGGATCAAATGGTTCAGAATCAAACGGTTCAGGCTCAAATGGCTCAGGATCTAACGGCTCCGAATCAAACGGTTCAGACTCAAATGGTTCTGACTCAAATGGAACAGGCTCAAATGGCTCAGTCTCGAACGGTTCAGACTCAAATGGCTCCGAATCAAATGGAACAGGCTCAAATGGCTCAGAATCAAACGGTTCTGACTCAAATGGTTCAGAATCAAATGGCTCAGGCTCAAACGGTTCTGACTCAAATGGCTCCGAATCAAATGGAACAGGCTCAAACGGTTCTGACTCAAATGGCTCAGGCTCTAACGGCTCAGAATCAAACGGTTCTGACTCAAATGGTTCAGAATCAAACGGTTCTGACTCAAATGGTTCAGAATCAAATGGCTCAGGCTCCAACGGTTCAGACTCAAATGGAACAGGCTCAAACGGTTCAGACTCAAATGGCTCAGGATCTAACGGCTCAGAATCAAACGGTTCAGACTCAAATGGCTCAGGATCTAACGGCTCAGAATCAAACGGTTCAGACTCAAATGGCTCAGGTTCAAATGGTTCAGAATCAAACGGCTCAGGCTCAAACGGTTCTGAATCAAATGGCTCAGGATCAAATGGTTCAGAATCAAATGGTTCAGGCTCAAATGGCTCAGGATCTAACGGCTCAGACTCAAATGGTTCAGGCTCAAATGGCTCAGGATCTAACGGCTCCGAATCAAACGGTTCAGACTCAAATGGTTCTGACTCAAATGGAACAGGCTCAAATGGCTCAGTCTCGAACGGTTCAGACTCAAATGGCTCCGAATCAAATGGAACAGGCTCAAATGGCTCAGAATCAAACGGTTCTGACTCAAACGGTTCTGAATCAAATGGTTCTGAATCAAATGGCTCAGGCTCGAACGGTTCAGGTTCAAACGGTTCTGAATCAAATGGCTCAGGCTCAAATGGCTCCGAATCAAATGGAACAGGCTCAAACGGTTCAGAATCAAATGGCTCAGGCTCGAACGGTTCTGACTCAAATGGTTCAGACTCGAACGGCTCAGAATCAAATGGTTCAGGCTCAAATGGCTCTGACTCAAATGGTTCTGACTCAAATGGCTCAGAATCAAATGGCTCAGAATCAAATGGTTCAGGTTCAAATGGCTCCGAATCAAACGGTTCTGACTCAAACGGTTCAGACTCGAACGGCTCCGAATCAAATGGCTCAGGTTCAAACGGTTCTGAATCAAATGGTTCAGACTCGAACGGCTCAGAATCAAATGGTTCAGGCTCAAATGGCTCTGACTCAAATGGTTCAGGTTCAAACGGTTCTGAATCAAATGGCTCAGGTTCAAATGGCTCAGGCTCAAACGGTTCAGGATCTAACGGTTCCGGCTCAAACAGCTCAAGCAATAACTCTGGTAATAGTGGATCCGGTTCAAACAATTCAGGTTCAAATAACTCCAGTAATGCAGGAACTGGTTCAGCAGGTTCGGGTGTTAACGCTTCTGGTTCGAATGGCTCAGCAACTAGTGAAGGCACTTCAGCTGAAACTGCTGGTGCAGATGCTTCTAAGGCTGTTGATAAGACTCTTACACACAATGCATACTTCTACGATAAGAACGGCAATCGTGCCAACCTATTAGTTGCTAAGAAGGGCTCGACAATTTCTACTTTTGGAACCCAAAAGATTGGTAATCGTGACTTCTACTTAACTGATGATGGTTTATACGTTGCAGTTAACAACTTTATTGGTAAGAAGAGAACTTTGAAGAAGAATGCCTTCGTATACAACAAGAATGGTAAGCGTGTTGGCACTAAGCTTTTGAAGAAGAATGCTAAAGTAACTACTTACGGTGATCCAGTTTCAATTAACGGTAAGTCTTACTTCATTATTGACAATAATCGTTATGTCAAAGCAGCAAACTTTGCTTCAGCTACTAAAGAAGCAAATAATGTTCTTGCAGATGGTGTAACTTCAAATGCTACATTAGGTCATGATGCTTACATTTATAACGGTAACGGTCAAAGAGTTAACAAGGTAATCCTTAAGTCTGGTTCTCAAGTAACTACTGGCGAAACTAAGACAGTTAATGGTCGTCAATTTGTTGAAATTGGCAAAGATCAATATCTCGATAGCGACAATGTTACTGGAACCACTCGTACATTGACTTCAAGTGCTGCTGTTTACAACAAATATGGTAAACGTGTTGGTAGCAAGACAATCAATAAGGGTGAAAATGTTCAAACATTCGGAAGTGTTGTTGCAATCCAAGGTGTGGCTTACTACTCCATTGGAAATGATGAATTTGTTAAGCAAACAGCTTTTGAATAAAAAGTAGTACATTATTCTTTGAATAATTACTGAAAATAAAGAAGCTCCTATCTTTTTAGATAGGGGCTTCTTTTTGTCTTCCTAAATAATCCTAGTATAAAAAGGAATAAGCTGTTGATGCACCTTTCGGTAATTTTTAATTAAGTAATTAAAATCAGTGTTAGCAGAAGACAAAAGACATATGCCAGCTGGCGTACAGGAAACTGGGCAAGAGTAACAGTACCAAAACTAAAGGGTTATACTGCAAGTAGTGCTTTTGTTCCGGCAGAAAAAGTAACAAGTGATAGTCAAGATCAACAGGTGGATATTTATTATACTGCTGATAATTTAGAAACCTTTTTTTGTTGAAAAAATATAAGTGTAATCATATAATTAAATAATATATGTTATTTAAATGGAGGAGAAAAATGAACAGTAGAAATAGAAGTCTACTTATTTCGTCTGCAGTTGCAGGACTAGTATGTGGAGTTGCCTTAACTCAGCAACAAGTAAAAGCAGCAACAGAAGATCCAGCAGCAAGCAGTGAAAAAGTAGTAGAAGTGCAGGCCCCAGGAAGTAAAACTGAAACGGATGCAAATGGTAATAATTCAAATGGTAATAATTCAAATGGAATAAATGATACAGATGCAAGTAGTAGTAATTCAAATAGTGGAAGCGAGGAGAATAGCTCCACCAACGAGTCTACCGAAGTAGATAAAAATGGAATTAACACTCAATCAACAGAAGCTAAGCAGCACGTACCAGTCAAAGCAGGTCAAGGTAGTGAGATAATTGATCAAGGAACATGGGGTACAAGTAAATGGGAATACACTCGTGAGGGTGATGACTACGTTTTACATTTACATGAAGGAACTTTGGGATTACCAAAATGGTATTCCGGTAAATTTACTGATGTTGGTATAGGTCAGCTAAATGAAAACTTTCAGAATCAATTAACTAAGATTAAATTTGATTCAGGAGTAATTGCAAACCAAAATTCGTCCGGTCTATTTGCTTGTTTGACTAAATTGACTTCAATTGAAGGTTTAGCCAATCTAGACACTTCAAATGTAATGAATATGCGACTAATGTTTAATAACTGTTCGAATTTGACAGAACTTGATTTAAGCAAATTTAATACGGCAAAAGTCACTAATATGCGTGCGATGTTTTTGGGATGTACTAATTTAAAGAGCTTAGATTTGAGCAGTTTTGATACATCGGCAGTCACAGATATGACGACAATGTTTACGGATTGTAAAGCACTAGCAAATCTAGATATAAGTAATTTTAATACTTCTAATGTTATAAATATGCGGGATATGTTCGGTTCATGTAAGAACTTAGAAGAGCTAGATTTAAGTAATTTTGAAACATCCGAGGTTATAGATATGGATGCAATGTTTCTATTTTGTTCTGGCTTGAAAAAAATAAACCTCAATCATTTTGACACTTCAAATGTAACAGATATGTCCTCAATGTTTGAAGGCTGTTCTAGTTTAAAGAGCATTAATGTAAGTAACTTTAATACTTCAAATGTAACAAACATGTCATTTATGTTTGACAGTTGCTCTAGTTTAAAGACTATTGATGTAAGCAATTTCGACACTTCTAAAGTGACAGGTATGCCTTGGATGTTTAATGGCTGTCATAGTTTGATGAACATTGATTTGAGCAATTTCAATACATCAAATGTAACAGATATGTATTCAATGTTTAATGGATGTTGGAATTTAACTGATTTA
>NZ_JACFPH010000008.1:0-11570 GCF_016102085.1 Lactobacillus sp. M0390 | reverse complement strand
TTGCAGCATCTAAGGTCTTATCAGCATCGATTTCACCTTGTACTTTGGCTACTTCGGCATCAATAGCGTCTTTAGCATCTTGCTTCTGGGTATCTACAGCTGTTCCAGAAACGTGGGTATCATCTACTGCCTTTATGCCCTTGCCTAATGCATCCTTTACTCCTTGTGCATCAGTTGCATTGTCAATGTTAGTCTTAGCTGCTGCTCCAGCATCGGCTGCATCCTGCTTTTGTTTGGCCTTGGTTGCAGCATCTAAAGTCTTATCAGCATCGATTTCACCTTGTACCTTGGCTACTTCGGCATCAATAGCGTCTTTAGCATCTTGTTTTTGGGTGTCTACAGCTGTTCCAGAAATATGAGTATCATCTACTGCCTTTATGCCCTTGCCTAATGCATCCTTTACTCCTTGAGCATCAGCTGCATTATCAATGTTGGTCTTAGCTGCTGCTCCGGCATCGGCTGCATCCTGCTTCTGTTTGGCCTTAGTTGCATCATCTAAGGTCTTATCAGCATCGATTTCACCTTGTACTTTGGCTACTTCGGCATCAATAGCGTCTTTAGCATCTTGTTTCTGAGTGCCTAACGCTGTACCTATGACATGAGTATCATCTACTGCTTTTATACCCTTGCCTAATGCATCCTTTACTCCTTGAGCGTCAGTTGCATTGTCAATGTTAGTCTTAGCTGCTGCTCCGGCATCAGCTGCATCCTGCTTTTGTTTGGCCTTAGTTGCATCATCTAAGGTCTTATCAGCATCGATTTCACCTTGAACTTTGGCTACTTCAGCATCAATAGCGTCTTTAGCATCTTGCTTCTGAGTGCCTAATGCTGTTCCAGAAACATGAGTATCATCTACTGCTTTTATACCCTTGCCTAATGCATCCTTTACTCCTTGAGCGTTAGCTGCATTGTCAATGTTAGTCTTAGCTGCTGCTCCGGCATTAGCTGCATCCTGCTTTTGTTTGGCCTTGGTTGCATCATCTAAGGTCTTATCAGCATCAATTGCTTGTTGTATTGAGGCTACTTCGGCATCAATAGCGTCTTTAGCATCTTGTTTCTGAGTGCCTAATGCTGTACCAGGAACATGCGTATCATCTACTGCTTTTATACCCTTGCTTAATGCGTCATTTACACCATCAGCGTCAGCTGCATTGTCAATGTTGGTCTTAGCTGCTGCTCCAGCATCGGCTGCATCTTTCTTTTGTTTGGCCTTAGTTGCATCATCTAAAGTTGGATCTGTATCAATGGCTTGTTGTATTGAGGCTACTTCAGCATCAATGGCGTCTTTGGCATCCTGCTTTTGATCTGCTAATGCCTTACCCTTATCGTTATGAGCAGCATCAATCTTGGCTATACCATCTTGATAAGCTTTATCAACTTCACTTTGAAGCTCAGCCTTATTTATTTTATCAATTGCTTCATTTCTTGCAGCATTTATGGCATCTTTTTGCTTAGTCTTTTCATCTGTAGTCAGATTTACATTACCATTAACAGCTGTTATGGCTTCATCGGCATGAGAATTGATATCATTAATTGCAGTTGTTTTTTCCTGATCAAGTGAATGATAAACATATTTAATGCTGTCTGTACCATTGGCCATGATAAATGTTGACCCAGCTGGAACTTCCTTACCATTTACTTCAACATGATCAAAAGCATAGTTTTTAACATCTGGTGCTTTAGGAATCTCCGTAACATCACCAGTTTTACTAGAAACTGTAATAGGCTGAATTGGTTGAACTGCAATTCCATCTTTGTTTACATATGTTGGAGTAATTGTTTGTTGATTACCTTCTACATAGATAGTAACAAGTGGATTTTCAGTTCCAACTAAAGTAGATTTTGGCTGAATTCCTTGACCAGTTGCTTCAACATAGTAGTGATATCCTGCTGGAACGTTATCTTTTGTATAGGAACTATCTGTCCAGTTAATAGTGTTGCCGTAGTTAGCAGTAGCTGTAGTTATACCTCTTGACCCTTCGATACCAGTTTTACCTGAAAGGCTAGTAGTTAATGCTCCCCTATCTTTATGGTTAATATCAACGTATTGATATTGTAATTTTTGGGGAACACCAAATACATAAATATTATAGATATGGTCATATTGTTTATTATTTTGCCCCGGTTGAGACTGCATTGGAACAATACCAATAGTTGCCTGACCGTATTGATCACCGTCGTCATCAGGCAATGAATCACCGCCGCTTTGCTTGTCAGCTTTAGCACCTGAAAATACTTGGTTACCAATTGCCCACATGTAGTTTTCAGGCATATTTCCACCATCAGCTGCATATTTAGCAATAAATGATGAATTAAGCGGAATATACTGACCAATATAATTATTCTTGTCATTGATATCTAGCTTAATTGGAGAACCAATCTTTTTACCATTTTGATCAACGTATTGAATTGCCATTGTACCAACTGGAATAGCAACGGTTTGTAACTCACGCGTTTTTCTTGAAACAATAGGAGAAACACTCGTGTTGTTATTTAAGTCAGTTAAAGTAGCAACTCCACCTTTAACAACCATTTTACCAAATTGAGCAGCATTATCTCCTGCTTCATTAGTTGTTAAAGAATTTGAGCCATCCCAAGTTTTAATACTAGAGTTATTTAGCGAAACAGTACCAGGTCCTGAAAATATACCAGCAGTCGCGGTAGTTGGATTTCCAGTGTTATCTTCTATTGCTAACAAAAGTGATTTTGGTGAAATAAAGCTTACACTAGAAGTACCAGCAACTTGAATAATAGCAGCTTTTGCTCTTTGATGGATATTAAAGGTAGTTCCTGCATTAAATACTGCTTTTTGAGATGCTTGTAATTGAATGGCACCAGGCATAGTAGTAATAGGAGCAGATAAATTAAAATTCTGTCCAAAATTAAATGTTCCAGTTCCTTTCGAACCTTGGGTAGCATTTAAGAAATACTGGAATCCTGTCTGAGTCCAAGAAACATCATCACCAACTGTTATTTTGTCGAAGTCTAGATAGATAGCTGGATAATTAGCAGTAGAACCATTATAGGTACGCGCAATATTCGTAGACCCGTCTCCCATAATGAACTCGTTACCGTCTTTACCATATCCGGCATCACCTACTGCAGAGCCAGAATCACTGAAATAGAATTGAGAGTGCGCAGTAGCATTTTTTGATCTATCCATTTCAACTTTTGCATTATTAGCAAAAATTATTCTGGTTACATGTCTAGTGACCTCATTAGTAAGGAAAAAGTAATTAGTTCCAGAAAAAGTAACTTTTGCGTCATGCGCAACAACCACATGAATAGGATTGGAATTAGAATTTTCATCCATAGGTATTAGTCTAACATTGTCAATATTTACATTCAGACCCTGACCATCGCTACTATATACTAAACTGGATTTATCATTATCAATAGCGCCATTAAATCCCTGTTTAAACACACCATTTGTTACTGTTACAGTGGTCATATTTGTACGTACTGTATCAGGATACGATAAAGTTTGTGATCCTAACTCAATTGTATGGCCATTACCATTGACAACAACACTTGCTCCAGGAGCACGATTGCTGATTGTGACTTTGCTATCATATGCTATATCACCTGTTATGTTGATATAGGTAACAGAAGAATCTGCCCAAGCAGTTGCCAAATCAGCAAGAGTTGCAACATTAGCTACCTTTTGCTTGTAATTATCTGGATTAAGAACTTGATCTGGGGTTGGAATATTTACAGATGTTGGTGAATTCTGTTTCGAGTCTAGGCTTGCATTAAAGCCTGGACGGCCAGCATCATCATCAGGACCAACCGTAACACTATTATCCCCTGTTGTATCTGCAGCAGTATCTACTCTTGGCGTAGCTTCGGCTTGAGAAGTATACTGATTTGTATCTTTCTTATCTGCAGTAGTATTCGCAACAGCTTGACCAGTAACTGAATCAGTAGAAGCAGCTCTTGGGGCTAACTTACTTGCTTCAGTCTTACCAGTTTGATTACCAGCAACTAATGAAGAATTATCTTCTGATTTGACAGTCTTTGTAGTTGAAGTCTTGTCAGAAGTTGCAGTAATGCCAGCAGTATCAGAACTCGTTCTGAAGAAAGAGCTAAGTCCTTTATATGTGGAAACGCCCACTTTTTTATTGGTAGCGGGCTTCTTGGACATATCAACGACTGGTTCTTTTTTAGCACTAGTCTTCTTTTTAGAAGCAGTAATAGTGCCTGGCTTATAGCTATTAGTGATGCTAATATTTGCATCGTCTAAAATTGCTTTAATAGCAGGTAAATCCTCAGCTTTGTTTACTTTGTCTTTAGCATCAGCAACAATAGCATCAACATTCTTAAGTTGAGTACTTTTAGCACTGCTTGAAAGGTTTTTATCAGCGTTGATCTTTGATTTTGCAGTGGTTGCTGTTGTATCAATAGTAGTCAAAGCATTTTGCTTAGCATCATCAACCGACTTCGAGTCAATTGATTTTTGTAACTCTTGGTCTACTCCCTTTTGATCATTTTGGGATTCGACTTCAGCGGCTTTTACCGGAGTAGAGGCACTACTGCCGAGGTATATTCCACCTAGCATGAAAGTCAATAAAGAATAGCTTACGAGCCAGCCTTTTTTGCTTTTATGCATTTTATAATTTGTATTTTTAGTCTCTTCGACTAATCTTGAATTTTTTTTCAAATTATACTCTCCAATCTCCCTATTAATATATAACACCACTAGTTTAGCACATCCTTAGCCCTTAGAGTAGTTATTTTTTGAGAGATTTTGTTAACATGAAATCAGTTATAGCAACATTTGTAGCGATAGTTATATGAACAGTAATCGTTTTTTAACACATCTGTTTTTTTAAAAAATCAAACGTGATATTGAAAAAGTGTTTTCTTTATAAAGCTTATTTATAAAGAACTTGTATATATCAAAATTATAGTCAGCTACTTAGTTATTTAATTTTATTGATTATTTATAGCAAAAATATGTAATAGTTTTTATAATAACGTTATTTAAAGCTAAGCAAATAAATACAAGTATCGATTTTTAAAAATATTTTCTGGTGTTAATTATTATATCTTCATACATAAAATTTGACTTATTTTTGTATCAGAAGTTAGTTTCTTAACTGATATCATTACATTATTTATTATTTCTAACTTAGTTAATTAAGACTCGATTATTTCCAACAAAAAAGGCAACAAGCTATTTAAAGTTTGTTGCCTTTTGTTATGAATGCTTTTGAAGATTAACTTCAAAAATATTTTTCAGTGTTTCTATTCAAAAGCTGTCTGTTTTACAAATTGACCATTGCCAATTGAATAGTAAGTTTTACCTTTAATTACAACGATTTCACCATAAGTACGAATAGTCTCGCCAACATTCATAGTTACTTTCCCAATTCGTTTACCTTCAATATTATAAACATCAGCTTTTGAAGTTAATACACGAGAGGTACCGTTGACTTCATCACTATCAAGATATTGACCGTTACCAATTTCAATAAACTTGCGACCATTGATAGTCTTGGTCTCACCAGTTGCTACTCGTGAACCAGCTGATAAAACAACCTGACCATTTTGTTGACCTTCACTGTTATAAACATTTGCGTTGTGATTCAACACTGCATTTGCAATAACACCGTCAGCTAATGTTTCGTTTGCTTCCTTGTCATTGGTTCCAAAGTTAACTGCTTTTACATAGCGATCATCATCGATGATGTAAAATTCTTTATCACCAATCTTAACTGGATCACCATAAGTATCTACTTCAGTATTCCTTCTAAGTAACTGAGTGCCTACACGCTTGCCATCTTTATTATAAACAAATGAGTTCTTCAATAAGATACGTTTTTGAGCATTGATGTTATTAGCAGCGATGTATAAACCATTGTCAGTCAAATAGAATTCGCGGCCATTAATCATTTCAGTTCCGTAAGTGTTAATCATTGAACCCTTTTGAGCAACTAATAAGTTTGCACGCTTACCTTCTTTGTTATAGAAGTAAGCATTATGAGCAAGTTTTCTTTCAACTGCTCCAGTTGTATCTGGAGCTGCTGTATCAGCAAATGTTCTTGTATCAATTCCTGAAAAGTTGGTGTTTTCAGTATTAGAACTTGCTGAATTTGACGATTCAATGTTTTGTTCATTAGGAACTTGTGAATCAGAACTGTTGGACTCGGATTTGTTGCTCTCTGAACCATTTGATTCTGATCCGTTAGATTCGGATGCGTTGCTTTCTGAGCCATTTGATTCTGATCCGTTTGACTCAGATGAATTACTCTCTGAACCATTTGATTCAGAACCGTTTGATTCGGATGAGTTACTCTCTGAACCATTTGATTCAGAACCGTTTGATTCGGATGAGTTACTCTCTGAACCATTCGATTCGGAACTGTTGGACTCGGATGAGCTGTTTTCTGAGCCATTTGATTCTGATCCGTTTGACTCGGATGAGTTGCTCTCTGAACCATTTGATTCTGAGCCGTTTGATTCGGATGAGTTGCTTTCTGAGCCGTTTGACTCTGACGAGTTGCTCTCTGAACCATTTGATTCAGAACCGTTTGATTCGGATGCGTTGCTCTCTGAACCATTTGATTCGGAACCGTTCGATTCTGATGAGTTACTCTCTGAACCATTCGATTCGGAACTGTTGGACTCGGATGAGCTGCTTTCTGAGCCATTTGATTCTGATCCGTTTGACTCAGATGAGTTGCTTTCTGAGCCATTTGATTCAGATCCGTTTGATTCGGATGAGTTGCTCTCTGAGCCATTTGCTTCGGAACCGTTTGACTCGGATGCATTACTCTCTGAGCCATTCGATTCTGATCCGTTTGACTCGGATGCGTTGCTCTCTGAGCCATTTGATTCGGATCCGTTTGACTCTGACGAGTTGCTCTCTGAACTATTTGATTCAGATCCGTTTGACTCTGACGAGTTGCTCTCTGAACTATTTGATTCAGATCCGTTTGACTCTGATGAGTTACTCTCTGAACCATTTGATTCGGAACCGTTGGATTCGGATGAGTTACTCTCTGAGCCATTTGATTCTGAGCCGTTGGACTCTGATGAGTTGCTTTCTGAGCCATTTGATTCTGATCCGCTTGACTCTGATGAGTTGCTTTCTGAGCCATTTGATTCTGATCCGTTTGACTCTGATGAGTTGCTTTCTGAGCCATTTGATTCTGATCCGTTTGATTCGGATGAGTTGCTCTCTGAGCCATTTGATTCGGAACCGTTTGACTCGGATGCATTACTCTCTGAGCCATTTGCTTCGGAACCGTTTGACTCGGATGCGTTGCTCTCTGAGCCATTTGATTCGGATCCGTTTGACTCTGACGAGTTGCTCTCTGAACCATTTGATTCAGATCCGTTGGACTCTGACGAGTTGCTCTCTGAACTATTTGATTCAGATCCGTTTGACTCTGATGAGTTACTCTCTGAACCATTTGATTCGGAACCGTTGGATTCGGATGAGTTGCTTTCTGAGCCATTTGATTCTGAGCCGTTGGACTCTGATGAGTTGCTCTCTGAACCATTTGATTCTGATCCGTTTGACTCTGATGAGTTGCTTTCTGAGCCATTTGATTCTGATCCGTTTGACTCTGATGAGTTGCTTTCTGAGCCATTTGATTCGGAACCGTTGGATTCGGATGAGTTGCTTTCTGAACCATTTGATTCTGATCCGTTTGACTCTGACGAGTTGCCCTCTGAACCATTTGATTCTGATCCGTTTGACTCAGATGAGTTGCTTTCTGAGCCATTTGATTCTGATCCGTTGGACTCTGATGAGTTACTCTCTGAACCATTGGATTCGGATGAGTTGCTTTCTGAACCGTTTGACTCTGACGAGTTGCCCTCTGAACCATTTGATTCTGATCCGTTGGACTCGGATGAGTTGCTTTCTGAGCCATTTGATTCAGATCCGTTGGACTCGGATGAGTTGTTCTCTGAACCATTCGATTCAGATCCGTTGGACTCTGACGAGTTGCTCTCTGAACCATTTGATTCTGATCCGTTGGATTCGGATGAGTTACTTTCTGAGCCATTTGATTCGGAGCCGTTTGAAGCAGTTGGATTTGTAACAATTGCATCAATTTCTGCTTGAATGCTACTTATTACTTTTAAGACTTGTGAATCAGTTGCTGCATCAATCTTGGCATTACCGTTTTGAACAGCTTGATCGATTTTATCCTTTGCGCTTTGCTTTTCAGTATCACTCAAGTTAGATAAGCGATCAATTTCCTTCTTTGCTGATTCAGCTTTCTTGCTAATAATACCTTTGGCTTGAGTCTTGAGCTTAAGTGAAGCAGTGTTTGTTGCTGCATTGTTGATCTGAGCTATTCCATCTGCTAATGCTTGGCTAACTGATTCACTGCTTGTAGCTTGTGCAACCTTGTCTCTAGCTACTGCAGCAGCGGAATCTACAAGTTGGTAAACTGCAATTTTTTCACTAGTAGTTAAAGATGAATCTTGAGCAACCTTAATTTTTGCATCATTTACAGCTTTAGTAATTGACTCGTTGGCTGCTACTTTTTGATCATCGATAGTAACCATTGGATTTTGAGCAAATGCAATAGCTGTTAATCCATCAGATTTAGCTTTATCTACCTCTGCAGCACTGTTTGCTTGATTAATGGCCTTTTGTGCTGCACTAGCTGCATTAGAAACAGCCATCTTTTCTTTAGCCTTTTCAGCTGCTGATTTTGTTTGATCGCTATCAATCTTAGCATTTGCACTAGCTAATGCATCCTCAATGACCTTATTAGCTGCTAACTTTTGATCTTTTAATGGCTTTCCAGGAATGTATTGAGCATCAATTGCCTTAATTCCAGCATCTTGTCTATCTTTAACTTCTTGAGCATTTTCAGCGCGGTCGATAGCATTTTGTGCTTTCTGAGCTTCCAAGTCAACGTTAGCTGATTGAGTTGCTTTAGCAGAAGCAGTTAATCCTTGATCACTGCTAATTGCTTCTTTAATCGTAGTTGCTTCAGCACTAATTGCGTTCTTAGCATTTAGCTTAACAGTTGTTAATTCAGCTGCACTATTGTTCTTAACTACTGCATTAATTGCATCAACTCCAGCAACTTTAGCCTTATTAATAGTTTGAGCATCAGTTGCTGACTTAATAGCATCCTTAGCTGCATTAGCTGCATCATCAACAGATTGTTTTGCTTTAGCCTTTTCTGGAGCAGTTAAGTTCTTGGCTTGATCAATCGAAGCTTTAGCTGCTGCTACAGTATCATCAATAATCTTGACTGCTTCAGCTCTTTGTACTTGTAATTTTTCACCCTTGATATGTTGAGCGTCAATTGCATTAATACCGGCAACTTCACGGTCACTAATTTCTTGAGCATTCTTAGCACGATCAACAGCATTTTGAGCCTTTTGAAGCTCTGCGTTAACTTTCGCAGTTTGAGTTGCTTTAGTTGTATCACTCAAGGAAGTGTCATTAGCAATAATCTTCTTAATAGTTGCTGCTTCTTGAGCAAGTATATCCTTAGCAGCTTGCTTTTGTGTTTCAAGATCATTACCTGACAGGTGTTGTGCATGAAGAATGTTGACACCATTTACATATTCATCTTGAACAGCTTGAGCATCAGTTGCAGCATCAATCTTATCTAAAGCCTTTTGCTTTTGTGCTTCAACTGCTTTGACTTGATCTGCCTTAGTACTGTCTTCAAGAACCTCATCACTGTTAATTTCTTCCTTAACAATTTCGGCTTCGTCTCTAATTAATTGCTTAGCATATTCTTTTTGATCAGCTAAAGAAATCAAATTAGTTACATACTTGGAGTTAATAGCTGCAATACCTTTTTCGCGAGCAATCTTAATACCTTGGGCATTTACTGCTGCATCGATATTATCTTTTGCTTTGGCTGCAGCATCATCAACAGCAGCAGACTGTTCAGCCTTAGCTTTGCTGTCTAATGAAGAATCCTTATTAATCCAACCTTTTACCTTTGATGCTTCGAGATCAATTCGGTCTTTAGCTTCCTGACGTTGTTGATCTAAGCTAGAAGTATTTGATTGATGATCATTATTAATAGCGGTGATACCGTCTTCAGTTGCTGCAATTATAGCTTGGGCAGAAGATGCGTTATCAATATTGTTTTTCGCAATAATTTCATCGGCATCAACAGCTGCCTTTTGAGAAGATTTTTCAGTATCAGTTAATGTCGTATCAGCGGAAATGGCTGACTTAACAGTTCTAGCTTCCTGACTAATTCTTGCTTTCGCTGACTGTCTTTGCTCATCTAAAGAAGTACCAGATACATGATCAGCATTAATTGCTTTAATACCTTCTTTTAATGCATTTTGTACGTCTTGAGCATTAGAAGCAAAATCAATCTTGTCTTTGGCTGCTTGAGCGTCAATATCAACCTTGGCCTTCTGGCTAGCCTTATCAGAACTTAATAAAGTTGTATCAGTGTCAATTTCACCCTTAACTTTAACAACTTCCTGATCAATTCGATCCTTAGCATCTTGCTTTTGGTCAGATAATGGAACATCACTACGGACATGATCACGTCTAATTGCTTTAATTCCCTGATCACGCGCATCGATTATTCCTTGTGCATCAGTTGCAGCATCAATATTGTTTTTAGCATCAGTAGCATCTTTATCAACGTTACGCTTTTGAGCAGTCTTTTCAGCTGTAGTTAAAGCTTCATCAGCTTCGATTTCACCCTTGACTTCTACAGCAACCTGATCAATCCGATCCTTAGCACTTTGTTTTTGATCTGCTATTGGTAGGGTATTTGATTGATGATCAGCTCTAATCTTTTCAATTCCGCGATCACGTGAATCGATTATTCCTTGTGCGTCAGAAGCTAAATTAATATTCTGTTTTGCTTCCGCAGCATCTTTATCAACATTAACTTTTTGAGCTATCTTTTCAGAATTAGTCAATGTAATATCGGCATCGATTTCAGTCTTAACTTCACTTGCAACTTGATCAATTCGGTCTTTTGCAGTGGTCTTCTGACTACTTAAATCCGTACCTGGCTTGTGGGCAGCATTAATCTTATTCTTACCGTCTGCGACTGCTTGAATAACTTCATCTGGTGTATTTGCAGCATCGATTGCTGTATTAGCTTCTGTTACAGCTTGATCAACATCTTGCTTCTGCTTGTTCTTTTCAGCAGTAGTTAAGTTTTGATCGGCATCAATCTGGTTTTTAACTGAATCTGCTTCATTAGCTATATCTTGCTTCGCATTGTTCTTTTGACTGCTTAAGTCCTTGCCTGGTTGGTAAGCACCATTAATCTTGTCTTTACCATCTTGCTCTGCCTTAGCAATCTCATCTGGGGTCTTAGCTTTATCAATAGCATCTTTAGCTTCGGAAGCTGCTTTATCGACATCCTGTTTCTGTTTGTTCTTTTCGTCAGTCGTCAGATTCTTGTCGGCATCAATCTTGTCCTTAACATCGTTAGCAGTCTTATCAATTTCCTTGTTAGCGTCTGCCTTTTGATCTGTTAACTCTTTGCCAGGTTGGTAAGCACCGTTGATTTTATCTTTACCATCTTGCTCTGCCTTAGCAACCTCATCTGGTGTGGTTGCGGCATTAATCGCATCTTTAGCTTCTGAAGCTGCCTTGT
>NZ_JACFPH010000001.1:0-874009 GCF_016102085.1 Lactobacillus sp. M0390 | reverse complement strand
GGTTGGGCTGTTCGCCCATTAAAGCGGCACGCGAGCTGGGTTCAGAACGTCGTGAGACAGTTCGGTCCCTATCCGTCGTGGGCGTTGGAAATTTGAGAGGAGCTGTCCTTAGTACGAGAGGACCGGGATGGACATACCGCTGGTGTACCAGTTGTCTTGCCAAAGGCATAGCTGGGTAGCTAAGTATGGAAGGGATAAGCGCTGAAAGCATCTAAGTGCGAAGCCCCCCTCAAGATGAGATTTCCCATACGAAAGTAGTAAGACACCTCAAAGACTAAGAGGTAGATAGGCTAGGAGTGGAAGAGCCGTGAGGTTTGGAGCGGACTAGTACTAATCAGTCGAGGACTTGACCACAAGCTTGAGCGATCTGAGGTTAGGATTGGTTTTTCAAGAGGATTATATTTAGTTTTGAGTGTAAAAACTCAAAGGAAAAAAGTACGGTGGCAATAGCAAGAAGGAAACACCTGTAACCATGCCGAACACAGCAGTTAAGCTTCTTCACGCCGAGAGTAGTTGGTGGGAGACTGCCTGCGAGGGTAGGACGCTGCCGTGCTTTTTTAATATTCCGGCTTAGCTCAGTTGGTAGAGCGCTTGACTGTTAATCAAGATGTCGTCAGTTCGAGTCTGACAGCCGGAGTATTCTGGAGTGTTGTCCGAGTGGCTTAAGGAGCATGATTGGAAATCATGTATATGGGTTAATCCTGTATCGAGAGTTCAAATCTCTCACACTCCGTAGTTTAAATAATAAAAACTGTCAGATTAATGTCTGACAGTTTTTTTGTGTAAGAAGTTCTAATGGATCTTAAGCTAGAGGAAAAGTATTTAATTATCTTAATATGCAAACTGATAGTGTCTAATTTAGTTTATACGGCACTAAAACACTTTTGTTATACTATTTTCTACTATGTGGAGTTAGTTCCGCTAAAAGCAAGAAAAGAGCCTTCAAACAAAATGTCATGAAAGCTCTTTTTATGATTAACTAAAATAACACCGTGTGGTATTTTTATTTAGTTAACGTTATATATATTAATATATTAACATGAAGTAATAAAGTATAAAGTAAAGTATATATGTAAGCTGACTAGTAATGCTACGCCAACTCAATAAGAATTATAGCATTTGATAACTAAATGAGCAAACCAAATAATCGAATTTGTTTATTTTTTTTGGCTATAAATGGCCTTTTTATAATTAGCAATTTCCCTTTTTGTTCTGTAATTAAAATGTGTACGTTATTTATTATATTTATTAACATATTTCTAAAAATAGTTTCTTTACTATTTTGCTTTTCTTTCTAAGTGTTATTTAAAATATTTTATTTAGTTCTTTTTTAACTAAAGTGATTTTAAATAAAATTAGAGCAAAAAAATACAGGTGGGAAAAAATCGCTAGACATGTTTTGGATATTATGTTAAAGTTTTAAACGTAGTCAAGTGACCGGAGGATTAGCTCAGCTGGGAGAGCATCTGCCTTACAAGCAGGAGGTCACAGGTTCGAGCCCTGTATCCTCCATAAAAGAAACAGACTTATAAGAGAGAACGTCGTTAAGGCGTTCTTTTTTTGTTTTCAAAATTTACATTTTAACTTTTGGAATTTATTTTCAAAAATGGTCTCAAATTTGTTCCAATTTGGTACTTTACTCCAAAAGTATTGATATCATTGAATTAGAAAGCGATTACAAGATATAATGACGTTGTCGATTGAGTAATTGATCTTAGCGGCCGAAAGGAAAATTATGATATTAGACGAAATGCTTAAAAGTAGTAAATTGACCGGACAAGAACGTGAAGTTCTAGATTTCATTAGTAATAATCCACAAAGAGTACTTGGAATGACAGTTCATGAGGTTGCAAAAGCGAGCTTTTCGAGTTCGTCAACAGTAATTAGGCTTTGCCAAAAAGCAGGCGTTAGCGGTTTTACTGAGTTTAAATATAAATTAGCAACTGAATTGCCCACAATTATTGAATTAGATGATGATCTAAAGAGCAATGGCTTTAATGGCAGTGAGGCTTCAAGAGAAGTTTTGGATAGAATTGAAACTGTTCATCGAAACTCTCTGAAATATACCAAAAACATTTTTAATACAGAGTTACTTAATAGAGTAGCTAGTTTACTTAAAACTGCAGATAGAATTGAAATTTATGGTGATGGACTTAATTATCCGTTAGCTCAATTATTTTGTTTAAATTTTCAAGAAGTCGGTGTTGAAGCGGAAGCATATGATTCTTTGAATTTGATGCATGCGAAAGTATACCGAAATAGAAAAGTCAGACCCTTAGCCTTTATTTTGACCCATACTGGGAATAATGAGCATATGTATGGCATTGCTAAAAAACTGAAGGCTGAGGACTATAAAATTGTTGTTGTGTGCGATTCCGTTAAGCGCTCAATTTGTCGATTATGCGATGAAACAATGGTTATTAAGACTACTAAAAACACGTTGGAGCTTAGTAATATTGTGTATATTTCATCGATTCAATACCTATTTGACGTGTTGATGTCGTTGAAAATGCTCAATAATTACTCTGAAGTAAGTGAGACTTCAGATGAGGTTGAAAAGATTAAGGAAAGACAAAATTGATTAATAAAGACTTTTTATGGGGCGGTGCAGTAGCCGCTAACCAATATGAAGGAGCTTGGGACACAGGAGGTAAAGGAATTAGTGTAACTGATGTTATGACTAAAGGTGATGTAAATACGCCTAGAAAAATAACAGCAGGGGTTTTACCAAATGAAGAGTATCCCAATCATTTTGGCATTGATTTTTATCATCATTACAAAGAAGAAATAAAACTTTTTGCAGAAATGGGATTTAAATGTTTCAGACTAAGTATTGCTTGGTCAAGAATTTTCCCACATGGTGACGAGGAAAAGCCAAATGAAGAAGGATTAGCATTTTACGACAATGTTTTTGATGAATGCTTGAAATACGGCATTCAACCTGTTGTTACGCTATCGCATTTTGAAATGCCATATTATTTGGCTGACCATTATGGTGGATGGCGTGATCGTAGGGTAATTGATTTCTTTTTACGATACGCAAAGGTTTGCTTTGAACGCTATCACGAAAAAGTAAAATACTGGATGACTTTCAATGAAATTAATAATCTGATTGATACAGATAATCCATTCAATGCATGGACTGGTGCTGGTGTTTTATATAAGGAAGATGAGAACCCAGAGCAGACAATGTATCAAATTAGTCATTATCAATTTGTAGCAAGTTCTCTGGCCGTTCAAGAAGCTAAGAAAATTGATTCAAAACTTCAGATAGGCTGTATGCTTCATTTAGGGCCCCTATATCCTGCAAGTTGTAAACCACTTGATCAAATTGCAAGTCTTAAAGCAATGGACAGGCGCTTCTTCTTTAGTGATGTTCAGATCAGGGGTACTTATCCTTCATATACAAAAAAACTGTGGGAACGCAAAAATATTAAATTAGACATCACACAAGAAGATTTGGCTAATTTAAAAAAAGGAACTGTCGATTTTCTAGGCTTTAGTTACTATAAGTCGACTATTGCAGAATATAATGCTCAGGCTGACTTTTTGGAAAAGCCTAATCCTTATGTTTCTAAAAGTGACTGGGGTTGGGCCATTGATCCGGTCGGACTGCGATATATTTTAAACGTTGCTTATGAGCGATATCAGAAACCATTGTTTATCGTCGAAAATGGTTTTGGTGCTTATGACAAGTTAGAAAATGGCTCTGTTAATGATGATTATCGAATAAATTATCTTCAAAGCCATGTTGTTCAAATGTTGAAAGCTATCGAACTTGATGGCGTTGATGTAATTGGCTATACCCCATGGGCAGCAATCGATATTATTAGTGCTTCAACTGGTGAGATAGAAAAGCGCTACGGCTTTATTTATGTCAATTTAGATGAAGTAAAGCAAGGTGCTGCAGGTGTCTACCGTAAACAATCATTTGAATGGTACAAAAATATTATAAAAACTAATGGTGAGTGTCTAAAAGATCAAGTGAGGGTAGAGAAATGAAAAAGTTCATTAACGATAAATTAGTACCAATGGTTATGAAATTTACCAATACTAAGATTATTAGCGCACTAAAAGATGGAATGATGTTTGTATTACCATTTCTAATTGTTGGCTCGCTGTTCATGCTCTTAGCAAACATACCAATACCAGCAGTCGCAAATGAGATTACTAAGAGTGGTTGGGCTGATGTTTTTAACCAAATATACCAATCTTCATTTTCATTGATGGCAATTTTTGCCGTAGTAGGTATTGCATATACTTATATTAAAAATGAAAAAGTTGATTCACCTTTTTCAGGTAGTTTAGCTGCACTCGGTGCGTTCATTATGCTATTGCCATCTGAAATTAAGCCTAAAGGTGGAGAACTTATTACAAATGTTATTTCAAAAAATTGGACTGCGGGTCAAGGGATGATCTGTGCGATCATCGTCGGTTTACTAAGTGGTTTTATTTATAGTTACTGCGTTAAAAAAGATTGGCGAATCAAACTACCTGCTGGAGTTCCACCAGCTGTAGCAAATTCTTTTATGGCACTAATTCCAACTGCAGCAGCTTTAGTTGTTGCCGGAGCAATTTGTGCAATCTTCAAATTTGTAGCTCAAACTAGTTTTGCGGAAATAATTTACTCAGCAATTCAAACGCCACTTCAAGGAATCACTGATTCTCTTGGTGGAGTGGTAATTATGACAATCGTAATGTCATTACTATGGTGGTGTGGTGTTCACGGTGGAGCAATTTGTGGCGCTATTCTGACACCAATTTTGCAGTCTAACATGTCTGATAACCAATCAATTTTGGATGCAGGGAAAAAACTAACAGTCGCTAATGGTGGACACATTTTTACCCAACAGTTTTGGGATAATTATCTGTGTATGACAGGTGCGGGAATTGTAATGGGCCTTGTCATCTACATGACATTTTTCTCAAAGTCATCTGCTCTAAAAGAACTTGGAAAACTGTCGCTAGTTCCAAACATTTTTAATATTAATGAGCCAGTTATTTTCGGCGTTCCGATTGTAATGAACTTATACTTATTAGTTCCATTTGTGGTTTTTCCAACTTGTGTTGGAATCATTAGTTACTTACTGATGCAATGGGGAATTTTGCCACTGTTTTCTGGTGTGATGGTTCCGTGGACAACGCCACCAATTATTTCAGGATTTTTAATTGGAGGATGGCGAACAGCTTTATGGCAATTTGTTATTATCATTCTCTCAATGATTGTGTACTGGCCATTCATTAAAAAATATGATCAATTTTTGGTAAAGCAGCAAAACGCAACGAAATAAATAAAGAGGATTAGTATCTTGAAGTACTAATCCTTTTTTGGTAAAATAACAAACGTTGCTGGTCAAAGCAGCTAGTATTGCCTGTAATCAATGCGTTTATTGAGTAAAAGCTATTCTTGTTGCTCTAATAGGCTTTAGCAGGAGTTTTCAAACAAATTTACTTTTTTTGTTTTTTTACTTGCAAATCATTTTTTATCTAGTATACTATTGAATGTACTTTGATTCAGAACCTGACCCGTTGGTCAAGTGGTTAAGACATCGCCCTTTCACGGCGGTAACATGGGTTCAAATCCCGTACGGGTCACTTTGGAGGATTAGCTCAGCTGGGAGAGCATCTGCCTTACAAGCAGGAGGTCACAGGTTCGAGCCCTGTATCCTCCATCGTTCGATGACTACCGAATACACGGTAGTCTTTTTTTTACAAAAAAAAGAACGAATATAATTATATTTATCGGTTCAAGTCCTGAGAGGATCCAATATTTGGAGATGCCTTGTAACCGAATAGCTGACGTCTATAGGGGGACTAATATGGAAAAACGTTTATTTACTTCAGAATCTGTTTCTGAAGGGCACCCAGATAAAGTGGCTGATCAAATATCAGACGCAATTCTGGATGCAATTATTGCCAAGGATCCACAAGCTCACGTAGCTTGTGAGACGGTGGTAAATACGGGAATTGTTTATGTCTTTGGTGAAATATCAACTAGTGCATATGTTGATATTCAGAGCATTGTTAGAAAAACAGTTCTACGAATTGGTTATGACCGTCCGGAACTTGGGTTTGATGGCAATAACTGTGCTGTTTTAGTAGGGATTGATGAGCAATCACCTGATATTGCACAGGGAGTTGATCACTCGCTTGAGACACGTGAAAACCAGTCTGATGATGACGACCTTGATCAAATTGGGGCTGGAGACCAAGGCTTGATGTTTGGCTTTGCAGTTAATGAAACACCAGAACTCATGCCGTTGCCAATTTCTTTAGCTCATCGCTTAATGCGCCAAGTTGCAAAATTGCGTAAAGACGGCGAATTAACGTGGCTCAGACCCGATGCTAAAGCACAAGTAACAGTTGAATATGATGAAAATCAAAAGCCTAAACGTGTTGATACAGTAGTAATTTCAACTCAAACAGATGATCAAGTATCCAATGAAGAAATTCGCCAGGCGATGATTGAGCTAGTAATTAAAAAAGTAATTCCAGCAGAATTTCTTGATGAAGACACTAAATTTTTAATTAATCCATCTGGCCGTTTTGTAATAGGTGGACCAAAAGGTGATTCAGGTTTAACTGGACGCAAGATTATTGTTGACACTTATGGTGGTTACGCTCGTCATGGAGGCGGTGCCTTTTCGGGAAAGGATCCGACAAAGGTTGACCGTAGTGCCAGCTACGCTGCTCGTTATGTTGCTAAAAATATTGTTGCAGCAGGTTTAGCAGATCGCTGTGAAGTCCAACTTGCATATGCGATTGGGGTCGCACATCCTGTTTCAGTAATGATTGATACCGCAAATACCGGTAAGGTAAGTGATGAATTGTTGACAAGTGCTGTACGACAAATCTTTGACCTTCGTCCTGCAGGTATCATTCAAATGCTTGATTTAAGACGACCAATCTATGAGCAAACGGCTGCCTATGGTCATTTTGGTCGAACTGACGTTGATTTACCGTGGGAGAGAACCGATAAAGTTCAAGAATTACTTGACTTTGTTAATAAAAATAAATAGATTTTAGAAAATTTGAAGGAGTTGTAATTGTGAAAAAGACCAATGTACCTGTAGTTACACTTGCGATTTTTATGACAACGTTTATGACAGCGATTGAAGGCACAATCGTTTCCACAGCGATGCCAACCATTGTCTCTGATCTAAATGGGTTAGAAATCATGAATTGGGTTGTTTCAATCTTTCTGTTCATGACGGCTGTTTCAACTCCTTTGTATGGAAAATTAGCTGACAGCATTGGTCGGAAGCCAATTTTTTTATTCGGGATAGCCTTATTTGTAATCGGTTCGGCACTCTGTGGCCAAGCTCACAACATGATTGAGTTGATTCTTTTCCGTGTGATTCAGGGACTTGGCTCTGGAGCTGTTCAACCGGTAGCGATGACCATTATTGCCGATATGTATACTCTAGAAAAAAGAACTAAAATGCTGGGGCTTAACTCTGGTTTTTGGGGTGTAGCTTCTGTTATTGCACCACTTTTAGGTGGGTTCATTGTTCAGAATCTTTCTTGGCACTGGGTTTTCTACATCAATGTTCCAATAGGTTTGATAGCCTTTTTACTGGTTGTGTTCTTCTTAAGTGAACCCAAAGCTAGGCAAAAAGCTAAACTTGATGTTAAAGGCACATTTTGGCTGGTCGTTCTGCTATTGACAGTAATGTTTACTTTGCAAGAACTGAGTTCGCTCAGCGGCTTAATATTAGCTGTTTTGGCAGTTTTAATTATTGTTAGTGCAATTATGTTCTACCGTGAAGAAAAACGCGCAGAGGACCCAATAATGCCATTGACGATGCTTAAAGGTAGAGAGTTCCTTGCAGTCAATATGATTACCTTGTTTGTATCAGGAGTTGTTATTGGCTTTGAATTCTATATTCCGACTTGGATGCAGGGAATTAAGGGCACTACAGCAACTATTGCAGGATTTGCAGTAACGCCAAGTTCAGTTATGTGGGTAATTGGTTCATTTCTAATTGGTGGAATGCTAAGTAAATGGGGTGTCCGTAAAACATTCTTTGGAATGTTAACTTTATTGTTGATAGCTGACGCTATGCTTTTGATTGTTCCAATGCAGACACCATTTTGGCTGTTTTGCATCATTGCAGCGATGAACGGCTTTGGCTTTGGTTCCATTATGACCGCTGCACAAGTTCGCTCACAAGTTTTAGTCGATCAAGACCATGTTGGTGTTGCAACATCGTTTAATACCTTAATGCGCTACTTAGGACAAACTATGATGGTTTCGATTTACGGTATTACTTTCAATACGATTGTGGCAAGTGAACTTGCCAAGCATCCAAATCTAACTCAGGCAATGATGAACAAGATTGTTTCTTCTATCAAAGCTAAAGAGTTGGCGGCTAACTTGGTTCCACAATTGCGTCAAGTACTGTTTAGCGCATTAAAGGGCGTTTATGTGGTTTCCTTGATAGCAATTATTCTTTCAATTGTGTTCAACTGTATTTATAAAAAGCAACAAGAAATAGTTGATTAAAATAAATATCGACTAAAAACCTGCTGATAACTAATCAGCAGGTTTTTTATTTATAAACTTTTCTGTATAGTAGAAAAATTGGTTTCTAAAAGCATAATAGATGATATCAACAAAATTACAGATAGGGAGTATAGAATAAAAGGCAAATTACCAATTGACGTTCTTTAGGTGATAGAGAGAAAAAGGCTAGAGATAACCTGCTTTTTCGGCGTGGTCAATTATATAATTTAACTCCATTTCAAAAAGAGTCTGGGAAAATATTTCTCCCAGACTCTTTTGATTTCAAATTATTCAATTACCCCTTTTAGTAAACTTTGTCATTTGCTTTGAAAACCAAGGCCATGAAAAATTAAGGATTGTGAGAATGATAATTGAAACTATGAGAACTCTACAGCCGAAAGTAAAATTAAGCTGTGGATTGCTAAATTTTGTTGCTAGATTTCCATTTGCTACCTGAGTCGAAAGTAGGTAAGTCATTGGTATATATTGCACTATAGTAGTTTGGGCCATTCCACTTCCACCAGAGGTTGATTGCAAAATGAATGGCAAAATTGCTCCACCTAAAAGTATAAATAGTGCTAAGAAAAGGCAGCTTAATTGATTACGCGTGATTTGAGCTAAAAGAAGTAACAGAATCACAATGAAAATACACGTCAAGACGGTTAAAATAAACGCAGGTTTTAGCCAAACAGAAAGAGGTTGATAAGTACTTTTGAAACTACCTGGTAAAGTTATTCCTTGAATTGGATAGGAAAGTGGGCCACTACCAAAGAGCAGACTGCTAAGTCCCCAGATTAAAAGGCTGATAAAAAGAGTTAGTGAAAAAGCAATCAGTAATCCTAAAATGATATCTAGTAATACGCTGTGCTTGCTTGGTAACAATATGGCACGATTTAGATGATCGACATACTTTGATGCGAAAATATTACTTAAAATAAAACAAAGCATGGCGACAATCATTGCAGGCAGAAAACCTTCTGAAAGTTTAAACAGGAATAACCAACCTTGTTTAGGATGTTGTTCATTTTGTTCTGGTAAATTTGCATTTTTTAGAGCATTTAAACGGGCATTTTTCTGTTTGATTTCTTGTCTAAGATCAGCTCCGCCAATTTTGACTTGTGCTGCTTGCTTGTTATTTTGGCGAATCATCAATTCATAAGCATGATCCCAATTTTTATTATCTAAGGCTTTTAATATTTGCCGCACATTTCTATTTTGATTTTTAACTGTGGGCAAATTAGCTTGAGACTGTTTCTGCTGACTTAAATCTTGGTTTATTTGGTAACGAATTGTAGTTTGATCGCCTTTAAGGGCATTATAGCCTAGAATAAGTCCTGCACATATTAGCACTATACTTAAAATCAGCCAGGTCAAAGTATTTTTAAACACTTTTTTAAATTGTAATTCAAAATAGGCCATAAGCTTTATCCCCGAACTAATTGGTGGTGCTTTAAAGTCAGAGTATCATCAACAATTCCTGCTACTTCATCTTGATAATGAGAAGCCATAATAATAAGTTTGTTTTGTTTTGCTAAATTGGTCAATTCCTGATAAAGAATTTGACGGCTGTCAGAGTCAAGGCCATTGTTAATTTCATCCATTAGTAAGTATTTAGCATCGCTTAACTCATAAAGGGCAACTACCAGTTTTTGTTTCATACCTAATGAATATTTTCTAATTGGAGTTTTGATATAATTACTCATTTCCCAACGGTTTATTATTTCTTGCAAATCCTGGTGTGAATGCCATTCGTTTTTAACAAATTGCATATAATCAAAGCCTGAAAGATTTTTGTCAAACCAGTCAGAAGTTTCCAAGTAAAAAACTTGGCTTTTGACGTCAGCAAAAGGTTTACCATCGAACAGAACTTGACCTGAGCTCGGAGCAAGTAAGCTAACTATAGTTCTGAGGACACTTGTTTTACCAGTGCCATTAAGTGCATGAAGCATATAAATTCTGCCATTTTGAAAGTTGAAATTGGCATTTTTTAGTATAGGTTCACGTAATGTAAGGGTTAAATCCTTAATTTCAATCATTTTGTTTTCCTCCCTTTTTGGGCTTTTTGTGCGATGAGATAGTTTAAAAGTAAAAGAATAATAATTCCTACGGTTAAAACAAGGATGCCATTGACAAAATTAACCTGTGGGTAAGTGACTAATTTTGTTTCATCTGCAAAGACATATGCATTACTAATACCAAACATACCATCTACTGGTTGTAAGGAGAAAAAGTAACTCATAGGAATAAATTGAGCAAAATTCCTTGCTGCTACTACGTATTGAGGTAGTACCATCCCACCAATTAATATAAAAACTGAAACGAATAACGCCAACAAGCGGTTTTTAAATATTTGTACGAATAGTAAAACCGCATTTGCAATGAACATAAAACTAAATAATTCTAAAATCAAAGTAGGGCAAAACAGCTGGTTCATAGGAATGAAAATGTTCTGTTTAGCTACTGCGTCTACACCCATCATCGGATATTTAAAGTTGCCAGTACCAAAAAATATACTTGGAATAATAAAAATCAACAGGAATGCTGATAAAAAATAGCCAAATCCAATTAATGAACCAGCACCAACTTCAATCAATAAATGGTTTCTTTGTGGTAAGAGATTTCCTAGACGCATTCGATCATAAAAACCTGAGGAGTATAATTTGATTAGAATAAAAATTATGGCTAAAACAGCTAAAGGTGGTAAGACTTCTTGCATCATTTCTAATATAAAAAAGCCGCCTTTAACAGAATAATGTTCATTTTCTTCTGGTAAGTTATTTCGAGCCAGATACTGTAATTTTTGAATATTACTTTCAAGTGGCAACAAATCATCTTTATTGGCATTATTACGTTTTGCATCAGCAAGATTATATTTCTCTTGCTTTATTATGATTTGATAAGCTTTTTGCCACTTATTTGTTTGAATTGATTTAATTAATGTCTTAAATTCTTTGATAGATGACTTGTTTTCTGCTAGATCCAGTTCAATTTTATGTTTGTCTTTTTTTGTCAAATTAGTTTTTTTTAATTGCTTTTGATAATATTTGACATTTTTCTTTTCTACCGCGATATTTTCTCTAGCTTCCGTTATGCGTGGATTAATATGGCGAGAATTATAGTTTTTTGTCCAAAAATAAAAACATCCGAGTAAAATTGCTAAAAGGCTAATCCAGGTAAATTTACTTTTTATTACCTTCTTAATTTGTAATTTAAAATATGGCATTTTTCGTCACCTCTTTATATAAAAATTAAAAGCATGTTTAAACATTTTAAGATAGTATTATAAAGTTAACTTTCTTTTATTCCTTTTTGTGCTTTTTCGGCGACAAAGTAATTTAGAAGTAAAAGAATTAATATCCCTATTAGTAAAACTATTACACCATTAGTAAAATTAACTTGCGGATAAGTTGCTAATTCCGTTTCATCTGCGAAGGCATAGGCATTACTGATACCAAACATGCCATTCACAGGTTGTAAAGCAAAGAAGTAGCTCATCGGAATAAACTGAGCAAAACTCCGTTCGGCTACTACAAATTGTGGCAGTACCATGCCTCCAACCAATATCAGAACAGAAAAAAGTAATGCTATAATAGGCTTCTTAAAAAATTGAACGAAAAATAATACCAGACCTGAGATAAAGATAAAACTGAGCAATTCTAAAATTAAAATTGGAAGTAAGAGTTGATGCATCGGAATAAAGGTATATTCTCTAGTCACTGGATTCATCCCCGCAATTGGATAGTTAAAATTGCCAGTACCAGCAAAAAGGCTAGGTATGAGGAAAATCAATAGGAAAATGACAAGAAAATAACTGAAGCTAATTAGCGAGCCTGTAGAAAATTCGCTTAAGATCAATCTATTGTTAGGTAATAAATTGCCTAATCTCATATGGTCAAAGTAATCATTTGCAAATATTTTTACCAGGATAAAGGTAGTTGCTAGGACTACAAGAATAGGTAAGAACTGTTCCATTACAAAAATGAGAAAAAAACTACCTTTTACTGGATTAATAGTCTGTTCTTTTGGTAAATGTTGTTTGGCTAATGTTTGAAGCTCCAATAAATCACGTTTACTTATAGCGACGGCTTCACTATTCGAACCATTTTTATCAGCATCAGCAAGCCAAAATCTAGCTTCTTTAATCATAATCGGATAAGCTTTTTGCCAATCTTTAGATTTTAATGCCTTAATGAGCCTTTGCTTTTCAGCTATATCCGCTTGAGAACTTTTTAGAGTTTTTCTTATTTGTTTTTTACTGTCCGCATCTAGATTTTTTTGTTTGAGTTCTTTTTGAAAATATTTTACGTTTTTCTTTTGTATCGCTAAGTTGCTTTTTGCAGTACTAAGTTCCATACTATCAGACTTGCTAGTATAATAATTCCTTACCCAAAAAGAAAGGCAACATATTAAAATCGCGATCAGACTAATCCAAGTAAGTTTGCTTTTTAGTACCTGCTTAATTTTTAACCTCAAATATGGCATTTTTCGTCACCTCTTAGTCTTGGTTTAATAAAAACTGCTAGATTCAATTTATTAATCTAGCAGTTCTTATAACTTCAATATTAAAAAATTATGTCACGACTTCTAGCACAATTGCTTTTGAGTGTGAATATTTTGTTACTTGATAATATAGCATTTTTCCTTTTTTTGCAATAAAAAGTTCATATAATATTTATTATTGGAAATAAATTTAATCAATTAAGCTTAAATTATTTAAGTTCGCAACGTCTACCTAGAAAATTATTAGCTAACTTTTAAGCAAAAATGCAACGCGATGAACATATCAAAAATATAAATCTTAAACCTTATCAAGAGTAAGATGGGAAGGCGATTGCCACAATCTTGAGCTGTTGCAAAAAATCGATTTGTTAAAGAAGTATTCAGAATATAAAGTTGTCATTGGTCGTCCAGCTCAGGATTAATTTTGCCTACAAAAAAAGCTCAAACTATTAAAAGTTTGAACTTTTTGATTTTAAACTAAATTTTTTCTTGTACTCGCGTTTCCAAATAATAGTGATATAAGAAGGAGTAACCAATTAATAAAAAGGCAATTCCTTCTAAGAAACCACCAACTACATCTGATGGATAATGAACATGATTGAAAATTCTAGTATAACCAATTAGAAGTGGGAAGCACAGCCAAACGATGCATAGGACAGTTTTAGCGGCTTTATTTTTAATTAGTAAGATAGTTAAGACAATTAGAATGCCAAATAATGTTGCACTACCAACGGAGTGACCTGATGGAAAACTATATCCATGTGCATCAACAAGATGATGCACTGAAGGACGCTGTCTAGCAATTGCATGCTTAATGATCCAATTATATCCGTTGGCCGCAATCATAGTTCCAGCAGTAAAAAATGCATAAGCATATTTTTTGAAAATTCCGAGAATCACTACCAAAATGATTGTTTCAATCATGATAACACTCGTATTACCGAGATTAGTAAAAGTAGTGGCAAATTTGATAATTGCAGGATTGTTATTACAAATTATCCCAATTAAAGCAGTATCAAACTGATGGATGAATTGACTGTCAGCTGAAACTAATATTGCCCATACCGCGTACAACATTAAAAAAATCGTCGCGGGTATGATGGTATCTCTTTTTGAATGAATTGTCGTATCCAAATGACTTTCTCCCCTTGTTTTTTTTAGCATTTGTGGTAAATTATAATCATTATTGAACAAAAAATAAAGGTTAGGAAATAGTAGCGATTTTATTTTTCTATAGAGAAAAGTCGGTTGGTGCAAGACTCGAAAAATATATTGTGAACTGAGCCTAGATGAAATCTTTCGTTGGCTAGCCGCGTTAAGGAGCGTTTGAGTGTCATGCGAAAATGTATGAAACTTAGGTGGTACCGCGATTATTCGTCCTATGAAATTAATTTCATAGGACTTTTTTTATGAGGTAAAATTTATGTACAATCACAAAGTTGTAGAGAAAAAATGGCAAGAATATTGGGCAAAAAACCACACATTTAAAACGGGTAATGATCCTAAAAAGAAAAATTACTACGTTTTAGATATGTTTCCTTTCCCATCTGGTAAGGGACTACATGTAGGTCACCCAGAAGGCTATACTGCTACTGATATTGTGGCGCGGATGAAGCGTAGTGAGGGCTACAATGTTCTTCACCCAATGGGCTGGGATGCATTTGGACTGCCAACTGAGCAATATGCACTTCAAACTGGTCAAGACCCTGCAGTAGTAACCAAAGAAAATATTGCTAATTTTAAACGGCAACTTAACACATTGGGCTTTTCTTATGATTGGGATTGTGAAGTTTCTACCAGTGATCCTAAGTACTATAAGTGGACTCAATGGACTTTTGAGCAAATGTATAAAAATGGTCTTGCTTATGAAGCCGAAGTTCCAGTCAATTGGTCACCAGATTTAGGTACAGTTGTAGCCAATGAGGACATTGTTGATGGTAAAACAGAACGTGGTGGTTACCCAATTTACCGTCGCAATATGAAGCAATGGATGCTTAGAATTACCAAATACGCAGATCGTCTGCTTGCTGGACTTGATAATCTTGACTGGCCAGAAAACGTTAAAGAAATGCAACGCAACTGGATTGGCCGTTCAGTAGGTGCTCAGATTACCTTTAAGATAAAGGATTCAGATGAAACCTTTGATGTCTTTAGTACGCGTCCTGATACTTTATTTGGTGCTACCTATGCCGTATTGGCTCCTGAAAACAAGTTAGTTCAAAAGATTACGACTGACGGGCATAAAGAAGAAGTTGACGCATACATTAAGCAAATTGAATCCAAGTCAGACTTGGAAAGAACCGATTTAAATAAAACTAAATCAGGTGTCTTTACTGGAGCTTATGCAATTAACCCAGTTAATAACCAAGAAATTCCAATTTGGATTGCTGATTATGTTCTTGGTAGTTACGGAACTGGTGCTGTTATGGCTGTGCCAGCTCACGACACGCGTGATTACGAATTTGCGCAAAAATTTGATTTGCCAATCAAGGCTGTTATCAAGGGTGGCGACATCAGTAAAGAAGCCTTTACAGAAGATGGTCCACATATTGATTCTGACTTTTTGAACGGCTTGAATGTTGAAGAAGCCAAGAAGAAAATTGTTGATTGGCTTGAAGAACATAACGCTGGTAAGAAAAAGGTTAATTACAAACTTCGTGATTGGGAATTTAGTCGTCAACGCTACTGGGGTGAACCAATTCCAGTTATTCATTGGGAAGATGGCGAAACTACTTTAGTTCCTGAAGATGAGTTGCCACTAGTTTTACCTCACGCTACTGACATTAAGCCATCAGGTACCCCAGAAAGTCCACTGGTTAACCTTAAAGATTGGGTTAATGTGGTAGATAAAAATGGTCGTAAAGGAAAACGTGAGACCAACACAATGCCTAACTGGGCAGGTTCATCGTGGTACTTCTTACGCTACATTGATCCACATAATGACAATAAGCTTGCAGACTACGAATTGCTTAAGAAATGGATGCCGGTAGACTTGTACATCGGTGGTGCTGAGCATGCAGTTCGTCACTTATTGTATGCAAGATTTTGGAATATGGTTCTTTACGACCTAGGTGTTGTACCGAATGAAGAACCATTCCAAAGACTATATAATCAAGGTTTAATTCTCAAAGACCATGATAAGATGTCAAAATCCAAGGGTAATGTTGTTAACCCTGACGATGTTATTGAGGAATATGGTGCCGATAGTCTCAGAATGTATGAAATGTTCATGGGTCCTCTAGATGCTTCAATTGATTGGGATGACAACGGTCCTGCATCAACTAAGAAATTCTTAGATAGAATTTGGCGTCTTTTTGTAAATGACTTAGATTTGAAGGCAATTCCTCAAGAAAACGTTATTGAAGAAAATGACGGTACATTGGACAAGGTTTATAACGAAACTGTTAAGAAGGTAACTGAGGACTTTGATGCCTTACACTTTAACACTGCAATTTCTCAATTAATGGTCTTCATTAATGCAGCACAAAAGGCAAAAACAATTCCAAGAGAATATGCAGAAGGCTTCATGACCTTAATCGCACCAATTGCACCACACATGATGGAGGAGATTTGGCAAATTTACGGTCATGATGAGTCAATCACTTTTGCTAAATGGCCAACTTATGATCCAAGTAAACTAGTTGAATCAACAGTAGAAATTATGGTTCAAGTCAACGGTAAATTACGCGGTAACTTTGATGCGCCAAAGGATGCTGACAAGGATGACTTAGAGAAACAAGCTCTAGCTTTACCACATGTACAGAAATTTTTAGACGGTAAGGAAGTCAAAAAAGTTATTATTGTTCCAAATAAAATTGTCAATATTGTTGCTAAATAAACTTAATTTTTCCTAAAGTGCAAAGTAGATTTGTTGTTAATTGCCTTTTTTCAGTCAAAATAGGATAGTTAGTAAAATAAATTTAGGGAAAATTAATGAGAGAAAATAATTTGAAAGAACAAAATACGCAAGATACCTTTGTTAAAGGCAGTGCGTGGATGACTTTTGGTTCGATTACCTCACGTTTATTGGGCGCCCTCTACATTATTCCATGGTTTATTTGGATGTCACCGTATGGCAATATTGCCAACGCTTTAACGGCTCGAAGTTACAATATCTACAGTATCTTTATTTTGATTTCGACTGCCGGCATTCCAGGTGCAGTGGCCAAACAAGTGGCAAAATATAATGCATTGAATGAGTATGGGGTAGGACGAAAATTATTCCGTAGAGGATTAGTTTTGATGGTTGTTTTGGGCGTAATCTCAGCTGCAATCATGTACTTTGCTTCACCACTACTTGCCTCAAATGGATCTCGCAGTGATCCACGACAGGTTGCTGTAATGCGTAGCTTATCGTATGCCATTTTGATTATTCCTGTACTAAGTATTATGCGAGGATACTTTCAAGGCTATTCTGATATGATGCCTTCAGCTATGTCACAGTTTGTTGAACAATTGGCACGAGTAATCTGGATGTTACTCACCGCATACATCATCATGCAAGTACAACATGGTAATTTTGTTGATGCGGTTGTTCAGTCAAACTTGGCTGCCGCAATTGGAGCAGCTTTTGGGATTTTAGTACTAGCTTGGTTCTTGTTTTTTAGACGTAAGGAATTGAATTATTTAGTTGATAATTCAAATAATGAAATTCAGGTTTCCACTGCTTCACTTTTTCGCGAGATAATTGAACAAGCAATACCATTTATCATTATCGATGCTGGGATTCAGTTGTTCTACTTAGTCGATCAATACACTTTCCATCCGATGATAGCAAGTGTAGTTAATGCAAGCTATAACACAATTGAAACTTGGTATGCACTTTTTGCTCTTAATGCCAATAAATTGATTATGATTATTGTGTCATTGGCAAGTGCGATGGCTGTAACGGCGATTCCATTATTGTCTGCGGCACATGCAAAACGTGACTTTAAAGGGATTTCTGACCAAATCAGTAATACGTTAGACTTATTTTTGTTTGTGATGATTCCTGCCGCTTTTGGAATGGCGGCTATTGCAACACCAATTTATACAGTTTTTTATGGTTTTGATCAATTAGGATCGAATATCTTATATTTGTCGGCCTTTACTTCGATTACCTTGGGACTTTTTACGGTATTAATGGCCATTTTACAAGGACTGTCTGAAAATGGACTAGCAATTAAATATTTAGTTTTAGGCCTAGTCATTAAGATGATAGTTCAGTATCCGATGGTTTACTTGTTTAAAGTGTATGGGCCACTAATCGCTACTAATTTAGGGATGCTAGTAATTATCTTTATGTCATTTAAGCATCTCGAGGTGGAGTTTGACTTCAATAAGAGTAGGACAAGTCGCCGCTTTATTGGAATTACATTTTTCTCGATAATCATGTTCTTATTGGTATTAGCAGTTGAACATGGCTTAGAAATCTTCCTAAGTCCGGCTAAACGTGCTTCAGCATTAATAATTGTTTTTGTTGTGGTAATTGTTGGTGGCGTCTTCTATGCACTGGTTGCGATCAAATCGCATTTAGCGCAGAAAATACTTGGAGATAAAATTGTTCCAATTTTAGAAAAATTACACGTTAAGATATAAAAAACGATATTGCTATATTAGCAATATCGTTTTTTTGACTTAACAAAGCTAAAAATAATATATTAGCTTGCTGCCCCTGCCAAGGAACTTTATTTTAGCAATTGCTTGTTAAAGTTGCAACGCCGTCTCATCTAATTAGTAGTAAGTAGGTTAATTGTAAAACTTAGCAAGATTTTATTGCTTAAAGTTTAAAGTATAATCAACACAATCAATAATTTTCTGGACACCTTTATGCAAGTCATCGTTAGTTGCAGACAAAGAAATTCTAAAGTATCTATTTGAGTAATCAAATTCATCTCCAGGTGCTACTAAAACGTGGAAGTGCTCTTCCAAGAGTGTATAAAATAAAGCTGGCTTCTTGATTTCATCTGTTACTTTGACGAATAGATATAGGCCACCATTATAAGTGCAGGAATTAAAGTAGTTACTTGAACGGAATAATTGAGCAACTGCTTTACCTTTTTGTTCAATATCCTTTAAATGTTGTTGATACTGGGAAGTATTATCTAATACGATTTCACCAATATATTGGCTAATGGTTGGCGGACTGAAGGTAATTCCTTCATTATAAAAGGCATTATAATCGATGATTTTCTTAGGCGCGATTACGTAACCTAATCTGATACCAGGCATCGCAAAATTTTTCGAAAAACTGCTTACTAGAACCTGATGAGAAATATCTGTAGATGCTGGTTTGTAGGGATGTGTGCTTGGATAATCACTGTAAACATGGTCATCGATGATAAAAATATTCTTTTCTAGAGCAAGTTCATTTAAAAAATTACGTTCTTGATCTGACAGTCCGACACCAGTTGGATTATTTGGATAATTAATAATAATTGCTTTAGTTTTTTCACTTACACAGTCCTGAATTTGCTCAATTGGCAATGCAAAATCTGGAGCAATTGATTTGACTACAACTGGTGTTCCGTTAGCTCCCTTAATTAAGTTTACATAGGAAGGGAAATACGGTGCAATAATAATTACTTCATCGTCTTTCGATGTGATAATTGACTTTAAGGCTAAAAATGCGCCGTGCAAACAAGATACAGTAATTTGAATATTTTCCATACTAATATTTTTAATACCGTAAGTATCTTGATAGTGAGAAATAATTTTTTCTCTAAGAAGGGGTAGACCAAGACCGGGTGTATAACCGTTACCGTCTATTTGAACTTTTTTCGTAAGTTCTTCGATAACTGTCGGTTCTACACCAGAGCGAAAATCACCTATGGTGAAATCAATGTAGTCTGGAGGCAAAATGTTAACGTCTAAACTCATGTTTTTAACCTTTCATTGCATTAAGAATTTATTAAATAATATTCCATAATTGCAAAAGCGTCAAACTGGTTAAGTAATTAGACTCGTATAGTGCGTTTGGTAAATAATAAAAAAGCTTCAAGTAAGAGATAAGTTCAGTCTACTTGAAGCACTTTTAAATTGAATTGTAATTGAAATATTATAGTTTATGGAAATCTCCTTCTGGAGCTTCAGAATGCTTTGGTTTGTCAGGCATCACGATTGCAGCAGCAATATATGCAATCAAACCAAAGCCAGTACAACAAATTAGAATTGTCCCACCGATTCTAGTCCAAGCTTTGTCCCAACCAAAATATTCAGCAATTCCACCAAAAACTCCTGCTAAAATTTTATCTCTTGATTTAGTTAAATGTTTCTGCATGACAAACCCTCCTCACTTAACTAAATTTTAATACAAAAAAAGCTAATCAACAATGATTAGCTTCTCAAATTGGTGCCCCGAAAAAGATTCGAACTTTCACTTAGTTACCTAAACAGCGACCTGAACGCTGCGCGTCTGCCAATTCCGCCATCGGGGCCTTATTTAATCCAGTAATAATGATACCAAAAATTTGATAGAATGTAATCATAAAACTAAAAATATCCAAAAAAGATATTGGAAGGTGATTTACATTTTGAAACGAAAAATTTCCCAGCTTTTAGTGGTCCTTGTTACCATAGTCACATTATTATTACCGGCACAGCAAATTTCGGCTCAGGCAATACCGGACAATTACAGACAAGAACAATTGGACTTAGATGTAAAATCTGCTCTTGCCATTGATAGTAGCACAGGTCAGCTTTTATACGGTAAAAATATTAACGAGCCACTCCCAATTGCCTCAATGACGAAGCTTATAACAGCCTATCTAACTTTGAAGGCAATTGATGATAAAAAAATCACTTGGAATACTGAAGTTCAACCAACTGAACAAATTGTCAAGGTGGCGAATAATAGACTTTTTTCCAATGTGCCATTAAAAATGAATCATTCTTATACAATTAAGCAGTTGTATCAAGCCACTTTAATTGAGTCAGCAAATGGTGCAGCGATGTTATTAGCTCAAGCTATTAGTGGTTCACAAAAAGCCTTTGTAAAGCAAATGCGTTTGCAAGTAGAGCAATGGGGCATAAAAGATGCCAAGCTATATACTGCTTGTGGCTTGCCTAATAAGAGTGTGGGAAGTGACGCTTATCCTGGAGCTGAAAAAAATGCAGAAAATTTAATGTCGGCTAAAGATATGGCAGTAGTTGGTCAGCATTTACTAAATGAGTATCCAGAAATAATTAAGACGACTAGAATTGCTCATTTGGATTTCGTAGATCAAGCCACCAAAACACCAATGACAAATTTTAATTGGATGCTTAAGGGATTATCGCAACATAGTTCCAACTTCAACATTGATGGTCTGAAGACGGGTACAACTGATGCAGCGGGTGCTTGTTTTATCGGCACTGCGAAGAATCAGGGAGCAAGGGTTATCACTGTTGTTATGGGGGCTAAACACCTAAATAGTGCTGATCCAGCTCGATTTGAAGAAACCAAGAAATTATTATCGTTTGTTTATCAAAAGTATCAACCAATTAAATTGAATAAGGACCAAGCAATTATTGGTTCAACTAATGTTAATGTGCATAATGGAAAAAGTAAGCAAATTAATATTAGTTTAAAGAAGCAAGCAATTATTTGGCGACCTGTTGATGAAACATTTTCGGTTGGTCTAACTAAAAAAATAGTAGAAGCTCCAATCACTAAGGGTCAAACAGTCAGTTCATATTATTTCAAGTCAGGTAATTCAAAACTGTTTTCGCTAAAGCAGCCAAACGGCATCATGCTTCCAGCTCAAGCGCAAACGTCAACTGATAGAGTAAATATCTTTATTCGCTTCTGGCACTGGCTATTTGGAGGATAAAATGACAAAAGTAACAGAAAAGATTTTAACAAAAGTAATTTCAAAGAGAAAAAGTGCTAGTCATAAAGGCGATTATGGCAGGGTTTTGCTAATTGGTGGTAGCGAAAACTATGGTGGAGCGATTATCATGGCTACTGAAGGAGCACTAAAAAGTGGTGCAGGCCTGGTAGCTGTGGCTTGTCACTCGATTAATTTAAATGCACTTCATGCTCGTGATCCAGAAGCAATGTACATCGATTGGCGTAGCAGCGACTTGGCAGAACTAGTTCCAAAAGTAGATGTTATTATTTGTGGACCAGGGATGGGCACTAATGAGTTTGGTAAAAAAATACTGATGATGTTATGCCAAAAAATTACAAGTAAGCAAACATTGATTTTAGATGCCAGTGCGCTTGATTTAATTGCAACTAATCATGAATTAATTCCGCAAGCTGCTGGCTTAGTGATCCTCACCCCACATCAAATGGAGTGGCAACGCGTCAGCCAGCTCAGAATACCTTACCAAACTGATAGTGCCAATCTTTCTACTCTTGTTAATCTTTTTCCTAATAAAAATGGCATTTTGGTTTTGAAATCAAATCACACTCACATTTATGATTCAAACGGAAATATTTATGAAAATACTACTGGTAATCCAGGAATGGCAGTAGGAGGCATGGGAGATACCTTAGCTGGAATAATAGGTGGATTTGTAGCTCAGTTTGGTAGCAACATTGATTCAGTTTTAGCAGCAGTTTACTTGCATTCACTGGCTGGAGATATCATTGCAAAAAGAGATTATGTTGTTCAACCAACTAAAATCAGTGCGCTTTTGCCTAAATTAATGAAAGAATTTGAAAATCAATAAGTTTATTTTGCAAAAGATTGTAAAATAGACCTGAGAGCTTCATAAGGAGGTCGGCTGACATGAAAGACAACTTATTAAAACCGCTCGCGACTTTTTTTATACTTTTGATTTGTGCGATTAGTTTGGCGCGCGTTTCAATGCCTCCAACACAAGAAAAGGCAAATTTGCCTCAAAAACAAAGTACGGCAACTAAGACCGCAGCTTCTTATCGTCCTTATAAAGACCCTAAAACTTTAAATGTGCCGATCAATTGGCGTAAACCAAGTCAAAGCATACCGTATCCCAAAGTTAAGCGTCTTGAAAATGATTTAACGATTCGTGTCTCCTTAAAAGGGAATCGCGTTTATATTTTACGTGACAATCATGTTGTATACACAATGGTTTCAAGTGCAGGAAAGTATCACAATGGTAAGTCATATACGCCGACTGGTACATTTAAGATTCAGAATAATCGTGGGTCATCGTTTTACAATCCTAAATTAAATGAAGGTGCGAATTATTGGACAAGCTTTGACACTGACAATGTCTATTTATTTCATTCTGTTCCCGTCAAAACTAATGGCAAGTACAATAAAAAAGAAGCCAAAAAGTTGGGTGTTAAGCCCTCATCACACGGTTGTATTAGATTAAGTGTGCCTGATGCATATTGGATAATGAAGCATGTACCGGCAAACACTGAAGTTATAATCAAAAACAATTAAAACGGTTGGCTTTAACAGTTTTTCCTGTTATAATCTGTTTTTGTAAGGTGTTAGGAGTAGTAAGCATCTTTTCCATTTTTAGCGAGTTCACGTTGGTGTAAGGTGAACTGGAGAAATAGCTGAAGGCGTGCCTAATAATATAAAAAGATAACAAATTAAATAAGCGGATACTTAGTGTCAATTAGAGTGGTACCGCGGGTAAAAACTCGTCTCTTCCTTTTAAGTAAGGAGGAGACTTTTTGTTTGATTTTGGAGGTAACGATGGACTTTAAAAATAAAGTAGTTGATTTGGTTTCAAGCCAAGTTGATCTACCAAAAGATAAGATTAGTCAGTTAATCGAACGGCCTAAAAATGAAAAGATGGGTGATTATGCTTTTCCGGCTTTCGTCTTAGCAAAAACAATGCATAAAAATCCAGCAGAAATTGCAAAAGAAATCGCAGCTAATTTAACTAGTGCTGACTTTGCAAATATTCAGGCAGTTGGCCCTTATGTCAATTTTGCAATTGACCATGAAAAGCTAATCAGTCAAACTCTTGACGAGGTACTAAGTGAAAAAGAACACTATGGTGACCAGAAGTTAGGTGAAGGTAATGTTCCTATCGACATGTCGAGCCCTAATATTGCAAAACCAATGTCAATGGGCCATCTGCGTTCAACTGTGATTGGTAATTCAATTGCAGAAACAATGAAAAAGGTTGGTTACACACCAATCAAAATCAATTATCTTGGTGATTATGGTACCCAATTTGGTAAATTGATTTATGCCTACAAGCGCTGGGGCAATGAAGAAGACGTCAAAAAAGACCCTATCATGAACTTGTTTAAGTACTATGTTAAATTCCATGAAGAAGCTGAAAAAGATCCTAAATTGGATGATGAAGGACGTGCTTGGTTTAAGAAGCTGGAAGACGGTGATCCTGAAGCAGTCGAATTATGGCAATGGTTCCGTGAGGTTTCTTTAGCTGACTTTAAGCGGATCTATAAAGAATTAGGCGTAGACTTTGATTCTTATAAAGGTGAAGCCTTTTTCAATGACAAAATGCAGCCTGTTATTGATGAATTGAAGGAAAAGGGCTTGTTGCACGAATCTCGCGGAGCCCAAGTTGTTGATATGGGTGAAGATGAAAACCCAGCTTTAATTGTTAAATCTGATGGTAGTAGTATTTACTTGACAAGAGATTTGGCAGCTGCAATTTATCGGATGAACACTTACCATTTTGTAAAAATGCTATATGTTGTTGGGAATGAGCAAGCACAACATTTCGTAGAATTAAAAACTGTTCTTAAGAAAATGGGTTATGACTGGGCAGATCGAATTCATCATGTTCCATTTGGCTTAATCACCCAAAACGGCAAAAAGCTTTCTACTAGAAAGGGTAATGTTGTTTTCCTTGATCAAGTTTTAGGGGATGCAGTTGACCTTGCGCAGAAGCAAATTGATCAAAAGAATCCTAACTTGGCTAATAAGGAACAAGTTGCGCATGATGTAGGTGTTGGTGCAGTTATTTTCCACGATTTGAAAAATGATCGAATTGAAAACTTTGATTTTGACTTGGATGAAGTTGTTCGTTTTGAAGGTGACACTGGTCCATACGTTCAATACACCAATGCGCGTGCTCAAAGTGTTTTACGCAAAGCTGCGAAGATGGGTCAAGAACCTAACCTTTCAAATAATAGTCTTAATGATGATTGGTCATTTAGCGTTGCTAAGGCTCTAGCCGATTTTCCTAGAATCATTGCACGTAGTAGTGACAAGTTTGAACCTTCGGTAATTGCTAAATATGCTTTAGATGTTGCGAAAAAGTTTAATAAATACTACGCTAATGTTAAAATTTTGACTGAAGATGAGCAGATTAATAGTCGCTTGGCCTTAGTTGAAGCCACTTCAATTGTTTTAACTGAAGCATTAAGATTATTAGGTGTAAATGCACCAAAAGAAATGTAAATTTTTTTGCAAAAATAGCGTTTACATTGATTAAAAGATTGCTCATCACTTCATTATTACGGTACAATGTGACTGTAAGATTAATAGGAGGTAATTATTAATGGCATATTTAGATAATGGTAACCAAATCTTTAAAGATGCGCGTGAAAACCATTATGCAGTAGGTGCTTATAACACTAACAATTTGGAATGGACTCGTGCAATTTTGCAAGCTGCTGAGGAAACTAGAACCCCAGTTTTAATCCAAGTTTCAATGGGTGCTGCTAAGTACATGGGTGGTTACAAGGTTGCTAAGGATATTGTTGAAGACTCAATGGATTCAATGAATATCTCAGTTCCAGTTGTTTTGAACTTGGACCACGGTGATTTTGAAGCTGCTAAGGAATGTATTGCACTTGGCTACTCATCAGTTATGTTTGATGGTCATGCTTTGTCAACTGAAGACAACTTAGCTAAGACTAAGGAAATCGTTAAGTTAGCTCACGAACGCGGCATTTCAGTTGAAGCTGAAATCGGTAAGATTGGTGAAAATCAAGGTTCCGAAGGTGGAGAACTTGCTTCTGTTGAAGACGCAAAGGCATTTGCTGCTGCCGGTGTTGACAAGCTTGCTTGTGGTATTGGTAACATTCACGGTGTATACCCAGCTGACTGGAAGGGCCTTAACTTTGACCGTCTAAAGGAAATTGCTGATGCTGTTTCAGTTCCACTTGTATTACACGGTGGTTCAGGAATTCCTGAAGAACAAGTTAAGAAGGCTATTTCACTTGGTATTTCAAAGGTTAACATTAACACTGAATTCCAATTAGCATTCCAAGAAGCTACTCGTAAGTACTTCGAAGCTCACAAGGATGAAGACAAGGACAACAAGGGTTACGATCCTCGTAAGCTTCTTCTTCCTGGTACTGAAGCAATCACTGACTCAATGAAGGAAATGATTACTTGGTTAGGTACTCCATCAATCGACGACAAGATTAAGTCAGTTGCATTTGATAAGAGCTCATTAAACTTAGAATAATTAAGTTAGCTTAATATCTAAAAAAAGTCAGTTTAAAACTGGCTTTTTTTGTACTTCAAAAAGCTAGTTCTCTAATTTTTAAATGAGTGGAAAAATTCTTGACTTAAAGTGGGCTTTAAGAACTATACTCAAGAAAAACATATGGGAGGACAATTATGATTTTTGATGAGACATTTACACTTACTAATGGAGTAGAAATCCCTAAATTAGCTTTGGGAACTTGGGAAATTCCAGACAATGAAGTAGCTTTACCTGTAGCAGCCGCTTTAAAGATGGGATACCGTCATATCGATACCGCACAAGCTTATCATAATGAAAAAGGGGTTGGTCAAGGAATAAGAGACTCTGGCATTCAACGTGACCAAATTTTTGTTAATTCAAAAGTTGAGGCTGAAATCAAAAACTATCAAGAGGCGAAAAAGTCAATTGATGAAACTCTCACACGGATGGAACTTGATTACTTAGATATGATGATCATTCATAATCCGCAACCTTGGCGAGAAGTAAATCAATCTTCTGATCGTCATTTTGAAGGCAACTTAGAAACCTGGCGTGCTTTAGAGGATGCAATGAAAGAGGGTAAATTAAGAGCTATTGGTGTTTCAAGCTTTGAACCAGAGGATTTGCAAAATTTGATTGATAACAGTGATACTAAACCAATGGTAAATCAAATTTTGTGTCATATTGGAGCAACTCCTAAGAAGCTAATCGATTTTTGTCAAAAAAATGATATTGTAGTTGAATCATTTTCTCCGGTTGCACATGGAGAAGCTCTGAATAACTCAACAATTAAAGAAATTGCAGATAAATATGATGTTTCTGTTGCTCAGTTGTGTATTCGTTATGATTGGCAATTAAACACTGTAGTTCTGCCTAAAGCAAAAAATCCAGATCATATGAAGCAGGATGCAGAGCTGAATTTTGAAATAAGTGCTAAAGATATGTCTACTTTAGAGAATATCACTAGCTTTGATTACGGTTCTGCTGGGCATTTTCCAGTATTTGGTGGAAAAATGTAAAGTAAGAACGTAAATTTGCTAAGATGTAAAAAACTTCCTACATTTAATCATCTTAAATGTAGGAAGTTTTTTGTGTTAGGTTATAAAAAGTGCATGTAATTAGCAGCTTGGGTTAAAAAGCTCTTGTAAATAAAAAATATCGTTTTCAAATGTATATTTCAGCACTGAACAGTTTTTGATTCGATCTTTACGCGTAAAGGTGTTGTACTTTTCCCATTGTCGATAGAAGTTTGCAATAGCAGCTCCATGCGAAACGATTAAGATTTGTTCATTGCTAGACTCTGCAGCTATTTTAGTAATGGCTTCATTGATTCTTCTAGTCAGCTGTACTTGGGATTCACCACCAAATTGAACAAAGAAGTCATTATAAGGAAGAGGAGGATTTAAATGTTCACCCTCGCCCTCGTAAGTACCAAAGTTCCATTCACGTAAATCTTTATGAGTTGAAAAAGGCAATTCAGTGATTAACTTTAGAGTATCAACTGCTCGTTCTGAAGTAGAACAATGCGCTTCTTCTAAAGTAATCTGCTTGTGTTCAAAATATTCTTTTTTGGTAGTCAAAGCTTGCTTAATACCTAATTCGGTCAATGGTGAATCACAAAAGCCCTGAATTTTATGTTGAACATTAAACAAAGTTTGTCCATGACGTATTAGATAAATATATTTCATAATTTTACCTTCCTTGACATATGTATAAATCTAAATTGTAAACAAAAAAAGCATAAAAATCTAAATGAAATAAATTAACTTAAATTTCAATCTAAACGTTATACTAAAAAGTTGCTGAACAGATTGAGTTGAAAGTTATAAAAAGCAAAAAATATTTTTGTAGCCGCTTGCAATACAGCCAGAATTAAAATATACTGATTGTGGTGAAATTGTTAGCTTAGGCGCAAAATTCATAAAAATTAGTATGGGTGCGATTTCGTTTAGAAAGCAAGACCAAATATTAGACCATTTTAATGTGGTTAATATTTGGTCTTTTTTATTTTGACTAAATCAGAAAAGAGGTAAAAATTGAAGATTCTTCACAAACTAAATAACAGTGCAGCTATTTGTACTAATAGTTCTTTAGACTCAATTATTGTTATTGGCAAAGGAATTACTTTTGGTAAAAAAGAGGGAGATGAAATAGATAAATCGAGAATTGACAAAATTTACACTGATGCAGATCAAAAAATTACTAAACTAATTGAGCAAATACCTGATGAATACTTTGAAATGGCAACAATCATAATTCGTTATGCAGAAAGGAAATTAGAACAGCCACTTTCGGATGATGCATACTTTGTTATTTCAGATCATATTGAAGGAATAATGTATCGTTATAAACATAGTATTAGTATGCCTTTCGGGTTTATGCAGGAAGCAGAACTTTTTTATAGAAAAGAATTTCAGGTTGCAGAATGGATACTGGAATATTTAGATGCAGCTTTAAATATTGAACTGCCTGATGATGAAATTGGTTTTTTAACGATAGATGTCGTCAATTTGATTGGTAATAACAACGGGATGAATGAACTCAAATTGATAATGGAAGTTGTGGATGAAGTTGAAGAAGAAGTAAATGCAGTTTTTCCCAATCTTGATAAAAAAAGTTTTTCGTATAAAAGATTTAGAACGCATTTACAATACTATGCCTATCGCTTTGTATCTAATCAAGAGTATGACGAACAAAATATCAAATTTGATTTTGATCAAGAGTTTATTACTAAAACAAGTCAGCTAATAAAAAATATCAATAAAAAGTTAAAAGAAAAGTACGGACACTTAATGGGCAAATTAGAACAGAAATATTTGTTATTACATCTTCAACGTTTAATTTATTCAGATAATTGAAAAGAGGTAAAAAATGGTTTTAGATTACAATAAAATGTCTAATGAGATTTTGCAGTATGTTGGTGGTAAAGAAAATTTAGTTTCAGTCAATCACTGTGCTACAAGATTAAGATTAGGCATAAAAAGCACTGAAAATGTTGATAAAAATAAAATAAGTCAAATAGAAGGTGTTCTTGGAGTTGAAATAATTTCAAACCAAGTACAGGTCATTGTTGGTCAAATTATAGAAGATCTTTATAATGCTTTTGGACAAATTGCTGGATTTTCAGGTGCAATAAATGTAGAAAATAAACAAAAAGTAAAAAAGCACAAAAGTATTGGTACACTCTTTGTAGAGTTTTTGGAATTAGTTGCTAAAATTATGGCACCTGTTATTCCAGCTTTAATTTGCGCAGGCTTTTTCTCTCTAATTATTATTGTAGCTCAAATGTTTTTCCATCTAAAAACTACTGATTCTACCTATATTATTTTAAATAGCTTGGGCCAAACAGCTCTATACTTTTTGCCAGTCATGGTGGCCTATTCATCAGCTAAGCAATTCGATACAGATCCAATTTTGTCAATCATGCTAGCTTGCTTTTTGCTTTATCCGGATTGGAGTAATTTAGTTGCAAAAGGTTCTGCAACAGGTTTTACGTCTTATTTTGGATTACCAGTCCATTTGCAAACTTACAATGGACAAGTAGTTCAAATTATCTTATCTATTTGGATTATGAGCTTGTTAGATCGATGGCTTAAAAAAGTAATTCCAAATTCAATTCGTTATTTTTTAAAGCCTGTGTCTTTATTACTTTTAATGTCAATCATTACATTAACGTTGACTGGACCTTTAGGAGGCCTATTTACGAATGGTATTAGTTCATTCATAGCATTCTTAAGAAAGACCGTTCCATGGCTAACAGTTCCAGCTATATATACTTTTGCAATGACAGTTGGAGTCTTAATGCCAGGATTCCATTTGGCATTAATTCCGATAGCAACTCAAAACCTAAGCACTTTAGGCTATGATGATATTATCAATATTTGGTTTATGGCTGGCACATTAGTCCCTGGATTCGTTGCATTATGGGTTGCATTGAAATCCAAAAATACCAAAGGTAGAAATATTTCCTGGACAGCTGCCATCTCAGCTCTATTTGGAGGAGTTTCAGAGCCGACGGTTTACGGTATTCTTTACAAAATGCCAGTTTTGTATGCTGTAGATTTTATCACTGGACTAATTCTGAGTATATACAACGGAATAGTAGGAACGAAAGCATATGCTTATGGTGCATATTATTTAACTAATCTACTTTTGTTTTACAATGCGAAAGACCCTAATAATTTAATTAAAGCAATAGGCGGTATCATACTAGTTGCGATTATATCCTTTATTGGAGTTTGGTTTACAAAATGGTCATGGAATGATGATGCAAATATAGATCAAGTGTCATTAAAGTCTATTTTTAATAGGAAAAAGTCAAATGATGATTCTACTGTGCTAAATGTTAGTCACAAATTTCAAGAAGCTAAACAGTTGTCGAATTTAAAAAGTGATATTATCACAGCACCTGTAGTTGGTAAAATTATTCCTCAAAGTGAAATAAGTGATCATGCGTTTTCCAGTGGTAGTCTGGGAAGTTGCTTTGGAGTTGAGCCGGAAAGTGATGATATTTATTCTCCTGTTAATGGCAAGGTTAATTCAATTGCTCCCACAAAACATGCGATTACAATTAAAGGCGATAACGGTGATGAAATAATGTTGCATTTGACTTTGGATTCTATGAAGCTTCAGCCCAAAGATATCTCTGTGCTAATTAAAAAAGGAGATCAAGTTGCACAAGGACAAAAAATAGCTGTTTTACATCGAAAACAATTAAAAACGCGTAAGGTGGATGATACTGTAATTGTAGTGTTATTAAACTCAAACAAATACAAAAATACTAAGTTGAAAAAAAATAAACTTATAGCTGAAATATAGGGAGAGAATCATATGAAAGAAAAACTTTGTTTTGTAAAATGTATTGATCATGAAGTTCCATTGCAAATAGATTTACCTGATGAAGGCCAAGAATTTCCTGCTATGCTTTTAATTCACGGGTTTATGTCGGCAAAAAATTTGGATGGACATATGTTACAAAAAATAAGCTCAGAATTGACCAAGAAGGGTATCGCTACTGCAAGAATGGATCTCTGTAGTATGGGTGAAAATATTTGTTCACGTGAGAAGTATGGTATGAGGATTATGATTGAAGAGGTTAAGGCATGTTTTAAATATTTGCAGTCTCTATCATACATTTCTGAAAAGCACATCGGTTTGCTTGGTCACAGCCTTGGTGGTCGTTTAGCATTTACGTGCTCGACTTTACCTGCTAAATTGATTGTAACTTTAAATGGTGCAATAAACACCGATGAGATGATGGTCCCTTCATATAATAAATTAGAGATGCAGCAGTTGGGTTATAGTATTTTACATACTAGTGATGGGAGAGTTGAATTAATATATAAAAAATTTGAAAGAGACATGAAAGACACTCTTAATATGAGCATTAGTAAATTTAAAAATCCAATATTGATTTGTATTGCAGCCAATGATCCTACTCTTGATCCTAATGTTGGATTTAAATTTGTTAAAAATTGCCATATGGAAAATGTTAATTCTATAGTTATTGATGGAGCCAATCATACTTTTAATGCCAAAACAGGTGACTATACAAAACTAAACGAACTGAACAACAAAATGATTCCTTGGATTTGTCAAAATATAAAATAAAATTGACTATTACTGATATTAAGCTATTTATTTAATGACAGACTTTAAAGAATGAAATCGCCCTCTAAACTTATTTTTAAGTTCAGAGGGCTTTTTAAATCTAAAAATACTTAATTAAGTCAGATAGAGTGTGAAGAATAAAGCAATTTTTAACATGGCTAAATATATGTAATTAAGATAAATGTCCATTAATTTCTTTTTCAACGGACACTTTTTGATTAATTAAGCGTTTACATGAATGGCAAAATAAAAATATCAGGAGGGATGATAAGTGCATAAAGAAATTAGTCAAGAAATCATTGATTATCTCAAACTTCACAATAAGTTCATTACTTCTGAAGAACTATCTAATGGCTTAAATGTTTCTAAGAAGACAATTGCCCGCCATATAAATAGTATCAATAAAAAATATTCAAAGCCGATAATTATTTCCCAAAGGGGGCGGGGTTATGAACTAAATTATACAAATTTTTTGAATGTAGCAAATGATAACGTTCATAATGATTCATCTACGCAACTTAGACAAGAAAACATGCTAGCAAAATTGCTTTTTGCTTCTCCTAGTGAAGTTAAAATTTATGATTTAGTAAATAGTTTGTATATTAGCGAGTCAGTGCTGAGGAATGATGAAAGACAGATAAGTAAAAAAATAAGTAAATGGAACTTAAAGCTAAAAAGCAAACAGAGGTCCGTACAAATTGTTGGTACAGAAAAAGATATCAGAAGTGCATTAATGGAAGTAGTGCTTCATATTGATAAATCTACAGATATTGAAACACTAAGAAAAAACACTTCGCAATTAGACCAAAAAGACTTTAATTTTGCTTTGAGTCAGGTTGAAATGGCACTGCGAGTACTAAATAGTTCCTTGCCTTATCCATATAACATAAATTTTTTTGCTCATATTTATGTTTTGTTAATAAGAGCTAAAAAATACAAATCTATGGATAAATCAATTTCCTTAGATGCCAGCTTACAAGCGGAAATTAAAATGAATCCTGAAATTTTTAGTATCTGTAAAAGTATTGTAACTAATATTAAGAAATACTTGGGCTTTAAGGGAAAAGAACTAGATCCAGAAGTCTATTACCTATTTAAATATTTGTTAACTTCACGTTTTAATTCGTTTGATGGGATTGTTCTTGATGATCGTGATTTAGCCGACGATGTTACAGACTTCTTTATTTGCAACGTATCCAATTATTTACACTGTGATTTTTCACAATCTATTAAAAGTGAAATTAAGAATCATGTTTTAGCAATGATAAGCAGATTAAAAATGAAGATAGCCTTACCTAACGCGTTATTAAAAGATATTAAGCTGGAATATCCACAAGTTTTTAGTGCTACTAAAAATGCAGCTAGAATGGCCAGTCAAAAATTTGATTTACCAGTGATTTCAGATGATGAAACAGGCTTTATATGTTTATATTTTGCAAAATATTATGAGGAAAATAACAAATCGAATAAAAAGATAAAGGCCTACGTAATATGTACAACTGGGATTGGGACTTCTGGAATTATCTCTACTAAGATAAAAAACACAATTCCTGAAATTGAAATTGTAGGAATTGCTTCTAATTACGATATTGAAACTATTATCAGAAATAAACCTGAAGTTGAGTTGTTAATTAGCACTGTTCCTATTAATTATCACGGGGACATTCCTGTAGAACTAGTTAGCGCCTTTTTTACAAAAAAAGATGAGTTAAAAGTTAAAAATGTAGTGAGGGAAATCATTAATGAACGAGATTTTGCTTGAAAGCTTTGATATGAATGTAACAAACCAAAATGAAGCTTTTCAAATTATAGCTACTATGGTTAGTCGCAAAATGAATGTTAGCAAAGTAGCAGTTTTTAAAAGTTTGTTGACTAGAGAAAAAGCTGCTAATACAGCTTTGGTGAAAGGAGTTGCTATCCCCCATATAATCTTAAATTACAATTTTTCTCCTTGGCTACTGATTTCCAAATCGAATACATTGATATCTGATTGGGACTGTCTCGATAACTCTAAGGTTAATAAGCTCATCTGTTTAGTAGTTCCCCAAGTAGTAAAAAAGTCGAGCATCAGTTTCAAGGGAGTAATTGATATTATGACCAAGCTTGCTGATGATGCTGTAATCAAAGAAATAAATAAAGCTAAAAATGCAGCAGAAATTGTTCAAATTTTAAAAAGATAGGAGGTCAAAATAATTTGACCGATAAAGAAATTAATATTGCGAAAGTCATTAATCAAAACCTGATTGACCTTCATTTAAATGGAAAAAACAAAAAAGATGTAATTAACGAGCTTAGTATTCTTTTAAAAAATGATGATGATATTACGAATACTCAAGACTTTATTGAAGATGTTTTTATACGTGAAAAAGAAGGAGAGACTGGAATTGGTCAAGGTGTAGCCATTCCCCATGGTAAGTCCAGTGCAGTTAAAAATACAAAGATTGCGATTGGGTTAAGTGATCATCCTATACCATGGGAGACCTTGGATAATAAGCCAGTTACTGCAGTAATTTTATTTGCTGTTAGAGATCAAGATGCTAGTTCATTACATCTGAAATTATTGCAGCAAGTAGCAGTTTTACTATCAGATGACGATTTTATTAGTAAATTGCATGCAGCAAAAAATAAAAGAAATGTAATTGATCTTTTATGTCAAAAGTAAGGAGATGATAAAACATGAAAATAGTTTGTGTTTGTGCTTGCACTTCTGGTATTGCTCATACCTATCTTGCAAAGGCTAAGTTGGAAAAAGCTGCCAAAGAGCTAGGAGATGAAATTCACATTGAAACTCAAGGAACAATTGGCACAGAAAATGCATTAACGCCAGAGCAAATTGCTGAGGCCGATGTAGCATTGTTAGCAGTTGATATTGCTACTACAGGTAATGAACGTTTTCAAAATATTCCTACTGTAAAAGTAGGTACTTCTCTAGTAGTAAAGGCTCCCAAACAATTGTTAGAAAAAATTGAACAAGAAGTAAAAGAAAAAAAGAGTCAAAAGGAGTGATTTAAATGAATACATTTGTCACCGGTGCTAAAAAAGCTGGTTCAGCTGTTAAAAAGCATCTGTTAACTTCAATCTCATACATGCTGCCTTTAGTTGTTGCTTCAGGGTTATTAATAGCTATAGGTAATCTAATGGGTGGTAAGCAGGTTACAAGCCTTGCTCAAATGAATTTTCCCAATAGCATGACTACTTTAGGCGTACTAGGAATGGGACTTTTGCCATCGTTTATTGCTGGCTATATTGGTTATTCTATTGCTGATAGGCCTGGTATTGCTCCAGGATTTTTGTCAGGGCAAATAGCATCTTTCCTAGGTGCTGGCTTTCTAGGCGGAATTATTGGTGGATTTATTGCTGGTTATATTGCATTAGGCATTAGAAAAATAAAAGTTCCTAAATGGGCTAATGGATTGATGCCTATGTTAATAGTACCAACAGTTACTGCAATTTTTACAGCCCTTATCATGTTCTTCTTGTTGGGCAGACCATTGACTGCAGCTACAACTGCACTTAATCACTTTATTACTGGATTAGATCGATCACAGAGAGCGTTGTATGGCTTCTTAATTGGCTGGATGGGCTGTGCTGACTTTGGTGGAGCTATTAGTAAAATTCCAAACTTAATTTGCGATGGATTACTGCTTGACGGGATTAAAGGACCAGAAGGAATTAAGGTTCTAGCAGCCATGGTTCCACCATTTGGAATAACATTATCTTACTTTTTTGCCAAATTATTTCATAAAAATATTTATACCAAGAGAGAAATTGAAAATATTGAAGTAGCTTTCCCAATGGGATGTTGCATGATAACTGAAGGTGTCATTCCAATTGCGATGAACGACTTGCTACGGACTTTACCTTGTACTTGGATTGGTTGTGGTATTACAGGAATGATCAGTTATGGCTGGGGAAACGAAAGTTCAGTTCCCTCTGGAGGAATCTTTGTTATTCCAGCAATGTCTAAGCCGATGATTGCCGTAATTGCTTTAGTAGCTGGCTCATTAGTAACAGGAATATTATTGGCAATTATTAAAAAGCCACTGACTAATGAAGAGGTAAATGAAATACCGGATGAGAATCAAGACAATGAAAAAGATGTTGATCTCTCTGGTGTGAATTTACAATAAGAACACTTAGAGGAAGTGATGCAGAATTCAATCTAAAAGTTAATCTAAAAAGTTAGTATTATTTAATTTAATGTATTCAATAAATAAGGAGAAAAAATGACTTTAGTAAATATGAATCAGTTACTTGAAGTAGCAAGAAAGAATAACTTCGCAGTAGGCGCATATAATGTTTCAAACTTGGAATTAATGAGAACTTCAATTGAACAATGTGAGGCTGATTATGCACCAGCAATTATTATGATTCATCCAACGGAATTAAGATATTGTAAAGATGATTTTATCAGTTATGTTTTAACTCGTATTCGTGACAGTAAGATTCCTGTAGCACTTCACCTTGATCACGGCGATTCCGTGGATAGTGCAGCTAGAGCAATTCATGATGGATTTAGTTCGGTAATGATTGATCTGTCAGCTGAAGACTGGGATACAAATGTTGCTTTAACTAGAGAAACAGTAACTATGGCCCACAGAGTTGGTGTTTCGGTCGAAGGTGAAGTTGGTACTATCGGCCAGACAGGTGTGCATGTTGAAGGCCATAAAAAAGAAGGTATTTATACTACACCAGAAGAAGCACAAAAATTTGTCGAAGAAACAGGTGTTGATACACTGGCAGTCGGAATAGGTACTAGTCATGGTATTTATCCTGCCGATGTTATTCCTAAAATTAGAATTGATATTTTACAAGAGATAGTTCAAGCAGTTCCCGATACTCCTTTAGTTATGCATGGTGGTTCATCTAATCCAGATGAGCAGATTGCTGAAGCAGTAAAGAATGGTATTAGTAAAGTTAATATTTCATCAGATTATAAACATGCCTTCTTCGAAAAGACTCGTGAAATTCTAGCCGAAAATGACGGTTGGGATCCAAATAATTTGTTGCCAGAAGCAATTGAAGCTGGGAAAAAGGTCATACATCATAAAAATGAATTGTTTAATGCAATTGGTAAAGCCAAATTATATGAAGGTATTGATCCTTGGCGAGCAGATAAATTATAATTAATAACTGAATTATTACCTAAAAGTCTACAACTTTGAAACAGTCACAATAGTTGTGGACTTTTTATGTACAGTTCATTTTTGATAATCTTACCAAAATAGTGAATTAGCTAATAAAAACGTACTATAGATTAGTTAACAATCAAATAAGACCAGCTTTGTAATTAAAGCTGGTCTTATAATAGTATTTTATGCTTAACTCTGATCATTAAAGTTAAGCTTTTTATTTTACTTTTGTAAATTCAGTTGATTCTTTAAGTGCAGGATCAGATTGAAGTGCAATTTTATCTTTACCTAATGTAATTGGAATTAGGCCATGTTGATATAATCTTTCTTCGATGAACATTTTACCGTCTGCATTTTCAATTACTGGGTAATTCCATTTGCCAATAGTAGCTTTTAGTTCACCGTTTTCATCGCAGAGGGTAACCAAACCGTAACCTGGATTTTGGTAATCACCGAGTAATTCAGCTGTTGCTTTTACTACTTTTGGAGATGGTCCTTTAAGCTTAGCAATGTTATCTTCACGAGCACGATTTTTATCTTCCATGATTTTACTTACTTTGTCTGCCCAATCTGTATCATGAATTCCTAAAGTTTCATCAATTGTTTGATAGCCAAGAGCAAAAATTGAATCTGTTGAATCCATATTGGTAGTAAAGACAAAGGCAAGGTCAAGGTCAGGAACAAAACCAAGGAATGAGCAATAACCAATGTATGAGCCACTGTGATAGAAGTATTTGTGACCCCGATAGTCTTCCATCATCATACCCAAACCATAAGCACCAAAGTTTGCCCCACCGTAAGGACGATTAGGTAACATAATTGATTGTGGTAAATAACGTTGTGCTGTCACTTCATCTTTGGTTGATTTTTGGGTTTTCAGTTGAAATTCTGCCCAAGTTAGCAAGTCAGAAATTGTAGCTAGCATACTGCTGGCACCACCAACTTTACCAGGTGCAATAAATGGTACTTCTTCTGTTACAGCATTGTCTCTAATATATGGCTTAGGAATGCGGTCACGAGGAGCCTCATTATGGTTGATGTATGTGTCATTCATGTGTAGTGGCTTTAAAAGGTGTTCACGCTCATATGAACCGTAATCTTGACCGATTGCTTGTTCCATTACGTAGGTAGCCACAGCATAAACCAAGTTGCTGTATTGCATTTTTACACGCAATTCGTGATTGGGCTGTAAATAACCGACATGCTCTGCTTTTTCTTTTAATGAAAGATCATGTTTATTCATATTGGTAAAACGCATTAAATCATGTGCTGGTAAGCCACTTTGATGACTTAATGCATCCCTGAATGTTAAGTGATCTTCAACATATTTATCGACCATTTTAAAGTCAGGCCAATATTTCTTTAATGGATCATCTAAGCTAATTTTGCCTTCATCAGCCAGTTGACAAATTGCTGTAGCTAAGAATGACTTAGAAATAGAAGCCAATGGATACAGACTATCTTCGTTTGCATCACCGTAGACGTGGCTGTAGCTTTCATTTTTGTGATATACACCAAAGCCTAGACTAGGTAAATTAAATTTATCCATTACTTTTTCAGCGAAATCAGTTATTTTTTGCTTTTCCATTACTACTCCTTTAAAAATTACCGGTACATTGGTATAAAAGTATCGGTAAAAAACAGACTTTTATCACCATTTTACTCCTTTCTTTACTAAAATTAAATGTTATTTTTATAATTATGATGTAATAATTTTATTTGTATGATATATTTATTAATATTAATAAATATAATTTATAAAGAAATGAGAAATAAGATGAAAAAAGCTAAACTATTTTCTTCAATTGGTATTTTGAGTTTGTCGGCATTTGCTTTAACTGCATGTGGTAAAGGCAATGACAACAACAGTGCTAATAATGATGACACCAAATCGGTAGCTAAGTTTCCAATGGAAACACCTAAAAAGGCAGTTAAAAAGGGTGGCACAGTCAAAATTGCCGTTGAAACAGATACCCCATTTTCAGGTATCTTTTCTCAAGAATTATCTTCTGAAGATGTAGATTCTACAGTTGCTTCACCTGGTCAGGAAACCCTGTTTGATAGTGACGATAATTATCGCGTTACAGACAAGGGTGCTGCTACACGTAAATTAGATCCAAAAAACAACACAATCACCATTAATATTAAAAAAGGCGTTAAATGGTCAGATGGTAAGCAAGTTGTTGCCAAGGACTATGAATATGCATATGAAATCCTAGCTAACAAGGATACAGCTTGCCAAAGATATAGTAGCCAATTTGAACTCTTAAAGGGCCTCAAAGAATACCATGAAGGTAAGGCTAAGACTATTTCTGGAATTGAAATGCCAGACGGTGAAAATGGCCGTAAGTTGATTCTTCACTTCACTGAATTGAGCCCAAGTATGTACAATGCAGGAAGTCGCTCACTTTGGGAAGGGGTTGAACCATACCACTACCTTAAAGACGTTCCATTTGATAAATTAAAGTCATCTGACAAGATCAGAAAGAACCCATTATTCTTTGGTCCTTATAAGATGGAGAAACTTGTTCGTGGTCAATCAGCTACTTGGGTACCTAACGAATACTACTGGCGTGGTAAGCCTAACTTAGATAAGATTGTTGTTTCAGTTATTTCACCAAACTCTGCTTCACAAGCAATCAAGAGTCATAAGTTTGATGTAATCCCTGTAATCAACACGCAATGGCCACAAGTTAAGGAAACTAAGGATGTTAACTTCATTGCTCAAATTCCAATTGCATATCATTACTTAGGTTTTAAGGTTGGTAAATGGGATAGTAAGCTCAGCAAGAACGTTGAAAATCCAAAAGCTAAAATGAACAACAAGTATTTACGTCAGGCAATTGGATATGCAATGAACGTTGATGCAGTTAATAAACGCTACACTTATTCATTAACTTTCAGAGTGAAAACTCTGGTTCCGCAACAATTTGGTGACTTTTACGACAAGAGCGAAAAAGGTTTTGACTATAATTTAAAGAAAGCTAATGAAATTTTGGACAAGGCTGGTTATAAGAAGAAGGGTAAATGGCGCGTACAACCTAACGGCAAGCCTTTAACTATTAACGTTGCTGCTATGAGTGGGGATGCAACTAAGGAACCAATCATCCAGAACTACATCCAACAATGGCATAAAGTAGGCTTGAATGTTCAGTTAGCTACTGGCCGTTTGATCGAACACAACTCGTTCTACGATAAGTTGCAACACGATGACAAGGGGATTGACATGTACATTGGTGGTTGGTCAACCCCTACGGAACCATCGCCAAACCCATATTACAGTGAAACTGCACCGTTTAATATGACTCGATTTGTAACTGAGAAGAACAACAAGCTCTTGGAAGAAATGAACTCGCAAAAGGCTTTGAACCATAAATATCGTGTTCAAAAATTCCATGAATGGCAAAAATACATGAATGACGAAGCTTATGTAATTCCAATCGATAATTCATATCAAATTTCAGCAATTAACGATAAGATTACTGGTTATTCATTGAAGCCATCTGATGGTAATAATGGTCACCCATTATGGTACAAAGTTGGTTACGCAAAATAAGATAGAAATAGGCTAGAAAGGGACTAGACTAACTAATGAGAACAGGTTCAAAAATTATCACTTTAGATAACGGCTATCACTTATGGACAAGTACCCAAGGTGAAGGCGATATCCATTTATTGGCATTACATGGGGGTCCAGGCGGCAATCATGAATATTGGGAAGACGCCGCAGATCAATTGGCTAAACAAGGACTTAACGTCCAAGTAACAATGTATGATCAATTAGGTTCACTTTATTCAGATCAACCCGACTATGATGATCCTGAGATTGCAGCTAAATACCTAACTTATGAATACTTCCTTGACGAAGTGGACGAGGTTCGGGACAAGCTCGGCCTTGATAATTGCTACTTGATTGGACAAAGCTGGGGCGGCTTGCTTGCGCAAGAATATGCGGTTAAATATGGTCAACACTTAAAAGGAACAATTATTTCTTCTATGGTTGATGATACTGATGACTATATTGAATCAATCAATCGTCGTAGACAAGAAATTTTCCCACAATCAGAAATTGACTTTATGCGTGAATGTGAAGAAAATAATGACTATGACAATAAACGCTACCAAGAGGACGTTCAGATATTGAACATTAACTTTCTTGATCGTCGTCAGCCATGTAAGTTATATCATATTAAGCGTATTGGCGGTTTGCCTGTATACCATGCTTTTCAAGGTGATAATGAATTTGTGGTAACTGGTAAATTGAAAGATTGGCACTTTAGAAAATATTTAAAAGAAATCAAAATGCCAACATTATTAACCTTTGGTGAAGAGGATACAATGCCTTTAGAAACAGCAAGAATTATGCAAAAAGAAATTCCTAATTCTCGCTTAGTTACTACACCGAATGCAGGACATCACCATATGGTTGATAATCCAGATGTATACTACAAGCATGTAGCTGATTTTATCCGTGAAGTTGAAGCTGGCACTTTTAAGGGAGAATAGCCACTTATATAAGTGCTTGAGCTAAATAAAACAAAAGAAACCGAGAGTCGATCGACTCTCGGTTTCTTTTACTTTTTGCTTAACTAGTATCTATTCTTTTGACTCGTTTTTATTTACCAATTATGCCGAATCCACCTAAAATAATTCCGGCAATCAAAACGGTAATGATCAGTTTAGTTGAAGTCATTTTCTTCTTGCCGAGAAGCCAATAGCAGACTGCAACTAATAGCACTGGAACAAGTGAAGGCATGATTTGGTCTAATATTGATTGTGCTTTTAGAACAACTTTACCTGTTTTAAAGACTAATGGTACATTTGCATTAACAACTGTTGGAATCAATGCTCCTACAACTGTTACCCCGAGTAAAATCGCTGCATCAGTTAGTCTGTTTAATTTATTTCCTGCTGCATAAATTAATTTTTCACCTTGTGAGTATCCCATCGGAAGTAGGGCAAAGCGTAAGAACAGAACAACAAAGTTTGCTATTAGCCAAATGATTGCACCAATTGGGTTTCCTTTTAGTCCCATATATGAGGCAATTGACCCAAAAATTGTTGGTAGAATGACACCAAAAATTGTATCACCGACACCAGCAAATGAGCCCATCAGACCAGCTTTCAAACCGGCGATTGCTTCTTCAGCTTTCCGGCCTTCTTTTTCTTCAATGGCCATGTCCATCCCGACAATAAAGCCACCGACGTAAGCGTTTGTGTTGAAGAACTGATTATGAAGTTTCATCATTGAAACACGGTCTTCTTTGTCAGGATAGAGTTTTTGAATTGTTGGTAACATCGTGTAAAGATATCCAGTCGACATCATTCGCTCATAGTTCCAACAAATTTGGCTACTCCACAACCAACGCCAGTTTGCGCGGAATAGATCTTTCTTAGTTATTTTTTGGGAATTAGTCTTCGTATTCGCCGAGTTCATTTTCATGTCCTCCTTCAGTTTGAGTAGTTGTTGCTTCCTTAGTTTCACTTTGTTTGTAATAGATAATTGCCATTGCAGCACCAATAATTGCTACACCAAGCATTGGTACTTTGATGTATGCTGCTAAAAAGAAACCAATTAATAGGTAAGCGATAAAACGTTTAGTAGGTAAAAATCTAAGTAAAATTGCAATTCCGACTACTGGTAAAATTCCACCGGCTGCGGATAAACCATTAGTTAGCCATTGAGGCATAGAGTTAACTACAACCTGAATTGTGTTTTTACCAACTAATAACATCAAAAGTACCGGTAGTGCACGTGATAATCCCCAAGGAAACATCCCGTAAATAATGTTATGGGCAACGCCTTTTTCATTATCTTCTTCAATCATCTTATCTACTCGATGTAAAAAGAAGGTATTAGTGAAACGAGCCAGAACATCTAGTTGAACCATTAAAAGGCCGACAGGAACTGCTAGACCAATTGCAAAGCTAACTCCTTTGTTACTCATAACTGCATAGGCAGTGCCGACGATAGCCCCAGTCATGAAGTCTGGCATGCTAGCACCGCCATAAGTACCAACACCTAACACCATTAATTGAAGCGTCGCGCCCACAACTAAACCTGTTTTTATATCACCCATAATAAGTCCAGCTACAAGACCAATTAAAAGCGGATAATTACACAATATTGCAACTGTCAGTTGGTCAATAATCATCCAAAAAGCAAGTGCTGTTAATAGTAAAATTTGCCACCATGTGATTGCCATTTTAGTTCTCCTTCTTATTTAAAATTGAAATAAATGGCTCTTGTTTATCGTTCGGAACCATTTGATGATAAAATTCAATTCCTTTTTCTGCCATCTGATTAAAGGTAGCAGTGTCCTCGTCAGTAACGGCAACACTTTTAGCAACTTGACGTGCCCCCTGAGACATTGACATGTTACCAACATTTACTGCCGGAAGCTTAACACCAGCAGATACTAGCTGTGCCAAGATTTGCGGCTTTTTAACGAGTAAAAGAACTCTTTGACCATTGTATTGTCCACTATTGATTCGTTCTGCAGCTCCCTTAGCTGTAAGAATACTTAAGTGAATCCCAGCTGGAACAGCCGTTTTTAAGGTTGCCTTTTGCACCTTACTGGTAACAATTTGATCGTCAACGACCATGATTCTCGTCGTATTAAGACTTCTAGTCCACATGGTAGCAACTTGACCATGAATTAAGCGCGAATCAATTCTTACATTAACTAGGGGGTTACCAGTATTTACAGGAGCAGTTTCTTTATTTGGCGCTGCGGGCTGCTTTTTAGGTTTCTTTTTGATGTTTGACTCCATTAATTCAATTGTTTGACTGATTGCCTCGTCAGCAGGAGTTCCTGTTGCTAGTGATAAGGTCAACATCAGGGAAAGACCGGAATATAGTTTGACGTCAGGATGTTCTGCAATAAAAGTATTTGCTGCGTTTGCTGGTGTACCGTTTGGAATATCAGCAATAATTATGACTTCCTCAGCAGAATCTTGCCTGTTCTGATAAATATCTTCATAGCATTTGACGACATCATCAATGCCCATCGGATCTTTAAAAGAAACTGTGGCGAAATTAGTTAATTCGCCTGTAATCATTTCACAGCTTTTAAGCGTTTGTTTTGCATAGTCACCATGACTTGCTAAGATATACATATAAAAATCACTCTCCTTCAACTTAATGTGTTAACTTAGTTACAAGATAAATATTAATTCTAAATGAAAGCAATTGCAATAGCTTAATAACAATATTTTATTGGATGAAGCTATGGACTTTTATATTTCTTAGTGTTTAACTTAATGTGTTAAATGTTGAAATGGAATGGGAGGAATAAATATGGTAGAAGCTTTGACTAGAATCAAACAATATGAAGACTTGGGGTTAGGCTTATTTATTCATTGGGGCTTATATTCGCAATTAGAAGTCGGAGAGTGGACAGAATATATCCATCATCGAGATAAAGAAGAGTATGAACACTTAATTAACAATTTTTCTGCTAAAGATTTTGATGCCGAGCAAATAGTTCTGTCTGCTAAAAAAATGGGTGCTAAGTATATTGTTTTAACAACTAAGCACCACGAAGGCTTTTTCTTGTATGATACCCAAGGACTATCTGAGTTTGATGCAATGCATAGTCCTGCCCATAGAGACTTGGTTCGAGAGTTTATTGATGCCTGCCATAAATATGATGTTCAGCCTTTTTTATACATGGCGACATATGATTGGCATAGTGATCTGTACCAAACTGACTTCAATAAGTATTTAGATTATCTATTAAAATCCGTTGAAATTTTGTGCAAGAATTACGGCTCAATTGGAGGATTTTGGTTTGATGGTGATTGGAATAAAAAAGAGGCTGATTGGAAATTAGATCGTTTATACGGAACAATCAGAAAATATCAGCCTAACGCAATAATTGTTAACAATACAGGTTTAAAAAACAGAGGAAAGATAAGTAATCCTGAAATTGATGTTGTGACATATGAGCGAAAAACGCCAGATCAAGTTAATCATGGCTTCCAAGATAAATATGTTGCTGGGGAAGCCTCAGTAACAATGAATAAACATTGGGGCTACGCAAGAGATGACTTAAACTTCAAATCTACAAAAGAGCTAATTGAAAATATTGTTCATGCTCGTGGCATTGGGGCTAACATTTTACTTAACATTGGCTTAACTGGAACTGGACAAATTCCGTTAATGAATCAAGCCGTTATGGAACAAATCGGTAAATGGACAAAGATGGCGGGGCAAAGTATCTATACCTCACGTCCTTCTTCTGAAATCAAGGCGAGCGGAAACGATAAAGATATTGCTCTGATAGATAAAAATACTCTATATTTGTTTTTACATGATTTAGAAATTGTTGGCGATGATAATGTAGTTTTAGGCGGAGAAGGTATCAATTTACGTTCATTTAGTGGTATATTCAAACAGATAGAAAAAATAACTTGGCTAGATGATCAAAAAGAACTTCCTTTTATGCAAGATGTTGATAGAGGAACGCTTACGGTGGACATAGGTGGTTACACTTATGGGACAGATTGGTGTGTAAGAATAGCCAAGGTTTCCTTTAAATAAAGCCGGTGAAATTGATGTCAAAATATCAAGATATTGTTTTAAAATTGGTTGAAAAGTTAGATAATGGATGGTTGAATCCTGGTGATCGTTTCTATAGCGAAGCAGAAATCAGTCGAATTTATCATGTTAGCTCTACGACCGCAGTAAAAGTTCTAAATACCTTAGAACAACAAAATAAGGTAACTCGAGTTCAAGGAAGTGGGACTTTTGTAGCAAAAGAAGCACATAAGCAGGTTGCAATGCTCACGGACTTGAACTTGGCTGAGGGGCAAACTGAAAGTGTTAAAGTACTTTTAGTAAGAATGGGCGATGATCAAGATGTGCTGCAAAAACTTCATTTCGATGAAATTAACAATTATCTTGAAGTAAGACGTTTACGCTATATTGGTAAAAAAGTAAGTCAATATTCAATTAGTTATCTAAATCCAAATTATTTAAATACTGATGAATTGGATAACTTGTCATTGTTCAGTTCGGTTTACCAAAAGGTTAGGGATGACTCTAAAATTGATCCTTTTGAATTGCCATTTAAACAAAAAAATTGGGCAAAAACTGTTTCCGATAAAGAAATATTGCAGTACTTCACACAAGAAGCAAAACAACTTTTTATTTATCAGGAACGAGAAACTTATTTGCCACTAGTTTCTGGTGAACTGCTTGAATATACAATTAGCTATAAACTACCTGAATACTGGGGCTATGAGGCAACTGCAACAGCTTATCGCCAGTAACTCTTACATCTAAATTAATAGAAAACAAAAAAACTAAATCAAAAATGATTTAGTTTTTTTGCTTCTTTAAGTAAAGGCACTTTTTCGTCAGGTAATTTGACCCTCAGTTTGTCTAATGTGAAAGGTACTTGTAAAGAAATCTGATATGCAGTTAAGTGAAGAAACTCGTCTTTTTTAGCATTTCGGTTATAGAGGGGATCACCTATAATTGGACAACCAATTGCGGCAAGATGAACGCGAATTTGGTGTGTGCGTCCAGTCTCCAGTGTTAATTTAACTAAAGCTGTATTGTTGTCATAGCGCTTCAAAACTTGATAGTGTGTGATTGATTTCAGTCCATCACTAACAACTTTGCGCTTACGTTGATCAAGCGGGTCATGTCCAATGGGTAAGTCAATTGTTCTGCTATCATCAATTGCTTTTTCTAGATTAACAACTGCTAAATATTCACGGTGAAAGGCCTTGGTAACTAATTCACGGTTTAGAATAGGCACAACTGCTGGATTTTTGGCAACGAGGAGCAGCCCACTCGTCAACATGTCTAAACGATGTACAATAAAGGGAGAAAAACCCAGATAGGTGGCGCAATCATTTAGTGCAGTGTTAGTTTCAAACAAGTTAGGATGAGTTTTTTGACCAGCTGGTTTGTTAATTATTATGAAATTTGGGTCTTCGTAGATTATTTCCGGCATTTTACCACTAGGTGCATACTCATTTTGCGCTGTTTCAACGTGGTCTAACCAAATTTCGACTTTATCGTTAGGATAGACTGTTTGATTGAAATACCGATAAGCACCATTAATTATTATCTTTTGTTCGGTACGCAAAAAATGACGCCATTTGCGTGGAATTAGTAATTGACGTAACAAGTCGTTTACTGAACAGGGTTCATGATTTGTTGGAATGTTAAATGTAAAGTAATAGCTCATAAATATTTGTTAAATCTTCTTGAAAATAAAGGGAAGCCTTGCTAATATGATAAAATTTTAGTTGTTTCTAAAGGAGCAGATAAAATGGAAAATAATGAACCAAAGAAAAGTGGCTTAGCGGCCTTATGGTATCGCATTGATCACCGCTTTTATATCGGGCGCTGGATTATCTTAATCTTGCTCAGCATGACGCTTTTGGTTTGTACTTATTATACCGTCAAAGTTAAAACATCAAACATTTCAAATTTGAAAGCTTCACTGTCTACGACGACTGCTATTTATGATTATAAAGGTCAAAAAGCAGGAGCACTATATTCGCAAAAGGGAACTTTCGTAGAATATAACAAAATTTCGCCAAACGTAAAAAATGCTGTGATATCGACTGAAGACCGTACTTTCTGGAAAAATCCTGGCTTTAGTATCAAGGGAATGGGACGTGCGGCCTTAGGATTGGTAATTCATCACGGCCAAATTGCAGGTGGTGGATCGACCTTAACGCAGCAGCTGGCCAAAAATGCTTTACTAACACAGAGGCAAACTTTGTCGCGAAAAATTGAAGAGTTATTTTTTGCGGTTGAAATAACGCATGTATACTCTAAAAAAGATATTTTAACAATGTATCTTAATAATGCCTATTTTGGTAATGGGGTTTGGGGAGTCCAAGATGCCAGTAGAAAGTACTTTGGTAAAAACGCAAATGAGTTAACTGTCGGAGAAGGTGCAACCTTAGCAGGAATTTTACGTAATCCAAGTAATTATAACCCAATTGACCATATGAATTATTCTTTATCAAGGCGGAACTTAGTCTTGGATTTAATGGTTGCAAACAACAAGTTGACTTCTTCTCAAGCTAAGGTCGCAAAAAGCCAAAGCTTGGTTTTGCGTGATACTTACCACAACCAGGATGGCTACCGCTACCCGTACTTCTTTGATGCTGTTGTCGATGAGGCCATCAAACGCTATGGCTTAAAAGAAGAAGATGTTATGAATAAGGGTCTGCGTATCTACACGACGCTGAACCAAAATTATCAGGGACAACTCCAAGAAAAATTTAGCCAAGACTGGTTATTCCCGCAAGGCTCAACTGATGGAACAAAGACGCAAGGCGCTAGTGTGGTAATGGATCCAGGTACTGGAGCAGTCAGGGCGGTCATTGGCGGACGTGGCAAGCATGTCTTTCGTGGTTATAACCGCGCTACCCAAATGAAGCGTCAGCCGGGCTCTTCAATTAAACCGATTGTGAGTTACGCACCTGCTTTACAGCAAGGCTATCATTATGACTCTCAGCTTTCTAACAAGTTGCAGCGATTTGGTAAAAATGGGTATGAGCCGCATAACGTTGATAATGGTTATTCAGATAAGATTCCAATGTATGTTGCTTTAGCTCAAAGTAAAAACGTACCGGCAGTTTGGTTACTAGACCGGATTGGTGTGTCCAAAGGGGTACAATCTGCAAATAATTTTGGCATTAAAGTACCAAAAGAAGACCAAAACCTAGCTTTAGCACTAGGTGGTTTATCAACCGGTGTATCACCATTGCAGATGGCACGAGCATATTCTGCTTTTGCCAATAAAGGTAACTTGCCGAATAATTCGTATTTCATTACAAAAATTACTGATGCAAGTGGTAACGTAATTGCCGAAAATCACGATACTGGCAGACACCGAGTTATTTCAGAAAGTACAGCACATGAAATGACAACGATGTTATTAGGCGTGTTTACTAGTGGTACAGGAGCATCAGCTCAACCAGCTGGTTTTCGAGTTGCCGGAAAAACTGGTTCAACTGAGGTTCCAAATTCATACGGTTTTGGAACCAAGGATCAGTGGATTGTTGGTTATACGCCTGACGTAGTTGTCGCAACTTGGGTTGGTTACGATCGCACTAATAAGCAACATTTCATGCATGGTGTGTCAGAAACTGAAATCACTAGACTATACAAGGCAGAGATGGAAGGAATACTTCCTTATACTGCCCAGAACCAATTTACCGAACAAGCTCCTAAGCAAATTATCCAAAATAATGGTACTGGATCGGACTGGACCAATGGATTGAACAATAAAATTCAAAAAGGTATAGGATCTGCGGGAGAAAAGCTAAATGAATGGTATAATAACTTGAAGGGTCTTTTTGGCCGATGATTAGGAGGATTAAAAATGGTGAATATTTTCGATACGACCAATCAATTAGCATCCGAGCTGCAAGAAATTGATGAATTTAGTGTTTTGAAAGAAGCAATTGAAGGCGTTAAGAATAACGCGGAAAGTACAGCACTTTTCAAGGAAATGGACAAGGTACAAAATGCGATTGTAATTGCCCAATCCAAAGGTGAAGACTTATCGCAAGAGCTTCAAGATGAATATAAAAACTTAAATGAAAAAGTACAACAAGATCCACAAATCTTGAATTTGTTACAAGCAGAGCAAGGTCTATATGGTACGATTGAAGAAGTACAGAAGATAATTACTCAGCCGATTAATGATCTGTATAAAGGTCTTAGAAATTAGTTAGACCAATGAAATTTATCCACTTAGCGGATGCGCATCTAGATAGTCCTTTTTTGGGGCTATCTTTTTTGCCATCTAAGAGCTCTTTACAAATACATCAGGCACCCAATAAATCGTTCACCAAGATTGTTGACTTGGCTTTAAGAGAAGATGTTGACCTAGTATTGATTGCGGGTGATACATTCGATAGTGCGCGTCCTAACCCAAGTACGCAGATTTTTTTCGCTGAGCAAATTGAACGGCTAACTAAGGCACAAATTCAAGTAGTCATGATTTTTGGTAATCATGATCACATGGCAGAAGCTGATTTGCTCGTTCCCGAAAGCCAGTATTTCAAGTTGCTTGGCAACGAAGAGAAAATCGAGTCCATTACTTGTCAGACCAAGACGGGCTTTACTTATGATGTAACGGGTTTTTCTTATTTAAATAATCACATCACAGAAGATAAGGTGAGTCAATTTCCTAGTAAAGCAGTGCATTACACTTTTGGACTAATGCATGCACAAGAAAAGACTAATCAAAGTGCTCAGGATGTTTATGCGCCTTTCAGCTTAACTACTTTAAAAGACCTGAATTATGACTATTTTGCTTTAGGTCATATTCACCTTAGACAGGTTTTAGCTAAAGATCCGTGGATTGTATACTCTGGAAATATTCAAGGGCGCCACATTAACGAAACAGATAAAAAAGGCTGTTATTTGGGTGAAATTAATGAACAGACAAAGGAAACAACCATTCAGTTTGTTCAAACATGTCCAATTGTGTGGCAGCAACAAGTAATTAAGTTGAATTCTGAAGTTTCACAAACCGAATTGCAGAATCTAATTATCGATTCATTAAATCCAAATGAAACAACTTACTTTTGTCTGCAAATAAGCGGAGCGGAGTATTTAAATGATAAAGAGCGTGAACTGATTCAGGAAAATGATTTTTGGCGCATGATTTCCAATCAATTAGATTATGATTCTCAATTAGTAGACGTTCGTCTTTCGGCGAATAGTCAACTAAAAATCACTGAAAGTGATCTTGCCTTTTTTAATCAAGCAGAAAAAGAGCTTTTTGCTACAGATGAATTTACTGAATTAAGTAAAGACTGGGCCAAAAAAGATGAACTCTCAAATCAACTGGAAAATGCTCCAGATTTTCTACAGGAAGTGAAGGAACTGGCCGAGGTTAAACTGAATAGCAAGCTGAAAGGAATTAGCGATGAAGTTAAAGAAAATTAAAATTGTCAATTTTGGGCAGTTTTCTAATGTTACCTTTGACCTATCCAGTCCTAAACTCAACGTTTTCTATGGTACGAATGAAGCTGGTAAAAGTACGGTAGTTGCCTTTATAAAGCAGATTATGTTTGGTTTCCATTTAAAGAAGCAGAGCTCAGCTTTTTTTGAAGATTACACGCCTTTAGCACGGGTTAGTCCGATGGGAGGCTCATTATTTTTTGAAAATGACCGAGGAGACCACTTTGAACTTGAGCGCTTATATGCTGGCGGTAAAGGACTTAAAGGCGGCACATTAACGGTAAAACTAAACGAGCAGATTGTTCCAGAAAGCGTCTTTTTCGAAGAAATCAAAAATATTGATGGCGACTTTTATGCGGATAGTTTTATTTTTAATCAAGACATGCTTGCTAAAGTTGAGAAAATTCAACAAACTGACCTGTTGGAACGAATTTATTATTTGGGAGCCTCAAACAGTGACCAGTTAATCGATTTAAGAGATGACTTTGCTAAAAAAGCTTCCGAAATCTTCAAAAAGATGGGGAGTAACCCGCCACTTAATGTTCTTTTTAACAAATTAAAGGATCAGCGAATTAAGGTTGATGAAGCTGAAAACGAGTTTAATGATTATCGTACTTTGAGTGAGCAAGAAAAAACACAAGCAAGTGCACTAAGAGAGCAGGAGCAAGCTCTTCAAAAACTTCAGAGTGAGCAAGAGCAATTACGTCAACTGCAAAATCAGGTTCCTAACTACCGCAAGCTAATTGAATTAGAGCGGGAAGTGGAACAAGTTGAATTTGATCCAGAAAAATATCAAGCTGCGCAAAGACTCGATTTAGAAGCTAAAAATCTTCAAAAAGAGCAAAGTGAGCTAGAACAGCAACTTGCCAACTTTTCGTCTAATGATGAAAATCAGAATTCCTTGAAGTTGTTGGTACAAAAAAAGCCTGAAATATTGCAATGGCGCGCAGAAGACCGTGATTGCCAGCAGGACTTTCAGCAAGTTAGTCAGCAGCAGGAGCAATTACTCACTTTAAATCCAGACTTGCATCAAATCACCAATTTAACTCAGGCAGATATTATTCAATTACAAAATGATTTTGAAAAATTGCCATCTTCTAAAGACAATACCTCTAGTTCTGAAAATGCAGTTGGTAAATACGCTGCGATTGGTTCAGGCTTAATCATTGCTATCGGCATAATTCTGTTAGTTGCATCATCGCCGCTAATCGGTGGGTTGGTCATGTTAATTGGCCTAGTCGGAGCTTGTTGGAGCATTGGCAAACAAAAGCAAGAAAAGCGTGTGCTCAACCAACAGGCTAAACAGGCGAAGCTGATTAAGGAACAAAGAATTACATTTTCACATAAGTATGGTCTTAATCCTGATCAGCTTGATCTTCATAGTTTGGTCAATGAATGGCGTCAATACCAAATGCTTGAGCAAAAAAAGCAGAATGATTTGCAGCGTGAACGCGAGCTTAACGAGCAACTTGCAAAAATTGCAATGAAAATCAGTGCCACACTCGATCGCTCAATTGAACCTAGTTTTGAAGCCGTGATAGCTTCATTAGATGAACTTGAGAATCGGTTAGCGAACTCGAGGCACATTGCAGATCAAAGAATTGATCTGCAAAAGCGGCTGACAAAAACTCGAGCTGAGGCACATGAACTTAATTTACAGTTAAAGGCGGCGTTTGCCCAAGCACAAGTTGAAGATATGGCTGAATACCAAGCTTTGCAGGCTAAGAGTACTCGGCAAGCGGAACTTCAAACTAAGATTTCTCTTCTGAAAGATAATCTTGGTGAAAATCTAGCTGAGATTAAGCAGCTTCAAGAAAGTGATCAGCTTGCTAAAAAGCTAGAAACAGTCCAAATTAAAATTACCCAGAAGCAAAAAGTAATCAAAGAATTGCAGACTGAAGATGCCGAAATAAAGGTTAAAATGACTAATTTGGCGAATTCAAATGCCGTTTTCGCAGCCAAACAAGAATTAGCTAATACAGAAACTGAATTTAGAAACTTAAGTATTGAGTATCTAGCTAATTTAGCTGCTTCAAAGTGGATTTCACGTGCCTTAGACCTCGCTTCAAATGAACGGTTCCCTAAAATGTTAAAGACAGCAAAAGAATATTTGCGACTATTAACAAATAATCGGTATAATAGTCTTAATATTGATAAGAAATTAACAGTTACTAGATTCGATGGTAAAAAGATTAAAGTACAATATTTGTCACGCGGCACATCTGAGCAGCTTTATTTTGCACTCAAGTTGGCTTTTGTTGAACAAATTAAAGATCAGATTAACTTGCCAATTTTAATTGACGACTCTTTTGTAAACTTTGATGATCAAAGAGTAAATCAAATTAAGCAGTTGTTGGGCCAGGTATCCGAGAATAATCAAGTACTTATTTTTACCGCACAAGCTGGATTAGTTGAAAAGTTACAGCTTAAGCCGCTAACTTTTACGAAAGGAACCGAGTAATGTATAAACACTTACTGGACTACAATGATGGCGAGGAATTAGAGGCAATTGTCTTAATTAAGAATTCCCAGTTAAGACATACCCAGAAGGGTAAATTATATTTGGCATTGTCTTTTGGCGATGCTTCTGGTGAAATTCGTGGAAATTATTGGGATGCAACTAATCAAGATGCTGCAACCTATAGTAGTGGCACAATCGTTGAATTGGACGGTAAGCGCGAAGAATACCAGGGACAGCCACAAATAAAGATTTATGGCTTGCGTGTGGTAGGACCTGAAGAGGGCTATGATCTAAATCAGTTTGTTAAATCTGCACCCGAAGAAATTTCATCAATGAAAGATGAAATTAATCAGTATGTGTTTGAAATTCTCAATCCAACTTGGAATAGAATTGTTCGCTATTTATTGAAAAAATGGGACAAGCGCTTTTTTGATTATCCAGCAGGCAAGAGCAATCATCATGCGGTACGCGGCGGTCTGGCATATCATACATTGTCAATGTTAAGGGATGCTAAAGCAATTGCCGATAACTATTCGCAAGTTGACCGTTCTCTCTTATATGCCGGCTGCATTTTACATGATATGGGAAAGGTTTTGGAATTGTCTGGGCCAGTGGCAACTCAATATACTACGGAAGGTAACTTGATTGGACATTTAGTCCTAATTGATGAGCAAATAATGCTTGCCGCTAGAGAACTGAATTTTGATCTTGAATCAGAAGACGTTTTGTTGTTGCGTCATATGGTATTGTCGCACCACGGTAAATTTGAATATGGGTCACCAAAATTGCCAGCTTTATTAGAAGCTGAGTTATTACACAGAATTGATGACCTAGATGCGTCGCTTTATGCAATAACAAACGCGCTGCAAAATACACGCCCTGGTAATTTTACAGATAACATTATGAGCCAGGGTGGAAGACGCTTTTATCGGCCGAAGAATGATGAGGCGTTGACGAAGTTTAAAAAATTAGAGTAAAAAAAGAAGTTCATTTTCCAATGAACTTCTTTTTTATTGCTTTTTATTTCTTAGAATCTGAAGTAGAAACGTAAGATGATAAGACGTTCTTCAAGTCGTTATCCTTAATTGAAACATCAGCTTTCTTTAGAACAGTAGAAATAACGCTACGCATTGTTTCCTGATCTTGGGACATTGAACGATAGATTTCATCATCAATTTCCTTCTTATGAGAAGCAAATGTACCCTTAGCTGGGTGTTTAATCATTCTAATTACGTGGTAACCAGATTGAGATTTAACTGGACTACTAGTAGTTTCGCCAGTCTTAAGTTTAAATGCTGCTTTCTTGAATGCAGGATCTAAAGTTGCATCAGTTGAATCAAATGCAGGAAGCTTACCTTCATCAGCCTTAGTACCAGGATCTAATGAGTACTTCTTAACTAAGCTCTTAAAGCTCTTACCATTCTTTAATTCCTTAATGATGGTATCAGCTTGTGATTTCTTAGAAACCAAGATGTGTTGAACAGTAACCTTAGGTTGATATTCTTTCCAAGCCTTGTCTTCTTGACTCTTGGAAATTTTCTTAACATCTTTTAATGCAGCTTCACTGAGCAAATTAGTCTTTAAGTTTTGCTTGAAACTTGAAACTGTCATGCCATTTTGTTGTAAAACGGCATTAAATTGAGAACCATATTGCTTTTTGTAGCTGTTGAATTGTTTATCAACTTGTTTCTTAGAAACTTTACTACCATATTGTTGCTCTAAAACATGGTTAATAATCATGTTTGCAAGAGTAGTTTGACCCGCTTGTGATTTCTTCATTTCGTCGTAGTAATCATTTTGGGTAATCTTGCCACCCTTATAGGAAGCAACTGTTTTACCACCGTTAGAACAAGCAGTGGTTGATAGCGCAATACCAGCTACAGCAGCTACTGTAGCTAATTTTTTAATATATTTTTTCATAAAATATTTCTCCACATCCTTAATTAAATAAGTCACCGACAATTAATATAACATAAACTCGCAGAACAAGTTTTTAAATTTACAGAATTCATTCAAAAAACAAACTTTCTTTAACAATTTTTAGAATTATTTGTTCTTTGGTGTACTTTGAACTAGTTTATCAAGTTCTTGCTGTAAACTATCAACTATGCGAGAAACACTAAGTTGGTAATACTCAATTTCTTTTTCTACTTCAGTCAATCCCTGCTTAGCAATCGGCGTTGCATCTTTTAATTCTTGTTGAGCCGTTTTTAAATCAGCGATGGCATTAGTCAGACTCGTAACATCATCTTTAACACCATTAAATTGCTTTTGAACTGGTTTAGCTAAACGATTGCCATTTTTATCTTCAAAAAGAGAGAGGACCATCCCGAATCCTGCACCTACGGCAAGTCCTAGGCTAAAATGTTTCATTTTTTCTCCTTAAAATTGTGCTTTATCTGATCAGCAATCTTTTGATAGTCGTCAGGAGTGTATTTATCTTCATTATTCCGGGTGGCAAGTTTTAAGCCATCGCCTTCAAAACGGGGAATGAAGTGAATATGTGAGTGCATTACAACTTGACTAGCACTTTCACCATTATTGGTGGTAACGTTCATTCCAGTAATCTTAGGATCAAATTTCTTAATTGCATTGGCAATTGCCGGAATATACTTTAAGTACTTTTCTGCATCTTCGGCAGTATAATCAAATAAGTTTGTGAGATGCTTTTTGGGCACCATTAAGGTATGTCCTGGATTAACCTGTGATAAATCTAAAAAAGCTTTAACGTCATCATTTTCGAAAACGGTATAACTAGGAACTTCACCACGAATAATTTTGCAAAATAAACAGTCTTTATCTAATTCATCCATTTTTAAACCTCTTGATTTTGAAATTTAGTTTCCATTAATATCATGCTATCATATAAAATAAGTAAATTCACTAAAAGAAAGATAGGAATTATGGTTCTAAAAATAGAGCATTTGACTGGTGGCTACACTGGTGTGCCAGTCATTAACGATATTAATATTGAAATCAAACCAGGAGAAGCATTAGGCATTATTGGACTTAATGGTGCTGGAAAATCTACTACAATTAAACATATTTTAGGATTGTTACGCCCGCAAAAAGGGAAAATTAGTTTAAATGGAATAGAATTAACTAAACAACCAACTGAATTTAAGCGACAAATTGCTTATATTCCGGAGATACCAGTTTTATATCCTGAACTGACCTTAAAAGAGCATCTAGATTTAACAATTTTAAGCTATCAACTGGATGAAGATAAGGCTTGGCAAAGAGCGAATAAGCTGTTAACGATGTTCAGGTTGGAGGACAAGCTAGAGTGGTTACCAATTCATTTCTCCAAAGGGATGAAGCAAAAGGTGATGATCGTCACTGCGTTTCTAGCAGACACGCCACTTTTAGTGATTGACGAGCCATTTACTGGTCTGGACCCACTTGCTGTAGCTAATTTAATTGAACTGATTAAAGCAGCGATAAGTGACGGTAAAATGATTTTGATGTCGACTCATATCCTAGCTGATGCAGAGCAAGCAATTTCAAATTATGCGGTATTAAACAATGGGGTAATTGATGTTGTAGGTAATCTGACTGAGATTAGGCAGTATTATGGTCTAAACGATAGCGATTCTTTCGACAAGATTTACCAAATCTTAAATCAGGAGCAACGTCATGCGTGAGTTAGCTCAAAAAAGATTACGCAAAAATTTACAGCAGTCGCTTAAGTACCTGGTGTTAGTTTTTAATGATTTCTTTATTCTGGCCCTGATTTTTCTATTCGGCGCCTTAATGTTTTGGTACGCCCAGAGTATGAAAAAGATGCCAACCGGATTATGGTTTTACCGCCCGCTAGTTGGAGTAATTATTTGGTTACCCTTAATTTCTGGAAAACTAGTAACTTTGCTAGAGCCAGCTGATTTGCATTTTCTCTTACCGCAGGATAAGCAAATGCGTGACTATTTAAAACCAATGCTAAATTATAGCTTGATTGTACCCACAATTATTTTGGTACTTATTGCGGGAATCTTGTTTCCCTTCGCGACACTTAAAGCTGAAATATCTCCAGTAGCATATGTTGTACTTGCAGTAGTAGTTTTATTGGCAAAAGTTCTTCAGTTGAAATTAGAAGAATATAATTTATATTCGAGTCATAAGCTTTCATTGCCACTACTCAGCTTGCTACTTTTACTTGGCTTAATTTGCAGTGCAACTTGGACAATCTGTAGCTATATTGCTGTCATCTTGATTTTAGGTGCTTTTTTTATGCTTGCACAAAAGCAAAAAAATGTTGCGTTATTTGATTGGCAATATGCGGTTAACCAAGAACAAGGTAGGAAAAATCGTGTTTATAGTGCCTTTAGCATGTTTACTGATGTAAAAGAAAAGAAAATCAGTATAAAGCGACGTAAATATTTAGACTTTTTGCTACCTAAATCATTGGCAAAAGAAAAACCAAATCGCTTCTTATACCGTCGTTCTTTATTGCGTAATCCGGAGTACCTTAATTTACTGGTAAGAATGACTGCATTTGCAATTTTAATCTCATGGCTAGTTCAGAACTGGCTTTGGGCATTTGGTTTGTCATGCTTAGTTATTTTTCTGACCGTTTACCAGTTATTACCCTTGGTATCTGAATTTGATGATAACGTTATGTATCGAATTTATCCGATTGAACGCGAAAAAAGGGGCCAAGATTTAGTAGCAGTACTTAAATTGGCGCTAGGCCTGCAATGGCTTATCATTAGCTTATTTTGGTTAATTATCTTGCCAATTAATTTGCAGCTAGCTGAGGCAATCATTGGTCTATTAATTTTTAGTATAATTATTTTGTGGTTATACTTACCAATCAAAATCAAGAAAAGGAAGATTTAAAAGTGAGATTACGGAATAAGCCGTGGGCAGTTAAGTTGGTACAGGAGCATCCAGAAAGTGTATTAGATCGTCCTGATCCTGAAAAACAGATTGATTGGTCACAGCGTTTTGCAGACTGTTCTAGACCGTTGGAAATTGAAGTTGGGTCAGGCAAAGGACATTTTATTACCACTTTGGCTGAACAAAATCCTGATAAGAATTTTGTTGCACTTGAACTGCAAGTGACAGCTGCCGGAATGATTTTGCGAACCAAACTTGAAAAGAAGCTGGATAACTTGCAAATTTTATGTGCTGATGCAGCTGACATTACGGCATTTTTCGCTGCAAATAGCGCTGATACACTATACTTAAACTTCAGTGATCCATGGCCTAAAACAAAGCATGAAAAAAGGCGTTTAACTTATAAAACCTTTTTAGAAAAGTATAAAAAGATTTTGAAGCCTGTAGGTCAAATTGAGTTTAAGACTGATAACTCAGGATTATTCTCATATTCAGTCGCTAGCATGAACAATTATGGTATGCATTTTGACTTTGTCTCTGTTGATCTTCATCATGAAAATGAGGAGATTGTAGCAAAAAACATTGAAACTGAGTATGAGCACAAATTTGCTGCTAAAGGTAATCCAATTTACGCTCTTCATGCAGATTTTGGAGTAGAATAGATTAGATATTTATCTAGATGAGTGAGGCTAATAAGATGGAACAGATTAAAGAATTAAACAAAGAAAAATTATCAGAGATAACTAGAAGTGGCCGAGTAGTTTTAGAATTTTCAGCTGATTGGTGCCCTGATTGCCACTTTTTAGATCCATTTTTACCTGAAATTGAACAAGACTTTTCTGAAAGTAAGTTTTACCAAATTGACCGTGATGGTTCAATTGATGTGGCTAAAGAGTTAAATATTATGGGAATACCATCATTTGTGGTCTACCAAGATGGCGAAGAAATTGGTAGACTAGTTAATAAGGATCGTAAAACCAAAGACCAAGTTGAAGACTTTTTGCGGTCATTGGACTAAGTGAAAGAGGATTGAATTTTGATGATTACTAGTATTAATAAACGTAGCTATCCCAATACTTTGATTGTTATTTTAGGTCAAGATCAAGGTAAGAGTGAATATGAAGAAAAAGGTGATATTACTCGTATCACTGATGAAAAAGGGAACGTCACTGGCTTCAACTTTTTCAACGTTGATAAAGTTATTGACTACGATAAGTTACCAGACGGTCAAGTTAAATTATCCGATGCTGATTTAAGTGCATTGAATAAAGCATTAGCAGATGCCGGTTTTGCTGAGGAACTTGCATATGGTAAACCAACATTGGTTTACGGCTATGTTAAGACTTGTGATAAGCACCCTGATTCTGATCATTTACATGTTACTACAGTTGAAGTTGGTAACGGCGAAGAACATCAAATTGTTTGTGGTGCTCCTAATATTGCTCAAGGACAAAAGGTAGTTGTTGCCTTACCAGGAACTTTAATGCCTAACGGACAAATGATTTGGCCTGGTGAATTACGTCATGTTGATTCATACGGAATGATTTGTTCAGCACGTGAATTAGGCCTTGAACATGCTCCAGAAAAACGTGGCATCATGGTTTTACCAGATGATTTTCAAGTTGGAGACGAATTTGATGCTGCTAAATGTGATGAATTATTAGCTAGCGGTAAAATCAGCCTATAAATGAGCATAAACTTCACGGTTAACGTGAAGTTTTTTTATGGTTAAAAACGTATAACGGTAATTTGAGATTTATTTTTGTAATTAACTGTTTATTTGAATTCTGCTCTTTTTACTGCAACAATGGTAAAATAATAAACGATGAAAAATAGATTTTGGAGCTAAGATATGTTAGACAAGAACAAGCAAATTTGGTTTATTGGAATTAAGGGAACAGGAATGGCTGCCCTAGCATTATTGCTTAATGATCTAGGTTATGAAGTGAGCGGTAGTGATATTGAAAAATATACATTCACGCAGGAACCACTCACAAAAGCTGGGATTAGAATTGCTCCTTTTAGTGCTGACAATATCAAAACTGAAGGTCAAGTAATTGTTAAAGGGAATGCGTTCAAAAATGATAATGTTGAAGTTAAGGCTTGTGAGGACAAAGGGATTAGCTGGCAAAGCTACCCTGATACGGTTGAAGAAGTTGTTGCGATGCATACAAGTATTGGTGTGGCAGGAACTCATGGCAAGACATCAACAACCGGAATTCTTGCTCGCGTAATGAGTGAAGCAGCGCCAACTTCATATCTAATTGGAGATGGTGAAGGAAAAGGAATCAAGAATTCACGCTTTTTTGTGTACGAAGCTGACGAATATCGCCGTCACTTTTTGGCCTACCATCCTGACTATCAGATTATGACAAATATTGATTTTGATCATCCTGATTACTTTAAGGATCAAGCAGATTATACTTCCGCCTTTCAAACTGCTGCAGATCAGACAAAAAAAGGTTTATTTGTTTGGGGTGGAAATGAACGTCTACGAGAACTCAAAGCAGCAGTCCCTAAATATACTTACGGGTTTGAAGCTAATGATGATTTTCAAGCAGTAGACGTCAAGCGAACAACAGAAGGCTCCACCTTCAGTGTTTTGGATCACGGTCAAATGATTGGTGAATTCACAATTCACTTGTTTGGCGATCATAATATTTTGAATGCAACAGCTGTTATTGCTGTTGCTCACACAGAGAAGATACCTTTGGAAGATATCAAGCAAGGGCTCCTTACGTATCAAGGTGCTAAACGTCGCTTTTCCGAAAAGGATTTTGGCGATATTAATATTATCGATGACTATGCTCACCACCCAACTGAAATGCGGGCAACGATTCAAGCAGCTAGACAGAAGTTTCCTGATAAGAGACTTGTAGTTGTCTTCCAACCGCATACTTTTTCGCGAACTAAAAAGTATGCACATGATTTTGAAGAAATTTTAAGAGGAGTTGATAAAGCATACGTTACCCCAATTTATGCTTCCGCCAGAGAAGCAAGTGGCGACATCTCGAGTGAGGATCTAGTAGCTAAGATTCCCGGGTCCGAAGTAATCAACCTCGACAACATTGCTGACCTGGCTCAAAATAAAGACAGTGTGATTGTCTTTATGGGTGCAGGTGATATTCAAAAGTATGAAGACGCTTTGGAAAAACTGATTTAAATAAAAAATGGCCGTTACTTATTAGGTAATGGTCATTTTTCATTTATTAAAGTCACAAATAGTATTTAGGACTATAATTGGAAATGAGGTGATATTATGAAGTTAAAGAAAAGAGTTGCATTAAATGCCATAGCAAGCGTTTTGGCGTTAGGAACTTTTGCAATAGTAAGTCAAACAAATGAAGTGTTTGCAGCAACGACAGCTACGAATACAATGAAATTAGTACATGGCGCTTACGTTTATAATAAAAATGGTAAACGACTCAAGAGATTTCAGGGCAGTAGATCCAAGACTCATTTGTATAAAGGAGCAACTGTAAAGTTTGCTAATAAACTTGAATCAATCGAGCCCAATACTAAGCAGTACTTCCTTTTAGATGATGATAATTATCACCAAACATGGTTACCATATACTAAGACTGGCAAAAGCTATTATTACAATATAGGTTCTGGTGGTTATATTAATGCGGCCAATGTTGGCCAGATTAATCAAAAACCGCTTTATACTGCTGAAGCAACCGTTAAGGTAAAAACTCCTAATTCTTTTCCTGTTGGTCGTGGAAAAGACAATATGATGATTAAGAATAATCAAAAAATTAAAGTAGATCGTACCACGTTAAAGCAGGAGGATCCATCTGCAGTTCCTTCTTACCGTATTAGTGGTACAAAGACTGGTTTTTTAGCAAAATCAGTTGTAGTAACGCCACCAAGACAGAAATTACTGACTTTTAGTGGTTATACCTATGTTTTAGTTAATGCCAGTATCAATACTTTTAACAATAAAGGTGAAGTTAGAGAAAACCAACAGCCACCATTTGAAGCCTATAGACCTTTTGGTAAAGGCGATAAATTGCCAGTAGATGAATTACTTTATATTTGGTTGCCAAAAGAAAATAAGGCGGAGTTATTTTATCATTTGCTAGGTGATTCAGGTATGGGTGATATTGTTTACGTGGACAATTCTAAGGATGATTTGAGCTATCTTAAAGCAGATGACTGTAAATATATCGGTGGGCCATTCTTGACACCAGTTAATATGCCTGAGCAGGCTAAAGCTGATACCCAGCTAGCAACAAGCACTGATAAATCAGACTTGCAGAAACTAATTGATCAAGAAAATGTAGTTAAGAATTCAGAATCATACAAGGAATTTAAACATGACGGTTATGATGCAGCGTTAGCAACTGCCAAAAAGCTTGTTGCCTCAGATACTGCAACTGTAATGGAAGTCAAACAAGCAGCCTTTGTCTTAAAAGGACAGCAAGAAAAAGAATTGAAGTCACCTGAGGAACTTAGTCTTATAGATTATGTAACCGATACGAAGCCATATTAAGCGGTGATTTAATAGTTTTTATTAAGCACGAGAAATTCTGTAGTTAAATTTATGAACCAAACTAAAAATTTTAGTTTGGTTTTTCTTTATTATTTTTATTTTTCGGCTAGAATAGAGATTAAAATTTCAAAAAAAGTAGTTTGAGGTAATTATGAATTTGCAAAAAAAGATGCTTAAAAGCACAGTAGCTGGAATGATGACGTTCGGACTTGTAAGTCAGTTAGCAAGTTTTAACGCTGCAACTGTTAAAGCAGCAACAGACAATAATAGTCTTGAATTAGCACATAATGCCTATATTTTTAATCAAAAAGGTAAAAGGATTAAAAATTATCATGGGCAAAAGCATAATGCATATTTGAAAAAGGGCACGAGTATAAACTTTTCTGGTTCTATTAAAGAAGTTGAACCTAACACTAAAAAGTTCTATTTGTTAAATGAAGATCGTGAAAAGCAATCTTGGTTACCATATAAGATGATTAAGGGCCAATGCTATTACAAACTTAGCTCCGGTGGTTATGTTAAAGCAAACAATGTTTATCGAATTGCTGGTCACCCCCTATATACTGATCAAGCAACTGTTAAAATTGCCAATTTAAAAAAGAACGAATCATACAAAATCGGTGCTGGTAAAGACAGCATTAACTTAAAAAATGGTAAAACCTACCAAGTTGACCGTGTGACTGGTATGTCAGGTCAATCCGGTCTTTCGGTTGAATATCGTGTTCGCGGAACTAAGACTGCCTTTATTCCAGAAACCAAAATAAAGGCTAAACCTAAGCAACAATTGCAAACTTATACGCAAGCTAGTTACATTATATTTACCCAAAAAGCTGGAACTTATAATGTGGATGGTTCAGCTCGTCCTACAACTGATCCTAACGCAACTTTTGCTGCCTATGATGTTTATCCAGTTGAAAGTGCAACTTATTTGTGGAATGCTAATGACAATAAGGCAGAACTATTTTACTTGTTAAAGGATTCCTGGAACGAGCCTCGTTTTTATTCATTAGCTAATTATCACGCACAAGATTTTGCTGGTTTAGTTTATGTTAAGGCAGATACAACTGAATATGAATCAGGTCCAGCTTTAAAACCAACTAACACACCTGAGCAGGCTCAAAAAGATGCTAAGATAGCAGTCAAAGAAGACAAACAGGAATTACAAGATTTAGTAGATCAAGAAAACATTACGCCATACCAAAGCTCGTCTTTGAGTAATCTTGAAAATCGCTTTAAGGCTGCACTGAAGTTAGCTAAAACTACACTAAACTCTGATAAGGCAACAATTTCAGAAGTCAAAGCGGCAAAAGCAATCTTGGTTAAGACCCAAAATGATTTATCTCATTATGATAAGTCACAAGCCGAAAGTGATGCTATTTTAGGTGCTACTACACCATATATTATATGGATCAGTACAATGAACTAAATAGAAAACAACAAAAAAGACTGAGTTTTCAGTCTTTTTTTGTTGTTCAAAATTAATAAGTTAAGTAAATTGCAAGATGAATCTGTATTATGCCAGAAAAAAGGAAAAACTGGTAAAATGATTAATGAATACTAGACTAGTTTAACTGTGAGGAGATCTAATGGCTAACCAAAAACTACTTTTAATTGATGGTAATTCTGTTGCCTTTCGCGCTTTTTATGCATTATACCGTCAGCTTGAGAACTTCAGGAATCCTGAGGGACTACATACTAATGCCATTTATACATTTAAAAACATGCTTGATGTCTTACTTAACGATGTCAAGCCTGACCATGTTTTAGTTGCTTTCGATGCGGGCAAAACTACTTTTAGAAATAACATGTACGCTGATTATAAGGGGGGACGTCAAAAAACACCAGGTGAATTGTCCGAGCAATTACCATATATCCAAGAATTGCTGCATGACTTAGGTATATCGACCTATGAGCTGGAAAACTATGAAGCGGATGATATCATCGGTACTTTTTCTAGAATCGGTGAAAAAAATGGTTTCGATGTAACAATTGTGACTGGTGATAAAGATTTAACCCAATTAGCTACTGAAAAGACTACGGTCATGGTGACTAAGTCAGGTGTGATGAACTTAGAGGCTTACACACCGGAACACATGAAAGAAGTTAATGGTGTTACACCAACTGAATTTATCGATATGAAAGCATTGATGGGCGACAATTCCGATAATTATCCTGGAGTAACCAAGGTGGGTCCCAAAAAGGCTTCGCAATTGGTCCAAGAATATGGTTCAGTTGAAAATCTTTATGATCATATCGACGAAATGAAGCAGTCAAAATTAAAAGAAAACCTGCTAAACGATAAAGACAAGGCTCTTTTGGGTAAAAAACTTGCTACTATTGATTGTCAAACTCCAGTTACGATTGGAATTGATGATATTAAGCGTAAGGATGTCGACTACCCAAAATTACGACGTTTTTATGAAAAAATGAGTTTCAGAAAGTTTTTAAGTGAACTTGATCCTAGCGCTGCAGATTCAGAAAATCAAAATGATGAAAATGAAAAAGTTTTGATGGAATATACGGAATTGACAAAGGATAATTTGGCAAAAGTTGACGCTAAAGAAGGCGACACCATTGTCTTTTACTTAGGGATGCTCGGACCTAATTATCATTTAGCTGATTTCGTTGGTTTTGCATTTAAAATTGCTGGTCAAATTTATGTCAGTCGCGATGTTGACCTATTAAAAGAGCAAAATTTGCAACATCTGTTAGAAGATGAAAAAATCAAAAAGGATGTTTTTGATTTAAAACGTACGACAGTTGGACTTAACCGACTTGGAATTCATGCACATGGAATCGATTATGATATGCTCCTTGCTTCATACTTGATTAACAATGAAAATAATTCGGATGACATGGCTGAAGTTTGCCGGATGTATGGTAATAATTCGGTTAGAAGTGATTTGGACGTCTACGGAAAAGGAAAAAGTGAACAAATCCCTGAAGATGATAAGGTTTTGTTTAATCACCTTGCAACCAAGGCTGAAGCAATCGAAAGCTTGAAGGAAACCTTACTTGCTAAACTTAAGGAGCATGAACAGGATGATCTTTTTGCTAGCATCGAGATTCCCGTTGCGCGCGTTTTGGCAAAGATGGAAATTAATGGTATCAAGGTATTACCTGATACATTGACCCAATTGCAAGATGAGTTTGCTGGTGAATTGTCCAAAATGGAGAAGGAAATTTATGAAGAAGCTGGCGAAGAGTTCAATATTAATTCGCCAAAACAGCTTGGCCATATCCTGTTTGAAAAAATGGGCCTTAAGCCAATCAAAAAGACTAAAACTGGCTATTCGACTTCAGTTGATGTATTAAATCAGCTTAAGGATGAGAATCCAATTATTGAAAAGATTCTTTCTTATCGTCAAATTGCAAAAATCCAGTCAACTTATGTTAATGGTTTGCTTGATGTCATTCAAAAAGACGGACGTGTACATACACGTTATTTGCAAACTTTGACTGCAACAGGACGTCTTTCTTCAGTTGATCCTAACTTACAAAATATTCCAACTAGAACAGAGGAAGGAAAGCAAATTAGAAAAGCGTTCGTTCCTAGTCAACCTGATGGTTATATTTTCTCTTGTGACTATTCACAAATTGAATTACGGGTTTTGGCTCAGGTTTCAGGTGATGAGCAGATGCAAGAAGCATTTCGAACGGGTTATGATATTCACGCTCATACTGCAATGAGAATTTTTCACTTAAAGTCAACTGATGAAGTAACACCATTAATGCGTCGCCGTGCAAAGGCAGTTAACTTTGGTATTGTTTATGGTATTTCAGATTATGGTTTGTCTAAAAACTTAAATATTAGTCGTAAGCAGGCAAAAGAATTTATTGATAACTACTTTGAACAATATCCACAAATTAAAGACTATATGGATAAAGCAGTGAAAGTTGCGCGTGAAAAAGGTTATGCGGAAACTATTATGCATAGACGTCGGTATCTTCCTGACATTCATGCGAAGAATTTCAATGTCCGTTCTTTTGCAGAAAGAACTGCAATCAACTCACCAATTCAAGGATCTGCCGCAGACATTATTAAAATTGCAATGATTAATATGCAGCAAAAGTTAGATGAAATGCACTTGAAGACTAAGATGGTTGTCCAGGTTCACGACGAATTGATTTTTGATGTTCCAAAAGATGAACTTGAAACAATTAAGAAGATTGTGCCTGAAGTAATGCAATCAGCAGTTAGATTAGATATTCCTTTAGTTGCTGATTCAGGTTATGGTCACAACTGGTTTGATGCCAAATAAGGAGTATAAGTAATGCCAGAAATGCCAGAGGTTGAAACGGTACGTCGTACCTTATTACCACTGATTAAAGGAAAAACAATAAAAAAAGTTACGTTGTGGTACCCCAAAATTATTGCCAGTGACCCGCAAGAATTTGAACAGCAATTAGTTAATAAAAAAATAGAAACGATTGATCGCTATGCGAAGTACTTGTTGATTAGGTTGAGTGGGAATTTGACGGTAGTTTCTCATTTGCGCATGGAAGGCAAGTATCGCTTAGTTAAAGAAAACACGAAAAAAGATAAGCATGATCATGTTCAGTTTGTTTTTACTGATGGTTCAGCTTTGAGATATAACGATGTTCGTAAATTCGGTAGAATGCAGTTAGTTAAAACTGGAACGGAAAAAGAAGTAACTGGTATCAGTAAACTGGGACCAGAACCTAATTCGCCAAATTTTACGATTGCTGCTTTTACTGAGGGACTGGCGCGCAAAAAAAAGAGTATTAAGAATACGCTTCTTGACCAGTCTGTGGTTGCCGGACTAGGTAATATCTATGTTGATGAAGTTTTATGGGAAACCAAAATTCATCCTTTGAGTATGGCCAATGCTCTGCCCAAAACTAAAATCAAACAGCTTCACGATAACATTAATTCTTTAATTGAATTGGCGATTGAAGAACGAGGAACTACGGTTCATACATACCTTGATGCTAATGGAAAAACCGGTGGTTTTCAGGAAATGCTCAAAGTTTATGGTCATAAGGGAGAGCCATGCGTTCGTTGTGACACACCATTAGAAAAAATAAAAGTTTCGGGCCGAGGGACTACATTTTGTCCCCACTGTCAGGTAATTTATAAATGACTTTAGTACTTGGCTTAACAGGTGGAATTGCAAGTGGAAAAAGCACGGCAGATGCTTTTTTCCTTAAGCGCAATTTACCTGTTATTGACAGCGATGTGATTGCACATGACATTTTAAATATCGGTCAGTTAGGTTATAAAAAAGTGATTAGTTACTTTGGCCAAGATATTTTAAATTCTGATCGTACACTTAATCGCAAAAAGTTAGGACAAATTGTTTTTAATGATCAAAGTAAGTTAAATGTGCTTAACCAGATAACACATCCATTGATTTTTAGCGAAATTGAAGATAAAATTACGCAAAATAAACTTTTAAAGAAACCAGTAGTTATTGTAGATGCACCTTTATTATTTGAAACTAAAGTAAAAGATTATTGCGATAAGACCTTGTTAATTGCGGTTCCAGAGGAGTTGCAATTGCAGCGATTAATGACACGTGATCACCTAAATAAAACTGAGGCTTTAAATAGAATAAAAACACAGATGCCACTATCGCAAAAGGAAAAATTAGCAGATTATGTCATCACAAATACTGGTACAATAAAAGAGCTAGAAACTAAATTAGCAAACCTGCTATGTGAACTAAAAGAGGAGGACTAAGATGGAATGTCCTAATTGTCGGCAAAATGCCTCACGTGTAATCGATTCGCGTCCAAGTGATGAAAATCGTGCAATTAGACGCAGAAGAGAATGTGAAAACTGTGGCTTTCGCTTTACTACTTTTGAGCGAATTGAAACAACGCCATTATTAGTAATTAAGAATGATAATACTAGAGAGCCGTTTAATCGTAAAAAGATTCTGCATGGTGTAATGGCAGCTGGACAAAAGCGTCCAATTACCAGTGCACAATTTGAAGAACTAGTTGATCACGTTGAAAACAAGGTTAGACAGCAAGGTGTAAGTGAAATATCTTCGAAAAAAATCGGTCAATTGGTGATGGATGAATTAGCTGAACTAGATGATGTTGCTTATATTCGTTTTGCATCGATTTACCGCGAATTTAAAGATATGTCGAGTTTCATGAAGACAATGGAGGATATGATTGCTAAAAGAGAGAAAGGAAATTAGAAATGTTTGAGACAGATAATCCCAAACAACCTTTTTTTATTGCTAATCATATTGACCTATATCCAGCTGATATTCGTATTTTAGTAAAGCTTTATCAGCCTTTAATTGGCTCTCTTGCTCTTTCCATGTACCTTAGTCTGAATGAAGACTATAATTCTGGTGCAATGCTATCTGATTCAACTGGCTTATACGCGTTACAAGAACAGCTTGATTGCAACCTTAAAAGTCTTTTTATTGCGCTGCATAAGCTTGAAGGTACTGGTTTGATTCAAACACGCATGATTGAAAATGAAATTATGGGTCAGGTACTAGTTTTTCAGCTAGCAAAGGTGCCAAGTAGTAATGAATTTTTTGCTACTCCTCTTTTAGCCAGTTTGCTTAAGGAAAAAATTGGTGTTAGCGCATTTCAAAAATTGAGTCATGTCTTTGCCCAAGAAGGTAGTCAGAACTTAAACCAACCTAATGGCTTAGCGACCGCAACTGATGTTTCTGCCTCATTCATGGACGTCTTTCGTTTACCCGATCAAGAAGCAATTGAACCTTCAATTGAAGTGAAACAGGCTGCTCAAGAAAACCAGATTGCTAAACCTGTTCAGGCAAGTATCAAACAAGATGACAAGATTGACTGGGATTTTATGAAGCAGCAGTTTGAGATTTATCAGATTCCGGAGACAGAAATTGATCGCAACCGCGAAGCAATTCGGGCCGTTATGCGCACCTATGGTTTGTCCGAACAAGAATTTGTTGATGAGGCTTTGTCATGCTTACACGGAGACTATCAGCTTGATATGTCCTTAATTAAAAAGACAATCGCAAACAGTATCCATGCTCAAACAACACGTGAGCAACTTAGAAGAGTTACGCGTACTGAAGAAACTAGTCCTTCAAATGCGCATTTTAGTGAACAAGAACAAAAACTTTTACAACTTGCGAAGAGTAAATCTCCAGCTCAGTTTTTATATTATCTAAAAACTGAACGTCATGATTATGTTGATGCTAGCGAATATCATGTCCTTGACAGTTTATATAATGAAAAAGGGATACCAGCTGAATTGCTGAATCTTTTGACCTACGCTTGTCTAAAAAGCGGACCGAATATTTCCTATCGTTTAGCGAATAAAATCCTGCATGATTGGTTGCAACATGGTGTGAAGACAGGTGAGCAAGCACTTGACTATATGAATAAACGTGAGCAAAATAAAGGAAAATATCCTCGTTATACTCAGGCAAAAAGGGTTGAAAAAGCAACGGACTGGAGCAAGAAAAAAGCTACAGTTAAATCAGACGTTTCTTCGGCAGATTTAAAGAACTTTTTCAAGAACTTTGAAGACCAAAATGGCATGAAGTAGGTGAATCTATGGAACCGATTAATAAATTTATTTCTGGAAAGAATCATCCAGCAGCTAAAAAAATTGATCCAGCTCAGATTAGGCAACAAGTTTTAGCTGAACCGGCTGTCAGTCAGTTCATTAACGCTCATCAGGACAAAATAACGGATGAAATGATTGATAAGAGCATGTCTGCTCTTTTTGAATTTTATTTGTTTCAACAAAATAAAAAGGATCCAGTCACGCAAGGCTTTAAACCGAAATTGATTCTAAATACTAATGCGATTGATATTACTTACGTTCCTGAAGACAGTAAGATTGAACATGATCGGGAAGTTAGTGCCAGAAAGAATCTGCGTTTAATTGATCTGCCAACCAGTTTGCATGATGTTAAACTCAGTCAAGTTGAGATAACGCCTGAAAGAAAGCAAGCAATGGCTGATATTGGTCAATTCTTGAGTGCCTACTCTAAGAATATTCATCAAAAAGGTCTATTTTTATCGGGTAGTTTTGGAGTAGGTAAAACTTTCATTCTTGCTGGCTTGGCAAATTCACTTGCAATGATGAATAAGCGTATTGTTTTCATGCATGTGCCTAATTTCATTGCCGGTCTTTCAAGTCATTTTAATGATAATAGCCTGCCGGAAGAGGTACAGCGAATTTCAAGTTGTGATGTACTAATTTTGGATGATATTGGTGCTGAAAATCTCAGTCAGTGGTCTCGTGACGAAGTTTTAGCAGTAATCCTGCAATCCAGGATGGACAATCAATTGCCGACTTTCTTTTCTTCCAATTTCTCGATGAACGATTTGGAAGAACATTTTAAGGAGACTAAAAATGCAATAGATCCAGTTAAAGCTGCAAGACTAATGGAAAGAGTACGGACTTTGGCTAAAGAGGTCGTTGTTTCTGGTCCTAATAGACGGCGCTAAATTAAAAATAAGTTAAAACAAAAAGCACTTAACTAAAAGTGCTTTTTGTGATTTTTATTAAAAAAGTTCTTGCAAAAAAATGTTAGATATGTATAATTATCTTAATTGAATGAACATGATGCAACTCAAGTCAGAGAGAATCACATTATTCTGGAAGTGGTTCAATGTAGATGTACCCCACTCATTCAAACTTAAAAAGTAATTAAAATGGGTGAGTTCCATTATCAACTTAATTTGAGAAGTTAGATTCGTATATCTGACTTAAAATTTGGGTGGAACCACGCTAATAACGTCCCAGTGCAGTGATGCACTGGGGCGTTTTTTTATATTTTCGGAGGTATAGATGAGTTTTTCAGTTATTTTGCCAGATGGATCAAAACGTGATTTTGATCAAGCAATTACAATTAGTGATTTGGCACATGGTATTTCAACATCACTAGGAAAAGCAGCACTTGCTGGTAAAGTGGACGGACAATTACAACCGGTTGATTATCAACTCGCTAGTGATGCTAATGTAGCAATTATTACTGATAAAGATGAAGAAGGCTTGAATGTCTTACGTGATACAGTAGCATTTGTTTTTGAAGCAGTTGCTAAAAAAGCATATCCAGAATTACGTTTTGGTGAACATGCTGCAGGCGAAGATGGCTTTTTTGTTGACACCGATAAGGAAAATCAAATTAAAGTCAATGAATTACCTGAACTTGAAAATGCTGTTAAGAAAGCAGTTAAAGCAGGCGAAAAAATTGAAAGTGTTGTTATGCCTAAGGCTGAATTGGAAGAAATCTTTAAAGATGATCCATTCAAGCTTGAGTTATTAAGTCAAGAAACAGGCGATGAAGTTAAGGTATACAAGTTAGGTGACTTTGTTGATTTTGGCTTTGCCGCACTTTTACCAAATACTGGTAAAATTAAACAATTTAAGCTTTTATCTGTTGCTGGTGCATATTGGAAGGGCAAGTCATCCAATCCAATGCTGCAAAGAATCTCAGGTACAGCATTCTTTAAGAAAGCAGACTTAGATGCAGATATTAAACGCCGTGAAGATATTAAAGAACGTGATCACCGAACAATCGGACGTGATCTTGACTTATTCTTTGTTGATCCTAAAGTTGGTGCTGGCCTACCATACTGGATGCCAAAGGGTGCAACTATTCGCCGTGTTGTTGAACGTTACATTATTGATAAAGAAGTTGCCGATGGCTATCAACACGTATATACCCCAGTTTTGATGAATGTTGATGCATATAAGACTTCTGGACACTGGGCACACTATCGTGATGATATGTTCCCACCAATGGATATGGGTGATGGTGAAATGCTCGAATTACGGCCAATGAACTGTCCTTCACATATTCAAATTTACAAGCACCATATTCGTTCTTACCGTGAATTACCAATCAGAATCGCTGAATTAGGTATGATGCACCGGTATGAAAAATCAGGTGCCTTATCTGGATTGCAACGTGTTCGTGAAATGACTTTGAATGATGGTCACACTTTCGTTGCACTTGAGCAAGTTCAAGAAGAATTTACCAAGATTCTGAGACTAATCATGGAAGTATATAAGGACTTCGATATTACTGATTACTACTTTAGACTTTCATATCGTGATCCAAAGAACACTGAAAAGTACTTTGCAAATGATGAAATGTGGGAAAGAAGTCAATCAATGCTTAAGAAAGCAATGGATGACATGGGACTTGAATATGTTGAAGCCGAAGGTGAAGCAGCCTTTTACGGTCCTAAACTTGATATTCAAACCAAGACTGCTTTAGGTGCGGATGAAACCATGTCAACCATTCAACTTGACTTCATGTTGCCAGAACGCTTCAACTTGTCATACGTTGGCCAAGATGGTGAAGAGCACCGTCCAGTTATGATTCACCGCGGAATTGTTGGAACAATGGAACGTTTCATTGCTTACTTAATTGAAATTTACAAGGGTGCGTTCCCAACTTGGTTAGCACCAGTACAAGTAGAAGTAATTCCAGTTAACCTTGATGCACACTCTGAATATGCGAAAAAGGTACGCGATGAACTTAACAAGCGTGGCTTTAGAGCTGAAGCAGATTTAAGAAATGAAAAATTGGGTTATAAGATTCGCGAGTCTCAAACTCAAAAGATTCCATATACCTTAGTTTTAGGTGATGAAGAAATGTCTTCTAACAGCGTTAACGTTCGTCGTTACGGAACTGAAGAAGAAATTGTAAAGAGTTTTGACGAATTTATTGCAGAAATTGATCAAGATGTTAAGTCATACTCAAGAAAAAAATAGGTAGTTAGAAATTGAAAAAGTATTTATCGATAAATCAAAGATTATAGGGTGACAACATAAACATTTAATTTTTTAATATACTGGAACTTTGCAAGTCGGGTAACAAACGTAGTGTTGACGGGGATGCACTTTTGATTTTTTAAATCAATTGATAAGAAAAGTATGATGTGTTTTTGTTGATCGAACACAAAGGAGCATTTATATGTCAATGATAGAATTCCACGACGTGCAAAAATATTATGGTAAATTTCACGCCTTACACGATATTAATTTAGAAATAGACAAAGGTGAAACGGTCGTTTTAATTGGTCCTTCGGGGTCAGGTAAAAGTACGCTAATTCGGACAGTAAATCGGTTAGAATCGATTCAAGGTGGAAAGCTGATTGTTAATAATCAAGACTTGTCCAATCCTAAAACGGATTCCAATCGTTTACGTCAAGATGTCGGGATGGTTTTCCAACACTTCAATCTTTATGCAAACAAAAATGTACTAGAAAACATTATGTTGGCACCAAGAATAGTTAGTCATATGCCTGAAGAGGAAAACAAAAAGCAGGCGATGGAGCTATTAGACATGGTTGGTCTTGCAGATAAGGCCCAAAACATGCCTGCACAAATTTCTGGTGGACAGAAGCAGCGTGTTGCAATTGCTAGATCCTTGGCAATGAAACCTAAGTTATTGCTGTTTGACGAGCCAACTTCTGCACTTGATCCTGAAATGATTGATGACGTTTTGCAGGTTATAAAAAAGGTAACCTCTGCAAGTGAAATGACATCATTGATTGTTACGCATGAAATGGGTTTTGCTAAAGAAGTAGCTAATCGCGTGATTTTTATGGATCAAGGACATCTTGTTGAAGATGACGAAAGTATAGCCTTCTTTAAGCAACCTAAGACAGTACGTGCACAACAATTTTTGAGTAAAATCATTTCGCACTAAGGAGGTTGGCATGATGAAAAAAATTATCTGGCCAATTGCTCTATTATTCAGTGCATTAATGCTCACTGGTTGCGGGAAAAGCGTAACAGATCAATCCGCTTTAAAAAATGTCCGTTCATCTAACACAATTACATGGGCCGTCGAAGGTGACAAAAAGCTTTTCAGTCTAATTGATATTCGTGATGACCAGGAAAAGGGATTTGATATCGATATGGCTAAAGCCATTACTAGAGAGATTTTGGGACCGAAGGGCCAAGCAAGATTTACTTTAGCAACATCGCAATCAAGAATCCCACTTTTGAAAAACGGTAATGTTGATGCAGTAATTGCAACTTTGACGATTACGCCTGAGAGAGCAAAAATCATTAGTTTTTCTAAGCCATATTTTAGGGCTGGTAAATCATTGCTAGTTAATAAGGACTCTGATGTTAAAAGTGTGCGTGACCTAAATGGTAAAACTGTGATAGGAATCGTCGGTGACAACTCGGTTGAAGTAATTAAAAAAGTTGCACCTAAAGCTAAAGTTGTTGCAATGCAAGATTACGGTCAAGCTGTTTCTGCCCTTAAATCACATCAAGGTGACGCCTTAACTAGTGATAATGGTATTTTGTATGGACTTGCTGCGCAAAGTGCAGGGAGTTTAGAAGTAAGAGGTGGAACTTTTACGAAAGAACCTTATGGTATTGCGGTTAACCAAAATCAGGAACCTTTTCATCGCGCAATTAATCGCGCAGTTGATAAAATCCAACGCAGTGGTGAATATAATCGCTTAATTAAAAAGTGGTTTGGCCAAGTTCCCGGTTTCAACTATAAGGAGATGTATTACAAATGATCAACATATTAAATCACTTTAGTAACGAACTTTTTGTGGGTTTTGGCTGGACACTTTTAGCTAGTTTCCTAACCTTAGTTTTCAGTTTGATTTTCGGTATATTTATTGCTTTATTAGAAGTAATTCCTCATAAAGTTGCTAACAAAATTGGACGTGGTTATGTAGAAATTTTTCGTAATATTCCTTTGTTGATTATTGTGATGTTTTTCTATCTAATAGTTCCAAAGTATATTATTCAATTAAATGGTTTTACAGCAGGTACAATTGGACTGTTCCTTTACACTTCAGCTTTTATTGCTGAAATAATACGTTCAGGCATTCAATCCGTATCTGGTGGCCAAATGGAAGGTGCCAGATCAACTGGCATGACTTATAAGCAAGCAATGCAGTACATCATCTTGCCGCAAGCAATGAAGATTGTCATTCCACCATTAGGTAATCAGTTCGTTAACCTTATTAAGGATTCCTCAATTTTAGCTTTTGTAGCTGGCTTTGATTTAATGTATCAAGCCAATGCAATTGCATCTGTAACTTTTGACACAATGAACAGTTACTTTATCATTGGGGTCCTGTATTTAATCATCACGATGCCGTTAAGTTACTACATGCGGTACCTTGAAAAGAAATTAGCGTAGGGAGGCGACTGAAATGCAAACATGGATAGATGCACTATCTTGGCTCAACTTTGGCTTCTTGCTTAAAGGTTTGGCCGTTACATTATATATTTCATTAGTATCGATTGTTTTAAGTTTTATTTTGGGTTCGGTATTAGGGATAATAAGATATTCAAAAATTAAATATATTTCAGCTGCGGTTGGATTTGTAATTGATCTGGTTCGTAACCTTCCTTTATTGTTAATTATTTTCTTTACTTATTTTGGAATGCCTAAAATTGGCTATCGCCCTAGTGCAATTACTTCGGCAATCATTGCAATGACAATTTTTGAATCAAGCATGCTAGCTGAAATTGTTAGATCTGGTATACAGTCAGTTTCTGAGGGGCAAATGGAAGGGGCAAGATCAACAGGGATGAGTTTTGTCCAAGCATTGTGGTACATCATACTGCCACAAGCATACCGCCATATGATCCCAACGATTATTGGTCAATTTGTATCTTTAATCAAGGACACTTCTCTTGCTACAATTATCGTTGTTCCAGAATTGATGCAACATGCTCAAGTCATCTATGGTCAAAATGCTAATTACATTGTTCCAATGTTTGCGGCATTAACCTTGCTGTATTTTGTTATTTGTTTTACACTTTCAATGGCAGGAAGCTATTTACATAAGCATATGGCTAGTTAACAATTTTGGTTTTTGATAAAAGGTCTTTCCTCAAGACTAAGAACATTTTTAAACAGATTATATTGACTAATTGAATACTAACGCGTATAATCACATTAGTTGAGAACAAGAAGAAGCTCCCGCTTCTCGCCTATGTTAAGTTGACCTCTGGGCTAATCGATATTTTCTGTTGATTAAAGGCGGGTACGTTTTACCCGTCTTTTTCTTGTCCTCAAATTAACACGGAGGTGAAGAATTATACCAAAGAATTTGATATTAAACGATCAAATACGTGCTCGTGAAGTTCGTTTAATTAATGAAGATGGTGAACAAGTTGGTGTTGTAACAAAGACTGAGGCTTTACGCCAAGCCAGTGCTGCAAGTTTAGATTTAGTTCTAATTTCGCCTAATGCCAAGCCACCAGTTGCCCGCATTATGGATTACGGTAAATACCGCTTTGAACAACAAAAGAAGGTTAAGGAGTCTCGCAAGAAATCTAAGACCGTCAGTGTCAAAGAAATCCGTTTGAGCCCAACAATTGAAGGCAATGATTTTAACACTAAATTAAAGCACGCTCAAAAATTCCTCACTAAAGAGGGAGCAAAAGTTCGTGTTTCAATTAGGTTCAGGGGTCGAGCTATTACTCATAAGGAATTAGGTCGCGAAGTATTGGAAAAGATGGCTGAAGCCACTTCGGATATTGCTACTGTAGTAAGCAAACCGAAAATGGAAGGTCGCTCAATGTTCTTAATGCTTGCTCCCAAGAGTGATAAAAAGTAAATTAGTTAATTTGGAGGAATTAGAAAATGCCTAAAATGAAAACCCACCGCGCTTCTGCAAAGCGTTTCAAGAGAACAGGTTCTGGTCAATTAAAACGTCATCACGCTTTTACTGGACACCGTTTCCACGGTAAGACAAAGAAGCAACGTCGTCATTTGAGAAAGGCTGCATTAGTTTCACGCAGCGACTTGAAGCGCATCAAACAGATGCTCTCTCAAATGCGTTAATTAATTGTAAGAGACGATATTTAGGAGGAATTTTAGATGCCAAGAGTTAAGGGTGGAACTGTTACACGTAAACGTCGTAAGAAGGTTATGAAGCTTGCCAAGGGTTACCGTGGCGCAAAGCATATGCAATTTAAGGCTGCAAGTACACAATTATTTGTATCTTACAGATATGCATTCCGTGACCGTAGAAGACGCAAGAGCGACTTTAGAAAATTATGGATTGCCAGAATCAATGCAGCTGCAAGACAGAATGATATTTCATATTCTAAGTTAATGCACGGCTTGAAAGTAGCTGGTGTTGACATTAACCGTAAGATGTTAGCTGATATTGCTTATAACGATTCAAAGACCTTTGCACAATTAGCTGAAACAGCTAAGAAGGCTTTAAATTAATTTAAAAATGGCGCATTGGCGCCATTTTTTTATGTCAAAAATTATCACTTTACTGAGTTTTTTTGATATATTAGATGAGTGAAAACTTAAATAAAGGGGAAGTTGAATGTTATTCAGGCCACGTTATACAATTGATACGATTTATCATTTAGATACTGATGTGCTTCAACAAATGAATGTCAAAGCAGTTTTTTCAGATTTGGATAATACATTACTTGCATGGAATGAATTTGAGACTGCCAAAAAAATGGATGAACTCAATCAACGTTTGGCCAAAGCTGGCATCAAATTGGTTGTAATATCCAATAATAATGCAGAAAGAATCGGTAAGGTTCTGAACCCATATCAAATTGACTTCGTTGCGAAGTCAAGAAAGCCGCTTCCTTTTGCAATAACTAAAAAAAGAGAACAACTTGGTTTGGCAAAAGATCAGGTAATGATGGTTGGCGACCAGTTGATTACTGATATTCAGGCTGGAAATTTGGCCGGTGTAGAGTCAGTTTTGGTGAAACCATTGGTTGAAACGGATAAATGGAATACTCGCATTAATCGCTTCTTAGAAAAAATAATTTTTTTCTTTTTAGCAATTTCGCATAGAGTTACCTTTAAGGAGACATTAGAAAATGGATGATGAGTTAATTTGTATCGGTTGTGGAGCAAAGCTGCAATCAACTGATCCGGAAGAAGCAGGCTTTTTACCAGCTCAACGTTTGAAGAAAGCTATCGAAAATCAAGACGAAGATAATGATACATATTGCCAACGCTGTTTCCGCTTGCGTCATTATAATGAAATTATGCCTGTTAATGCGGATAACGATGACTTTTTAGCACTGCTAAACTCATTGGCAGAAAAAAAGGCGTTAATTGTTAACGTGGTGGATTTATTTGATTTTACTAATTCATTATTATCTTCTCTCAAACGTTTTATCGGCGATAATGACTTCATTTTAGTAGGAAATAAATTTGATTTATTCCCGCTAAATTCTCGCCAAAGCAAAATTAAAGATTGGATGCGTCAAGAGGCTAATCGAGTTGGCCTATTTCCAAAGAAAATCTTTTTGGTTAGTGCCAAAAAACAAAAGAACTTAGAAACTTTAATTTCGTATTTAGATAAAGCTTCTAGAACAGAAGATGTATACTTTGTTGGTATGACTAATGTTGGAAAATCAACTTTGTTAAATGCAATTATTGACCAAATGGGTGACATTAAGAATCTGATTACAACTTCTCGTTTCCCTGGAACTACATTAGATAAAATTGAAATTCCGTTGGAAAATGGACACTTTTTAGTTGACACTCCAGGTATTATGACTGAAAATCAGTTGGCAACGCGATTAAATGCTAGTGAATTAGCAGTTATTTCGCCACAAAAGCCATTAAAACCTATGACATACCAATTAAAGCCAGGTAATACATTATTCTTGGGAGGACTTGGGAGAATAGACTTTATCAAGGGTGATCCGGCTAGCTTTACAGTATATGCGGCGCGTGGATTATACATTCATCGCACCAAGACTGAGAATGCTGATGCTTTTTATGAAAAGCATGTTGGTGAATTGCTGAATCCACCAGAAAAAGAAACAGATCTTCCCGAACTAAAAGGGCAAGAATTCCATACTTCAAGTAAAAGTGACTTGTTATTTGGTGGTATAGGCTTTGTAACTGTGCCGGCAGATTGTTTGGTTAAGATTTATACTCCTGATAAAATTGGTTTAGGTATTAGACGTGCACTAATTTAGAGGCAAAAATGATCGCTATTGCTAAGGATTTAGGAAAAATTCCGTCAGTTGAAATTAAAGAAGAAAAAATAGAGCCTAAGAAGGGTAAACAAATTGGAATTTTAGGTGGAACATTTAATCCAGTACATTCGGCTCATTTAATAGTAGGTGAACAGGTATATAATAAGCTTCACCTCGATGAAGTTTGGTTTATTCCAACTAATATTCCGCCTTTGAAGGATTCCCCAACTGTTTCACCGCAAGATCGTGCTAATATGTTAGAATTAGCAACTCAGGACAATCCTCATTTTCAGGTGAAGTTATTTGAACTCTATCGAGGTGGAGTCTCATATACAGTCGATACATTGCGATATCTACATGAAACTCAACCTGAAAATCATTATTACTTGATTATGGGCAGTGATCAGGTAAATAATTTCAACGAATGGAAAGAACCGACTAAAATTGCGCAAATGGCAACCTTGGTTGGAATTAAACGCGCGGGCTATCCCACTAAAGCAGAATTGCCAATGATCTGGGTCGATGTGCCAAGCTTAGATGTCAGTTCGACCTCAATACGCCAAACTATTGCAATGGGTGGCTCAATCAGGTATCTTGTACCTGACACAGTGAGAAACTATATACAAAAAAAGGAACTATATCATGAGTGATTTATTTTTTAATGAAACGTACTCACCGCTATCTAGCGCTGAAATAGTTGCTAAAGAAAGAAGCAATATGGATCAAAAGCGTTTTACCCACTGTGTAGGAGTGAGTGAGACGGCTCGTAAGCTTGCTAAACTAAATGGTTATGATGAGGATAAAGCAGCACTTGCTGGCTTTATTCACGATTATGCCAAGCAAGTGCCAGTAGAAGAATTTCGACAAGTAATTAAAACCCAGGGATTTGATCAGGATTTGCTTAATTGGGGTCCTGCAATCTGGCATGGAATAGTGGGTACTTATTTTATTGAACGTGATTTAAAAATTACTGATGCGGAAATATTAACCGCTGTTCGACGTCATACAACTGCTGATACAGAAATGACCACCTTAGATAAGATTGTTTATATGGCTGATTATATTGAGCCTGGACGAGATTTTGCGGGTGTTGAACAAGCACGTGATGTCACCTATGCCAACTTAGATGAAGGTGTAGGCTATCAACTTGCACATACACTTGAATATTTAGTTCATAACAGAAGTAAAATTTATCCACGCACTTTAGAAGCATACAATGTGTGGAGTATCAAAAAACAATAAGGAGAAAAATTGACTAGTAAAGAAATCTTAGCTTTTACATTAAAAGCAATCAGTGACCGTCATGGTGAAGATACTGCTGCATATGACATGCAAGGATACAGTATTTTAGCTGATTATTACGTTGTTACCAGTGCAGGTTCTAATAGACAGTTGCACGCAATTGCTAATGCAATTATTGATGAGGCACATAAGGCTGACTTCTATGATTATCGAGTTGAAGGAAGTAGCGAATCAAATTGGCTACTTTTAGATTTAGGTGATGTAGTCGTCAATGTCTTTACTGAAGAAGCCCGGGACTTTTATAATGTTGAAAAACTATGGGCAGACGGTAAAAAATTAGAGTTAGAGGAAGATTAGCTGCTAATGAGTGTTGTTGGGATCATTGCTGAATACAATCCCTTTCATAGTGGACACGAGTTTTTGATGAATCAGGCTCGCTATCTGGCAGGAGACAAAGATCCAATCGTGATTGTTATGTCAGGTAACTATGTTCAAAGGGGCGAAATGGCAATTATGGATAAGTGGTCGCGCGCTAGGGCTGCACTTGAAAGTGGTGCGGATTTAGTATTTGAACTACCATTTTCAACTGCGGTTCAACCAGCAGACCTCTTTTCACTTGGAAGCATCGACCAATTAGTCAAAGTTGGGGTTACTGACTTAGTTTTTGGCGTTGAAGATGCAACCCAAAATTTTGCTTACTTAGGAAGCAAAATTGCAGAAATTCCACAAAGTCATATGGACTTTAATGATTATAGTCAGACATATTCAACACAGTATAATCAGATGGTTGCACGTGAAGTTGGGCATGAAGTTAATGAGCCTAATGCAATTTTGGCGTTGGCCTATGCTGTTGCAAATCACAACCTAGGTACACCTTTAGCACTACATCCAGTTAATCGAATTGGTGCTGGGCATGATGATTTGTTACAAAATAATGGTGTAGTTCAAAGTGCGAGTGCAATTCGCAATATTATTTTGCATAACAAAATAGATTCGGAATTAGAGCAATGGCTGCCCAAAAAAGAAGTTCAAATGCTTGATGCCCAAAGCGAGTATCCAAACTGGAATATATTGTTCCCGTTTTTAAAGTACCGGCTTGAATCTACTAGTGTAGAAGAACTACGTCAAATATATCAAATGAGTGAAGGCCTTGAATATAAAATGAAACAAGAGATTCACTTGGCCCATGACTTTACTGAGTTTTTACGTAGAATCAAATCGAAACGGTATACCTATGCGCGTTTGAGAAGATTATGCTTGTATACTTTACTGAATGTAAGTCAAGACGATATGATTGAAAGCTTTAACCATGAGTCGTTGTTATTACTTGGCTATAGTAAGCTTGGGCGCAATTATTTGAAGCAAATTAGAAAAGATACTTCTGCCAATATTATTTCAAAGGTTGATCAGAACAATGCTAAGCATGGTTCATTGGGCTTACAGGTTCGCGTTGATCGTTTATTTGAACAAATTATGCAGAAGGATCAAAATTTTGGCCGTCGTCCGTTGGAGGTTTAGAATGCTATCAATTAACTTTTCACAAATCAAAAATAGTAATGAAGTTTTGACGAAGATTGATCAGGAAGTTCAAATGAGGCCAGAATTTTTTGACCGGAGCAAAAACTTGGTTGATCAAGTAAAAAAGGTGCAATTAACTGGTTCACTTTTTTACAATGAACCATATGTAACTGGCGATTTTCATGTTAAGGCATCCTTGGTTGTTCCTTCGAGTCGAAGCTTAGAACCTGTTGATTATCAACAGGACTTCCGGTTTACAGAAAACTATACTGATGAAGAAGTGTCGAAAGAAAAAATTGATGAAAGTGAAATTCCAATCGTTAAGGTTGAAGATGATCTAATCGATTTGCAGACTGCAGTCGAAGATAATATTATTCTTAATATTCCAATCACAATTTTGACACCTGAAGAAGAAAAAGAAGATATCTATCCTCAAGGCAATGGCTGGTCTGTTATTTCAAAAAGTGATTATGACCAAGGAAAGAAAAATCAAGTTAATCCCGCATTTGCCAAGCTTAAATCCTTGCTTGAACAGGATGAACATGATAAAAATAATAAGCAAAAATAAAAATAAGTAATGCAAAAACTTTGAGTTATTCTTAACTCAGTTTTTTAATCTTGTTTTAAAACCTCTTTTAAAGTATGCTTATCTTAATTAAAAGGTTTTAACTTGATTTAGCATTTGATAGTTAATATAAAGGATGATAAAAATGGCAAAAATTTTAATTGTTGAAGATGAAAAGAACTTAGCTCGCTTTGTGGAGCTAGAATTAAAACATGAAAAATATGATACTGTTGTTGAGAGCAACGGTCGTAAAGCATTGGATTTGGCTTTGAAAGAAGACTTTGATGCTATTTTACTCGACCTAATGTTGCCTGACTTAAATGGTCTTGAAATTGCTCGTCGTGTTCGTCAAGTTAAGAGTACACCGATAATTATGATGACTGCACGTGATTCTGTAATTGATCGTGTTTCTGGTTTAGATCATGGTGCAGATGATTACATTGTTAAACCTTTTGCCATTGAAGAATTGTTAGCTCGTCTACGTGCCGTTTTACGTCGTGTCAAGATTGAAAAAGATGCGTCAGATGATACAGTTGAAAAGAAGGTAGTTAAGTTTAAGGACTTAACAATTGAAACTGCAAATAGAATTGTTCGTCGCGGGGATGGTAAAGCAGTTGACCTAACCAAACGTGAATACAACCTCTTGATGACTTTAATTAAGAACAAGAACAACGTTGTTAGCCGTGACCAACTACTTTCTAAGATTTGGGGACCAGGTTCAAACATTGAAACTAATGTTGTTGAAGTTTATGTTCGTTACTTGCGTAATAAGATTGACATCCCAGGTCAACAATCATATATCAAGACTGTTCGTGGTACCGGATATATGGTAAGAGATGAAGATGATGAAAAGAAGTAAAGTCAAAGGTAAAAAAGAGACCAAGCACTCATCGTTAATTGTACGCTGGGTCAGTATCGTTGCTTTAACGATCATGGTCTCTTTTATTGTATTCTCAGTTGTTATTTACTCAGTTGTAGGTCAGCAATCATTCGTGCAGCAGAAAAAGACCTCAACTGAAATGGTTGTTAAGCTAAATGAAAGCTTAAATAGAATTCCACATGAATTACAGATTTCTAATGTAGTTCCTGCTCTAACGCCATCAACCAGAAATGTTTTAGAAGGTAATCCGCCTATTACTAATGATGACCATCCTGGAAGTGCATTTAATGATGACCTCCTTTCATCACTAACGAATCCTGATTTGAGTGTTGTTGTTTATAACTTGGAAAAAGAAGACGTTTTTGATAACGGTGGACCAATCCCTAAGTTTAAGCATATTAAGGGTGATTATTCGATGGAGAGCGTCTATGTTAAGGGCCATCAGCGACAAATTATTACCTATCAGAAAGTTAGAGCAGCACATAGTGGCAAACTCACAGGCTACATTGTTGTTGCCAACAAGATGTCCTACTACAATGAGTTGATGCACGATCTACTTAAATGGATGGTACGGATTTCTGCTATTGCGATTGTGGTCTTTATTTTGATTTCGTATATGATTGTGCGCGGCGTTGTTCGGCCAATCAAAGAAATGTCTAAGGTTGCCCGTGAAGTTAATGCAGATCCAAACAGTACTGCTCGAATAAGAAGATTTCACCGAAATGATGAGCTGCAAGAGCTAGCAGTTTCTCTGAATCAAATGCTTGATCGAATGCAGCGCTACATTGACCAGCAAAAAGAATTTGTTGGCGACGTTTCACATGAGTTGCGCACACCAGTTGCGGTAATCGAAGGACATTTGAACTTGTTAGAACGATGGGGCAAAGATGATCCAGAAATTCTGGAGGAATCGATCAATGCTTCATTACAAGAAGCCAACAGAATGCAGCATCTAATTCAAGAAATGCTTGACTTAACCCGTGCGGAACAAATCAATGTGCAGTATCCAAATGCTGTAACAAACGTTGCGGATGTTTTGAAGCGTGTCGCTGGAGATATGGCAATGGTCCATCAGGACTTTTCAATCGGTTTGGAAATGGATGATTTACCTCAGGATACTGAAATTCAAATCTACCAGGGGCACTTGGAGCAGCTACTTGTAATTTTGGTTGATAATGGAATAAAGTATTCAACTACGCGAAAAGAAATTAATATTTCTGCTGGTCTGGCCCAAAATGACGTACACATTATCGTGCAAGACTTTGGTGAAGGTATCTCTAAAGAAGATCAAAGCAAGATTTTTAACCGTTTCTACCGTGTTGATAAAGCGAGAACACGTGAAAAGGGTGGTAATGGTTTAGGTCTGTCGATTGCACAAAAACTGGTTAACAGCTATCATGGTAAAATTAGTGTTGAATCAGTCGAAGGTCAGGGTAGTCAGTTCATTATTGAGTTCCCAGCCCTCACAAAAAAGCAGGCACAAACTTTGCGTGAACGTGCTCAAAGTCAAAAAGAAGCAGAGTAATAGAGGAATATATGAAACAGCAAAAGAAAAGCTTTTGCTGTTTTGTTTTAGCTAAATTTAGGTAAGTAAAAAGGACTAATTCTATGTACTGGAATTAGTCCTTTAGTAGTTCTAGGTTATTTAGTTAAGATCTTGAGAAATCTTTATTTATGATGTTTTTGTTGTTTACCTTTATTACGGTTGCGCAAGTTTTCGTGCAATTCTTTTTCTTTTTCGGAGACTGCTGAACCTGAAGTTTTTTGATTTAGTAATTCATCAATTTTTTCTTTCGTTACGATAGCTTTAATTGGTTCGTTCTTAAGGTGTTCATCAACGTCTTTTTTAACTTTTGGCATGATGATAAAAGTAACGATTAGTTGCTGAATGACCGAGAAGAAGTTTCCGGCAGCCCAGTAGAGAGCTACTGAACCAGAAACGGATAAAGAAATAAACAAAGTCATGATTGGGTTCATCAACATCATTGATTGCATTTGTTTCTTTTGCTCTTTAGGGACACCGATAATTGACAGGTACCCTTGGATGAAAGCAAACAGTGTTGCAATGATGGTAACCGAAATGGATCGTTCACTAAGTGAGATACCAAAGAAAAACGAGTTTGCCAGTGGTTTGGAATACATTACGGCTTGATAAATTCCAATCATGATTGGAAACTGAATAATCAAAGGCAAGCAGCCCATACCGCCTGTTAAAGAAATGTTGTTTTGCGAATAAAGTTCTCTTTGCCAGCCTGCCAAAGTCATTTGTTGGTCTTGAGTTAAATCTTTACGCTTCATTGCGTCCTGGATTAACAGCATTTGAGGCTGAACTCGCGTCATTTTTTCCTGTTGTGTAGTTGATTTCTTTTGTTGGCTTAGCATTAAAGGCAGAAGAACTATTCTAACAACTAACGTCATTAAAATGATTGCCCAACCTGCGCCATTTGCTCCACCAATCATGTGCGAGAACGACAACATGATATTTTGAAGTGGTTTCCCAATAAAGCGATAGATATTGCCATAGAAAAAGCCTGTAGGGGGCTTAGTAGCAGCATTACCATTTTGGGCACATGCTGTAACAGTTAGCATGACCACAAAAAAAAGAGCAATTAATCCAATATATTTACGAAATTTTTTCATTAAATTCACCAAGTTATTTTTTTAAAAAGTCAATACTTAATATAATACATGAAAACCATGGAGTTTGGCTACATCTGTCAGTTTTTCTTTTTTTATTGTAGAAATACGTGCAGAAGGTGAAACATTACGAGGCAGTTCCTTGATAAATTGATTGACGCAATCAAGGTTAGTCTGTAAAGTAATGGTGACTGTGCTGTCGCTATTATTACATACGTTACCAGCAATATTCATCTGCTTGGCAAGGTTCATAACACTCCAGCGAAAGCCAACACCTTGGACAATACCAGAGGCAGTTAACTGCCACGTTTCAACTGGTGAGTCAGTCGTTTTTTCACTATTGTGGTTGTGATGATTAAATAAGCCCATAATGATTTTCCTTTCTAAAAGCATATCATCTTGATTTTACCATTTTCTTCATCGAATATTACAATTGTCAGGTACTAAATCTAAATAAAAAGAGGACAAATAAATGGAACAAATTACTTCGGTAAATAATCAACTTATTAAAAGTTTAGCTAAACTAAAGCAAAAAAAGTATCGTGAGCAAACCGGTACTTACATGATAGAAGGTTTCCACTTAATAGAAGAGGCACTTAAAGCAAAGCTAAGTTACGTTTATTTACTAGGAACAGAAGATGCTTTGGAACGCGCAGAAGAGGAATTAAATGTAGATTTAAGCGCCAAAAACGTTTTTTTGATAAATACAGCAATTACACGAAATTTAACTAGCACTAAAAATTCACAAAGTATTTTTATGGTTCTTAAGATGACTCAGCCGAAGAACTATTCATTTAACTTTGGTAAGTGGGTATTGCTTGATAATCTTTCTGATCCTGGTAACGTAGGGACAATTATCAGAACTGCTGACGCTGCCGGCTTTGATGGTGTTATTTTGTCACCTGAAAGTGTTGACCTATATAATCCTAAAACACAGCGTGCAATGCAGGGTAGCCAGTTTCACCTTAATTTAATAGTTAAACCACTATCCGAAGTAATTAATGAATTGAAGTTAAATTCTATTCCTGTCTATGCCAGCTTATTAGACAAAAATGCGAAGCAATTACCAGAATTTAAGCATGTTGCTCAATTGGGGTTGGTAATTGGGAATGAAGCACACGGGGTAAGTGAAGAAGTGGCTAATATTTGTGATGAAAAGCTCTATATTCCGATTAAAGGTCAAGCAGAATCACTTAATGCTGCAGTTGCAGCTGGAATTATGATTTATTATTTTGCCTAGGTCTTGTACTTGTTTCTAGTAAGTGTTTTTTTTATAATAAATTCATGACATTGCTTTGCTATAGGAGGAAAGTAGGATGGCTTCAAGTAGTAAAACCAAGGAAGGTACTGACTATATTGGCACAGACAACGAGATGTGCCAGCACTATATAAATGCATTTCAAATAATTGGTAAAAAGTGGAATGGCTTAATAATTAGTTCCCTCTGTGCCGGAAATTACATGCGCTTTAAAGACTTAACACGTTGTGTCAGAGCCTGTTCCGATCGTGTTTTGGTTGAACGTTTAAAAGAACTAGAAAAAGAAGGAATTGTTAAGCGATCAGTTGATAGTGATACTAAAATTATTTCTTATGGTTTAACGAGAAAGGGTGCAGATTTAAAGCCAGCTTTAGACAAAATACATGATTGGGCCGACAAGTGGGTCTAATTTTTAATAATTGCTTGCATGTTTTAACAAAAAGAATTATTCTAATAGTTAATTACATAGAGTAAGACTAGTAGCAGTGATCGTTTATTGCAGAGAGACTTTTTTATTAGCTGAAAGAAAAGTCTAAATAGAGCTGTGAATTTCATCTTACTAGTAGGATTTAATCAATTCCGGTATTCACCGTTATCGAAGACTTGAGTGTAGACTCCCTTTGTGAGTCTAAACCAGGGTGGTACCGCGAAGCTTCGTCCCTTGATATTGGGGATGAAGCTTTTTGTTTGAAAGGAAAAATTATGGATTTGTTTGAGAAGCTACAAGAACTTCGCGACCAAGGATTATCAGAAATTGATAAAGCAAAAACCGAAGAAAAGCTAAACGATGTACGCGTTAAGTTAGTAGGTCGTAAAAGTGAATTAACCGAAATTTTGCATTCAATGAAAGACGTTGAACCTGAAAAAAGACGTGAGATTGGTCAAAAGGTCAACAAAGTGCGTGATTTGTTTAATCAAAAATTAGATGATGCCAAAAACGAAATTGTTGAGAAATTGGTTAAGGAACAACTTGAAAAGGAAGCAATTGACGTGACGCTTCCTGGACGTGAGGAGCACCTTGGCACTAAGCACCCAATCAATATTATTTTGGATGACTTAGAAAAGTACTTTATTGGCATGGGTTTCAAGGTAGCACAGGGTCCTGAAATTGAAACTGATCACTACTGTTTTGAAATGATGAACTTACCAAAGGATCATCCAGCACGTGACATGCAGGAAACCTTTTATATTGATTCAGAGGATTTGCTTCGCTCGCAAACTTCAGGTGATCAAGCCCGTGAATTAGAGAAGCATGACTTTTCAAAAGGTCCACTTAAGATGGTAGGGCCTGGTAAGGTATATCGTCGTGATGATGATGATGCAACGCACTCACACCAATTTATGCAAATGGAAGGCTTAGTAGTCGATAAAAATATTACAATGGGCGACTTAAAAGGCACATTGGAGTTAATGGCTAAACATGTTTTTGGTCAAGACCGCGAGACACGCCTTCGTCCTAGTTACTTCCCATTTACTGAGCCATCAGTTGAAATGGATGTTTCTTGCTTCAATTGCAATGGTAAAGGCTGCTCAATTTGTAAATATACTGGCTGGATTGAAGTTTTAGGTGCCGGAATGGTTCACCCTAATGTTCTGGAAAATGCTGGAGTTGATTCTAACGTCTATGGTGGTTTCGCCTTCGGTGTAGGATTAGACCGCTTTGCTATTCTTAAATATGGCATTGATGATATCCGTGACTTCTATACTAATGATGTTCGTTTCTTAGAACAATTCAGCAAGGAGGAAAGATAATGTTAGTTTCATATCAATGGTTACAAGATTTTCTTAAATTAGACCAAGAGCCACATCAATTAGGTGAAAAAATCACCCGTACTGGGGTTGAAATTGCTGAAGTAAAGCATCCTGAAGAAGGACTTAAGAAAATCGTTGTCGGTCACATTATCGATTGTGAGCCAATCGAAGGCACGCACTTGAACCTAACTCATGTTGATGTTGGTGAAGAAGAACCTCATCAAATCGTCTGTGGTGCTCCAAATGTTGCTGCAGGTGAGGATGTTGTTGTTGCACTGCCAGGTGCGCGTATTGCGGATAACGTTAAAATTAAAAAGGGTAAGTTGCGTGGATACGAATCCAATGGCATGATTTGTGGCTTACAAGAGATAGGTTTTGCTGATAATCTCGTTCCAGAAAAATACGCTGATGGTATTTTTGTCTTCCCTCAAGATGCTGATGTAAAACCTGGGCAGGATGCTTACGAACCTTTAGGAATGGATGACTATATTTTTGATTTTGATATCACACCTAACAGGGCAGATACATTATCAATGGAAGGTGCTGCTTATGAAGTAGGTGCAATCGTTGATGAACCAGTTAAAATTGAAAATGTCACTTTAAAAGCAGACGGCGAATCTTGGACTGGCAATTTCACTGCCGAAGTTGACCCTAAGCTCGCACCAAAATTTAATTTGCGTAAAATCAGTGGTGTAAAGGTAGCAGATAGTCCTCTTTGGATGCAAAAGAGACTTTGGAATGCTGGTATTAGACCGATTAATAATGTCGTTGATGTGACAAACTACATCATGCTTTTAACTGGTCAACCAATGCACACTTATGACGCTCGTGCATTTGAAACCAACAAGTTAGTAGTAAGAAAAGCAAATCAAGGTGAAAAGTTAACTCTTCTAAATGACAAAGAGATTGACCTTGATGAAAATGATATCGTTATTACTAATGGTGAACGTGTTGTCATGATGGCCGGTGTTATGGGTGGCCTTAATTCAGAAATTGAGGATGACACAACCGATGTTATTTTGGAATCAGCAATTTTTGATCCAACTCTAATTCGCAAAGCAGCTTTACGTCATGCTAATAGAACTGAAGCTTCAAGTCGTTATGAAAAAGGTGTTAACTGGGATGCTACTGAACGTGCGCTCGACATGGCAGCTTTACTTCTTCGTAACAATGCTTCGGGTACAATTGACGAAGGTGTGATTACTGCGACTGATGAAAAACGTCAACCTGACGTTATTCACACTACTGTTTCTTATTTAAATAAAGTGCTGGGAACAGAAATTTCGAATGATGAAGTAGGTCATATCTTCGATCGACTTAACTTTGAATACGAACTTGATGGTGATAATCTAACAGTCAATGTACCTGCAAGAAGATGGGACGTTTCTATTCCAGCAGATTTGGTTGAGGAAGTTGGTCGGCTTTATGGTTATGACAAGATTAAATCAACTCAACCAGTTTTAGCGGAAACACATGGGGGTTATTCTGAAACAGAGGAAGCAATTAGGAGAATTAAAGCAATTGTTCAAGGTCAAGGACTAATTGAGGCAATTTCATATTCACTGACTTCCCCCGAAAAGGCTGTTTCATACACTCACAATCCCAAAAAATTAGTTCAAGTACAAATGCCATTAAATTCAAGTCGTTCAACTTTACGTCAAAACTTAATGACTGGACTAGTTGATGCAGCAAGTTATAATATGGCACGTAAACAAAATCAGCTTGCACTTTTTGAACAGGGACGAGTATATGATTTTGAAAACGACACATATAATGAGCACGAGCATTTAGCAACGCTATATTCTGGGAATGTCTATTTTGATAACTGGCAACATGAAGAAGAACAAATCGACTTCTTCTATGTCAAAGGACAATTAACCAACTTGTTTAAAGCCATTGGTGTTAATTTAAGTAAAGTTGAGTATAAAGCAGAAGAAATCGAAGGAATGCATCCAACTAGAACAGCTGGTATTTATATCGATGGTCAATATGTGGGAATGATTGGAATGATTAGTCATGCTGTAACCAGAGCAAGCAAGGCATTAAATGGTAGTGAGATTTACGGCTATGAAATCGATCTTGATACTTTAGTTCCAATGATTATTAGTCCTAAGACTGTTTCTAAAAATGCACCTAAGTTTCCTGCAATTGAACGTGACCTATCAATCTTGGTTGAAGAAAGTGTCTCTAATCAAGCTATTGAAAATGTCATCAACGATAATGGTGGCAAGTTCTTAGTTAATTTACGTGTTATTGATGTATATCAAGGTGCTCATATTGATGAAAATAAGAAGAGTCTGGCTTACCGTCTTACTTTCCTTAATGAACATGACACCTTGACTGACGAAGTAGTTAACAAAGCGTTGGCTGCGATTGATGCAGAACTGAAGGAACAACTTGGTGTTGAAATTCGGTAAAGGTTGACTTTGGAAGTAGAAATCAATATCATAAACCAGTGCAAATAGAATTTTAACTTTAAGGAGTAGAAAATTTCATGCCTGAGAAATCATATCCAATGACTGCTGAAGGAAAAGAAAAACTTGAAGCAGAACTTAAGAATTTAAAATTAGTAAAACGTCCTGAAGTAATTGAACGAATCAAAGTTGCTCGTTCATACGGTGATTTATCTGAAAACTCAGAATATGATGCCGCTAAGGATGAACAAAGTCACTTAGAAGATCGAATCAATGTCGTTGAAGAAATGTTGAAATATGCACACGTTGTTGATGCAAATTCAAGTGACCCAGATGAAGTTGCTGTCGGAAAGACTGTTACTTATACTGAAGTTGGTGAAGATGATTCAGAAACATATACTATTGTTGGTAGTGATGAATCTGATCCAATGAATGGTAAAATTTCTAACGATTCACCGATTGCTCAAGCCATTCTTGGTAAGAAAAAGGGTCAAACAGTGACCATTACAACACCAGGTGGTAAATTTGACGTTGTTATTAACAAAGTTGAAGAATAATTATAATAAAAAAACCAGTTACTTTTATGTAACTGGTTTTTTTGTAGGAAATTACTAGTGACTAGTAAAGTAACGATAATCTTTACTCTTGTCAAAAACAACGCCGCGGGCATTTTCTCCATTTGAGATTGAAAATACAGCTTTTGGATAGCGCTCATGAACTTTAGCTTCCAAGTAATTCCGCATCATTTCATTGTTTGCAAGAACTGAACCTGTCAGAGCAATGCGCATTGGCTTTGGTTCCTCGTAGCGATCCATACCAATGATAATATCGCGGGCGAGTAGCTCAGCCTGTTCTTTAATTACTGCAGTTGCATTTTCATCGCCGCTGTCAGCCAATTTTGCAACGCTAACAGCCATTGAAGCAACTTCTGGATTAGTCATTTGGTAGAACTTGGCAGTCCCATCAACAATGTTATCAGTCTTAAATAAGTCATTAAACATTGGAATAAGTTTGTTATCTTCGCGCTTATCCCAGCTTAATAAGGCAGACTTAAGTGCAGTTAAGGCAATTGCATAACCAGAGCCTTCATCTCCCAAAGTGGCACCGTATCCGCCAGTAGTGATGATTCGCCCATTTTGTAAACCGTTAAATACTGAACCGGTTCCTGCAATAACCAAACCGCCGTCTTCGCCTTCAAGACCACTATAAAGTGCTAATAATGAGTCTGTAACTGCACGTGTTGGTAAGTTATTAACTTTAGCAGAAATTTCTGCAGCCACTTCGGAGGCATGTCCAATAACTGATAGGCCTGCCATACCACACAAAATGCGTTGGCAATCACCATCAATTTCATCAATTAGGTGGTTAATGGCACTAGTGATGTTCTTGATTGCAGTGTCGTAATCTGTATTGACTTGACCTGGGCCAGCTTCACTACGTTTAATTTCGTTACCAGCTAGATCATAAGCAATTGCGGTGGTATGTGTACCACCAGCATCGACACCAATTTGGTATTCAAGTGTCATAGTTTTATCTTCCTTCCATTAATTACTCTTTTCACTATCTATTCTATTACAAAAAGCTTAAATGCAGAAGATGTTTCAGTAAATAAAGAAGTAGATAATTGCTTTTTAAAAAGAGTGATCCAACAAATTTACTATTTTGCTGTTCTCTTTTTAAATTTTGTCAAAGCAACAAGCAAGTGATGGAATTACAACATTGCATTTGATAAAATAGCCTTAGTTTAGTGAGGTTGGATTACGTGAAATTTTTTAAAAAGGATCAAAAATCAAATAGAAATAAGACAGAATCGTCAACACCACTCAGAATGAAGTTAATTCTGGGCATTATTTTTGTGCTTTTTGCTACATTAATTGGTCAATTAGCTTATTTACAAATCGGTTATGGGTCACGATTTAAAGCAGAAGTACAAAAATCAAATTCAGCCGTTGTCTCTAGTCAGGTTCCGCGTGGTGTGATGTACGATAATAAGGGACGAGTTTTAGTTGGTAATACCGCCAAAAATGCGATTACTTATACTAAGAGCGTTTCAACGACTATTGATGATGTCTACTCAATTTCTAATAAGCTCAGCAATTATATTTTGATTAAGAACGAGAAGCCAACTGAACAACAAATCATTGATTACTATTTGGGTAATAAGGAGAATAGTAAGCGAGAAGCTGCTAGAGTTCCTAAATCTATCCGTGCTACTGAAGATGATGAAAAAATTAATAAAAGTATTCAACAACAGGTTCAAGCAAAGCATTTAAAACTATCTAAACGGCAGGAAACAGCAGCGTTAATTTATAACAAAATTTCCGGTGCGTATACACTGTCAACCATTTACGTCAAAAACGATGGTTTAACCGATAAAGAAATTGCCGAAGTGGGTGAGCACTTATCCGAGTTGCCAGGAGTTGGAATTGGAACTGACTGGCAAAGATCATATCCTAACGGCTCTTCTATTCAAAGTATTATTGGCTCGGTTTCCACCCAAAAGGCGGGTTTGCCCAGTGATAACTTGCAATACTATTTGACCAACGGTTATTCAAGAAATGATCGGGTTGGTACTTCATATTTAGAAGAAGAATATGAGCCACTGTTAAAAGGAACAAAATCAACCAGTAAAGTTTCAACGACAAGCTCCGGTAATATCGAGCAGACTAAATCAGTTTATTCTGGTCAAGCTGGAGCAAGTTTGGTTTTAACGATTGATGCACGCTATCAAAAAGAAGTACAGAAATCACTTGAACAGATTTATTCTTCCGCGATTGCATCTGGAGCTGCTCATTATTCAAACGGTGCCTATGCCGTTGCAATGAATCCTAAAACTGGTGCACTTCTGGCAGTTGCTGGAATTAGTCGAGATCCAAAGAAAAATAAAACAACTAATAATGCCTTAGGCGTCATCAATCAAGCCTTCGTTATGGGATCTGCCGTTAAGGGAGCAATGGTTAGTGGTGGCCTAATTAACAAGATTATTACGCCAACAGACAACGTGATGCCCGATGTTCCAGTTTATCTACCCGGAACACCGATTAAGAAATCAGTATATCCAGTGGGAACGTTTGGCTCATTGGATGCCTCAACAGCACTGGAAGTTTCTAGTAACATTTACATGATGCGTTTGGCAATGAAATGGGTTAACGCTAAGTATGTTCCTAAAGAATTTATTAGTATGCCTAATACTGCCTTTGATACAATCAGACATAATTTTAATATGTTTGGCTTGGGACAGAAAACTGGTGTTGATTTACCAGGTGAAATTTCAGGTATTCAAGGTAAGTCCTTTAATGAACACGGACAGATTTTATCAGGGTCAGTTCTAGACTTGTCTTATGGGAACTATGATGCATATACACCAATTCAAATGGTGCAATACGTTTCAACAATAGCTAATGGCGGCTATCGAATGCAACCATATATCGTCCAGTCAATTGGTCGAACTTCCAGAAATGGTAAAAAGGTTTATATTGATTATGACAAAAAACCTAATGTTCAACTAAAAATTCCATGGACGCCAAGTGAACTGGATGTAGTTCGGCAAGGATTTTGGCGTGTTGTACACGGTACTAACTCATGGGGTACTGCGCATAAGATAAAGAATGTTAAACCGTCAATTTCCGGTAAATCTGGAACAGCGCAAACCTTTTATTATGATCCAGATAACCCTAATCAAAAGAATCCACCAGAGTTAGTCAATGCAACGTTTGTAGGATATGCACCATCGGACAATGCAAAGATTGCGACTGCCGTTGTTTTCCCAGGTTTAGACCCTGATTTGGAAGGCTCTTACACACTGCAAATGACTAAAGCAATGGTTCAAGATTACTTTAAACTCTATAAAAAATAGAAAAAAGATAATAATTACTGGTAAAAGTGAAAGAGAAATGCTAAACTTATACAGTCAGAATAAAGAATTTAGGTGGTGAAAGAAATGGCAGATAACATCATTTTGGAATGCACCGAATGTGGCGATAGAAGTTACTTATCTAAGAAAAACAAGCGTAAGCATCCGGATCGTTTAAGTTTGAAGAAGTATTGTCCAGTTGAAAGACACACTACTCTTCATCGTGAAACTAAGTAATAAACCAATATGGCAGGAGCCTATGCTCCTGCTATTTTTTGTATAGGGAAGATATGGACAAAAAAGAATTTAGGCAACAACAAATAAAGATTTTAGGTGAATATGCGGACAGTGAGCAAAAGATAAATGAAGATCAAGCTTTGCTTGAGAGCTTTATTAATACTGAGCTATTAAAAAATAGTCGTAGTATTGGAGTCACTTCTTCTCTATCCTATGAAGTAGATACTGCTAAGCTGATTGCTTATCTGTGGGATTTGGGCAAAGAAGTTTATCTTGCACGTGCGAATAACGATAAAGAACACACGCAAGATTTTGTTCTATATAACTATATGACAAGAGTTTCGCGCTCAAAATTTGGTGTAGAAGAAGTAAGTGATCCGCACGCTAAAATTAATAATGAACTTGATTTGTTGATTGTTCCTGGATTAGCTTTTGCCGAAGATTCCCATCAACGTTTAGGCTTTGGTGGAGGCTATTATGACCGTTTTTTGGCTAAACATACTGCCACTAAGACTGTTGCCTTAGCGAATACAAAAATGATTTTTAGTTCTGCTCAGTGGGAAATTGAGGCAACAGATATTCCGATTGAAATGATTATTACGCCTACTTCAATTTTACAAAATTAACGAGGTTAAGATGGATCAACGACAATATTTAAAAAATTGCTACGTAACTGTTGGCATTTTGGTAGTACTACTACTTACCTTTATTGTAGAAACAGCTCTTGGTGGCTCTGAAAATACGGCTGTCCTGGTTAAAATGGGCGCCATGAACAATTATGCTGTAGTTGGTGGAAACCAATGGTGGCGGCTCTTTACAGCCCAATTCTTACACATTGGCATTATGCACTTGGTTTCAAATGCGGTAATGATTTATTATATCGGTTACTACATGGAACCACTTCTTGGTCACTGGCGCTTTTTATTGCTTTACCTGCTTTCAGGTGTAGGTGGTAATTTATTAAGCTTGGCTATGGGAAGCGACAGTTCTCTTAGTGCCGGTGCTTCAACAGCATTGTTTGGCTTGTTTGGTGCAATGACTGCAGTGGCTTTAAAAAATCGTGCTAATCCAGTTATTTCGTATTTGGGCCGTCAGGCTTTCTGGCTAGCAGCCATTAATATTGGATTGGATTTATTTGCTCCTAACATCGATATTCAAGGTCATATTGGCGGTTTTGTTGCGGGAGTACTTGTGGCAATTATCTTAGGAGACCGCACGACACATCATTACTCGGTTAAAGAAAGAACTGTTGCTGCAGCTGTCTTAATTGTTTATTGTGTCGCCACTGTCAGAATGGGTATGGTCATAAAACTATAATGAAAACACTATATGATGTACAACAGCTTCTTGAAAAATACGGCATATTTGTTCATGTTGGTAAGCGGATCTGGGATATTGAACTCATGGCGCTAGAACTCGATAATATTAATCATGCTCATCTAATTAGTCAGCACGATTACTTAGTGGCAAAACTAATTTTAAATCGAGAGCATGAATACGAAGAAAAGCATCAACAAGATAACCATAGCTCTTAAAGAAATTTAGGAGTATATTATTTTTATGAACATTTTTACTAGAGGAGAAATCGATTTTTATGTCAACTTTTATAATTATTGTAGATATAGTATTAATAGTTATCATCTTGGCTTTTGTCGCTGTTTGGCTGTGGAATAAAATTCAAACAAAACGATTAGGTAATGGTGACTTAACCAATGAAGAATTTAATCAAGGAATGAGAAAGGCACAAATTGTTGATTTACGTGAAAAGGAACCTTTCAAAAGAAAGCACATTGATGGTGCCCGTAATCTTCCATACACGATGATGAAATACCAATACTCAGAGTTAAGACCAGACTTACCTGTTTATTTGTATTCCGATTCTTTGTCGGTTACTCTTCGTGCCGCTAGATTTTTGCAAAAGAAGAACTTCTCTTCAATTAAATGGCTAAAAAATGGCTTTGATGAATGGGATGGCCGTACCAAATCATCTAAATATTAATCTAAAAACATGTTTGTACTCTTTTTCAAACGTGTTTTTTTAATATATAATTAAAATCGATATGCAAAAAAAGGGAAGCGAAAGATGCAAAAAATATTAGCAATTGTTGGGCCAACGGCAATCGGTAAGACAAGCACAGCGATTAATATAGCCACTGAGCTCAATGCGGAAATTATCTCTGGCGATTCAATGCAAATTTATCGTGAAGTTAAGGTGGGCACAGCCAAGCCGACGAGCGAAGAACAAGCATTAATTAAGCACTATTTGGTCGATGTGCAGTCGGTTTATGAGCCCTATTCAGTTAAGGATTTTGTTGACCAAGCGCAGCAGGCAGTTTCAGAGATTGCACACAAAAACAAGTTGCCAATTTTGGTAGGGGGAACAGGTTTTTATATTAATGCGCTGTTAAATCAGATGCAACTTGGTGAAGTAAATGAACATAAGCAAGCAGTAGACGATTATTGGCAAAGCTATTTAGATAAAAACGGTGAGGCTGCTTTGTGGCAAGAATTGGCTAAGCAAGATCAAGTGACTGCGTCTAAGATTCCAGTTACAAACTCAAGAAGGGTTTTACGTGCTCTGACAGTTATTAAGCGCACAGGGAAAAAGTTTTCAGAGCAACAAACACAAATTAAGCCGCGTTATGATTATCTGATTTTTGGCCTAAATTCTGATCGCCAAGAAATTTATCACAGAATTGATTTACGAGTTGATCAGATGATGGATGCGGGCCTACTTGATGAAGCTAGGTTTATTTATGACAATCGGCAAAAAGAGTACCAAGTATTGCAGGCAATTGGGTATAAAGAATTTTTTCCATATTTTGAAGGCAATAAAGAACTTGATGATTCTGTTAAAGATTTAAAGACAGCCTCACGTAGGTACGCTAAACGGCAGCTGACCTATTTTAGGCATCAATTGCCAATTACATGGGTCGACCCCCTTAATGATCAAGATTATTTAATAAAAATGAAACAGAAAGCAGAGGAATGGTTGAATGAATAATTGGCCAGAAGAATTACAACAGATTGTTAGTGAGATTGATAAGCAAATTGCTCCGCAGTTAGCAAAAATTGACGATAATATTTTGTATAATCAAAACAAAGTATTGCAAGCATTTAAGGATAAGGCCGTAGCAGAAGCCGACTTGATTGGTAGTACCGGTTATGGTTCAGATGATAGTGGCCGTGATAAGCTTGATCGTATTTATGCGCAAATTTTTCATACCGAAGATGCGCTGGTTCGCTCTCAGTTTGTTTCCGGAACGCATACTTTAGCCACTGCAATGGCAGGTAATTTACTTCCTGGGGATGAGTTAACTTATCTGACTGGAATGCCTTATGATACCTTGCAACAAGTTATTGGAATTGCTGGCGATGGTCGAGGCAGTCTGAAATCATACGGAGTGAAATTTTCTCATGTTGATTTGCTTGAGGATGGTAGCGTTGATTTTGACGGTGCACGTAGTTTGCTAGCTGAGCATCAGCCAAAAATGGTGGTTATTCAACGTTCACGTGGCTATGATACGCGTAAAAGTTTTACGATCGAAAAAATAAAGCCAATGATTGAAATGATCAGAGAAGTGAGCCCCGCCAGCATCATTTTCGTCGATAACTGCTACGGCGAATTTTCTGAAAAACATGAACCAACAGAGTTTGGCGCAGACATAATGGCTGGTTCTTTAATTAAAAATGCTGGTGGTGGTTTAGCTAAAGTCGGTGGCTATGTTGTTGGAAAGCATGAGTTAATTGAAAATACGGCTGCACGTTTAACAGCTGGTGGTATTGGACGTGAAGAGGGTGCAAGTCTAAATAATAATTTGGATTACTTTGAAGGTCTGTTTATTTCTCCAAGTGTAACGGGAAATGCGATTAAAGGTGCAATTTATTCTTCTGCTATTTTAGAACGAATGGGAGCAGAAGTTTCTCCAAAATGGAATGACGATCGAACTGATTTGATTCAGGCAGTAATTTTCCATGACAAAGATAAAATGATTCGCTTCGCTAAAGCATTACAGGAAAATTCACCGATTAACTCGTTTGTTGATCCTGTGCCAAGCAATGATACTGGCTATGAAGATAAGGTTATTATGGCTGATGGATCTTTTGTTGAAGGTGCAAGTATCGAGTTTTCTGGAGATGGACCAATTCGGCCGCCATACGCAATTTACATGCAAGGTGGGTTAACTTATGCTCATGTCAAAATTGCGATTACCAATGCAGTTAATGAATTATTCTTCAAAAATTAATTTTGGCCTGTCAATGGCTTTATATTAGTAAAGCTTTTGTAAAGATTAGCAAAAAAATGGTTAGACCACTTTGACAAGCATTTAATGTTTTGCTAATCTATTAATCAAGTTTTGAGCAAGGTTTGGAAAACTGTGTTCGGGCTATACCAATTGTTAGTTATTTATAGTTGTTTATATTTTTAGGTGGAAAAGCATGACAAAGAAAATTACAGCAGATGATATTAGAAAGAGCGTTATTGATGATGACGTTCGCTTTATTCGATTGGCTTTTACAGATATTAATGGAACTCTTAAAGCAGTAGAAGTTCCAACTAGCCAATTAGACAAGGTTTTGACTAATGATGTTAGATTTGATGGTTCTTCAATTGATGGCTTTGTTCGTCTAGAAGAAAGTGACATGATTTTGTTCCCAGACTTTTCAACTTGGTCAGTACTACCTTGGACAGATAGTCGTGGTGGTAAAATCGGTTGCTTGATTTGTTCCGTTCATACAACAGATGGTGAACCATTTGAAGGTGATCCACGTAATAATTTGAAGCGAATTGAAAAGCAAATGAAGGACATGGGCTTTTCTGCATTTGACATCGGTTTTGAAGCAGAATTCCATTTATTTAAATTAAATGAAAAAGGTGATTGGACTACTGAAGTTCCAGATCACGCTTCATACTTTGACTTAACTTCAAATGATGAAAGTGCAAGTTGCCGTCGTGATATCGTTGAAACTTTGGAAAGTATCGGTTTTGAAGTTGAAGCAGCTCACCATGAAGTTGGTGATGGCCAACAAGAAATTGACTTTAAGTTTGACGATGCTTTGGCAACTGCGGATCGTGTACAAACTTTCAAGATGATTGTTCGCGAAATTGCTAAAAAGCATGGCTTGTTCGCAACATTCATGGCTAAGCCATTACAAGGTCAAGCTGGTAATGGTATGCACACTAACATGTCTTTGTTCAAAGATGGTAAAAATGCTTTCTACGATAAGAATAATGAGTACCACTTATCAAATACTGCTCTTTACTTCTTAAATGGTATTCTTGAGCATGCTCGCGCAATTACAGCGGTTGCTAACCCAACAGTTAACTCTTATAAACGACTTATTCCTGGTTATGAAGCACCAGTTTACATTTCCTGGGCATCTAAGAACCGTTCTCCAATGGTCAGAGTACCCTCGGCTGAAGAAGTTAATACTCGTTTAGAAATGCGTTCTGCTGACCCAACTGCTAACCCATATCTATTGTTAGCAGCATGTTTGGAAGCTGGTCTAGATGGTATCAAGCGTGAAAAGATGCCAATGGATCCTGTAACTTGCAACTTGTTTGAAGTTAGTGAAGAAAAGCGTAACGAAATGGGTATTAAGCCTTTACCTTCAACTTTGCACAATGCACTTAAGGCCTTCAAAGAAGATAAATTAATTCAAGAAGCACTTGGTGAACATCTTACACAAAGCTTTATCGATTCCAAAGAACTTGAATGGGCACAATACGCCGAAACAGTTTCAGATTGGGAAAGAAATCGCTACATGGGCTATTAATTAATAAGAAATATAGTAAAAGCGAAACAAGCGATTGTTTCGCTTTTTATTTGCTACAGTATTTTGGAGCTGAAAAGCTGATTAAAATAACAACTATTTTTTAATAATAAATGTATGATAAGATATATTCATCCTTAGTATTTATTGAGTTATAGGAGGTAAAAAATGTGTACAAATATTTCAATTACTGCAGATAACGGAGATGTATTTTGGGGGCGGACAATGGACTTCACTTTTGATCCATTTAAGCCTAGTGCTGACAGTAAAATGACCTCTTATCCTGCAAATTATGAATTAGAAGGTTTGCATCAAAGTTGGTCAACTAAATATGCTTTTATGGGAATTAATGTTAATGATTCTCTATTTTTTAATGATGGTATTAACAGTGCTGGTATTGTAGGGGACGCACAATACCTAGAAGAAGCTTCTTGGGATACAGTTGATAATCTCAAAAAGCGTGGCCTAAAACCAATCATCGGTGAAGAAGTAGTTGCCTACGTTTTAAGTAATTTTGGTAGTATTGCTGAAATTAAAGAAGCTTTTCAAAAGATGGGCCAGGAAAAAACAACTTATCCTGACTGGGAAGCTGCTGATACTGGCATCCCAACGCCAATTCCAATGCACTATACTTTCAGCGATTCAACTGGTAAAAGTGTCATTTTAGAGCCGGTAAATAATGGTGCTTTCAAAATTTATGATGGCATTGGGGTAATGACTAACAGTCCAGAGTATCCATGGCACTTGGATAACTTACGTAACTATCTTCAGCTTACAAACCACAATTTAGGTCATAACCAAATTACTGATCAACTGGATATCAAACAAATTGAAAGTGGCTCCGGATTGATTGGCTTACCTGGGGACTATACATCACCATCTCGTTTTGTTCGAAGTACTTATCTTTCAAAATTCCTTGCACCTTTTCATTCTGATCAAGGAATTACACAGCTTTATAATGTCTTTAAAGCATTAATGATTCCAAGAGGAATTGAGCATCTTAGTGCAGAAACTGATAACTGTGATTACACTGGTTATTGGGCTGGTTATGACGTGATCCAAAGAAGTCTATACATTCAACCTGAGGACTGTCCAACAATGACTAAATTTGTACTTGATCCGAATATAACTACTAAGGTTACACAGCCTATTCAACACGAATTTAAAGTTTTAGAGACCAAAAACTAATTATTACTAATAAAGAAGACACTTCAATAAATGGAGTGTCTTTTTTGATTGTTAAACTTTGCTGCAGTTGGTCCTAGCATAGAACGAGGGACATGCTTGAATAAAACTATCTTTTTAAAAAGCTTGAATACCTAGCTAATGTTAGCTATGCAAAAACAATAGCTTTTTGTAATAGTAAAAATTTGCAAGCAATTCGTAGTTAACTCAAAATGTTATAAGTGATAGAATAAAAACATTAATCTATTTTTAAAACTAAGTGAGAGATTAAATGGCTAAAGAAAAATCAATTTATACCAAAGACGTAATTCTAGTGATGGCAGCTTCGTTCTTTTTTATGTTCAGTACAATGTTTGTTAATCCACTAATTAACGGTTATGCCAAAAGTCTTGGAGCAAGTAGTGCATTTGCAGGCGTTATAGTCGGGATTATGAGTATTGCATCAATGTTTCTAAGGCCAATAGCAGGGAATTTAACAGATAAACTTTCTAAATATTGCTTATCATTGATTGGCGGTATTTTAATCATGATAGGTGTGATTGGCTATGTCATAGCTCCTGCTAGCAATTGGCTATTAATTTTTCGCTTGATTAATGGTGCAGGGTTCGTTCTATGTACTGTTTGCATGTCTACGTGGCTAGCATTTTTGGTTCCTCGGGCTCATGTTGGCCAAGCTATGGGCTTTTATGGCTTAATGAATGCTTTGGCAATGGCGGTTGCTCCGGCCTTGGCAATTAATGTTTATCAAAAAACTGGTTACCGGCTAGCACTAATTGCTTCTGCAATTGCAGCTTTTATGATGGTCATTATCATTCAATTTGTTGGTAATCGTGCAAATCCTAAAAAAGGTATGGCTAAGAAAAAGTCCGGTTCTTCGCATCAGTTTAAAATTATTCAAAAAAATGTCCTGCCAATCGCACTGCTGACCACATTATTTGCTTTTCCTTATTTTGCTACGCAAGCTGATTTGGTTACTTATGCTCAAGAACGTCATCTGAATGTTAATGTGGGATCATTCTTTTTGATTTATGCAGTGGTTCTATTAGTAATTAGAATTTTTCTAAAGAACTTTTTCGATACAGTCAAATTTGGTATCTGGTTTTGGGTTAGTATTGGAGCCACTTTGATCTATCTGCTTTTATTATCAACTATGAAGAATAATTTGATGATGGCCTTAGCTGCTGCTTTTATGGCAATTGGTTATGGGGTAATCTATTCAATCTTGCAGTCAACAGCACTTCTTTTGGCGCCAATTAGTGAGCAGGGACTAGCAAGTAGCACTTTTTACTTAGGATTAGATATTGGGATGGCATTTGGTCCAATTATTATGGGATTAATTAGCGATCTTTTGCCAATTAAATTTTTCTACCCAATTCAATTGCTGTTATTACCACTGATGTTAATCGTTTACTGGCGTTACCATACCCGATTGAATGGAGCAATTAATCATCATTAAAAGTGTGATAAGACCTAGGGAGACAAATAGACTAGAAGTATGTAACATAGACAATTTTTCGCAAAAATTTGCGTGTAAATTACGATTGCAACTAAAAAAGTGCAACTAAACGATTGTTTAGCTGCACTTTTTGTTAGCAAGATTAATTATTGGAACTTTTTACCCCATTCCCATGGATCTTCGTGCCACGTTTTTAATGCTTCATATTCATCAGAACTAATGTAGTTCATTTCTTTTTCTTTTTGAAGTAGTTGGGGATAGGTGAGTAGAGGACTGAAGTCTACACCTGCATCAGCAAAGTTCTTTTTAGTATCACTAAGGTAGTAAGTGAAGATTGAACCTACACCGATGACATTGCCACCTTCATTTTCAGTCGCCTTAACGGCGTTGATGACAGAACCACCTGTTGTAATTAAGTCGTCGATTAAAACAATTTGATCATTTTCAGTAAAGCGTCCTTCGATTTGGCGACCTTTTCCGTGATCTTTAGGTTTTGGTCGAACATAAATCATTGGTAAGCCTAATTTGGTGGCAACCCAGGCTGCATGAGGGATTCCAGCAGTAGCAACACCACCGATTACTGATACATTAGGATATTTTTCTTTAATCAATGCGGCTAAGTCAGTAGCAATCCAATCGCGTAAATCCGGATAAGAAACCGTCAATCTTAAGTCAGTGTAAATTGGTGATAACATACCACTGGCATATGTATAAGGTTTGTCAGGTGAAATAGTAATAATTTTTTCTTCAACAAGTTTGTTAATGATTTGATCTTGATACATTTAATTGAACTCCTTTTTAATTTTTTGATATGTCAATTCTGGATTATCTGCTTGTGTGATTGATCGTCCAACAACAATCGCGCTAGAACCAAATTCTTTAGCTTTTTGTGGTGTTGCAACACGCTTTTGATCTCCATTGGTGTCACTTGCTAAACGAATGCCGGGTGTGACGTATAAAAAGTCATCTCCAACTTCTTTTTTCAGTTTTTCAACTTCAAGTGGTGAACAAATTACACCATCAGCGCCAGCTTTCTTAGCTGTTTGGGCAAGGCTAACAACTTGCTCAGCCATTGGTAATGAACAATTTTGTTCATTTGCCAAGATTGAATCTGAAATGGATGTGAGCTCGGTTACTGCTAGCAGTTTAGGAATTTCCTTTCCTTCAGGAGTTCCGTCTATCAATCCTTTTTGTGCAGCTGCAATCATTTCACTACCACCAAGAGCATGGATAGTTGTACAAAAAATTCCAAGTTGAGCAAGCTGTTTAGCTGCTTGATAAACTGTGTTTGGAATATCGTGTAGCTTTAAATCTAAAAAAATGGGGTAACCTTGCTGAACTAGTTTTTTAACTAAGTCCGACCCGGCGTGATAGAAAAGTTCCATTCCAATTTTTAAATAAGTATTTTCGGGCTTGCCTAGTTTTGCCAGTAGCTTTTGAACATCATTTTCATTGTCATAGTCCAAAGCTACAAATACCGCTTTTTCCATTAAAAACCTCCACAAGCAAAAAGCCTATTCTGGTACAAGAGTGCAACAAAATAGACTTTTTATTTAATTTAAGTCATGTTCAACTTGCGGTCTCTCTGTACCGTTTAAAGTTTGTCAACATTGAGATTACCACCTTCATCAATAAAATACAACCAATTTTTAGTTTTTAAAAAATGAAAAAACGTGTAAAATAGAGCCAAAAATAATTGTAATGACTGAGAGCATTCATTTTTGGAGGAACTTATGACAAATATCAGTGTAAAATTACCAGGACTTAATTTAAAAAATCCAATCATGCCTGCTAGTGGTACTTTTGGTTTTGGCGACGTACCAGCAGCTAAGAAATTTGATTTGAATGAATTAGGCGCACTAGTAATTAAAACAACTACGCCCAAAGCGCGAGTAGGTAATCCGCAACCACAAATTGCCGTTTTGGACAATGGGGTACTTAACTCAGTTGGCCTAACAAATCCAGGAGTTGATCAAGTCGTAAGCGACAAATTACCTGAATTGAAAAAGAGTTATCCGACGCTGCCACTAATTGCAAGCGTAGGTGGTGAAAGTGAAGAGGGTTACGTTGAAGTAGCAACTAAATTAGCTAATTCAAACTTAGTTGATGCACTAGAAATCAACTTTTCCTGTCCTAATGTTGCTGAAGGTGGCATGACCTTTGGTGTTCATCCTGAACTCGTTGAAAGTTTAACTGCTAAAATTAAGGCTGCGGTTAATGTGCCAATTTATATTAAGCTAACGCCAAATGTAACAAGCACAACTGAAATTGCGCGTGCAGCAGAAGCTGGTGGCGCTGATGGATTGGCAATGATTAACACGGTAACTGGGATGCGGATTGATCTTAAAACACGTAAACCACTTTTAGGTAACAATATCGGCGGTTATTCTGGTAGCGCTGTAAAGCCAATTGCATTGTATCAGATTAATCAAGTGCGTCAGGCTACTAACTTGCCAATTATCGGAATGGGTGGAATTGAATCTGCAAAAGATGTTGTTGAATTTATGCTAGCAGGTACTAATGCAGTCGAAGTTGGCAGTGCTCATTTTAAGGATGCATTAGCATGTCCACATATTGCACGTGATTTGCCAGCGGTACTTGAAGAACTAGGTGTCGAAGACATTAATGACTTAGTTAATCAGGTCGAGTTTAACTAAGTTTAACAAGTAAGAGCAAATTTATGTTTGATACTCTTTCTTGAATTCAGCTAAAACCTATGATTTTTAGTTGACAAGTAGGAGTGGAACACGTATATTTAAATAGAAATATGTCCTTTAAATTAGTCCAGTGAGGCTAGCAAGGCAGGCTTAATTAAGTATCAAACTTTTTAGGAAGCACCTAGTCTCATTTAGACTAGGTGTTTTTTCATAGCAACGGTAATAGGAGAGAAAATGATGGCAAAAGAAATCTGGGATGCGCTTGCAATGAAGCGTGCTTTGACACGAATTACTTATGAGATTATTGAACATAATAAAGGCACAGAAGATTTAGTTTTAGTTGGTATCAAAACTCGTGGTGTTTATTTAGCACAACGTATTCACGATCGGATTCAAAAACTTGAAGGCGTAGATGTACCTTTTGGTCAACTTGATATCACACTTTATCGTGATGACCGTCATGACGCTTCATTAAAACAGGATCCTGTTGTTAACTCGGATGAATTGGGTGTTAATATTACCGATAAACATGTAATCCTTGTTGATGATGTTATTTACACTGGCCGAACAATTCGTGCAGCTATGGATGCATTGATGGACATGGGACGTCCGAGTTCAATTGCTGTCGCCGTGTTAGTTGATCGCGGTCACCGTGAGTTACCAATCAGAGCTGATTTTGTCGGCAAGAATATTCCAACTTCTTCAAATGAACAAGTTGCTGTTAAAGTTGAAGAAATTGATCAAAAAGATAGTGTTGAACTGAAACCACTATCGTGATAAAAGTTATGATTTAATTCAACCATTTAATTGACTCCAGAGAGGGTCAGAAGGGCTTGAGTTTCTTTTGTGCGGCACTGCATAAAATAAAATTCCCTTTTGATAAACCTGGAGTGAAAGCTTCCGGTTTATTTTTTTGCAAAAGAAAAGAGTTTTAAAATGAAAACGACCAATTTAGTCACTTTATCATCATTCGTCAGTGTTGAAGACCTGAGTGTGCAAGAAGTTGAAGCATTGATTGCGCGTGCACAATACTTTAAAAATGGTGGTGCTAGACCTCATTTAACTGAGCCTGTATATGTTACAAACATGTTTTTCGAAAATTCTAGTAGGACACATACTAGCTTTGAAATGGCTGAAAGAAAGTTAGGATTAACGGTTATTCCGTTTGATCCATCTCATAGTTCAACTAAAAAAGGCGAAACGCTTTATGATACTTCACTAGTTATGCAAGCCGTCGGAATTGATCTCGAAGTGATTAGACATCCTGAGAATGAATATTATGAAGAGTTAATCCATCCTAAGGAAAATGAGCATTTAAACATTGGCGTAATTAATGCCGGTGACGGTAGTGGACAACATCCTTCGCAATGCCTACTAGACATGATGACAATTTACGAGCAATTTGGTCATTTTAAAGATCTCAAAATTGCAATTGTTGGTGACATTACTAACTCAAGAGTAGCTAAGAGCAACATGGAGCTCTTAAATAAGTTAGGTGCGCAGGTTTACTTCTCTGGCCCAAGCTACTGGTACGACAGCAAATATGATCAGTATGGTCAGTTTAAAGAGCTTGATGAATTAGTCGACCAAATGGATGTCATGATGTTCTTACGGGTTCAACATGAACGTCACGCTGGTGATCCAAATGAAGCACAGTTTGATGCAAAGCAATATCACGAAGAATTTGGAATTAATCAGAAACGCTATGATCAAATGAAAGATGATGCCATTATTATGCATCCAGGTCCAATTAACCGGGGAGTTGAATTGGCAAGTGAGCTGGTAGAAGCACCTAAATGCCGCTTTGTTCGCCAAATGGAAAATGGTGTATTTATGAGAATGGCAATGATTGAAGCTGTAGTGCGTGGGCGCAAGCTAGGAGGCCTTTCCTAATGTCAACTGTAATTAAAAACGGTCAACTTTTTATCGGGGACCGGATTGAATCGGGCGATCTCTTAATTGAAAAAGGCAAAATAGTTGCTATTGGACAATCACTTACAGGAGACAATGAAATTGATGCAGGTGGAAAATTAGTTAGTCCTGGTTTAGTTGATGTTCACGTTCATTATCGTGATCCAGGTCAAACTAATAAAGAAAACGTGCAGACCGGTTCTAAAGCAGCAGCACACGGTGGATTCACTACTGTTGGTGCCATGCCAAATGTTATTCCAGTACCTAACACACCGGAATTAATGTCTGAGATGGTTAAAAATAATCAGGAACATGGTGTGGTTCATATCATGCAGTATGGTCCGATAACAACAGATGAAATAGGCGATGAGATTCCGGATTATCGCGGTTTAAAAGAAGCAGGCTGTTTTGCATTAAGTAACGATGGTAAGGGTGTTCAGAGTGCACAAACAATGCACTTGGCCATGCAGCAAGCAAAGAAGAATAATTTGGTTATTGCTGAGCACGCGCAAGATGATTCGCTTTTTAATCTGGGTGTGATAAATGAAGGAAAAAAAGCAGAGGAGTTTGGGGTGCGGCCAGTTACTGAGTTGGCCGAGACAACACAAATCGCACGTGATCTATTGCTTGCACAAAAGACGGGTGTGAGATATCACATTTGTCATGTTTCAACCGAAAAGAGTGTGGCATTGGTAAGACTTGCCAAGCAGGCAGGTATTAATGTTACTTGTGAAGTTGCACCACATCATTTGTTAATTGCGGATTACGACATCCCTGCAAATGACGGTAACTATAAAATGAATCCGCCACTTAGAAGTAAGGCTGATCAACAAGCGCTAATTGAAGGTTTACTTGACGGTACAATTGATATGATTGCAACAGATCATGCTCCGCATACCCAAGAAGATAAGGCAGGTGGTTTTGCAAAAGCCGCCTTTGGCATCACTGGAAGCGAAACTGTCTTTAGCGAATTATATACCCATTTTGTTAAAACTGGTGTTTTTTCACTAACGCAATTATTGAAATGGTTAACTGTTAAACCTGCCGAGGCATTTGGACTTAGTCAAGCGGGCAGGATAGCGTTAGGACAACCCGCAGATATTGCAATTTTTGACTTGAATAGTAGTCATAAAATTGCCGAAACCGATTATTTATCAAAAGGAACTAATACTCCTTTTACGGGGGATGAAGTTTATGGTCAAACATCCATGACCATAGTCGATGGTAAAGTTGTTTACCAAAAGGAAGGAAATTAAATGAGATACTTAATCTTAGAAGATGGCAGCATATATGAAGGCGAAGGCTTTGGCAGCAAAAAAGAAACCAAAGGTGAAGTCGTATTCACAACAGGTATGACAGGCTATCAAGAAGCTATTACGGATCAATCATATGCTGATCAAATTTTAGTTTTTACCAATCCGTTAATTGGTAATTATGGGATTACGCTGGCAGATTATGAATCACTTGAGCCTGGCATTAAGGGCGTGATTTGCCATCAAGTTGCACGCTACCCAGATAATTGGCGGATGCAAACAACTTTACCAGACTTTTTGGAAAGCTTGGATATCCCAGGAATCCAGGGAATCGATACCAGGGAACTGGTTAAAAAGTTGAGAATGCATGGAACTATGAGAGGACAAATCTGCGATTCAAAAGAAGAAGCAGAGACAGTTGCTTCTGAGCTTAAAAAGACCAATGTTACTCAAGGTGTAATTAGTCGAGTTTCAACTTCTACTTCTTACCCTGTACCTGGTTCAAAACGTAATATCGTTGTAGTTGATTTTGGCTTAAAGAACAGTATTTTACGTGAGCTTGCCAAACGTGACTGTAACTGTGTTGTTTTACCTTACACAGTTTCGGCCGAAAAAATCTTATCATTGAAACCAGACGGTGTGCTCTTATCCAATGGACCTGGTGATCCGCTTGAAATGGCAGATGCCGTAGAAATGGTTAAAGAGGTGGAAAAGCATATTCCTTTGATGGGTATATGTATGGGTCACCAAGTATTTGCCTTAGCTAATGGTGCCAAAACTTATAAAATGAAATTCGGTCACCGTGGTTTTAACCACCCAGTGCGTGAAATTGCAACTGGTAATATCGGCTTTACTTCACAAAACCATGGATACGCAGTTGATCGCGATTCAGTTGATCCAGAAAACCTCATGATTACTCACGTTGAAGTTAACGACGGCACTGTAGAAGGATTACGCCATAAAAAGTATCCAGCTTTTTCAGTTCAATTCCACCCAGACAGTACCCCTGGACCTCACGATGAAGAAAGTATTTTTGACTATTTCATGCAAATGATTGATCAAAGAAAGGAAGCACAGACTCATGCCTAAAAGAACAGATATCAAAAAAATAATGGTGATCGGTTCTGGTCCGATTATTATTGGACAAGCTGCAGAATTTGACTATTCGGGAACTCAAGCCTGCCTTGCTTTACGTGAAGAAGGTTATGAAGTAGTACTGGTTAACTCTAATCCAGCAACAATTATGACTGATACCACAATTGCTGATAAAGTATATATCGAGCCATTAACAGTTGATTCAGTGTCACGTATCATTCGTCAAGAATATCCTGATGCAATTTTACCTACTTTGGGTGGTCAAGTTGGCTTAAACATGGCCTTGTCCTTAGCTGAAACTGGTATTTTAGATGAGTTAAATATTGAACTTCTGGGAACTAAACTTGAGTCAATCGAACAAGCAGAAGACCGAGAGAAGTTCAAAGAACTGTGTCAAAAATTAGGCGAACCAGTTCCACCTTCAAAAAGTGTTAAAACCGTTCAAGAAGCTTTAGACTTTGGTGATGAAATTGGCTATCCAATAATTGTTCGTCCTGCTTTCACAATGGGTGGAACAGGTGGCGGTATTTGTAATGACCGCGAAGAACTTGCTAGTGTTGCCAAAAATGGTTTGGAATTGTCACCAGTAACTGAATGTTTAATTGAAAAATCAATTGCTGGATACAAAGAAATCGAATTTGAAGTAATGCGAGATCATGATGATAATGCCATGATTGTATGTTGTATGGAAAACTTCGATCCAGTTGGTATTCACACAGGAGATTCAATTGTTTTCTCGCCTTCTCAAACTCTATCTGATAAAGAGTATCAAATGCTTAGAGACTGTTCCTTGCGTTTGATTAGAGCTTTGAAGATTGAAGGGGGATGTAATGTTCAGTTAGCCCTTGATCCTAATAGTTTTGACTACGATGTTATCGAAGTTAACCCTCGTGTTTCAAGATCATCAGCCTTAGCTTCTAAAGCAACTGGTTATCCGATTGCCAAGATGGCAGCTAAAATTGCAGTCGGTCTGACTTTAGATGAAATCAAGAATCCTGTTACTGGTACAACTTTTGCTGAATTTGAGCCTGCGCTTGATTACGTTGTCTGCAAGATTCCACGTTTTCCATTTGACAAGTTTACCAAGGCTGATCGTCAACTTGGTACACAAATGAAAGCCACTGGAGAAGTAATGGCAATTGGGCGTACAGCTGAAGAAGCATTCCAAAAAGCTGTACGTTCACTTGAAATTGATCAAAAAGACTTTTTCTCTAAAGAGGCACATGAAGCAAGCGACGAAGATCTTGAAACTAAATTAGTTAAAGTGCAAGACGACCGTCTCTTCTATATTGCTGAGGCCTTTAGAAGAGATTACTCAATTTCAGACGTACATGAGTTGACTAAAATTAATTTCTACTTCTTGGATATCGTTAAGCACATTGTAGAATTAGAAAAAGAAATTCAAGCAAATCCTGATGATATTGCCATATTAAAGAATGCCAAAAAATACGGTTTTAGCGATGATACTATTGCCAACTTGTGGAATGAAAATGTAGATCAGGTACGTAATTTACGTAAGAGTAATGGAATTATTCCAGTCTATAAAATGGTTGACACTTGTGCTGCAGAATTTGTTTCTAAGACACCATACTTTTATTCAACTTATGATCTTGAAAATGAAAGTTTGAAAACTAACAAAAAATCAGTTTTGGTTGTTGGTTCGGGTCCAATTAGAATTGGTCAAGGGGTAGAATTCGATTACGCTACTGTTCACTGTGTGAAGGCATTGCAGAAAATGGGATATGAAGCAATTGTCATTAACTCTAATCCAGAAACTGTTTCAACTGATTTCTCTATTTCAGATAAATTATACTTTGAACCATTAACTTTAGAAGATGTCTTAAACGTTTGTGACTTAGAAAAGCCTGAGGGTGTCATTATTCAGTTTGGTGGACAAACCTCAATCAACTTGGCTGCGGGCTTAGAAGAACATGGAGTTAAGATCTTAGGTACTAGTGTGGCTGATTTGAACCGTGCTGAAGACCGTGAATTGTTTGACCAAGTAGTTAAAGAATTAGGATTAAAGCAACCTCAAGGTATAACTACTACCACGCACGACGGTGTAATTGAAGCAGCAAAACAACTTGGTTATCCTGTTTTAGTAAGACCTAGTTATGTGCTTGGTGGTAAGGCAATGGAAATTGTTTATACTGAAGCAGAACTAGAAGATTACTTAAATAATCACGTTGATATCGCCAGCAGCCATCCAATCTTGGTTGATGACTATCTTGATGGTCGCGAGTGTGACGTTGATGCAATTTGTGATGGTGAAACAGTTCTAATTCCAGGAATTATGGAACATATTGAACACGCCGGAGTTCACTCTGGTGACTCAATGGCTGTTTACCCAGCTCAAACCTTTACCCCTGATATTAAGCAAAAAATTGCTGATGTTACCAAGAAACTAGCCTTGAAGCTAAATTGCCACGGTATCATGAACTTGCAGCTAATTGAGCGTGATGGGGAAATTTATATTATTGAAGTTAACCCACGTGCTAGTCGAACAGTTCCATTTTTGAGTAAAATTACTGATATTGAAATGGCGCAAGTAGCAACACGAGTAATTATGGGCGAGAGCTTGAAAGAGCAAGGTTATGCTGATGGCTTGGCTCCTGAACCAAAAATGATTAGTGTTAAGGCACCTGTCTTTTCATTCAGTAAGCTTGCTGATGTCGATAGTTACCTTGGACCAGAAATGAAATCAACTGGTGAGGTTATGGGTAGCGACTTGAGCTTCCCTAAAGCATTGTACAAGGCCTTTTCAGGCGCCAATATGCAAATTCCTGACAGCGGCAATGTTTTGTTAACAATTGAGGACCGTGACAAGCAAGCAATCTTACCGATTGCGAAAAGATTTGCTCAAATCGGTTACAGAATTTTTGCCACTAGTGGAACAGCTAACTTCTTGCGGGATAATGGCCTTCATGTAACTGAAGTAAGCAAAATCCATGAAGAGAAGGAAGACAACCTTTTAAGTGAGTTTAAGAATGGTAAGATTGATTTAGTAATTAATACGATGGGACACGATGTGGCCAAAAACTCTGATGGCTTCATTATTAGACAAAATGCAATTCAGCAAAATATTCCATTGATTACTAGTCTAGATACAGCACGAGCACTATTAATCGCTTTGGAAAATCGTTCATTTATAACAACGAGCTTAAAATAGAAAAAAGCTAACAAAAAGAGAACTACAGGATATCTGATATGACCCCCAAATTTAGGACAAATTTGGGGGTTATTTTTATGTCTAAATTATCTAAACAAGATAAAATTGAAATCTATCATCTTTGGCATGATTATCAAATCGGTTCTATTGAGTTAAGTCAGCGTTATCGGGTTGGCAAATCTAATATTAGTTACTTGTTGGCTTTAATTGACCGTCACGGTCTAGCTATTTTAAACCAGCCGTTCACTACTTATACAAGTAATTTTAAGGAGCAGGCTCTCAAGCGAATCGTAGTTAACCATGAGCCCCTTTATTACGTAGCACTAGAAAAGTTATGGCATGTTGTCCAATTGACTGCGCGAATACCGTGAAAATGGATATAATATCGTTAACAAGTAGAGAGGACAACCGCTTACGCCAGCAGAACTTAAAGCTGAAAATCGAGAACGAATTTATAAAAAATTTAGCGTCTTAATCGACCAGCGGACCAAGAACCGCAAGCCTCGGAAATAGCCCTGGCAGTCACCCAACTAAGAAGCGAGCTTAAGGTCAGTGTAACTTTTATTCTTGATGCCATTAATGCCAACTTGAATCCGCCCCGTCTTTCTCGTAGTAATTACTACTACGCGCTTTAAAGAAGAAGGACAAAGATCGGAATAATTAAGAAATAATGGCTGAATTAAAGCCATTTATGAAGAATACAAGCACCACTATGGCTATCGCCGCATTACTGTATAGCTTAGACGTCACGGTTTATTAATCAATCATAAAAAGGTGCAGTGCCTAATAACAAAATGAAATTATTTGACATAGTCAGTAAACGCTGGCACAAATACAACAGCTATCGCGGTACTCAGGGTCTGATTAAGACTGACTCGATTAAACGCAGCTTTAGTGCGGTTTATCACAGATCATTGATGTGTGTACTCTATTGAAATGAAACTTAAAAAATTTAAGGTTGTTTTTGACGGTGGTAATTTTTTTCTATTGTTTTATTTGAAACCGATAAGGCATGAGCTTTTTGTCACTTTTTCAACTGCTCTAAGCAAATAAAAGAAGGCACTTTAAAGTGCCTTCTTTTACTTTAGTGATAGATGGGTCTTATCAAATATCATTAGGATCTATATATTCACGTGTCAATCTTGCAACCTCTGAAAGATCAAGTCCATAATCAGTTATTGAAACTTCATATTCAAAAGCATGAATTTCATCGACTTCTTCTGCCTTACCATAATTAAAGAAGGCACCAAGCGTTCCACATAAATGTAAAATAGTAGAGAGACTTTCAGTAGAATACACAACAATAAAAACGCTATTTTTATATGATTTTTCAATTTTATATTCAAAATCATTTTTAATACTTGTTTTTATAACAAGTATTAAATCTTCTTGCTTTTTTTCGTCCATTTTATTTTTCGTTAAATTTGATTTCTGTTTTTGCGAGATCAATCGTATAAGTTGTTTCTTCAAGTGGTCGTTTGGTCATGCCTTGGTCAGTTGAATAGATAATTAAGCATAGTTTGCTGCCTACTGGAACTTTATAGTAAGTAGGTTGTAATTCAAAGCTCAAATCATAGAATTCTCCGGGCTCAATTGCTGCAGGTTTTTGCATGTCCGCATAATTCTGTAGATTCATGTGAGCCTTAGTTATTAATTTAGCATGAGATAGCTTATCAGGAACAAATTCTTGCAATGTATCTGTTCCAAAACGAAAACCAAGTTCTTGGCCATCACGCATCAGGAATTTTGGTACTGCAGTTAGACGCTTACGGTCACCAAGTTCCACTAGAGCAACAGAAATTTGGCCTTTGTTAAGACTAGATGAAACATGTAATTTTACTTCAGGACGTCCAACAATAGTTACTGGGTGAATAAACTCATCTGTTGTAAAGCGAAGACTAGGCTTAGCCCATTTTTCATCACCAGCAATAAATTTATCTTGCCAAGCACTTTCAGAAATTTTAGCTGCTTTAAAATCTTTACCACCTAAATCAAGAAAAGCAAGCTTCTTTTTGCCGTTACCATCTTTTTGCAATTCGGCATCGTCAGTTGGGTAGTAAACTACTTTTTGACCAACGTCATTGCTCCAGTCCTCTTCATCGTGCCAGATATCGGCCTCGAGATTGTCTTGAATCATGACAGTTGGCCATTGATTGTAGGCATTATTTTCGATACCCAATAATTCGTGAACAAACCATAAATTCATTAAATCAGTGAAATCAATTGATACCAAGTTATTCATATTATAATGAGGTCCTTGGTGTAAAAATAAGTGGTGCTCAACCGGTAAGTCTTTTACTTTTTGCCAAATTTTATAGACATTTTTCGGCTTGACGTTCCAGTCATTTAGGCCATGAACGCTAATCCAAGAGCAATTGATTTTATCTGTATGATGACGGTAATTTCTATTTTCCCAGTAATCAGAATATTGGCCCGTTTTACGGTCTTCTTTTTCTAGTAGACTAGCCTGCATTTCATCATATTTAGGCTTAATCTTAATGTAGTCACCTGAATCCAGTAAGTTAGATTGACAAGTTTCTGCTAATAAATCTAAGTCTTCACCTTGACAATCTTCAGGAGCGATTACAAGGCCGTGTTCACGGTAGTAGTCATACCAAGAAGATATAGCAGCTTCAGAGACAACTGTCTTTAATCCGGCAACACCAGTCGTTGCGATTGCAATTTGTAAAGTCCCTAAATATGAGCGACCGGTCATTCCAATATTATGGTTGCACCAATCTGCTTTAATCTCATGTTTTCGCGAGCGGTCGGTATAGGCAATTCTGTCTCCATGAAGCCATTCAATAATTTCTTTGGCACTCTCAGTTTCTTCTGGGGCACCTGTGATTCGCAGACCGTCACTTCCTCGTGTACCGATTGCACCAGCAAAAACACTGGCAAAGCCGCGAGCTAACAAATATTCATTTAGGGTATAAGAAGATTTGCCGACAGCCATTTCAGTTGCAGAAGAAGTATTTTCATCACTAGGTTTTCTCGCTTTGACTACAGCAGATGGCTCGTACTGTGGATTTGTCCATTCAGTAGCATCCGTCAGATTTTCGTCAACATTATGGTTACGTTTTTCGTTGTCAATAATTCCACCAAAGTAGGGACTAGCTGTATACAAGGCTGGAACAGGCATTTTTTCACTTTCGAAAGGACGAAAAATAGTTGCTTGAAGTAAGTCAGATTGGCCGTCGCCATCAGTATCTAGATCACTTTCAACATAAACAACTTCTCGAATTACTTTGCTAGTGTCAAATACTGGTAAGCTTTTACCGTTCAAGAAGACAAACTGGTTAGTAGGCAATTCATTTTTACGGTTATAAAAATAGCCTTTGCCAGCCATTACATCGATTAGCAGCTGACCGTTTTTGGTACGCGTATTTAGTAATCGGTAAAAGGCACTAATTAGTTCTTCTTTATTACTAATACTGTCGACCATTGTCAAAGCTTGCTTTTTCATTGTCTTGCAGGGATCATTTAGGTCGTAGTCATAATGAACACGGTAGTCCAATAACTGTAAAGCGATATTGTAAAATTCAATCAATAAAATTTCTTCTGGTTTTGTATCCAAGAAAGCTGCCAAGGTTTGTGTAGGTGAAACAGCAATTTCATTTAGTTTTGTAGCACGAGCGTTTTCATCATTTGGCTGAACTTCGGCCCGACAATTTTCTACCATTTCGGCTAATAGTTGCGCAAAAGATAGATCCTGATAGTTAGCAGGCAAAAATTTAATTTGTAGTAGTTCTTTAACTTGCGTTTCTAATTTTGTTTCAACATATGCATACTGGTTATATTTCATCTTGTCCTCCTTATTATTTTCTTATTTTACCTGTTCTTGAGATGTTACGAAAGTTTAAAAAGAGGATAAATAAAAAACGGATTTTTACATCCGTTTTTACAGCCAAGTTTTTTTATATAAATCTTCTTTAAAGCCACAAGTTAGTTTTTCACCCTCAACAACTAGTGGGCGTTTAATTAGTTTACCGTTCTTCGACATCATATCGGCAGCCTCTTCAATTGACATTTCTGGAACGCGCTCTTTTAAGTTCAACTTGCGGTAGTCTTGACCATGAGTATTAAAGAAATGTTTTAGCCCTCGATCTTGGTGCATTGTCATCCACTTAACAAGATCTTCTTTTCGAGGAGGTTGCTCAACTAAATCTTGAAAAGTGAAGTCAACATTATGATCTTGAAGCCATTTTTGTGCACTTCTAGAAGTTGAACAACGTTTATAACCATAAAAATTAATCATTATTATTTCCTTTTCTTAATCATCTTGGCACTTATTATAGCAGTGATTAATTAAATAGAAAATATATAGGCTAAGTCATTTTTATTCAAAATCTAATTCGAAATCTTTGCCAGTGAAAAAGTGGGTTTTAACCGATAATAAGTAGTTGGCAATAATTCCAAGTGCAATCGGTAAAATGAAAAAGAGGATTGTAATTAAAGCAATGTTAGCAAAATTAGCTTGTCGGCCGGTCATAGCAGCAACTGGTCCGATCAAACCGGAGAAACCGAATCCAGCACTCATTGGATTACCAACAATTCCAAAGATTGCGCCTAAAGCACCCATAATTCCAGCGTTAACTGCAAGTGGAATCAATAGCTTAGGTTGAGTAAGTAGGTTTGCCATCTGCATTTTTGGTGAACCCAAAAAATGCGCAATTGAGGTACCGAATGAATTTACTTTCCAACCAAAAATTGCTAGGGCAAAAGCTGCAGCAGTAATTCCCAAATTGGCAGAACCAGCCGCGATACCGTGAATACTAATTGCAGTTGCGATGCCGACAGATGAAATAGGTGAAACGACAAGGATTGCAAAAACAATTCCCATCAGTGTTCCCATTAGAATTGGTTGCAGTGATGTTAGATGTTCAATTCCTAAACCAATTATTCTCGTAAATGCACTTATTGGAATTCTGGTGAGACTTCCAATTCCACCTGCAACTACCAAAACAATTAGGGGGACAAGTAAAATTGTGTATGCCTTTAACTTTTTACCTAAAAACAGGACTAATGCGTAGGCAACCATGATCGTGACTGCGACATTAATTACGTCGCCGCTGCCGATTACCACAACTTTACCGTTTTGAATCGTAAAGTTACCAGCTGCAGCAGTAGCTGCAAGTGCAATGGATGAAGTTTGGATAGGGGTCAACTTACCAGTCATACCAACACAAACGGCACTAATTGCAGGTAGAAGTGAAGAAGCAAAAGTAGTAAAGGTAAGGATGAATCCTAGTTGAGGAAACATGGGTAAGAGTACTTTAATTAATTGACTAACTAAAGCGCCTGGAATTAACGCAACTACTATTCCTGTGGATAGGCCATTAAGCGTATCTAAGGTAATTCTTTTTAAAATTTTCATTCTTTTCTCCCGAAATAAAAAACTCACACAGTCAATCGCTGTGTGAGCATTACTCGAGAAGAAGTACTTAAGCTACGACACACAGCATTTTATTTGAACTGTGTGTCTAAGACAATACAAATTAGGCACTCAGATCATTCACTAAAGTACCAAAAATAATATTTAACTGGTGTTAGATTAGTTTTTATGTTTGTCATAATAATCCGTACCTCTCATAAATATTTAATCAATATCATACTAAACTAAATTTTAAAAAGCAAGCAAAATTAAAAATAAAATATTTAGTGTAGATATTAAGTACTAATCATAAATAGAAAATAATTCCTAAAAAATAAACTATTTAATACTTGTTAAGGACACCTTTGTTGAACTAAAATATTCAGTAATTGCATTATGGATTTTCCATAATCAGGTTTGAGAAAAAGGAGAAGTGATTAAAATATCTACGTTTATTAATTTTATTAGCTTTTTGGGTGACTGGTTGCTCTTTTCTTTTCCTTTATATCAGGGATTGATGGAGCTTTATGATTATAAGTGGTTTTTGACCGAATTTAATCAGTCTAGTAAATCACAACCGAAAATCTCACCACTTTATTGGATTGCACCAATAGTTAAGATTTATCTTGAGAAAAAACGTGCAGTGAAAATTTTAGGTGACATTATCAAGAATGAATCAGATTTGAGAACTGCAATGAGTTTTATTGACAAAGCTACGGCTTGGTACTTTGTGTCACTTGGTGGTTGGCTTAAGATGGTCTCATCTTTATATGAGTTCTTAGGCGAGCTTCACATTGAAAGTGTCCTCTGGCTAATTGTCGGTACAGTCATTTTAACTTTCTTAGGTATTTCTTCGGCATACTACCGTATTAATCCTAAGCGTCAAGAAAATCTGATTTCAAAACTCAAAGACAATTAAGTTATTAAGTGATTTACAAATCAAAAGGGCCTCAACTTAAAGTTGAGGCCCTTTTTGCTAGTAGTCATTCTGGTTTACGAAAAAACCACCCTTACAAATTGTAAAGGTGGCTTCTAAAATGATCCGGGTGAGATTCGAACTCACGACCCACGGTTTAGAAGACCGTTGCTCTATCCAGCTGAGCTACCAGACCATCGAATTTACGCTTGCCGCGCAAGAACAGTAACTATTATAGAAAAAAAGATGTCTAATTGCAACCACTAATTTTCAAATCTTCCATAATAATTGTTGTACTTTAAATAAATTTATATAGGGTAGTGTTTTATATAGTAATAATCTGTATAATTAAACCAATAAACTAAGGAAAAGGTAGAAAAAGTATGAGAAGAAAGCTGTTAAAAATACTTCCTCTTATAAGTGTTTTGCTATTTTGTTTTGCTATGCCGCAAAAAGCGAAGGCAGAAGTTGAGGTTAAATATGATATTCAAAACAACCAGGTTACTTCTAAAGTAAATCCGGATGGCTCATTAACGATAAAACGCAGAATTGATTATGAATTTCAATCAACTGCTAACGGCGTTTTTTATCGTCAAAATCTTGAGCCTAATCAAAAGATTAAGCATGTCAAGATAACGACCAAGGCCAATGATGCACCAACGCTCAATTCGACCGATTTTACGCTTCGTAAAAGTGAACACGGCTATGAGATGATAGTGCCTCATGTTGTTAGAGAAAAGCATGAACATTTTACTGTAACTTACGCCTACCAAATTACCAATGCAATTACTAATTATCGCGATATTGCTGAATTAAACTTTATGATTATTGGTAATGGCTGGGATACAAGGTTAAAAAAAGTTAAAGCGAGTGTGATTTTTCCAGGCCCAGTTAAGGACTTGAAGGCTTGGGCCCATGGCCCACTTGATGGTAAGCTTGAAGTGGATCCTCAAGACGGCAAAATTATCATGACTGCTGATAATTTGGGTGGTCATACAGGAATTGAAGTCCATACCATTTTTCCATTAAGCGTAACGCCTAAAAATAAAAATGTAAAAAATGTCAATCATAAGCAGGCTGTTCTTAAACAAGAAAAGAAATTAGCAGCGCAAAGTAACGCCAAACAAAAGAAAAACTTGATGATTAGTCTAGTTCTTGTTTTAGTCAGTGTTGTGACGGGAATCCTCTCTATTTTTAAAGGCTTTACCACACAGAAGATAGGCTATAAGCCTAAAAAGATTAGTGAGTTAAGTCACGATTATGAAATACCTGATGCCAATCCAGTGATTGCTCAAGTTCTTGACACTGCTAAAGTTCCTGATAGTAAGGCTTTTACGGCTTACTTAATGGAGCTTGCTATTCATAAGAAAATTAAAATTGAAGATTACAAGAGTAAGCTAAAGACAACCTATTATCGTATTTCTTTAATCGATGAGAATGTTGCACACGAAAGTACCCTTATGTGGATGCTTTTTAATGAAATTGGTGATGGAACAAGTTTTACTACAAAAGAATTGAAAAAAGCACGTGGTAAAAAGTTGGGACGCAGTTTTGATGACTGGGCTGATGATCAATTCTATTCAGCAGATAAAGATCAATATATGCCTGAGGAGTTATTGTTAAAGAAGAAGCGTAGTAACAGGATAATTCTTGGTTTGAGGATTGCGAGTTTGGTTGCAGCTGGTCTTGCCGTGTTATTTACCCGCAAGTATATCTGGCCAATTATTATTGTTGCAGGACTACTTTTTGTCATTGGTACTATAGGTATGTACAGGGATAAAAACCAGATCAATTTGTATTCCAAGAAGGGTGCACTTGAAGTTGACAAGGTACGTAGCTTTAAGAAGATGTTGAAAGACATTGGTCGTTTCAATATGAAAGAAGTTGGCGATTTAATCTTGTGGGAAGATATTTTACCTTATGCAGTTTCTTTTGGCCTAGCTAAGAAGGTCATGAAAGAACTTAAAATTGAATTTAACCAGGATGAGTTAAATAATAGTGATTTATTCTTCTATGGTTTTCTGGCTAATAGTGGTAAAAATAGTTTTGCTGAAAACTTCAATACCTGCTTTAAAAACGGAATTGCCGCTGGTTCAAGTAGCGTTTCAAGTGGTTCATTTGGTTCCGGTTCATCGGGCGGCTTTGGCGGCGGTTCCGGTGGTGGAGCATTTTAGAAATTTCATTAAAGGTCTAGTTGTTATGCTAGGCTTTTTTTGTTTGCTATACTATTAAAGATAGAGATTAGAAAAAAGTTGGAGATTAAAATGTTTGATTACCGGAATAATATAAAAAGAATTTTAAATCAGACTACTGGCGATGAGAAAAGCTTACGAAATGGTCTAGCAGCAATTAAGTTGATTTTAGGCATGACAGATGGTGATCAAGCAATACCAAAAGAAAAAAGGAAAAGTTCGATTGAACTTGATTTAAATCAAGTAAATATGCTTTTGACCAGTCTCACTAAATTGATACGGACACCAGGAGATGTTCAGGCAAAAAACACAGCTTTATCGGCGATTCAAAAACTGACAATGACACCACAAGTTGACAAAAAATTCAGGGATAATCTGATTGATCTTAAAAAGAATGTTAATTTGTCTAAGACTTCGAATGAACAAGTTAATCAAAAGATCTTTGAGCAGGCGCTTGAGAAAAAAGAAAAACCAAAAAAGGATTATCGAAAAGGTAAGCGTTATACAGTTGTTAGGCTTTTATCTGGTTGTGATTTAGTCGATGATGGTAATAGAATCGTTTATACGATGAAGGAATCGCAAATTCACTCTTTGAATTTAAAAAGTGGTGATATTGTCGAAGCTTTACCAGAAGAAAATAATCCACATTATGAAGCAGAAATTTTACGTATTGTTGGCTTTCGCAAGTTATCAAAAATGGAAGTTGATACTATTTCTACCTTTAAGTACGCTGTTGTACAAGGGAGACCAGGTCATTTGTCAATCAGCCGTAATGCTCAGGGGCAAAAACTACGTATTCGAGGCAAGGCAGTTTTACTCCCAATAGATTCAAGCAAATACTGGGATGATAATATTCAATTGGTTGATGGCTCAATTGTTGATTTAGCATGGTATGACGGGGATGTTAGGCTAAAGAAAAGTCCGGCTGACGCTATTCAAATTCGCTGGGTTTACCAGCTTGAACAGCCACAGTCGGCGACTCATGTTAAGAAAAAGAAAGATAAAGTTGAAACGCAGGCAACTGAGTTACCAAAATTAGCTTTAGATCTTCATTACCAAAGAGTTGGTATTGCGGTAGGAGATAATCAAAACGAAGCTTTATTAGAGGGAATCGTAACTCGTTATAATGGAATTCCGATTCCAGTAGATGCCTTTCAGGGAAAGAAAAAAGTTATTGAGAATCAAATAAAAGATTTAGACTTGGTTATTTTGGTGACAGCATTTGCTGCTCATGATAGTGCTTGGAACATCAGTGAATTTGCAAGTAAATATAATGTCAAGTTCGCCGTTAGTTCAAGTAAGGGTTACCAATCATTTGAGCGTGCGCTATATCGTGCTGCCAAAGGGTTACCAGCATATGAGGGTAATCAAAGTATTCAATATGAAAAAGCAGATAACTAGATCAATTAAATCTATAAGTTTTTGATAATTTAGGAGGCAAAAAGACTTATTTCTTGCGTATATTAGTTATTTTCTTGTATTATATTAAATAACACTTTTTATGGAAGGAAGATGAGATGAAAAACATAAAGCACAAACACACATGGCAATATTGGTTATTTTTCTTGGCTGGACTTGAGATTATAACAATTGCAATTAACTTCTTCTATGCACCAATTAATGTAGCCGCAGGAGGATCAACGGGAATTTCAATTCTTGTAGACGCCGTATGGGGCATTAATCGCTCAATAACAGTTTTTATTGTCAATTTAATCATGCTCATTCTAGCAGTCATTTTTCTTGGCAAAGAAACTTTGAAAAAAGTGGCTCTCGGTAGTATGTTGCTGCCAATTTTAATGGCAATCACGCCAAGCATGAAACTAACTACTAACAATATGCTGGCAGTAATTTATGGTGGTGTTCTAATGGGAATCGGGGTATCAATGCTTTACCGCATCAATGCCTCATCTGGAGGAACAACTATTCCACCACTTATTATCAAAAAGTACTTTTATATCGATCCTGCTATGTCACTGATGGCAATTGATATGACTATAATTGTCTTAAATCTCTTTGTTGATGGAACGGAAGCATTCTTACTTGCTGCTTTTTCGCAGGTAATTACAACAATTACAATGCGGTATACAGAAACTGGTTTTGATAAGAAATACCAGGTTAGAATCATGAGTAATACAAAGTTGGATCAGGTTCGTGATATGCTACAAAATGACTATGAAGGTCTAACAGTTTTCAACGTTGTTGGTGGTTACACCGATAAAGACAAACAGCAGCTGGTAATTGTAGTTGACACAAACGAATATGGTCAATTAGTAGCAAAAATACGTGAAATTGATAATGAAGCCTTCATCGTGACAGAAAATGTAGCAAAAGTTCACGGTGGAAAGTGGCAAATTTAAGGCTCAATTAGTTGGATTTTTATTGCCAATTTTTGTTTGAAGTAGTACTATATAGGAGTTGTATTTGTGGAGACCTTCACATCTGCAACCGCACATTTTGTGGTTAGAAGTTTTCTATCAAGAAACACCTCAATTGGCGAGTCTAAGTAAATTTTTGGAGGGCAGTAAATGTACGCAATTATTAAAACCGGCGGAAAGCAATACAAAGTTGCTGAAGGCGATAGTGTTTTTGTTGAAAAGCTTGACGTTGAAGAAGGTAAGGAAGTTACTTTTGACGAAGTAATCTTAACTTCTGACGGCAATAACGTTAAGGTTGGTGCACCTTTAGTTGATGGCGCCAAGGTTGTTGCTAAGGTTGAGAAGCAAGGTAAGGAAAAGAAAGTTGTTACTTTCAAGTACAAGCCTAAGAAGCACTCACATTCAAAATATGGTCACCGTCAACCTTATACTAAGGTTACAATTGAAAAAATTGAATTAAACTAGAGGTGAAACAATTATGAATATTTTAAATCTTAAATTATTTGCCCACCACAAGGGTGGAGGTTCTACTGCTAACGGTCGTGATTCAGCTGGTCGTCGTTTAGGCGCTAAGGCTGCAGACGGTCAAACAATTCACGCAGGTACGATTATCTATCGTCAACGTGGTACTAAGATTCACCCTGGCAAGAACGTTGGTCAAGGTGGAGATGACACATTATTTGCATTAGTAAATGGTGTAGTTAAGTTTGAACGTAAGGATAAATACAGAAAGCAAGTTTCTGTTATCCCAGTTGAAGAAGAAGCTAAGTAATTTAGTTCTTAATTAAGAAGACGAAAAGCATGTGCTTCTCGTCTTTTTCTGTGTTAAAAAATACGTTATGATCTATAAATAGTTTTTAGCAGTAAAATATAGTCAAACTTTACATAGGAGAAAAAAGATGGCTGAAAAAAATGAATTATTAAGTCTACTAAATAGGCGTATTACAGAAGTAGCTAATTTAATAAAAGAAAAAAATGCAGATGCTATACTCATTTTTAATCAAGCTAACTATCGTTATTTGACTAATTTTACTGGTGAAGAAGCACAGTTGATTTTGACAGCTGCAGGTGATCGGATTTTACTATCAGATTCGCGTTTTGCGGGCCAAATAAAGGCTCAGGCTCCTGGTGAAATGACTGTTATTATGAAGCATGGCAACCAAGATCAAGAAATATCTGATCAGTTAAAAAAGGCTAATCTGAAAAAAGTCTTGGTTGAAGGGGAATTTGTTTCAGCAACTGAATTATTTACTTTGCAAGAGCTTAATCCAGAAATTGATTTTGAACTTTGTGAAGAATTAGTTGAACGAGTTAGAAACGTTAAAGATCCGCTGGAAATTGAGATGCTCCGTCGTGCGATTAATATTTCAATGGATAGCTTCAATGAAATTCTACCTTTAGTAAAGCCAGGGGCAATTGAGCGTAATATTGGTGCCAAACTTGATTACCTCTTTAAAGTTAATGGAGGCGATGGCCCGAGCTTTGATACAATTATTGCTTCTGGCGTGCGTTCAGCTTGGGCACACGGAGTTGCAAGCGATAAAGTAATTGAAGATGGCGACATGGTTGTAATTGACTTTGGTGCCTTTTATAATGGTTACGCAGCTGACATTACGCGGACTGTAGCAGTTGGTAAAGTTGATCAAGAAATGCAAAAAATTTATGAGATTGTTCATGAAGCTCAAAGACGTGGTATCGAAGCAGCAGTGGTAGGCAATCAAGGTAGTGATGTTGACCATGCTGCCCGCGACTATATCACTGAACAAGGCTATGGTCAGTACTTCGGTCATGGCATTGGGCACGGAATCGGCTTAGAAATTCACGAACTCTGTCAACCGGCGTTACCATTTGGTAAGCAAGAATTGGTAAATAATATGGTTCATACTGTCGAGCCCGGAATTTACCTTCCTAATAAAGGTGGGGTTAGAATTGAAGATGATATTCTTGTTCACGACAATTCGCCAGAGACTTTATCTACTTTACCTAAGGATGAGTTAATTTCTTTATAAAGTTAGAGATTATTTATAGTAAAATCACGTGTTAATTGGTAAGATATTATTATGGAGATGAGGTTCTTAATATGACAATGATTTCAGTTAACGAGTTTAAAAATGGTTTGACCATCAAGTACAATAATGACTTATGGCGCATCGTTGAGTTCCAACATGTTAAACCTGGTAAAGGTAGTGCCTTTGTTCGTTCCAAGTTAAAGAGCTTAAACACTGGTGCAGTTCAAGAATATACATTCCGTTCCACTGCTAAAGTTGAAACTGCGGAAATCCAAACAAAGGGTATGCAATACCTTTATAACGATGGTTCAAATTATGTTTTCATGGATACAACTACTTATGATCAGTTAGCAATTCCAAATGAACAAATTACTGATGAAGCTAAGTATTTAAAGGAAAACATGGATGTTAGTGTAATTATGCATGATGGTAAGACATTAGGAATTCAATTACCTAACACGGTTGAATTAGCGGTTTCAAAAACTGAACCAAATATTAAGGGTGATACTTCTTCAGGTGGTGGTAAACCTGCTACAATGGAGACAGGTTTAGTAGTCAACGTGCCATTCTTTATTAATGAAGGCGATGTATTAATTATCAATACTGTTGATGGCACATACGTATCTCGCGCAAATAAATAGTTTTTTGAGGTAAACAAAATGGCAGATAGTTCAAAAATTGTCTTAGATGATAAAAATAACGGTGAAGAAATTGAAATAGATCCTAGTGTTCTTGAAGTTATTATGGGCATTGCTGCCGAAAAAGTTGACGGTGTGGCTGAAATGCATGGCAATGTCAGATCTGGAATTAACTGGGTTTTAGGTCGCGAAGATTTACGTCGCGGTGTCGAAATTAGAGTAAACGAAGATGGTGACTTAATTGCTGACGTCTACGTTGGTCTTGAAGCTGGCTGTAATGTGCCAAAAATCGCAAAGGATCTTCAAAAGTCATTAAGACAGCAAGTGCTTCAAATGACTGATCTGACTCTCAAGGAAATTAATGTCCATGTAATCGGTCTAGTATTCCCAGAGGAAGAAGAGCAGGATGATAGTGGTACCTCTCAACTTTTCTCTGACATTGATGAAAAGGATAAAAATGAATCAACACGAGAGTCGTAGAGTTGCAATGCAGGCTGTATATTTAGCTAATCAAGATTTAAAGTATACACCTGCTGAAGTTGAGGCGAAAACCGTTGCAATGCTTGATTTAAAAGAACTTTCTGCTTATTCAAAGACTTTAATTGAAGGTGTGATTGAAAAGCGGGACGAGCTAAAAGGTCAGCTTGCTTCTTATCTGAAGAAAAACTGGCGTATTGATCGAATTGACCAAATTTCGCTGGCTATTTTAGAAATAGCTCTATTTGAAATTAAATATAGCGATGAAATTGAGCCTAAAGCAGCGGTCAATGAAGCTTTGAACTTATGTGATGAGTTTGCAGATCCAAAAACTAAACCGTTTATTAACGGTATTTTGGCAAATTTCATCCAAAAATAATTAATAGTCGGCTTGATAGCCGGCTATTTTTTTAAAAAAGGAATAAACTAATGGGTCAATTTCTAGATGGAAAGAACTTAGCTGATGAGCGCGCGGCTATACTAAAGACACAGGTTAGTGAATTAAAAAGTCAGGGAATAGTTCCATTATTTTGCGTAATTAATATTGGTGATGATCCAAGCAGTAAGCTCTATATTAAAACTAAAAAAAGGCGAGCAGATGAAATTGGAATTGTTCAAAAAGTCTATCAACTGCCTAAAACACAGAGTCAGCAGTCTTTGTTAACTCTGATTGATCGGTTAAATCAGGATAAAAAAGTTTACGGTATTATGATCCAGTTACCGGTCCCACCGCAAATTAACCTCAATGAAGCATTGGAACATATCGATCCAGAAAAAGATGTCGATTGTTTGACGCCGAGTAATGTAGGCCGTTTATGGCGCGGTGACCATTATGTCGAACCTGCAACAGCTCATGGTGTATTGGCATTACTTGATCACTATCAAATTAAGTTACATGGCAAAAAAGTGGTAATCATCGGTCGTAGTAGTATTGTTGGCAAGCCATTAGCTGCTTTAATGCTAGAACGAGATGCGACAGTTTCTATTTTGCATTCAAAAACAAAACAGCTTGCTGAATATACCAAAAATGCCGATATACTTGTTTCAGCTGTTGGACACGCTAACTTGGTTACGCCAGAGATGGTCAAAGAAAATGCAGTGGTGATTGATGTTGGCATTAATAGAGTTAACAATCAAACTGTTGGGGATGTTAATACTGTATTGGTTAAACCTAAAGTGAGCTTTATTACGCCAGTCCCTGGAGGAATTGGTCCTTTAACTGTAGAATCATTGATGGAGCAAGTTGTTAAACTAACAAGGAGAAAAAATGGCAGATAATAAGTATCTTACAGTTACGGATCTGAATTACTATATTACACAGAAGTTCAAAAATGATCCGTATTTGCATAAAGTTTTTCTTCAAGGTGAACTGTCTAATTTTCGCTATCGCAGAAATTCTCATCAATATTTTTCGTTGAAAGATGAAAAATCCAAAATAAATGTGGTAATGTTCCGTTCATATTTTGATAAGGTTAAATTCAAGCCTGAAGAGGGTATGAAGGTCTATATTTCGGGTTATGTAAGTGTATATGGTCCTCAGGGAACCTACCAGTTTTATGCCGAATCAATGGAACCTGCTGGTCTTGGGGCACTATATGAGCAGTTAAAACAATTGCAAAGAAAATTATCTGACGAAGGTTTGTTTGATGAAGTCCATAAGAGGCCATTGCCAAAGTTTCCAGATCATATTGCAGTAGTTACAAGTGCTTCCGGAGCAGTAATTCATGATATTTTGGTTACTGTCAATCGCAGATTTCCTCATGCCGAAGTTGATTTATTTCCTGCTCAAGTTCAAGGAGATCGTGCTGCAGATTCTTTGGTGGAAGCAATGAAACAAATTACCAGTTATGGTGACAAATATGATGTCATGATTATTGGTAGAGGTGGTGGCTCGCTTGAAGATTTGTGGCCTTTTAATGAAGAAAAAGTGGTTCGGCAAGTTTATGATATGAGTATGCCGGTTATTTCATCAGTTGGTCATGAAACTGATACTACCTTGTGTGATTTGGTGGCTGATGCCCGTGCTGCAACACCCACTGCTGCAGCTGAATATGCAACACCTAACTTGCCTGATGAATTAGCTAATATTCATCAATTACAAAGCAGCCTATTGGCAAGTATGCAGAATATTATTCGAGTTAGACGTGAATATTTGAATCGTATTAACAATTCGGTCATTATGAGAGAACCGGCCAGACTATATGACGAGCAGGCCCAAACCGTCGATTTATTACGTGAGCGGCTTCACAGTAGCATGATTCATCTACTTGAGCGGCAAAGACAACAATATCAACTTACAAAGCAAAAGCTAGTTGGTGTGAATCCAGAAAAGAAAATTGAGCAAGTGCTTCAACAAGAGAACTTTTTCTACCAAAAACTAGTTTCCAATATGCAGACGCTTTTACGCGAAAAAAGGCATCATTTGGCTCAAGCCGGTCAGCAATTGAACGACTACAGTCCCTTAATGACGCTTGATCGTGGTTATGCTTATGTAACTGATGATACGCAGAAGACAATTACTTCTGTGGATCAATTGAAGAAGAATAATGAAATAAACATTAATTTTAAAGATGGTAAAGCACAGGCTGTTGTAAAAGCAGTTAGGAGAAACGAAAATGGCAACTAAGAAAAATAACTTCGAAGAAGAATTAAATGAATTACAAAAAATTGTTAGCAACCTTGAAAATGGTAATGTAGCCTTAGAAGATGCATTGACTGAATTTCAAACTGGAGTAAAACTGAGTAAGGACTTAAACAAACGTTTAACGGAAGCAGAGGAGACTGTTGCCAAATTAATTGATAGTGATGGTACAGAACATCAATTAGATCCAAATGACGCTGCAGCACCGGAAGAATAATATGAATTTTGTAGAATTTAGAAAAAAATGGACACCCAAAATTGATCAATATTTAGAGGAACATTTAAAACAAGACGTTGATGACAAAAAAATAAGTCAAATTATGACCTATTCAGTAATGGCTGGTGGTAAAAGACTGCGGCCCTTATTGTTTCTGGCTACCTTAGATTCTTTAAATAAGGACATTACGAATTCTGAAGTTCAAATTGCTTGTGGTATCGAACTAATCCACACGTATTCTTTGATTCATGATGATTTACCTGCGATGGATAATGATGATTATCGCCGTGGCAAATTAACCAGTCATAAAAAATGGGGTGAAGCTGAAGCAATATTGGCTGGAGACGCATTGCTTCCATTAGGAATTCAATGGATTGCAGAAGGTAGTAAGTCATATGAATTGGTTAAAATTATTACTTCAGCAGTTGGACCCAACGGCATGGTTGGAGGACAATATCTTGACATTGATTCAACCAATAATGCAAGTGTGGCTGATGACGAAGTTTTAATTGATCGAATGGAATGGTTAAAAACAGGTTGCTTGATTGAAGCTTGTGTCAAAATGGGTGCTGTTTATGCGGGAGCAGATGAAAATAGTAAGACAAATCTAATTAAATTTGCCGATAATTTTGGTCGAGCATACCAAATTTATGATGATTTAGTTGATGTCGTTCAAACTAGTAAAGAGGCTGGAAAAGCAACTCACAAGGACCAAGAAAATGGTAAGAACAATACTTTAACAATTCTTGGTATTGAACAAAGTAGAAGTGAACTAACCAAATTAATTGCTGAGGCAAAAGCAAATTTAACGAGTCTTAACAATGGAGTTTTAACTGGTTTTCTAGATTTATATCAAAAGGTGCTCTAAAAAATGAAAGAAAGAGCTGACATACTATTAGCTAAACAAGGACTTTTTAACTCTCGAACTCAGGCACAGCGAGCAATTATGGCTGGTTTGGTTTCGGATCACAATCATCAGCGGATTGATAAGAGTGGAACAAGTTTTCCTGAAGATGAACATTTTTATATTAAAAAGTCGGATAAAAAATATGTCTCACGTGGGGGTTTTAAGCTCGAAAAAGCCCTTGAATCGTTCGAAATTGATTTAACAGATAAAATATGTCTTGATATTGGAGCTTCTACCGGTGGTTTTACAGATGTTGCACTACAGAACCACGCCAAAATGGTGTATGCACTTGACGTAGGATACAATCAGTTGGCTTGGCAGTTGCGAGATGACAAACGCGTTGTGGTCATGGAAAAGCAAAATTTCCGTTTTAGTAAACCTGAAGATTTTACCCAAGGATTACCTGATTTTGCGATGACTGACGTTTCTTTTATTTCACTTGATCTAATTATGCCGCCAATGTACGACATTCTTAAAAATGATTGTGATGCTGTTTGCCTAATTAAGCCTCAATTTGAAGCGGGGCCAGAAAATGTTGGTAAACACGGAATTGTTCATGACCACCAGGTTCATTGCAATGTAATTGAACATACCATCGAAAAAGCGCGTGAAATAGGCTTTAACGTGCTAGGCCTTGATTATTCACCAATTAAAGGTGGCAAAGGCAATATTGAATTTTTAGTTCATTTGCAAAAAAGTGAAGAAAATGGTGGGCAAATGCTATGGTCAGGAACCCCTGAAGAAGTTGTTGAACGAGCAGTTGCTGAGCTTTAGGAGATAATTATGTTAGTTGAACTGGATATTAAAAACTTCGCCATTATTAAGGCTTTGAAGGTTCGCTTTCAAGAACATATGACAGTGCTAATTGGTGAAACTGGTGCTGGTAAATCTATTATTATTGATGCCGTTTCACTATTGATGGGTGGAAGAAGCCAAAAAGAAATGGTTCGTAGTGGTGAAAAGAAGGCTGTTATTACAGGTCTTTTTGAAATTGACAATCAAGCCACTAAAATTACAGAACTATGTGAGCAGTATGGCTTGCCAATTTCAGACGGGCAACTTGTGATTAGTAGGGAGCTTGCCGTTAAAGGTCGTAATGTAGTCAGAATTAATGGACAGTTAACGACGATTAACGTTCTACGAGAATTGGGTTATTATCTGGTTGATATTCATGGTCAAAATGATCAACAAATTTTAATGGATCAGGACCGGCAAATTGATTTAGTTGATAATTACGCTCCAGAACAATTTAAAAAAGAGCTAGCGGAGTACCAAGCCAATTTCGCTACTTGGGAAAAGTTAAGCGACCGGTTGAACCATTTGCGAAGTGACGCTCAAGAGTTAGCCCAAAAGCAGGATATTTTAACCTTTCAAAGTGAAGAATTATCTTCTGCCAACTTAACTGATCCAACAGAAGACGAGCAACTAGAAGAGGACTACAACGAATTAAGTAACTATCAAAAAATCGTGGATACTGCCAATTACTTAATGCAGTTGTACGATGATGACGAACACGGTTTGGAAACACTACTAGGTAATGCTCAAAGTGCTGCAAATGAACTCGGCGAATATGGTGCTAAGTTTAAGGACATTGCCAAAACAATTGATGACGGTGTCTTTGCATTAAGTGATGCCAGAAGTGAACTATCAAATGTCTTAGATGAAATGGACTTTGATGAGGAACGCTATCAATATGTTACAAGTAGATTAGATTTACTTAATTCGCTGAAGAAAAAGTATGGCCCTACTTTGCAGGATGTGTTTGCTTTTTATGAAAAAGTACAAAAAGAGTTGAGTCAATATGAAACTGGCGGTCTGGATGAAGAAAAACTGCAAAAAGAAGTAGCTCAAGTTGAAAGTAAGCTAACTGAAGAAGCAAAGAAACTTCATCAGATGCGTGAAAAAGTTGCAAATACATTAGAAGAGAAGATTAAGCAAGAACTTAAAGACTTATACATGGCAAAGGCCCGTTTTGCAATAGATATTTCGACTACTAAGGGTTTCACCAAAAAGGGAACAGATGAAGTTGTGTTCCTAATCGCTCCTAATCCGGGAGAAGATTTAATGCCATTGGTAAAAATTGTTTCAGGTGGTGAGCAATCAAGGTTGATTTTAGCGCTTAAAGCAATTTTTAGTCGGGTTGAACCTGTAGGAACAATGATTTTTGATGAAATTGATACTGGTGTCTCTGGAAGAGTTTCAGCGGCAATTGGAAAGAAATTGCATTCAATTGGACAAAATAAACAGGTTATTGCCATAACTCATTCGCCTCAGGTAGCTGCAGCTAGTGATCAAAAGTACTTAGTTGCCAAGGAAGTTAAAGATGGTGCAACCTACACTCAAATAGGTCCATTAACCCAGGAAGAAACAGTAACTGCAATTGCCGAAATGATGGCAGGAAGCGATGTTACTCAAGCTGCAAAACAAAACGCGAAAGACCTAATGAGGAGTTTTAAAAAGAAAGAATGAGATATCTCGAAAAAATAAAATTAGATTCTAAAGAAGTGAAGCAGGCTCGTCAGCTAGCTAAAGTAATTCATGAACACGATAAAACTTTTTGTGATATCTATTTAAGTAATCAATACAATTATTTTAAGGATATGCCTACTTTTATTCTAGCTTATGATAATGAAGAGCTAATAGGTCTAACAATGCTTTATGCTGATGAGAAGCCGGATGAAGAAGTTGACATTCATGTGGAAGTAGCGCCCAAAAAACGTCAACAAGGCATAGCTACTGAAATGATTAAGCGTGCAAAAAAGATTCTGAATAAATATGGTTATCAGAACTATGATTTTGTTAGCGAGAAAGCTTTTATAGAACAAAATCCGACATATTTGTCCAATAATAATTTAAAAGTTGATGCTGCTGACTATCATATGAGTACACAAAATCCAGAGAAAATTTTTCAAGATGATAAACTGAATCGCATACTAGGCGTGCGTCAGATGGTCAAAACGGATTTTAATAATGTTGCAAGTATTTATAGTGTAGCTTTTGATCTAGATATTGCGAACGCTAAAACTTATATTGCCGAAAGTTTGGCTGATGATCAAATGCTGAGTTTTGTTTTAACTTATAAAGAAGACGTGATTGGCTATTGTGCTGTTGATGACGGGTATTTCTTTGGTTTATTTGTTGCTCGCGACTATCAGGGACATGGATATGCTAGCTTCTTTATTAAAAAAATGATGGAAATTTTGATTAGAAAAGGAATAAACGAGTTTTCGCTTGATGTGGAACCTGATAACATAGCGGCAGTTCGGACATATCAAAATGCTGGCTTAAAAATAGTTAGTGAAACTTACTATTTAGTGAAAGAAAAATAGTAAAAAAAGAGTTGAGAAATATTTCTCAACTCTTTTTTTATTAAGCTAAATCGACCCTAAAAATATTATCTAAGTCAATAACTTTTATTAGCTTTTGGTTAGTTGTGCGCAAGGCAAAGCGTCCTGCAGAAATGTGCTTAATGACCTGGCCAATTTCACTAGTACCATCTTGATATCTTAATAGGACATAAGCCCGGTGAAGTAAAGCAAATTCTAAAGAAGATAGAATTTCACTGTGATATTGGTCATAAATACTCAGTTTATCAATGTCATAATCAAATAAATAGTGATAGATTTTTTTAAGTGAGTTTTTCATCAATCATACCTCAGTTTTTCTCGAACACTTGTTTGACTCTTTATATTATAAGAACATTTGTTCAGAAAAACAATACTTTTTCCAAAAATAATTTCCATCATGCGCTACTTTAAAATTCCTTGTTGTACATAATAAATAGGTAGAACTTGAAAATATTCTGCATTTAGTGCAAACTAGACATAATAGCTTTTATTAGGGGAGTATGGCATGACAGAAAAAGGCTTGTTGCTTGTTCTTTCTGGTCCTTCAGGAGTAGGAAAGGGCACTGTGAAAAGTGCAATCGTAGATGGTAAAGTTTTTCCGTTTGAATATTCGGTTTCGATGACAACAAGAAAACCTAGACCGGGCGAGGTAGATGGTAAAGATTATTACTTTGTTAGCGAAGAAAGATTTCAAGAAGCCATTAACCAAGGTGAACTTTTAGAATATAATAAGTACGTTGATCATTTTTATGGGACACCTTTAGTACCGGTTAAGCGAATGCTTGAAGAAGGCAAAGATGTACTGCTGGAAATCGATGTTAATGGAGCAAAAAAGGTACGAGAAAAAATGCCTGACGGAGTTTTTATCTTTTTAACGCCACCAGATTTGCATACATTACATCAACGTCTAGAAAATCGTGGGACTGAGTCTGAAGATGTTATTATGGGAAGAATCAAGCAGGCGCGTAATGAAATTTTAGTCATGCAAGATTATGATTATGCGGTGGTCAATGATACTGTTGCAAATGCAGTTGATCACATTAAGGCAATCGTAGATGCTGAACATGTCAGCGTAAAACGCGTGATTGATACTTACCGTAAAATGGTTAGGGAGGATTAAAGATGAGAGTTACATATCCATCAATTGATAAATTGTTAGCCCAAGTGGATTCAAGATATTCACTATCAGTTCTTGCTGCAAAGCGTGCACATGAACTTGAAGCTGGTGATCCAGAGGCATTGAAAGAATATAAATCATTAAAGCCCGTCGGAAAGGCCCTTGAGGAGATTGAAGCCGGTAAAGTTACCGTCGATTCAAGCCATCGCGAGGTTAATCAGTAGTTGGTTGAATTATTTAACCTCCATCTCTTTTGGGATGGAGGTTATTTTTTTAAGGATGATTAAATGATTGCGCAAGTAGTAATTGATATTGCAGCAAAACAGACTGACCGCATTTTTGAATATTATGTACCAGATGACTTAGATGGTGTAGAAATTGGCTCACGAGTATTTGTACCATTTGGTTCACGTAAATTGCAGGGTTTTGTCGTTGGCCTCAGTGAAAAAAGCAAATATCAGGGTGAATTAAAAGATTTGCTTTTAGTAGTGGATGAAATGCCACCGTTAACACCTGAATTAGTTGAATTATCTAACGCGCTGGCTAATCGGATTTTTGCCTATCGAATTTCGATTCTTAAGACAATGCTCCCAAGAGTGATGCGGGCAAATTACCGCAAAATCTTGGTACCGATAACCGACGAAGCAAAAAAAATGCCATACTTTCACGGTGATCCAATTGATTTAGCTAATGTGACTGATAATCAAGAGATTGGTCGCATTAATAGCTTGCTACGCAGTCAAGATGCCAAGATAGAATATTTGGTTGAAAATCGTGCCAAAGTAAAAACAGCCAATTGTTATGAACTTACTTTAGCTAAAAAAGATTATATTAGTTTGTATGAAGAGCTTCGTACAAATGCCGTTAAGCAGCGACAACTATTAATGTTTGTCATTGAAAATTATGAACAATTTCCAATGATGCAAAATGAACTTGAGCAAGGGGCTCAGCTCAAAACAGAAACTTTAACAAGCGCGATTAAAAAAGGTTGGCTTGAAAGAAGTCAAACTGAAATTTATCGTGATCCAATAGCTAGCTATGGACGGTCTAAAGCAAGTCAACCAAAGGTTGAGTTAAATGAGGACCAGAAAGAAGCACTTGCGCAAATTACCCCTGCGATTCAAACTAAAACGGCTAAGACTTTTTTATTAGAAGGGATTACGGGTAGTGGCAAAACTGAAGTCTACTTGAATGCAATTAGTAAGACGCTTGAGCTTGGCAAAAATGCGTTAATGCTAGTACCAGAAATCTCACTAACACCGCAGATGGTTGAGCAAGTAAAAAATCGTTTTGGTGATCAAATAGCGGTATTGCACAGTGGTTTATCTGAAGGGGAATTATATGATGAATGGCGTCGTATAAGACGCGGGGAGGTTCATGTTGTAGTAGGTGCACGAAGCGCGGTTTTTGCTCCTTTAACTAACATCGGTTTAATTGTAATTGATGAAGAACATGAATCGTCTTATAAGCAAGAAGACAATCCGCGTTATCATGCACGGGATGTTGCAATTTGGCGTAGTAAATACAATTCTTGTCCTTTAGTTCTGGGTAGTGCCACTCCGTCTCTTGATAGCCGTGCACGAGCCCAGAAAGGTGTTTATCAGTTATTAGAACTTCCAAAACGTGCCAATGCCAAGAAACTACCTGAAGTAAATTTAATAGACTTAAAAAAGGCTGATTTTGCAGGTAATCAACTTGATTTATCAATTCAACTAGTTGATGCAATCAAGCAAAGACTGCAAAAAAATGAACAAGTAATTTTAATGCTAAATCGACGTGGCTTTGCCAGTTTTATGCTTTGTCGTGAATGTGGTTACGTAATGAAATGTCCTAATTGTGACCTTTCATTGACAATGCATAAGGATACCCAACAAATGCAGTGTCATTATTGTGGCTATACAACTGCAATTCCACAAATTTGTCCAAATTGTCACAGTAAACGAATCAGATTTTTAGGTACCGGAACGCAGAAGGTGTTAGAAGAGTTGAATGAGCTAATACCCAAAGCAAGAGTGTTACGGATGGACGTTGATACGACGAGAAGAAAAGGTGCTTTTAAAAAAATTCTTGATACTTTTGGAAATCATGAGGCAGATATTCTATTGGGCACACAGATGATAGCCAAGGGACTGGATTTTCCCAATGTAACTTTAGTTGGTGTAATCAATGCTGATACGGGTTTGTGGGTGCCAGATTACAATGCATCTGAACGTACCTTTGAGCTTTTGACACAAGTAGCTGGTCGGGCAGGACGTGCTGAAAAGACTGGCGAAGTCATAATACAAACTTTTAATCCAGATCATTACGCTATTAAATTTGCTAAAAAACAGGATTATGAGAATTTTTATGCTTATGAAATGAAAGTGCGTCATGCTGGTAATTATCCACCATACTTTTATACCGTTTTGGTTTCTGTTGCATCCAAAAATGAGCAAAATGCTGCTAAGGAAGCATTCAAAATTAAAAAGCAACTTCAGCAACATTTGAGTAGTTCGGCAATTATCTTAGGACCATCACCAAGCGCAATTTCTCGCCTAAAAAATCAATATTATTATCAAATACTGGTAAAATATAAAAAAGAAGACAATTTAAATAGCTTATTACATCAAATCCAGGATTCTGCACAAAAAGTGAAGAGATATGGATTAAATATTTATATCGACAATGAACCAGAACGAATCATGTAAAGGGGATATGTTTAATGACATCAATAATTTTTATGGGAACACCAGATTTTTCTGTACCAATTTTAAAAGGACTAGTCGAAAATAATTATGAAATTAAGGCTGTAGTGACGCAACCAGATAAAAAGGTTGGTCGAAAGCAGCAAGTTACTAAAACGCCTGTTAAAGTGGCAGCTGAAGAACTCAATTTACCGATTTATCAGCCTACTAAGTTGGCTCGTTCTGAAGAAGTCGAAGAGCTGATTGAAATGCACGCTGATCTTATTGTTACAGCAGCATATGGTCAATTTTTACCAACTAAATTTTTAAACTCAGTTAAAATTGCTGCGGTTAATGTTCACGGCTCACTTTTACCTAAATATCGTGGTGGAGCGCCAATTCAATATTCTGTGATTAATGGTGATCAAGAAACAGGTATCACTATTATGGAAATGGTCAAGGAAATGGATGCAGGCGACATTTATGCGCAAAAGGCAATTAAGATAGAGCCTGATGATACTACTGGTAGCGTTTTTGATAAATTATCACTTGTTGGTCGAGACTTGCTTTTAGAGACACTTCCACATATAATTGCTCATCCAGATGAAAAAACGGCGCAGGATCCTGATCAGGTCGTTTTCTCTCCGAATATCAGCAAGCAACAAGAAAAAATTAGTTTGACGTTAACTGCGTCACAAGCAAATAACTTAATAAGAGGGCTCAATCCTGATCCAGGCGCTTACCTAATGCTTGGAAATAGTCGACTTAAAGTTTGGCAAGCTCAAGTTCCTGAAGAAAAAACAACTTTGCCCGCTGGAAGTTTAGTTGCTAATGATAATCGTTTCGCAATTAGTTTTGCGGAAGGCACCGTTTTGAATCTGCTAGAAGTTCAACCAGCTGGAAAGAAGAAAATGTCAATTCAGAGCTTTTTGAATGGTCAAGGTAGTAAGTTTAAAGTAGGAGAACAAGTAGTTGACGGATAAAAGTGCTCGCTTTATTGCTTTAGAAACTTTAATACACATATTTAATGATGGTTCATATTCAAATATTAGCTTGAATAATAGCTTACGCAATTCTAATTTATCGGAAACTGACCGCAACTTTGCTACCAGGCTTGTTTATGGTACGGTTCAATATAAGATTTATTTGGAATTTCAATTGCATGATTTAATCAAAACCAAGCTAAAAGAAGACTATCTAAAGCCATTGTTATTAATGTCAGCTTATCAACTCTTTTTTATGGATAAAGTTCCTAACCGAGCAGTTTTAAACGAAGCTAATATTTTGGCTAAACAGTTTGGAAAGCGTAATTCGACTGGCTATAAAATAGTTAATGGAATCTTGCGCTCTTTAATTAGACGTGGGCCAGTTTTACCTGAAAAAGAGCAGCAGATAAATTATTTAAGCGTCAAAGAAAGCGTCCCAGAATGGTTAGTTAAGTACTTAGTTGATCATTGGGGAATTGAACGAACAGAAAGTATTCTGGCAAGTATTAATGAACCAGCTAAAAATACTGTTCGTCTTTCTCGGTTGGCGAATCCAAATAAAGTTGTCAGTGAATTGAATGAATTAGGCTTCTCGCCACAACCTTCCCAATTGACGAGTGAAGAATTGGTTTTGGATCATGGCGGTGTTAGTTCAACTAACTTATTTAAATCTGGCAAACTAACCATTCAAGATGAAGCTGCTAGCTTAGCAGTGAGCGCTTTTGATTTTACAGGAAATGAAAAAGTTCTCGATGCCTGTAGTGCCCCAGGAGGTAAAACAGTGCAGATTGCTGAAAACCTAGACAGTGGCACAGTTACGGCGTTGGATATTCATGCCAATAAACTACGCTTGGTTAAGCAAAACGCTGAACGAATGAATGTAGCTGAGCGGGTAATCACCAAGGAAATGGATGCTCGTAAGGTGGATAGTGAATTCAGCAAAAATTCTTTTGATAAGATTTTAGTGGATGCTCCTTGTTCAGGATTAGGATTACTTAGAAGAAAACCAGAAATTCGCTACAATAAAACCCTGGCTGATCTAACCAAGCTGCAACAAATTCAGTTGGCGATTCTTGATCATGTTAGTCAATTACTGAAGCAGAATGGAGAGCTAGTATATTCTACCTGTACGATTGCAAGTGAAGAAGACGAAGACGTTGTAGAAATTTTCTTAAAAGAGCATCCGGAGTTTGAATTACAGTCATTCACTACAGGTAATATGGATGCGCCAAATGGTTTAATTAAGCTTTTACCGGACAGTTATGGCAGTGATGGCTTCTTTATTGCCAAGTTTATAGCACGAGGTTAACATTTTGATTAAAACAGCATTTGCTTCAAGTATTGGACGAATACGTAAAAGCAACCAAGATTTTGTACAAGTTTTTAAAAACAAAAGTGGAGCGACGATGGCAATCGTTTGTGATGGCATGGGTGGTCACCAAGGTGGTGACGTTGCCTCAACCATGGCTGTTAGCCATTTAGGTCACAGCTTTAGCGAGACCGATTTCAGTGATTGTGCAAATGCTCATAAATGGCTTGATGTCCAATTAAGCTCTGAAAATGAAACGATTTTGCGCACAGCAGATCGTTTTCCTGATTTAAATGGAATGGGCACTACAATTGTTTTGGCAGTTGTGTTTGACCATCAAGCTTTGATTGCTCATTTGGGTGATTCACGTGCTTACGGTTATGCAGAAGGAAAATTTGTTCAACTAGTTGAAGACCATTCTCTTGTTAATGAACTAGTTAAAATGGGGCAAATTACTAAGCAGCAGGCTTTAACCCATCCACAAAAAAACATCATTACGCAGTCACTTGGCGTTTCAAGCACAATTGATCCTGAATTTCGTGAAATCCCCTTCAATGATGACGACCTTATTTTGCTATGTACAGATGGCCTAACCAATTCTTTGACTGATCCGCAAATCCAACAAATTTTAGCCACTAAGGATCTGTCACTCAAAGACCGCTGCCATAAGCTAATTAATGAAGCAAATCGTCTTGGTGGCGGCGATAACATTACCGTTTGTCTAGTCCTAAATGAAGGTGGTGGCTCACGTTGATTAATAAAGGCTATTTATTAGGCGACCGCTATCGCATAATCGATACATTAGGTGAAGGCGGAATGGCAAATGTCTATTTAGCTGAAGACATCATTTTACAGCGGAAAGTTGCCGTTAAAATTTTAAGGCTGGATCTACAAAAAGAGCCGCAAACTGTAGCGCGCTTTCAACGTGAAGCGCTTGCTACCAGTGAATTAAGTCATCCTAATATTGTGATGGTTTTAGATGTGGGCACTGATCAAGGCTTGCCATACATGGTAATGGAGTACGTAGATGGACCTGATTTAAAAGACTATATTATTCAGAATTCACCACTTAATTTGCATGATGTGATTCGAATTATGGATCAAATACTTAGTGCAATGACATTGGCGCATAAGCATAATGTGATACACCGTGATTTAAAGCCACAAAATATTTTGATGGATAAACACGGTAATATTAAAATCGCCGATTTTGGTATAGCAGTTGCATTAAACCAAAATTCAATTACGCAGACAAATTCTGCGCTCGGTTCAGTGCATTACATGTCTCCTGAACAGACACGTGGTGGGTTAATTACTAAACAATCAGATATTTACTCACTTGGAATCATTCTCTATGAGCTGATAACTGGCTCAGTTCCTTTTAATGGCGACTCTGCAGTCGCGATTGCTCTTAAACATGCCCAAGAACCAATTCCATCGATTAAAGAAAAAGATGCGAAGGTTCCGCAAGCTCTAGAAAATGTTGTTCTAAAAGCAACCGCTAAGGATCCCCGGGATCGCTATGCTTCAGCGAGCGCAATGCGTGCAGACATTGACACTAGCTTGGATCCTGCTCGAGTTAATGAACCTGTTTTTGTACCAACACATGGCACAAGTGATGATGAAACTATAATTTTACCTGATTTTAAGGCTAATCGTCAGCGAGAGGATAGTAATCAAGTAAAAGAAGAGACATTAGACGATAAAAATAATAAGTCCTCAACAAAAGGCAATTTTTTGCAGACATTAAAAACTCATAAATGGTGGTGGCTTTTTATGGGTCTGGCAGCTGTTTTAGTGGTTGGTTTATTGCTTTTAGTTGTTACCAATAACAGTCAAAGTGAAGTAAGAATCCCAGATGTTACTAATTTATCCGAAGAATCTGCTCGCCAAAAAATTGAACAAGTCGGTTTGAAGGTGGGCAAAATAAGGCACCAAAATTCAGAGCGAATTGGTCGAGGTAAAGTTATTTCAACATCGCCTCCAGCTGGTAGAGTGACAAAAAAAGGTAGATTTGTTGACTTAAAAGTTTCCGATGGCGTTGGAATGGCTAAAGTGCCAGATGTGTCAGGCGATTCGTACCAAGTAGCAGTTGCTAAACTAGAAAAAATGGGTTTTGACGTTATCCGCGAAAACCAATTTTCTGACAGTGTTCCAATTGATCATGTGGTTTCGCAAAGTATTGCTGCTGGAGTAGAAGTAAAGCCGGCGGAAACAACGATCACCTTGGTCGTTTCAAAGGGACAAGATGATCACGAAAAAAATGATACTGTTAAGCTTCCAGATTTTAAAGATTACACATTGCGAGAAGTTCAAGAATACGTTCGTCGGCATGATTTGATTTTGCAAGTCAGTCCTGCTTATTCAAAGAAAGTAAAAAAGGGCATGGTTATCTCCATGAGTCCTGCCCCCGGAACACATGTCCCTCATGGAAGTACAATAATGGTTAGTGTTTCTGAGGGTCCAAAAATTGAGCGCGACCATACTGCGATTAAAACATTTACAGTAACGTATCAAGATAATGATGATGATGATTCGCCTAACAGAAGAGGTAATCACATTCAAATCTATATTTCTGATGACGATCACTCAATTAATAATATTTACCGTGATTTGTACATAAAAAGAGACATGAACTTCTCAATTCCATTTTCGTTAAAGGATGGAGCAGGTGAATTACGTGTTGTCAGGGATGGTCAAACTATACTAAACGAAAAGGTAAATAGATGATTAAACAAACTGATGGGATAGTTGTTGGACTAATTTCTGGTTTTTATGATGTTCAAACTGGAAACCAAATTGTGCGCACAAGAGCGCGAGGACTTTTCCGGAAAAATAAGGAAAAACCGACTGTTGGCGATCATGTAAAAATTCAAATAGACGAGCAGGGTACAAGCTATTTAACAGAAATCCTGCCTCGAGTTAACATGATTGGCCGACCTGCACTAGCAAATGTAGATCATGTTTTACTGGTGATTTCAGCTGTTGAACCTGATTTTTCCCTTCAATTATTAGACAGGTATCTAACCTTCTTTTCTTGGCAAAAAGTTGCAGTTAGTATTTATCTTTCAAAAAGCGATTTGGTCGATGAAGCAAAATTTGCCGAAATTAAAGCTAGTTTGTCTTACTACGTAAAAATAGGCTATCCAGTTTTTTACCAATGGGAAGAACTGGCAGAGAAATTGCCGTCAGCAATTGAGTCTCAACAAATTTGGACTTTGGCTGGACAATCTGGTGCTGGAAAATCAACATTGATTAATCATCTGAAACAAGATATAGAGCAGGAAACTGCTGCAATTTCTACCAGTTTGAACCGTGGTAAGCATACTACTAGAACAGTTCAACTGTTCCCACTTGGTGAGGGCTTTTTAGCTGATACACCGGGCTTTTCTGCGATTGACTTTACACCAATTAAGATTAATGATTTATGTAATTACTTTGTTGAATTTAAACGAGCAAGTGTTAAATGCAAGTTTCGTGGCTGCCAACATATCAAGGAACCTAAATGCGAGGTCAAAAATCTGGTTGAAAAGCAGGAAATCACACAAAGCCGTTATGATAATTATTTACAGATGCGTTCAGAAATTGAGAATGGTAGGATGCCGGAGTATTTAAAATAAGGAGACAATAATGATTGCACCATCAATTCTAAATATTAATAATTTGAATTTGAAGGATGATATTGCCACTGCTGCTGAAAATGGGATTACGCGTTTTCATATTGATATTATGGACGGCCATTTTGTACCAAATCTGTCATTTGGCCCGCAGCTAGTCAGTGATTTTAAAGCTGAATTTCCTGATTTAGAAGCAGAAGTTCACTTAATGAGTAATAATCCTGATGTTTTGGTACCAGAATTTGCTAAAGCAAAAGCAGATTTAATCTTGCTTCATTATGAAGCAATGACTGAAGATAAGCTGAATCACTGGATCGATTTTTTACATTCAAATTGGATAAAAGCTGGCATTGTTCTTAATCCAGACACACCTGTTTCAGTTTTAGAAAAATTCCAAGCTAAAATAGATCAAGTTTTAATGATGACTGTTTATCCAGGGTTTGGCGGACAAAAATTCATTTCGGGTTCATGTGAGCGAATTAAAGAAGCAAATGAACTTTTAGCAGGAAGAGTTCCGATTGAGGTTGATGGTGGTATTAACGACCAAACTGCTCAACTGGCTAAGGACGCTGGAGCTAATATTTTTGTTGCGGGTTCGTATCTATTCTGCCAAAAGAGTATTCCAGTCCAAATTGAAAAATTAGAAAAAGCTGTTGAAGAATAATGAAGGCAATTGCACTATTAGGCGGTCCAAATATTTCTTGGCCTATTGATATAAAGGATAAAATGGTAAAAGCTCGTGAAAAAGGAACTTTTATTATTGGTGTCGATCGTGGAAGTTTGCTATTGGAAGAGTTAAATTTAACTCCTGATCTTGCGGTAGGTGATTTTGATTCTCTGAAAAAAGAAGAGCTATTGCGGATTAATCAGAGTGTTTCTGATATTCGTTACTCAGTGCCTGAAAAAGACTTAACCGATACCGAACTTGCTTTACATTATGCTTTTGATGATTATTGCGTCGACTCACTATCTTTAATTGGTGCAACTGGTGGAAGACTAGATCATTTTTTGACTAATTTATTCATGCTGCTAAAACCTGAATTCAGGCAATATGCTGAAAAGATACAAATAATTGATCAGCAAAATTATATTTCATTTTTAAACCCTGGCAAGCATGTTGTTAAACGTATAGAGAATTACACTTATTTTGGCGTTGCTACATTGAATGAAGTACAGGAACTGAATATCTCAAACGCCAAGTATAATCTTGCTGGCTATTCAAATACTAATCCAGTTTCCCTCAGTTCAAACGAGTTTTTGCATAAACAGGACACGTTTAATGTATCATTTAAGAAGGGGTTAATTGCAATAATCCAATCGCGTGATCTTGACCGTTTTCAAAACATTCAAAAATAAAGAAAAAGCCACTTACTCAAGTTAAAAGAGAATGTGGCTTTTTAAGTATAAAAAAAGACCGACAAACTATTTGTCAGTCCATTTATTAAGCACGAGTAACTTTACCAGACTTTAAAGTCTTAGTTGATACCCATACGCGCTTTGGTTTACCATCAACAAGAATACGAACTTTTTGAAGGTTTGGCTTCCACGTGCGACGTGATGAATTCAGTGAGTGTGAACGTGTGTTACCAAAAGTGGTCTTTTTACCAGTGATATAATCTTTTGCCATTTGCTAAACCCCCTTTATTTGTGTTTTCATACTTAGTTAAGATAGCATATTCTCTAAATCATTGCAACCTGAAAAGTATTTTTTATAAATGGATTTTTGTATTATTACTTGATTACTATGATAAAATAGATTCATAATATTGAGAACAATGATTCGGAGGATAAACATGGCTGTTAAAATCAAAACAAAAGATGGTTTGATTGATATTTCAAACGGAGTAATTGCAACTGTTGTTGGTAGTGCAGCTACATCCAATTACGGTGTTGTTGGGATGGCATCTAAGAATGCCATTCGTGATGGCTTTGACGGAATTCTTAATCGAGCAAACTATAAACGTGGTGTTGTTGTTAAGTCGGAAGATAATAGTATTACGGTTGATGTTTATATTATTGTGGGCTACGGACTAAAAATTTCTGAAGTTAGCCGTAACGTACAAACTAGCGTTAAATTCAATTTGAAGAATCAACTTGGAATTGATACTAAGGCTGTTAATGTCATCGTTCAAAGTGTTAAAGTGCTTGACGAATAACTCAAGCGGAGGTTATAAATTTTGGTTTTAAAGGAAATAGATAGTAAAAAGTTCAGAGACATGGTCCGTGTGGCAACACACCGACTTGGCCGAAATGCAGAGTTTATTAACTCCTTGAATGTTTTTCCAGTTCCTGATGGTGATACTGGAACAAACATGAATTTAACTATTGAAAGCGGAGCAAAGGCAGTCAGCGAAAACCCAAGTAATAGTGTCGGTGATTTAACCGAAAGCTTGGCTAAAGGGATGTTAATGGGTGCCCGCGGTAACAGTGGGGTTATTTCTTCCCAGCTCTTTAGAGGTGTGTACAAAGCTACTCAAGGAATGCAGACTTTAAACGCTCAAGAACTTGCAAATGCCTTTTCTAATGGTGTTGCCACAGCTTACAAGGCTGTGATGAAACCAGTTGAAGGTACAATTTTAACTGTTGCCCGTGTAGCAGCTCAAGAAGGTGCTAATAAGGCTAACGAAACGGACGACGTCGAAGAAGTAATGAAGGCGATTGTTGAAGGAGCAAAAGCAGCTTTGAAGACAACACCTGATTTGTTACCTGTTTTAAAACAAGTCGGTGTAGTTGATTCAGGTGGACAGGGCTTGCTCTTTATCTATGAAGGATTTTTGGAAGGTCTTCTCGGCGAAGATTTTGCAGATCGCTACCAACCAGATGAAGGTGAAATGGATGAAATGATTAATGCCATGCACCACCAGTCCGTTCAATCACAATTAGCTACTCAAGATATTGACCATGGTTATTGTACAGAAATTATGGTTGATTTGACTGCTGATATGCCTGATAAAAAGCCATTTAACCTTGAAGAATTTAGAGATCACTTATCTAAATTAGGTGATTCGCTTTTAGCTGTTTCTGATGACGAGGTGGCTAAAGTTCATATTCATACTGAGCATCCAGGTGCAATTTTTGAATATGGCAGCCAATTTGGACAATTAGGTAAAATCAAAATTGATAACATGCGTATTCAACATGAGACGATTGTTAACAACAATGAAGAACAGCAAGAAAGTGTAGATTTTGCTGTAATCGCAGTTGCTTCTGGTAACGGTATCCGTAAGCTATTTGAAAGTGAAGGAGTAAACCGGATTATTTCTGGTGGACAAACAATGAATCCTTCTACTCAAGACATTATCGATGCGATTAAGAAATCAGGAGCCAAGAAGGCAATCGTTTTACCTAACAATGGCAACATCGTAATGGCAGCAAAGCAAGCAGCAGAAGTTAGCGATATTCCAGTTGGCATTGTACCTACTAAGACAATTTCGCAAGGATTAACTGCAATGCTGTCTTTTGATGCAGATGATACATTGGAAAACAACGTTGATAATATGACTGATTCACTTGAAGATGTCGTTTCAGGAGAAGTTACTAAAGCTAACCGTGATACAACAATCAATGGTATTGAAATCCATGAAAATGATTTTTTAGGTATTATTGATGGTGATATTCAAGTTGCTGAAAAAGATCTAGTTCAATCTACCGTTGATATGGTTGAAAAAATGCTTGATGAGGATTCAGAAATTATTACTGTGATGTTTGGTCGTGATTCTAACAAAGAAGAGGCCAATCAAGTTGTTTCTGCGCTAGAAGAAAAGCACGACGATCTTGAATTTGAAGTGCACAATGGTGGGCAACCAGTTTATAATTTCTTGATTTCTGTAGAGTAAAATGGATGCAAACAAACTATTTGCTCCTGTGACCAATTTAAAAGGCGTAGGAACAAAAACTGCTGCTGCTCTTGGTAGCTTAGGAATATATAGCATATACGACTTGTTATTTTATTTTCCATTTCGTTATGATGAGCTGCAGACGATACCACTTGATCAGATCATGGATGGTCAAAAGGTAATGCTAAAAGGGATTGTTGCGACTGACGCCTTTGTTAGCAGATTTGGTTACAAAAAAAGCAGACTTAGTTTCAAAATGAGAATTGACCATGATGTAATCTTGGTCAATTTTTTTAATCAGCCATGGCTAAAAGAAAAAATTGAAGTTGGAAAAGAAGTAGCAGTTTATGGCAAGTACAACCTCGCAAGGCAAAGTTTGGCTGGCTTTAAATTTGTTGCTGCAAAGGAAAATGACAGCGGAATGGCTCCGATATATTCGGTTAACCATCATATTAGGCAAAAGAAGCTCGTTGAGTTGATAGATTTAGCTTTGGAGGATTTTTTGCCAGACGTAATGGATATCGTTCCCGAACCAATTCGTCAAAAGTATCGCTTACTTCCCGAGCAACAAATAATTTTGCAAATGCATCATCCAAAAAATGGTCGTGAAGCAGAATTAGCGAAAAGAAGCGCAATTTTCCGCGAATTTTTTATTTTCCAAACAGAACTTGCTGAACTGACTAGGCATAATTCCCAAAATACTGGAATAGCAAAAAAGTATGACTTGGAAGAAATCAATGAACTGACTAAAGCATTGCCATTTGATCTTTCAGATGATCAAAAAAGGGTTATAAATGAAATCTTTGCTGATTTGCATTCTACTAAGCAAATGAATCGCTTGCTGCAAGGGGATGTTGGGTCAGGTAAAACGATTGTTGCAATCTATGCGATGTATGCAGCCGTTACTGCGGGGTTTCAAGCAGTTTTAATGGTGCCAACAGAAATCTTAGCTACGCAGCATTTTAAGAAGATAGATGATCTTTTGCGGCCGTTTGGAGTTAGGACAGCACTTTTAACTGGAACTACTAAGACACTCGAGCGTCGAGAAATATATCGTGAATTGACCGATGGCACTATCAATGTGGTTGTTGGAACTCATGCATTAATTCAACCAAGTGTTATTTTTAAAAGCCTAGGACTCGTAATTATTGATGAGCAACACCGCTTTGGAGTTGGACAACGTCAAGCTTTGATTAATAAGGGTAATGCACCTGATACTTTGGCAATGACTGCAACTCCAATTCCAAGAACCCTAGCCTTAACAGTTTATGGCGAAACTTCTGTTTCAGAAATTCGCCATCTTCCGGCGGGCCGAAAGCAAATTAAGTCCTTTTGGAAGACTGGCAACCAGATGAGTGATGTTTATCGTCTAATGCGCGAGCAGCTGGAGCAACATTTTCAGATTTACGCGGTTACTCCACTGATTACTGAATCTGAAGCGCTTGATTTAAAAAATGCAGAGGAACTTTTTGAAAAGCTAAGCCATGATTTTCCTGATCAACGTGTTGAACTTCTTCACGGCCAAATGCCGGGAGCAAAAAAAGAAGAAATTATGTCAGAGTTTGCAGCTGGTGAGATTAACATTTTAGTTACTACTAGTGTGATTGAAGTTGGAGTCGATGTCGCCAATGCAAATTTAATGATTATCTACAATGCCGATCGTTTTGGAATTAGTCAGTTGCACCAACTTCGTGGCCGAATTGGACGTGGAAAAACGCAAAGCTATTGTGTCTTTTTAGCAGATCCAAAAACGGAAGCTGGGAAGGCGCGAATGAAAATAATTGCATCAACAACCGATGGCTTTAAACTGGCCGAAGAAGATTTAAAGCTTCGTGGTGAAGGTGATCTTTTCGGGCGTGCACAATCTGGTTTGCCAGAATTTCAGGTAGGAAATGTGGTCAACAACTACGAAACAATGGTTGTGGCTCAACAAGTAGCCAACAATATAGTTGAAAAAGATCCAGAATTATCTGATAGTGAGCACAAAAATTTAAAACAAGTGATAGAATATAAAAAATTACAGCAAGAACGTACTTAGAAAAGATTGTGGAAATAAATGAGAACAATTGCAATTGATGCAATGGGTGGCGAAAATGCGCCAGAAGCCATTGTCCAAGCCGTTTTGCAGGCAAAAACAGAATTAAAAGAAACCAAATTTATTTTATTTGGTGACCAAGCAAAAATTAAAAAACTGGTCGGTTCCGATACTGACCAAATAGAGATAGTTGGTACAACAGAAGTTATTAATGATGAGGATGAACCTGTTAAAGCAATCAGGACAAAGAAAGATTCTTCTTTGGTTGTCGCAGCGCAGTATGTTAAGCAGGGAAAAGCGGACGCACTTTTATCATTAGGAAATTCTGGTTCAATTCTGGCTAGTGGTATTTTTATTATTGGTCGGATTAAGGGGATTGCTCGTCCAGGATTTATGCCAACTTTACCTGTTAAAAATTCAGACGATGGTTTTAACATGATTGATGTTGGTGCAAATGCCAAGACCAAACCTGAGTACATCCTTAATTGGGCTAAAATGGCATCATATTATGCTGAAAAAGTCCGCGGTATTAGAAATCCACGCGTTGCCCTTCTTAACAATGGGTCTGAAAGTGATAAGGGTGACGATGTTCATCAAGAAGCTTATCAATTATTACTTGATAGTGAATTAAACTTCATTGGTAATATTGAAGGAAATGAGCTTTTAGAGGGTAAAGCCGATGTTGTGGCAACAGATGGTTTTACAGGCAATGCCGTCTTAAAGAATATTGAGGGAACGTCTTCAGTTCTAATTCATTTATTAAAAGACAATTTGCTAAATAGTGGTTTTTTGGTTAAAATTGGTGCTTTATTAATAAAAAATGCCTTGAAAGGTTTAGTTTCAAAATTTGACGTTGATAAGTACGGTGGAGCGGTTTTACTAGGCCTGGATGCTCCTGTGGTAAAGACGCATGGACGTTCAGACAAGCGAGCAGTCTATTTTACGATTAAGCAGGTCGATAAAATATTAAAAGAAAATATTATTGACCAATTTAGGGCTGAATTTGCTACTGATAAATGAAAAGTAATAAAGGAGAATTAATAATGACTGAAGAAGAAATTTTTACTAAAATAAAGGACATTTTAGCCGATAATTTTGAAGTCTCTAAAGACAAGATTACAAAAGAAACGAATTTTACAACTGATTTAGATGCTGACTCAATTGATTTAGTAGAGTTCATTTTACAATTGGAAGATGAATTTGGTGCAGAAATTTCTGATGAAGATGCTGAAAAGATAAAAACAGTTGGCGATGCAGTTAGTTACATTGCTTCACATCAAAATTAATTTCAATAAATTTCAGGTTGATATTTGCATATAGCCATTTTGATGTATATAATTAGAAATTAAATAAATTTATTAAGTATCTTTAATAAACTTGTTGAAAAATTGAGAGGGGAAATGGCCTTTGGAAAAACAAAGTGATCTCTTGCTAGATATCCAGCATCTTCATACTGCTTATCGTTTAAACGGAAAGTTTTACGATGCAGCAGACGATGTTAACATTACTCTGAAGCGAGATGAAATTTTATCAGTCGTTGGTGAATCTGGCTGTGGTAAGAGTACAATAGCCGCAAGTATTATTGGTTTATATGACCATAAAAATACAAAAGTAACTGGAGATATTCTATATAATGAATTAAACCTTGTCGGTTTAAATGAATCTCTATTTGATAAGATTCGTGGAAATAAGATTGGTATGATCTTCCAGGATCCACTAGCCAGTTTAAACCCACTTATGCGTGTAGGCGACCAGGTTGCAGAAACTCTGTACTACCACACCGATATGAATGAAAAAGAACGTCATGAACGCGTTATTGAATTGTTCAATCAAGTTGGTATGCCAAAGCCGGAAGAAACATACTCAATGTATCCCTTCGAACTTTCAGGTGGCTTGCGTCAACGTATCGTGATTGCCATGGCAATTGCCTGCAAACCAGAAGTTATTATTGCTGACGAGCCGACTACAGCCTTGGATGTAACTATTCAAGCACAAATTCTTGATTTACTTGAAGATATTCAAAAGCAATCTCATTCAGGTATTATTTTGATTACGCACGACTTGGGTGTTGTGGCAGAAACAGCTGATGAAGTCGCTGTTATGTATGCCGGTCAAGTAGTTGAAAAAGCAGACGTTAAGACAATTTTCGACAATCCGTTACACCCATATACACGTTCATTATTGAACTCAATGCCTCAATCTGATGATACAGATGAAGATTTACACGTTATTCATGGAACCGTTCCATCATTGATAAACATGCCACGTGAAGGGGATCGTTTTGCGGATAGAATTCCGTGGATTCCTGCGAGTGCCCATGAAAAGGAACCAGTCATGCATGAAGTTGAGCCAGGTCACTGGGTAAGATGTACATGCTGGAAGACGTTCCACTTTGATGATTCTGAAGCAAGTGGGGAGTAATTATGGCAAAAGAAATTATTCAAGTAAAAGATTTAAAGGTACACTATCCAATTAGATCTGGTTTTTGGAATCGTATTACTGATTATGTTCGTGCGGTTGATGGTGTCAGCATCACTATTAACGAAGGTGAAACATATGGCTTAATTGGTGAGTCAGGTTCCGGTAAGTCAACAACTGGAAAAGCAATTGTTGGTGTTGAACCAGTAACAAGCGGCGAAATTATTTATCATGATGTTGATATTACAAAGTCTAAGAATCGTCGTAAGTTAAACTATAACAAAGATGTCCAAATGATCTTTCAGGATTCAATGTCTAGTTTGAATCCTAGAAAGCGAATCGAAGACATTATTGCTGAACCAATTCGTAATTTTGAGAATTTAACCACTGATCAAGAACGTGATCGTGTACAAGAGTTATTGGACATCGTTGGTATGCCAAGTGACTCAATTTATAAGTACCCACATGAATTTTCTGGTGGTCAGAGACAAAGAATTGGTGTTGCACGTGCGGTTGCAACAAATCCAAGGTTGATTGTTGCCGATGAGCCAACAAGTGCTTTGGATTTGTCGGTTCAGGCGCAGGTTTTGAACTTTATGAAGCATATCCAACAGCAATATAACATTGCGTATTTGTTTATTTCTCATGACTTAGGTGTTGTTAAGCACATGTCTGAAAACTTGGCTATTATGCACCGTGGTCGTCTAGTAGAAATTGGTAGTCGTGAGGACATCTACAACCATCCAATGCATATCTACACTAAGCGTCTGCTTTCAGCAATTCCTGTTGTTGACGTTGAACATCGTGCAGAAAATAAAAAGCACCGTGAAGAAGTCGAACAAGAATTCCAAAATGATCAAAGTAAATGGTACGACCAAGAGGGTCGTGTCTTCCCACTGCAACAAGTTTCAGGTAAGCACTGGGTTGCTTTGCCAAAAGATGAACTTGAACGTGAAACGTTAAAAGAAGAAGGGAGAAACTAATAATGTGGAAAACAGTCTTAAGACGAATATTAGTCATGATTCCTCAGTTGATTATATTGAGTATTTTGATCTTCTTCTTGGCTAAAATGATGCCTGGTGACCCATTTAGTGGTCAGATTAATCCTAATACTGATCCAAAGCAACTTGAGGCTTTGAAACGTGCCGCTGGTTTGTACGATCCAATTCCAGTTCAATATGGACGCTGGGTTGCTAACTTATTTAAAGGTGATTTAGGAACTAGTTATATCCAGCATGTTCCAGTAACTTCATTAATTGCTGACCGTGCTGTAAACACTTTCTGGCTATCACTTTTAACTACTATCATCAGCTATGGTATTTCTATTCCTTTGGGTGTTACCGCTGGTCGTCACCAAGACGAATGGCAAGATCAAGCAGTTCAAATTTTTAACTATGTGACTTTTGCAGTACCACCATTTGTCTTCTATATCTTAGGAATTTGGCTATTTGGTTTTACTTTAGGTTGGTTCCCAATCTCAGGTTCTGTTTCTCCTAATGCTTCTGGTTTCTGGGGCACTTTAGGTAGTCAAATTTATCACATCATTTTACCTGCATGCTTGGTTGCCTTAATCACAACCACTTCAATTGTTCAATATTTAAGAACTGGTATTGTTGATAATAAGGTTGAAGATTACGTTCGTACAGCCCACAGTAAGGGTGTTCCAGAAAATGTTGTTTTCCGTAAGCACATTTTACGTAACTCACTTTTACCAATTGCCTCATCATTTGGTACAACAATTACTGGATTATTGAGTGGTTCAATGATTGTCGAGTCAGTCTTCAGTTATCCAGGAATGGGTAAACTGTTCCTTGACTCAATTGGCCAACGTGATTACACAACCTTAACAGCATTGATTTTAATCTTCGGTATTCTTACTTTACTCGGTAATTTATTATCAGATATTATTATGAGTATTGTTGACCCACGAATCAGAATTAAGTAAGGAGGAAAAGAAATGTCTGAAAAGAAAGAAAACACTTCAACTGAAGAAGTTAAAAAGAAAAAAATTTCTTCTCCTGCTTCAAGCTTAAAAGTGATTGCGCGAGAGATTTTTAAAGACAAAGTTGCTTTAACTGCTTTTATTATCATAATTGCAATTTTATTATTCACCTTTGGTGGTTCGCTTTTCTTGAACGCCGAAAAGGTTACAGAAACCAATATTATTGATGCCTACTATGGTTGGGGAACCAATGGCCACTTATTGGGTACTGACGATGGTGGTCGTGATATTGTAAAACTATTGATTATGGGTGGACGTAACTCAATTCTTATTGGTATGGGTGTTACTGCTATCTGTGAAATTGTCGGTTTGGTTGTCGGACTAGTTTCAGGTTATTACGGCGGTTACATTGATGCAATTATCATGAGAATAGTTGATTTTATCCAAGTTTTACCTGTAATGCCAATCGAAATTGTTTTGGTAACAGTTATTCCTCACTACAGCCCACTGAGTTTGGTTTGGATAATTTCAATGTTTGGTTGGACTGGAACGGCTAGGTACTTTAGAGCCTTTGTTCTTTCCCAGCGTGGACGTGATTATGTGTTAGCTTCAAAGACTTCTGGTTCGTCTGATTTCAAGATTATGTTCCGTGAAGTGTTACCTAACATTACCTCAATGATTATCATCGACGTTGTTATTGCAATTGCAAGTAACATTGGTGTTGAAACAACTCTTTCGTTCATTGGTTACGGATTACCGCCTACAGTGCCTTCACTTGGTACATTAATTGGTTTTGCCAATGACCCAGTTAATGTTGTTAGCCGTCCTTGGTTGTGGCTTCCAGCAACAGTTATGTTGCTAGCTATTTCACTTAGTGTTAACTATGTCGGTCGAGCATTACAACGTGCAGGTGATGCAAGACAACGTGAAAACTAAAAATAAAAAGACTTGTGAGAGCAAGTCTTTTTTGTTGCAGCGAAAAAGTAAAAAGTGGTCACATTTAAAAGTAGCGGTAAATATGTTAAAATTAGTACATTAGCTTATTCCAAGAACATACGGGAATTTATTATTCATTGATTAGATAGGAGTTTTTAAATAATTATGAATAAGTCAAAAATTCTTCGTTCCATAGGTTTAGTGTCTGCTGCGGCTTTGACACTAGTAGCCTGTGGTAAAAGTAATAATACTGCTAATGATGAAAATGCTAAGACGGCAAGTAAATTTCCTCAAGCAGTGCCAGAAAAAGAGGCTAAGCAAGGTGGTACTCTAAAGTACGCTATTAAAACAGATACACCATTTACTGGTATTTTTTCAGATGAATTATCGACTACTGCAATTGATAGTTCAGTAGCTGAACCTGGTGAGGAATCATTATTTGATACTGACGACAGCTACAAAATCACTAATAAAGGTCCAGCAACTTTTAAACTAGACCGAAAAGCTAAAACAATTACAATTACAGTGAAAAAGGGTGTGAAGTGGTCTGATGGTAAGCAAGTAAATGCTAAGGACCTCGAATATCCATATGAAATCTTAGCAAACAAGAAAACAAAGGCACAAAGATATAGCAGTCAATTTGAAGAAATTGTTGGTATGAAAGAGTACCATGATGGAAAAGCCAAAACAATTTCAGGAATTGAAATGCCAGACGGTGAGTCAGGTAGAACTATTGTTTTGCACTTCAAAGAAATGAAACCAGGGATGCTTTACAGTGGTAATGGTTACTTCTGGGAATCAGCAGCGCCATACCACTATTTGAAGGATATTCCTTTTGATAAATTACAATCATCTGATCAAATCAGAAAGAAGCCGATGTTCTTTGGTCCGTTTAAAGTTCAAAAAATTGTCCGTGGACAATCAGTTACTTGGGTTCCTAATAAGTACTATTGGCGTGGTGAACCAAAACTAGCAAAAATCGTTTCACAAGTAGTTTCCGATAACTCAATTTCGCAAAGTATTAAAAGTAATAAATTTGATGTTACAGAAGTAGTTAATTCACAATGGAATGAAGTTAAGGATACTAAAAATGTTAACTTTGTTGCGCAAATCCCTCTTAGTTACCACTACTTAGGCTTTAAAGTAGGTAAATGGGACGATAAGCAAGGCAAGAACGTTACTAATCCTAAAGCAAAGATGAATAACAAGGCATTGCGTCAAGCTATGGGCTATGCAATGAATGTTTCATCTGTTGATCAACACTATACTTCTGGTTTAAGTTTCCGCATCCCAACTCTAATCCCTGCTCAATTTGGTGATTACTACGATAAAAGTGCCAAAGGTTATGATTATAACTTGAAAAAGGCAAATCAGCTACTTGATAAGGCTGGCTATAAGAAGAAAGGTAAATGGCGTGTTCAACCTAATGGTAAGCCATTAACCATTAACTTCTTGGCAATGACCGGTAGTTCTGTTCAAGAGCCAACCGTTCAAAACTATATTCAACAATGGCAAAAAGTTGGCTTGAATGTAAAGCTTGTCGGTGGCCGCTTGAGTGAATTCAATTCATTCTATGATAAGATTCAAAACGACAACCCTCAAGTTGATGTTTTCATGGCTGGCTGGAGTTTAGCGAGTGAGCCATCACCAGCAGCGCTTTATGGTGAAACTTCTCCAATGAATTACACTAGATTTGTTACGCCAAAGAACAATAAACTATTGAAAGAAATTGATTCGCAAAAATCATTCAATCATAGCTACCGTGTAGATAAGTTCCATGAATGGCAAGATTACATGAATGACGAGGCTTACGTAATTCCTCTAGATAACTCATACAAAGTAATAGCTGTTAATAAGAAGATAACTGGCTACTCAACAAATCCATCTGAAAATTCAAATGGACACCAATTATGGTATAAAGTTGGCTTTACTAAATAACTAAGTTTATGGCAACACCTCAAGATATTATCTTGGGGTGTTTTTGTTTGCTGTTTTATTTTAAAAACAGAACTACTGGTTGACATTTTTAATAAAATTAAAATAATATTAATAAAAGTGATTGACATGTTTAATTTATTCATATAATATTAACAAAACTAATTTTAATTCTGAATTTGAAGGAGTACTTTTATGAAAAGAGCAAAACTAGCTGGATCGGCAGGAATGTTGGGCCTTGCTGCGTTGACTTTGGTAGCATGTGGCAAAAACAATAATGCGGATAACACTAATAATGCAAAAACAGCAAGTCGTTTTCCTAGTGCAATGCCCAAAAAAGAAGCTAAACAAGGCGGCACTGTACGGGTGGCATTGGAAACAGATACTCCGTTCACAGGGATTTTTTTAGATGAACTGTCTGTCACTAGTTTTGATGCTCAAGTTGCTTCTCCAGGTGAGGAATCATTATTTGCAACTGATGACTACTACAAGATAACTGATGACGGTCCTGCTACAATGAAATTGGACAAAAATAAAAAGACCATCACCATTACAATCAAAAAGGGTGTTAAGTGGTCAGATGGTAAGCAAGTAACCGCTAAGGACATGGAATATTCATATGAGATTTTAGGTAATGCAAAAACTAAGGCACAACGATATTCAACCAAATTAGAGGCTCTTAAAGGGCTGAAAGAATACCATGAGGGAAAAGCTAAAACAATCTCCGGAATCGAATTACCAGATGGTGAAAACGGTAGAACAATGGTTTTACACTTCGATTCCATCAAGCCCGGCATGGCGTATAGTGGAAATGATTATTATTGGGAAGGCGCTGCACCGTATCATTATTTGAAAAATGTTCCTTTTGACAAACTTGAATCTTCAGATGAGGTTAGAAAAAAGCCACTTTACTTTGGACCATTTAAATTGGCTAAATTAGTCCGCGGACAATCAGCTACTTGGGTGCCTAATGAGTATTACTGGCGTGGCAAACCAAAGTTATCTAAGATTGTTTATCAGGTAGTTTCACCTAATTCTGCTTCACAAGCTATTAAGGCGCATAAGTTTGAAGTTGCGCAAGTTGTTAACGCACAATGGAAGCAAGTAAAGGATACTAAAGGCGTTAAATTTATTGCACAAATACCGTTAGCATATAACTATTTAGGCTTCAAAGTCGGCAAGTGGGATGCCAAAAAAGGCAGAAACGTTATGAACCCTAATAGTAAAATGAATAATAAGTCTTTGCGTCAGGCTATTGCTTATTCAATGAATATTGCTCAAGTTACCAAGCACTATACAAATGGTTTGAGCTTCCAAGTGCCAACGTTGATACCCAAACAATTTGGTGATTATTATAATAAAGATGCAAAAGGCTACCACTATGATTTGAAGAAAGCTAATGAACTCTTAGATAAGGCTGGCTATAAGAAGAAGGGTAAGTGGAGAGCTCAACCGAATGGTAAACCTTTAAAGATTAACCTTTTAGCAATGTCGGGGGCCGTAACACAAGAGCCAATCGTTCAAAACTACCTACAACAATGGCATAAAGTCGGTTTAAATGTACAGCTTGTTGGAGGAAGATTAACTGAATTCAATTCATTTTATGATAAAGTACAACATGATGATTCTGCTGTAGATATGTTTATGGCTGGTTGGGGCTTGTCGAGTGAGCCTTCACCAAATGGATTATACAGTGAAGGTGGACCAGCGAACTATACTAGGTTTGTTACCCCAGAAAACAATAAATTAATTGATGAGATTGATTCACAAAAAGCTTTTGACCGTAAGTATCGTGTTCAAAAATTCCATGAATGGCAACAGTACATGAATGATGAAGCATATGTTGTTCCAATGTTTAACTCGTACAAGATTTTTGCTATTGATGATAAGATTACTGGTTACTCGCTTAAACCAACTGAAAATAGTAATGGACATCCTTTATGGTACAAAGTTGGCTATGTGAAATAAAAAATTTATCTAAAGCTCTCTTAGGGAGAGTTTTTTTGTTATATTTAACAGCATGAACTATTTATTAAATTCATAATCTACTGAACTATTGTTTTTTTACAAATTGGCAGATTAATAAGGAAAAAGTGTAGGTAAGATAAATGAAGAAAATCAAAACTTTAAGCTCAATTGCCCTGCTCAGTGCTGCTACGCTTGTTTTGTCAGCTTGTGGTAATAAAGCTGAAAATACTGATGATTCAAAAAAGGCTAGTAAATTTCCTTCGGAAATGCCCAAAAAAGAGGCTAAACAAGGTGGCACAGTTAAGTATGCAATTGAAACTAATTCACCATTTACTGGAATTTTTGCTAGTGAATTGGCGTTTTCAAAAACTGATATAGATCTAGCTTCTCCAGGAAACGAAAAATTGTTTGATATTGATGATGATTATCGTATTAACAATAAAGGCCCTGCAGTGTTGAAAATTGATAAAGAAAAAAAGACGGTTACGATCATCATTAAAAAGGGAGTTAAATGGTCTGATGGTAAGCAGGTAACTGCCAAAGATTTGGAATTTCCGTACGAAATTTTGGCCAATAAAGCAACTAAGTCGCAAAGATATACAAGTCAACTTGAGTATATTAAAGGGATGAAAGCATATCACGAAGGCAAGGCGAAGACTATCTCAGGTTTAGAAATGCCAGATGGTGAAAATGGACGAACTCTAACTATTCACTATACAGAGTTGAAGCCAGGCATGTATAACAGTGGTAACGGTTATTTTACTGAAGGAGCCGAACCATATCATTATTTAAAAGATATCCCATTTAGTAAGTTTGAATCATCTGACAAAATTAGAAAGAAGCCAATGTTTTTTGGCCCATATAAATTGGAAAAATTGGTTCGCGGACAGTCTGTTACTTGGATTCCTAACAAGTATTACTGGCGTGGAAAGCCAAAACTCGATAAGGTTGTTTGCCAGGTTGTTTCGACTAATTCAGCTTCACAATCAATTAAAAGTCATAAGTTTGATGTTGCTAACGTAATTAATGACCAATGGAAACAGGTAAAAGACGCTAAAGGAACCACTTTTATTGCTAATATTCCTTTATCCTACCGTTATATCGGCTTTAGGGTTGGAAAATGGGATGCCAAAACAGGTAAAAATGTGATGGATCCTAAGAGCAAAATGAATAATAAGGCTTTACGGCAAGCAATTGCTTACGCAATGAATATTGAAGACGTTAATAAGAAATATAATAGTGGCTTAACATTTCAAATTCCGACGCTGATTTTAGCGCAGTATGGCGATTATTTTGACAAAGATGTTAAAGGCTTTTCTTACAACTTAAAAAAGGCTAATCAAATTTTGGATAAAGCTGGATACAAAAAGAAAGGAAAATGGCGTGTCCAACCTAATGGCAAGCCGCTTAAAATAACTTTTTTAGTGCAGCAAGGTAATGACACTCAAGAACCAATTTACCAAAATTATTTGCAGCAATGGCATAAAATTGGTCTTAACATTAACTTGTATAACGGAAGACTAATTGAATTTAACTCATATGCTGATAAGGTACAGCATGATGCACCTGGAATCGATATGTTTACTGGCGGATGGAGTCTAACCAGCATTTCAAGTGAACCATCACCAGCATACCTTTATAGTGAAGGGGCACCTTTCAACTTTGCTCGTTTTGTCACTCCAGAAAACACAAAATTACTCAATGCAATTGATTCGCAAAAAGCATTTAACCACAAATATCGTGTTGAACAATTTCATAAGTGGCAAAAATATATGTTTGACCAGGCTTATGTAATTCCTACTACTAATGAATACACAATAACAGCTGTCAATGATAAGCTAACGGGATATTCAGTAAAGCCATCTGATTCAAATGCTCTTTGGTTTAAAGTTGCTTATAGCAAATAAAAGCTCAGGATCTGCTTGAGCTTTTTAAATTATGAAAAACAATTTAGCATAATTAAACATGTTTTAGTATATATTAATAATCAAATTATGTATTTATTAAAAAATATATTGATATTTTAATTAAGTATGATAGTATTTTATTATTAACTTGTTTCCAAGAAAATACTCAAATTTAAAAAAGGAGTAGGTATAAATGAAAAAGTCGAAAATTTTAGGGTCTGTCGGAATTGCCAGCTTAGCTGCTTTGACCCTCGCTGCTTGTGGTAAAAGCAACGATAATAATGCTAATGAAGTAAAGAAAGCTAGCAAGTTTCCAACTGATGTACCTAAGAAAGCTGTCAAGCAGGGTGGTACAGTAAAATTAGCTATTGAAAGTGATTCGCCATTTACTGGCATTTTTGCCAGTGAATTATCAACTACAAAAACTGATTCTGATGTTGCAGAACCAGGTAATGAGTCATTATTTGATGTTGATGATGATTACAAGATTAATGATAAAGGTCCCGCCACTTTAAAAATTAATCGTAAAAATAACACAGTAACCATTACGCTCAAAAAGGGTGTTAAATGGTCCGATGGTAAGCAAGTAACTGCCAAAGACATGGAATTTTCATATGAGATTTTAGCTAACAAGGCGACTAAGTCTCAACGCTATACCGCTTCGTTACAAAACATTAAAGGCTTAAAGGAATATCATGAAGGTAAGGCAAAAACTATTTCTGGAATTGAATTACCTGATGGTGAAAATGGACTTACAATGGTTTTGCACTATACAGAGTTAAAACCAGGTATGTATAACAGTGGTAATGGCTATTTTTCAGAAAGTGCTGAACCATATCACTATTTAAAAGATGTTCCTTTCAGTAAACTCATGTCATCAGATAAAATCAGAAAAAAGCCTTTGTACTTTGGCCCTTATAAGTTGGACAAACTAGTTCGTGGACAGTCAGCAACTTGGGTTCCTAATAAGTACTATTGGCGTGGTAAACCAAAATTGGATAAGATTGTTTGCCAAGTCGTTTCAACTAATTCCACAACTCAAGCAATTAAGAGCCATAAGTTTGATGTTGCTAAGGTAATTAACTCTCAATGGAAGCAAGCCAAAGATGCTAAAGGTGTTAATTTTATTGCAAAGATTCCATTGTCATATAGTTATTTGGCTTTCAAAGTTGGTAAATTTGACGCTAAGACAAGTAAGAACGTCATGAATCCAAAGAGCAAAATGAGTAACAGGTCTCTTCGTCAGGCTATGGCATATGCCATGAACATAGATCAAGTTAACAAGAAGTACAATAGTGACTTAAACTTCCATATTCCAACTTTGATTCCAGCGCCATTTGGCGATTACTTTGACAAAGATGCTAAAGGTTATAACTACAACCTTAAAAAGGCAAATGAAATTTTGGACAAGGCTGGCTATAAGAAGAAGGGTAAATGGCGTGTTCAACCAAATGGTAAGCCTTTAAAGATTAAATTCTTAGGTATGGCAGGATCAGCTGTCCAAGAACCAATCATCCAAAACTATATTCAACAATGGCAAAAAATTGGTTTAAATGTTAGCTTGTATAATGGACGTTTAATAGAAATTAACTCCTTCTATGATAAGGTCCAAAATGACGATCCCGGTGTTGATATGTTTATGGGTTCTTGGAGTTTGTCAAGCGAACCTTCACCTGCTGATATTTACAATGAAGGTGCACCATTTAACTTCAGTCGTTTTGTAACTCCTGAAAACACTAAGCTTTTGAATGAAATAGATTCACAAAAATCATTTGACCACAAATACAGAGTTGAAAAATTCCATGAGTGGCAAGAATATATGAATAAAGAAGCTTATGTAGTTCCAGTTAACAATTCGTATGAAATTACTGCTGTTAATAAGAAGCTGACAGGGTACACATTAAAACCTTCACATTCTAATTCAATTTGGTATGAAGTTGCATACGCTAAATAAGCAAAAAACTCGAGTAAAGCTCGAGTTTTTTGTTGCTTTTGAAGAATAATAATATAAAAAACTTAACTTTTGATTAATCATATTATTGCAATTATCATTTTTAATGCTAAGATAAAATTATTAACTTGTTTCGAGAGCTCAGTTAAATTCTTATTTATTTAAGAAGGAGAATCTCGCTTATGAAAAAGAGTAAGTTTTTAAGTTCGTTAGGAGTTGTGACTGCTGCAGCCCTAACACTAGTTGCATGTGGTAAAAGTGAAAGTTCAAACAATGAAAGTGCCAAAACAGCAAGTAAGTTTCCAGTAGAAACTAAGAGTGCAGCTGTAAAAAAGGGTGGCACTATCAAGGTTGCTGAAGAAACAAATACACCTTTTACAGGTATTTTCAATGAAGAATTGCAAATGAGTCAGCAAGATGCTGATGTTGCAAGTCCAGGGCAAGAATCACTTTTTGATACCGATGATCATTACAAGATTAATGATAAAGGTCCAGCTACTTTAAAACTTGATCGTAAAGCTAAAACAGCTACAATCACAATTAAAAAAGGCGTAAAGTGGTCAGACGGTAAACAAGTAACCGCAAAAGATGTTGAATATGCTTACGAAATTATTGCGAATAAGGCTACTAAGTCACAACGTTATGCATCACAATTCAACATTATCAACGGTATGGAAGAATACCATGAAGGTAAAGCAAAGACCATTTCTGGTATCGAGATGCCTGATGGTGAAGATGGCCGAGTAGTTGTATTGCACTGCAAGGAATTAAAGCCAGGTATGTATTACAGTGGTAACGGCTATATTTGGGAAATGGCTGCACCATATCACTACTTAAAGGACATTCCATTCTCTAAACTTGAAAGTTCAGATGAAGTTAGAAAGAAACCTTTGTACTTTGGTCCTTACAAGGTTCAGAAGATTGTTCGTGGTCAATCTGTAACATGGGTACCAAACAAGTACTACTGGCGTGGCACTCCTAAGCTAGATAAAATTATTTATCAAGTTGTTTCACCTAACTCTGCTTCTCAATCAATCAAGAGTGGCAAGTTCGATGTTACTCGTGTTATCAACAGTCAATGGAAGCAGGTTAAAGACACTAAGGATGTAAACTTTGTAGCACAAATTCCTTTAGGTTATCGTTATCTTGCCTTTAAAGTTGGTAAGTGGGATGCTAAGAAGTCTAAGAATGTCATGAATCCAAATTCTAAGATGCATGACAAGTCACTTCGTCAAGCTATGGCTTATGCAATGAACACAGATGCTGTATACAAGCACTATACAGATGGTCTTAGTTTCCAAATCCCAACTTTAATTCCAGCACCATTTGGTGACTATTTCGATAAGAGCAATAAGGGTTATACATATAACCTTAAGAAAGCTAACCAAATTTTGGATAAAGCTGGATACAAGAAGAAGGGTAAGTGGCGTACAACTCCAGAAGGTAAGCCATTAACAATTAACTTCATGGCAATGTCTGGTCAAGCAATCAACGAACCAATTGTTCAAAACTTTATCCAACAATGGAATAAGATTGGCTTGAACGTTAAATTGCTTGGTGGTCGTTTAACTGAATTCAACTCATTCTACGATAAGGTTCAACATGATGATCCTAAGGTAGATGTCTTTATGGCTGGTTGGACATTATCAACTGAACCATCACAAGAGCAAATGTTCAGTGAAGGTACAATGTCGAACTACTCACGTTTTGTAACTCCTGAAAACACTAAGTTGATTAAGGAAATGGATTCACAAAAAGCCTTTGATCACAAGTATCGTGTTGACAAGTTCCATGAATGGCAAAAGTATATGAATGATGAAGCCTACGTCATTCCAATGTACAATGAGTATCAAATTGATGCTGTTAACAGCAAGTTAGTTAACTACTCATTGAAGCCTTCTAAGTTAAACAATGGTCACCAATTATGGTACAACGTTGGTTTTGCTAAGTAAAAAATCAAATAAGCTTTAAGCTTAATACATGAAAAGAGTGAAGAAATCTAGGTTTCTTCACTCTTTTTTTGTGATAAATTATTGCCAAAATTCTTTCTATTATAAATAATTGCTAAAATAATAAAAATAAATGAAATAAATATTAATTTTTATATTGATTTTATAATTTTTGATGGTATTATTTTATTATTAACTTGTTTCTAATACTCAATTAAAATTTTACGAATTAAGGAGGAACACGCTTTATGAAAAAAGGTAAATTTATCAGTTCCCTAGGTATTGTGTCAACAGCTGCTTTAGCACTAGTTGCTTGTGGTAAGAGCGGTAATGGAGGTAATGAGGGCGCTAAGACGGATAGAAAGTTCCCAATTGAGTCTCCAAATAAGACTGCTAAACAAGGTGGAACGATTAAAATAGCATTAGAATCTGATACACCATTTACTGGAGTTTTTAACGAAGAGTTGCAAAATGATCAGCCTAGTGCTGATGTATCAAGTCCTGGTCAAGAATCTCTCTTTGATACCGACGACGAATATAAAATTAATGATAAAGGTCCAGCAACATTAAGGCTCAATCGTAAAGCGAAAACTGTTACGATTACAATAAAAAAGGGCGTTAAGTGGTCGGATGGTAAACAAGTAACTGCTAAGGACGTTGAATTTGCTTATGAGATTATTGCTAATAAGGCAACTAAATCGCAGCGTTATTCCTCCCAATTTAATATCATAAATGGTATGGAAGAATATCATGAAGGTAAAGCCAAGACAATTTCTGGCATTGAAATGCCAGATGGTGAAGAAGGTCGAGTAGTTGTATTACACTGCAGTGAATTAAAACCTGGGATGTATTATTCTGGTAACGGATATTTCTGTGAGAATGCTGCACCATATCATTACCTTAAAGATGTTCCTTTCTCTAAGCTAGAATCGTCTGATCAGCTCAGAAAGAAGCCGTTATATTTTGGACCGTACGAAGCTCAAAAAATTGTTCGTGGTCAAGCTGTAACTTGGGTACCTAACAAGTACTATTGGCGTGGTAAACCAAAATTAGACAAGATTGAATACCAAGTAATTGCTACAAATTCAGCTTCTCAGTCAATTAAGAGTCATAAATTTGATATTGCTCGAGTTGTGAACAGCCAATGGAAAGAAGTAAAAGACACTAAGGACGTAAACTTTGTTGCCCAAATTCCATTAGCCTACTTCTACATGGCATTTAAGGTTGGTAAGTGGGATGACGCAAAGTCTAAGAACGTAATGAATCCTAAAGCTAAGATGGGTGATAAGTCACTTCGTCAAGCAATGGCATATGCATTGAATACAGATTCTGTCTATAAGCACTATACTGATGGCTTGAGTTTCCAGGTCCCAACCTTGATTCCTGCGCAATATGGCGATTACTTCGACAAGAGTAACAAGGGCTATACCTTTAATCTCAAGAAGGCTAATCAAATTTTAGATAAAGCTGGATATAAGAAGAAGGGTAAATGGCGTACAACTCCTGATGGCAAGCCATTAACAATTAACTTGTTAGCTAAGGCTAAGACACCAATCGATGAGCCAATTATTCAGAACTATATCCTGCAGTGGAAAAAGGTTGGCTTGAATGTTAAGTTGGTTGGTGGCCGTTTAGCCGAGTTTAACTCCTTCTATGACAAGGTTCAACATGATGATCCTAAGGTTGACGTCTTTCTAGGTGGATGGACACTTTCATCTGAACCTTCACAGGAACAGCTCTATAGTGAAGGAACCATGCAGAACTATTCACGTTTTGTAACTCCAGAAAACACTAAACTGTTGAAGGAAATGGACTCACAAAAAGCCTTTGATCATAAATATCGTGTTCAAAAATTCCATGAATGGCAAAAATATATGAATGATGAAGCATATGTTGTTCCAACATACAACGTATATCAAATCGACGCTGTTAACAGCAAACTGACTGGTTATTCGTATAAGCCATCTAAGATGAACAATGGACACCCACTATGGTATCAAGTAGCTTTTACTAAATAAAAGCAATCTTAATTTAATGCAAATAGACCAATAATAAAGAAAACTATTACATGAATTTGATGTAATAGTTTTCTTTTTCATTTTTAAAGGTAAAAACTGGTATAATCTATAAAGAAAAAGGGGTTGAAAAGATGGTCAGTACAAAATTTATTAATCAATTAAAAACCAAATACAAGATTACCTTTAATAACCCAAAATTATTAGAGGAAGCTTTTACCCATTCATCGTATGCCAACGAGCATCCGAATGATGGCGTTCGTGACTATGAAAAACTAGAATTTTTAGGTGATGCAGTTCTTGAATTAGCCATTTCAGATTATTTGTATCGTAATTTCCCTCAACTTAATGAAGGGGAACTAACACGGATGCGGTCAAATATTGTGGATACCGAGGGCTTTGCTAGGTTTGCACAAGAATTTGGCTTTCCAGCTGAAATTAATTTAGGTCATGGTGAGGAAAAAGCAGGAGCAAGAGCCAGAAAAACGCTCTTGGAAGATGTTTTTGAAGCATTTAACGGTGCACTTTTTCTTGATCAAGGCATGAATACGGTTGAGCACTTTCTAAGATTAACGGTTTTCCCAGAAATTGATGCTGGTAATTTTGATGCATCGCGGGATTACAAAACGGACTTACAAGAATTTTTACAACAGGACGGACCGGTTAAAATTGAATATCAAGTAATAAAAGAAGTTCAGACACCTTCTAGTTTTACTGTTCAGTTAGTTGTAAATGGGAAAGTGGTTTCTCAAGGAAATGGGCATAATAAGAAGGCAGCTGAACAAGAAGCAGCTAAGGTTGCCTTAAACGAACTCAATTAGGAGGATAAGTGTTTGCCATTAACAGAACTTATCATTGATGGTTTTAAATCATTTGCTGAAAAAACTAAAATTGAATTTGACACTGGTATTACCGGAATAGTTGGCCCAAACGGTAGTGGAAAAAGTAACATTACTGAAGCAATACGTTGGGTAATGGGTGAATCAAGCGCCAAGTCGCTACGTGGGTCAAATATGAAAGACGTCATCTTTGCAGGTAGTGAATTCCGTAAGCCCGCTAATTATGCTGAAGTCTCAATGATTTTTGATAACAAAAAACGTGAACTTAACTTTGATGATGATCATGTAATCGTTACTAGAAGAATATTGCGTTCCGGCGATAATGAGTACTTAATCAATAAGCGTAGTGTTAGGCAAAAAGATGTCCGTGCTTTATTTTTGGACTCAGGAATTTCTCAAGATAGTCTTGCAATTATTTCGCAGGGGCGAGTAGATCAGATTCTAAATTCCAGACCGGAAGAAAGACGAAGTCTATTTGAGGAAGCTGCTGGAATACTACATTTTAAAAAGCAAAAAGAAGAAGCCAGTGCTCAATTAGACCAAACTACCGAAAATCTAATTAGAATTAATGACTTGGTCAAGGAACTGGAACAAAGAATTGAACCGCTTCACGAGCAAAGTTCACTTGCTAAGGAATATCAGTTTCAAAAAGATAGTTTAGACAAAGATTTAAAGACTTTATTAGCGTTTGAAATTGAAGACTTAGATGAACAAAAAAAGGAAGTTCAAGAAAAAGCTGATCAAAACCAAGTTCTTTTATCAAAGCTTGATAGTGAAGTGAAGGAATCTCAAGCAGCGGTTGCTGCTAAGCGTTCAGAGTACAAAGCAGCAAATGATGAACGCGAACAAATTCAGGAAAAACTACTTGCTTTGACAAAGAAACTTTCTGATTTGAATACTGAATTGCAGGTTGCTGAGCAAAGCAAACAGTATAGTGAAGCAACAAAGAAAGAGTATCAGAAGGAGCTGGCAGATCTAAAAAAGCAGATTGCTGACTTACAAGAAGAATCTGCGGCGCTACTTCAGCAAAAAAAGGAACTGGCTGAAGAACAAGCTCAGCTGAAAGATAAAAGAACTAAGCTAACCGAGCAATTGGATGAAAATCCAGAGCAATTAAATAAGAAATTAGACGATCTAAGAGCTGATTATATTCAACTTTTGCAAGATCAAACTTCTAATAATAATGAAATTGTCTATTTAAATTCAGAACTTAAGCGCACTAGCGATGATAGTGATTACCAGAATGATGATGTAGTTAATCAACTTGAAAAAGCGGATAGTGAGCTTGAACGGCTACGTGAGCAAGGAAAAAAATTAAAAGAAAAACACCAAAAGGCTAGAGCCGATGTAAAGCAATTGACTGACAAACAAGCTAGTCAACAAGCAACTTTAGCTAATTTGCGTCAAGTAGTCAGTGATAATAACCAGCGCTATAGTCAGGTTAATGCTAGGTATGAAGCACTTAAAAACATTAGAAACAGGCATGAAGGCTATTATTATGGTGTGAAAAATGTGCTTAATAATTTAAGTGATTTTCCAGGAGTTATTGGTGCGATTGGAGAACTAATAACTTTTTCGGCTGAATTTGAAGCGGCAATGACTACTGCTTTAGGTGGAGGAGTTCAGGATCTTGTGACCACTTCTCGCACTAGTGCGCGGGATGCGATTAATCGATTAAAAATGAATCATAGTGGTCGTGCCACTTTTCTACCACTCGATGGTTTAAGAGTAAATGAAATACCTTCCTCAACAGTTAAGATTATTGAATCTTATGACGGCTATCAAGGGATAGCAAGCCAGCTTGTCAAAAGCTCCACTGAAGAAGATATTAGTGCTGCAATCAATTATTTGTTAGGCAGCACAATTGTGGTTGATACAATCGATAACGCAATGAAAATTAGGCAACGAGTTGCTCGGTATCGCATTGTTACACTCGATGGTGATATTATTTCGCCTGGTGGTTCAATGACAGGAGGAGCGAGAAATCAAAAAAATAATTCCCCGCTTCAGACTGTTTCTGAACTTAACCAATTAAAGAAAACACTTGCTCAACTGAAAGAGCAAATGGCAAAGGATCAAGTGCAGTTTACTGAATTATCCGATTCTAGTGATTCTTTAACTGAAGAAATTACTCAGCTACAAAACAAGGAACGAGAATATAGCAGAGACTTAGGTGAGGCCGTTCTTTCTTTTCAAAATCAGGAGAAGGAAGTTAATCGATTAAAGGCTGCCAAACGTTTGCTGGAAGCTCATCAACAAGAACGTGACGAGCAAATTGCAAAGATTAAAGAAAAGATTTCGTCAGCTGAAAAACAAAAAGCTGATTTTGTCAAAAAAATTGACCAACAAAAAGAAGTAATTAGCAAGATACAAGATAGAATCAAAAACTTTACCGAGCTTAATCAAAAAGTTCAGGCACAGCTTTCTGAATTAGATCCGCAAATTGCTGTTTATACTAATAAGTTGGAAAACTTAACTAGACAAGAAAATGACAAGGCCGTAAGCTTGAAACAGCATAAAGCTCAGCTCAAGTCTTTATCCGAAAAATTATCTTCCCTCAGTCATAGTGGCGAGCTAGACCAGGCTAAGAAAAAGCAAATGGATGAAGAAATTAAGCAAGGCTCTATTGAAAAAGAAGAATTACAAACTAGTTTAAATAATCTTAGTTCAAAGCTGGGACAATTTGATGCTAAGATTAATCAGCTCGATCAAGTGGCAAGTAGAAACTATGATTTGCGCAAAGATGCAGCAAGTGAACAAGAAGATTTCTCAGTTAAGATTGCTCGTCTAACTAGTCAAATTGATCAACGACTTGACCAATTAAGTAAAGATTATTCTTTGAGTTTTGAAGCTGCTTTGAATCAGGCGCAAAGTCCAAATAATCAAGAAACCCGTGAACAACTTCAAAAGAGTGTAAAATTACACAAAATGTCACTTGAAGATATTGGGCCAGTTAATTTAAAGTCAATTGAAGAGTATGAGAACGTTAAGCAACGGTACGACTTCCTTAACAATCAACAAAATGACTTAATCAAGGGTCGTGACAATTTGCGCGAATCGATGGCCGAATTGGATCAAGAAGTTAGTTCAAGATTTGAAGCGACATTTACCGCAGTTGCTGAGAGCTTTAGTCAACTGTTTCCAGTAGTTTTTGGTGGCGGTAATGCTAAACTTGTTTTAACTGATCCGGACGATATGTTAACTACTGGAATCGAAATCATGGCAGAGCCACCTGGTAAAAAGTCACAACGTTTAAGTTTACTTTCAGGTGGTGAACGTGCTTTAACTGCGATTACATTATTGTTTGCGATGCTAAAATACAAACCTGTTCCATTCTGCGTTTTGGATGAGGTTGAGGCCGCTCTTGATGATGCTAACGTAACTAGGTTTGCCAACTTTTTGGAAGAATATGATATGCATACTCAGTTCATTGTTATTACGCATAGACGTGGAACGATGGAACGCGCGGATCAGTTATATGGGGTAGTAATGCAGGAATCGGGGGTTTCGCAAGTACTCTCGGTTTCATTGAAAGAACTAAAAGATGAGGTGAATTAACTTTGGGTTTATTTGATAAGATAAAAAAATCTTTATTTGGTGAAGATGAAAATACAGATAAAGAAACCAAAAAGGACGAGAAAGCCGAAGAAGAAAACGGTGATAAAGCAGCTGACGTTGAAGAAGCAGAGCAAGATGAAAGTATAGAAGAAGCTGAAACAACAGAAAAGAATACGGAAGATGATTCTTCGAATCAATCTAACGATGTTGAAGAAGAGCAGTCTGAACAAGATAAAGAAGATACTGCCCAAGAAGATGTTGATTATGACTCAACAGATAATGAGGAAAATGAAGTAGAGGATCAAACGGGTTCTGAAGATCAACAATCTGAAAATCAAACTGAGTTATATGAAAAGGGATTAGAGAAGACGAACAAAGGTTTTGGTGCTCGTTTGAATCGCTTTTTTGCTCAATTTAGAACGGTTGATGAAGATTTCTTTGATGATCTAGAAGAGCTGTTGATTGAATCAGATGTTGGTTATGAGACAGCAGAGCAGTTAACCGATGCTTTGAGGGATGAGGCTAAACTACAAAAAGCTAAATCTCGCGATGATCTTAAAAAAGTTATTGTTGAGAAAATGGTTGAGCTATATGATCAAAACGGTGACAGTGAAAACGAAAAACTAAGTCATCATGATGATGGCAAGACTAATATCTATCTTTTCGTTGGTGTTAATGGCGCTGGTAAAACTACCACAATTGGAAAATTAGCTAAACGTCTTAAAGACGAAGGTAAATCTGTTTTACTTGCTGCTGCAGATACTTTTAGAGCTGGCGCAGTTGAACAATTAGTTGAATGGGGCAAACGTGTCGATGTTCCAGTTGTTACTAGTAAGGAGCAAGCGGATCCAGCCTCGGTAGTTTATGATGCAACTAAGAGAGCAATAGACGAACAAGTTGATTACTTGCTAGTTGACACTGCTGGACGCTTGCAAAACAAAAAGAACTTGATGAATGAGCTTGAAAAAATAGAGCGAACAATTAAAAAATTAGCTCCTGACGAACCAACAGAAACGTTGCTTGTTTTAGATGGCTCAACTGGCCAGAATGCATTACTTCAAGCAAAAGACTTTGACAAAACAACTAAATTAACGGGTTTAGTTTTGACTAAATTAGATGGTTCCTCTAAAGGTGGGGTTGTCTTGGCAATTAGAAACGAAATGAAATTACCTGTGAAATTGGTTGGTCTTGGTGAAAAAGCAAGTGATTTAGCCGATTTTGATGCCGCAGACTATGCAGTTGGTCTTTTCCACGATTTGGTTTAAGATAGAAAGATAGAACAAAAAGAGGAGATACTTGATGAAAGAATATAGCGCATGTACCACAATTTTAGTAGGTAAAAATGCTTCTGTTGACGGTTCGACTATGATCTGCCGAAACGATGATACTTTTCGTCCAATTACACCACAGAAGTTCATTATCGAACCTGCCGCAAAAGGTGAAAAGGGCCGTAAAATTAAGTCTTGGCTAAACAAATTTGAAATGGATTTGCCAGAAGATGCTCAAGCAGTTCCAGCAGTTCCTAATGTTGATTATAAAAATCGTGGTTACTACGATGAAAGTGGAATTAATCAAGAAAATGTTGCAATGTCATGTACTGAATCAACTTATGGTAATGAACGTGCATTGGCCTATGATCCCCTTGTAAAAGATGGTCTTGATGAAGATTGTATGCAGACAGTTGTTTTGCCATACATTCATTCCGCTAGAAACGGTGTTGAGTACTTAGGAAAATTAATTGCTAAATATGGTTCACCAGCTGGAAACTCTGTTCTGTTTGGTGATAAAGACGAAATTTGGTACATGGAAATAGTTACCGGTCATCATTGGGTAGCTGAACGTATACCAGATGATGCATATGCTGTAGCAGCTAATCGTGTTTCAATTGAGCAAGTTGATTTTGAAGATACTGACAACTTCATGTGGAGTGACGGTATTCGCGAGTTTGTTGAGGAACATCATTTGAATGTCGATCATGAAGGCTGGAACTTCCGCCATATTTTTGGTACTTACAGTCAACAAGATCGTTTTTACAACACTAACCGTGTTTGGTATGGTCAAAAGTACTTTAATCCAGAGATTGAACAAGATCCAACAGACGGTGATTTGCCATTTATTAGACGTGCTGCTAAAAAAATCACTCGTGAAGATATCGAATTTGTTTTAGGTAGTCATTATCAAAACACTCCATATGATCCTTTTGGCAAGGGCACTGAAGAAGAAAAGCACCGCTTCCGTCCAATTGGACTTAATCGTACTCAAAATGCGCATATCTTACAAATAAGAAATGATGTGCCAGACGACAAGGCTGCTGTAATGTGGCTTTGTATTGGTGGACCAACATTCACGCCATTTGTTCCATTTTTTGCTAATATGAATGATACTGATCCTTCATATAACAATACTTCAATGGATTACAATATGGATGACGCTTGGTGGTACTACAAGTCACTTGCAGCGTTGGTAGAGAGTCATTACCCACAATTTGTTCAGTTAGATACTGATTACTTGAATGAACTGAACCAATACTATCGTCACCGTGTACATGACGTTATTGAAGGTGCCGGTGAAAAATCTGGAGCTGAATTGACTGCTTACTTAACGAAGGCAAATCAAGAGACCGTTGCATATACTAGAAAACGTTCAGAAAAATTATGGGCACAAATGATGATTGATTCTATCAATATGTCTAAGCTAACCTTTAATATGGATGCTAATCTATAAGTCACTTTTAGAGATAAGTGAAAAAACCTCCTAGTTTTTACTAGGAGGTTTTTTAATGCTATTTAATTTCGTTTATCCATCGTTGAGTGTCTGATTCCGTAAAAGCAATAAATAATAAGCCCAATAATGGTCCAGAAGAACATGTATTTTTTAGCTTGCATGTCTAATCCCCAGAAAACGGCGAAAGATCCCAAAAATGCTAAGAACGGTAAAACCGGATACCATGGCATTTTAAAGGCTGGATCAGTAATATCTTTTCCTTCACGCGGACGTAAGCGATAAATTCCGATTGAAACGAACATAAAGGCAATTAAAGTTCCTGCAGATACCAATTGCGTTAAAAAGGTAAACGGTATGAAGGCAGAAATAAAGATAGCAATAATTGCAACTGTCCATAGCGAACATGTTGGACGACGAGAAGCCGATAATTTTCCTAATTTTTTAGGTAGCATCCCATCACGACCAAACGAATATATCAAACGTGAACTAGCCAAGCAAAGGCCAATTAAAGCAGTAAACATGCCTAAAACTGCGACAGATTGGACAATTACTGCGACCATTCCATGACCCGTTTGCCTTAATGCATAGCCAACTGGTTCTGCTGAATTAAGATATTGTTGATAAGGTACCATTCCTACTAGAACTAGACTAACAGCAACAAATAATGCAACTGAAATAAGCAAGGAACCGATAATTCCACGCGGCATTGTCTTTTGCGGATTAACTGCTTCAGCTGAATTTGAAGCGATTGTGTCAAAACCTAAAAAAGAAATGTAAATCATTGAAACGCCTGCATATATTCCTTGCCAACCACCAAAAGCACCATGGCTAGTAGGCCGGTATGAAGGAACGAAGGGAATGAAATTAACTTTTTGTACTGCGGTTAGACCAACAACAACAAATAAAAGGATTGCCAGAACTTTTGTTACAACTAAAACATTTTCAATTTTTGAAGCTTTAGATACACCGCAACTAACAATCAGAGCAGCTAGTGTAATCGCAATTAAGGCAATGAGATCAAAGAAGCCGCCGTTTACTCCTAAAGGGTTAGCTAACGCATTTGGTAGTTGCCACCCAAGTGGAGCAATTAAAGCGCGGAAATTGGCTGAAAGCCCAGAGGCGATAAAGGCCATTCCAATAAGATATTCAGCAAGTAGTGCCCAGCCAGAAATCCAGCCCCAGAATTCGCCGAAGATAACATTAATCCATGAATAAACTGAGCCTGCGAATGGCATTGCTGCTGCCATTTCAGCGTAGGCAAATGCAACCAAACCAGCAACGATTGAAGCAATTACACAGGAAATCGCGACAGCAGGACCAGCGTGCAGGGCAGCAACTTCACCAGGCAGGGTGAAAATTGAGGTTGAAACAATTGTTCCAACACCTAAAGCTAAAAAATCTCGGACTTTTAATGTGCGGATTAAGTGACCATCTTTTTCTTGATAAATGGCCGGATTTTCTTTCCGATTCATTTTTTTCCAAAAGTTCAAACAAAAATCTCCTTAGTGTTATGTTAAATTTAACAAGCAAAAGCTTGTCATTAGTGTATTCTTACCTTTTAGACAAAATAGCACCGTAATGATACAAGCTATTATCTTTGAATGCAAGAAACTTTAATTGGATTTTTTAGGTAAACTCATCTTTCTAGATCGTCAAGTACGCGCATTTTTGCTATACTGGTTCAAGGTGAACGCAATGGATGAACTAACAAAAAATGAAGTCCTAGGTGATTTATACGCCTATTATGGAAAATTATTGACTAAAAACCAGCAAAGTTATTTTGAAGATTATTATTATAATGATCTTTCTTTGGGTGAAATTGCTCTGAATCATCAAGTTTCACGGCAAGCGGTTTATGATAACTTACGGCGTTGCCGCACTCTGCTAGTCAATTATGAGGAAAAACTGCATATGCAAAAAGACTATAATGAAATTGAAGAGAAGCTAGGTCAAATTTCCATTGCAATTAAAGAAAAGCAGCAAAATCAAGCTTTAAATGATATTAACGAGTTATTGCACAAGATGAGGGGAGAATAATTCATGGCGTTTGAGAATCTAAGTGAAAGAATTCAAAAAGCTCTACGCAATTTATCTGGTAAGGGTAAAATTTCTGAAGAGGACATCAATAATGCCAGTCGTGAAATCAGACTAGCTTTACTCGAAGCGGATGTTAACTTTAAAGTTGTCAAAGACTTTATTAAAAAGATTAAGCAAGAAGCCTTAGGAAAAGAGGTTCAAGAAAGCTTAAATCCGGGTCAACAAGTCATTAAAATTGTTAATGATGAATTGACTAAGATGATGGGCGAGAGTGCTACAACACTTAACAAATCTAAGCACATTCCTACTATTATTATGATGGTTGGTTTGCAAGGTACCGGTAAAACGACAACTGTTGGTAAGCTAGCTAATCGCTTGATTGAAAAAGAAAAAGCCCGTCCTTTATTGATTGCGGGCGATATCTACCGACCTGCCGCAATTGATCAGCTTGAACAAATAGGTGATCAATTAAAGGTTCCGGTTTATAGTCAGCGGGATGAAAAAGACGTTGCGCAAATTGTAAAAAACGGTCTGCAACAGGCTGATCAAAATAAAAATGACTATGTCATTATCGATACGGCTGGTCGACTAGAAATTGACGAACCATTGATGGAAGAGCTTGAGCAAGTTAAAGCAATTGCACATCCAGATAATATTTTGCTTGTAGTTGATGCAATGACTGGTCAGGCAGCAACAGATGTAGCAAAGGGGTTTGATAGTCGCTTAGACATTACCGGCGTCATTTTGACCAAATTAGATGGTGATACTCGAGGTGGTGCAGCTTTATCAATTAGAGCTGTGACTGGAAAGCCAATTATTTATACTGGGCAAGGTGAAAAATTAACTGACCTTGAACAATTCCATCCTGATCGGATGGCCTCCAGAATCTTGGGCATGGGTGACATGCTGACTCTAATTGAAAAAGCTCAGCAAGATTACGATGCCAAAAAAGCTGAAGAAGTAGCAGAAAAGATGAAGGAGAATACCTTCGACTTTAATGACTTCGTTGATCAGCTTGAACAAGTTGAAAAGATGGGACCACTTGACCAAATTGTTAAGATGATTCCTGGAATGGCTAACAACCCTCAGCTAAAAAATGTCAATTTTGATAAAAAGCAAATCGTCTATGTTAAAGCAATTATTTCTTCAATGACAGAAGAAGAGCGTGAAAATCCTGAATTGCTAAATCCAAGTCGCAGAAGGAGAATTGCTGCTGGATCTGGTAGACCGATTGTTGAAGTTAATCGAATGATTAAGCAGTTTAAGCAAGCTCGTGACATGATGAGTAAGATAACCAAAGGGAATTTAAAAGGAATGGAGAATATTCCTGGTATGGATTCACCAATGGGAAGAATTGCAATGAGAAGAATGGGTAAGAAATTTAAGAAAAATAAGAAGAAGCGAATGAAGGTCAAGCGTTATCATTCTTAGTTTTTACCTGTTAAGGGAAAAAGCTTTACACCCCCAAAAAAACATGCTATATTATTACTCGTAAGTTTTAGGAGGATATTAATTTATGTCAGTAAAAATTCGTATGCGCCGTATGGGTGCCAAAAGAAAACCTTTCTACAGAATAGTTGTTGCAGATTCAAGAATGCCACGTGATGGTCGTTTTATTGAAGAAGTAGGCTACTACAATCCAGTTTCAGAACCTAAGGAATTGAAGCTTGATGAAGACAAGATTTTTGAATGGTTGAAGAAGGGTGCACAACCTTCAGATACTGTACGTTCACTTCTTTCAAGCGCTGGCTTAATGAAGAAGTTGCACGAATCAAAATTCAACAAATAATTGAATTTGTTAGAAAAAGTTTGGAGTAGTTTGCTTCAAACTTTTTTCTTGGTTTAAATTTAGGAGAAAAGATGCAGTTTTATGACGTTGCGCGCATATTGACGACACATGGTTTAACTGGAGAAGTCAAAGTAACGCAAATTACCGATTTTCCAGATGAACGGTTTGCTCCCGGGAGCAAGTTATCACTGAAAGATGATCTGCAAACGGAATTAACAATTAAGAGTAGCAGACCGTTTAAACAATTTTGGCTTATTCAATTTGAAGAGATCAATCAAATTGAGCAAGCAGAATTACTCAAGGGAAAAATCTTGGTTGTTAGTGAGACTGAACAGCATGAACTGCCACAAGGCTACTATTATTACCGTGACATTTTAGGGTGTTCGGTTATTGATAATCAAGATGGTAGTGATTTGGGAAAAATCACTGGAATTGAAACCCCAGGAGCCAATGACGTTTGGGAAGTTACTGAAGATTCAGGCAACGAGTATTTAATTCCTTATATTGATGATGTTGTCAAAAAGGTCGATGTCAATGCTAAAAAAGTTTATGTAGAACTATTGGAGGGTTTGCGAGATGAAAGTTAATATTCTGACACTTTTTCCGGATATGTTCACTCCTTTAACAACTTCAATGCTTGGCCGTGGTCTTGAAGACGGTAAATGGGAATTAAATTTAGTTAACTTTCGTGACTTTACTTCTGATGTTCATCATCATGTTGATGACACGCCATACGGCGGCGGCGCAGGCATGGTCTTACAAATTATGCCAATTAAAAAGGCACTTGATTCACTTGCCAATAAAGGTAAAGTGATTATTACGGCACCACAAGGAAAGACTTTCAATCAGAAAATGGCACAGGAATGGTCAAAAGAAGATAATTTAACTTTTATTTGTGGCCATTATGAGGGTTTTGATCAGCGTGTTTATGATTTAGCGGATGAAACTGTTTCAATTGGAGATTATGTTTTAACTGGTGGAGAATTACCAACGATGAGTATGGTTGACGCAACTGTACGGCTATTACCTGGTATTTTAGGTAACGCAGCCTCTCCAGTTGAAGAAAGCTTTGCACATGGCTTATTAGAATACCCGCAGTATACTCGACCAGAAGATTTTGAAGGGATGAAGGTCCCAGCTGTTTTGACTTCAGGTAATCATCAAAAAATTGAAGAATGGCGTCATAAAGAGTCGCTACGAGCAACGTATTTGTATCGGCCTGATTTACTGGAAAATTATGAACTTAGTTCTCAAGAAAAAACCATGTTAGAAGAGATTAAACAAGAAGACACAAGAGCTTGATTTTACAAGCTTTCTTTGCTAAGATAACAAAGGTGCAATTGTAATGTACTAATAGTTATGGGTGTTCCGCTGGCGTAGATAATCGTTGATGAATGCCGAAGAAGGAGAAAAATATGGATCCATTAATTCAAGAATTAACTAAAGAACAATTACGTGATGATATTCCTGACTTCCGTGCTGGTGACACTGTTCGTGTTCACGTACGTGTTGTTGAAGGTTCTCACGAACGTATTCAGATGTTCGAAGGTGTTGTAATCAAACGTAAGGGTGCAGGTATTGCTGCAACTTATACTGTTCGTAAGATTGCTTCCGGTGTTGGTGTTGAACGTACCTTCCCAGTAAATGACCCTCGAGTAGCTAAGATTGAAGTATTACGTCACGGTCGTGTACGTCGTGCTAAGCTTTACTACTTACGTGAACGTCATGGTAAATCTGCAAGAATCGCAGAAAAGCGTCGTTAATTCACGTTTAAGTAAAAGAGAATCACTCCGCAATGGAGTGATTCTCTTTTTTGTTTATGTTAAAATATTTATTAAAATATTTTTAATGAGGAAAAGAACTATGAAAGAACCATTTTTGTTAAATTTTGATCCTGAACCGCGGGCTGTTTTAGAACGAGATCACGAAAAAGAAATTAATCACTTTCATTTTCAGCCCAAGCTGCTGTTCGCATTCTTAACTCCTGATGTAATCAGTGATTTTTTGGCTCGTTATCCTCATAAAAAGCTTGGGTTCTTTGACTGCTTTGAAGGAGAAACCCCAATATATGAGGTTGATTTAGATGGACAAAAAATTACTTTTTGTCAGGCAAAAATAGGTGCTGCAGCTGCTGTAGAGCTATTAGATTGGCTAATAAGTTATGGTGTTAAACAGATTTTAGCAATAGGATCAGCAGGCTGCTTAGTTGATTTACCAGAGAACTATTTTCTACTACCTACAAGAGCTATTAGAGATGACGGTACATCCTTTCATTATATGAAACCAGGAACATATATTGATTTAAACTCAAGGTTTCTAACAAAGACAAAAAAGTTACTGAATCAAGAAGGCTTTAAAGTTGAAGAAGTAACTACCTGGACAACTGATGGTTTCTTTAGGGAAACTGTCAAGAAAGTAAAGCAGGCCAAAGAACTGGGGGCCTCTTGTGTAGAGATGGAATGTGCAGCAATGGCTGCGTGTGCACAATTTAGAGGGGTAGATTTTGCACAAATATTATTTACAGCAGATTCTCTCAAAGACTTAGAAAATCATGACGAAAGAGGTTGGGGCAGTGATGCTCGTGAAAAAGCCATCAATTTAGCAGCAAATATTATAGCCAACATTTAATTTCCAACTTTGTGAAAAAATGGAAGTGTGAAACTGATGTGAAACCATGCTGTATTTCACAAAGTTTAAAACAAATATTGATATAACAGCATTCAATACCGAAATAACTTCAAAAATTTGTGAATTACATTTTAATAATTGCTGTGGAAAGATAAAAGGACAAATTTTGCATTTCTGCTTTATTTAGATGTGACTCAAAAATGTAGAAAAAAACCATTGAATTCCGAATAAAACTAGTTCGTAAATTTCAATGGTGTAATAAATAGTTTCTAAATAATGTTGTTTCGATATAAGCCAACCACTTTACCTAAGATATGAACGCTGTTCAAGAGTATTGGTGCCATAGTATCATTTTCTGGCTGTAAACGGTAATGATCTTTTTCTTTATAGAACCGCTTGACGGTTGCTTCATTTTCATCGGTCATTGCAACAACAATCTCACCGTTAGTAGCAGAGCTTTGTTTACGGACAATCACATTGTCTCCGTTTAAAATACCAGCGTTAATCATGCTTTCACCGTGAACTCGTAGCATGAATAAGTCGCCAGCATCATTAGCTAAATCAGGGGGAAGTGGGAAATAATCTTCAATATCTTCAACGGCTAAAATAGGCTGACCTGCTGTGACATCACCAACAACTGGAATATCAGTAGGCTTGACACCAAGTGCCTTTTTGCCTTCTTCTGTTATTTCTAGTGCTCGAGGTTTAGTTGCGTCCTTAACAATTAAGCCTTTTCTTTCTAATCTAGAAAGATGACCGTGAACTGTAGAAGTTGATGAGAGTTCAACTCCTTGGCAAATTTCTCTAACAGTGGGAGGGAATCCGCGTTTTTCAACGGTATCATATATATAACGAAGAATTTGTAGTTGCTTAGAACTTTGCTTATTGGTCATTTTTTTCTCCCATTCGTTAGTTAATTCTTTGTATTAACTACATTCTAACAAATAATGTTGCCTAATACAAACAGGCGTTCTAAATAATTATTCTTTTTTTTATCCAAAAAGTAAGGTAGACTTTTACAAATGAGAGGTGCAAAAATGACTGAAAATAATGAACAAAGATTAACTGAAGAACAAGAAAAAAAACTAACAGATAGAATCAATGAGTTATACCATAAGAAAGAAGCTCAGGGGTTAACAAAAGAAGAAGAAGAGGAGCGACAAAAGCTTCACAAAGAATTTATCAGAAATTTCCGTGCTGGCTTTAAACAAGACGTCGAAGACTTGGTTATCGTAGATAAAAATGGTAAAGAAGTAACTTCCGAAAAAGCAAAAAAGGCACAGCGTAAGAAAGGCTTGAGAAAAGACTGATTTATAGCTTTTAATTTACTTATTTTTTAGGTAAGATATAACTATTGGACAAATTGAGGTGATTATTTTATGAATTTAGGATTAGCAATTGTATTAATTATTGTAGCGCTGCTAATAGGTCTTGTTGGCGGATTTTATGGTGCTAGAGCATACATGAAGAAATATTTTAAAGATAATCCACCAATCAGTGAAGATATGATTGTTGCCATGATGTCACAAATGGGTCAAAAACCTTCTGCTAAAAAGGTAAACCAAGTGATGAACATGATGAAACATCAAAAATAAAATCTTAACTAGATTGACATCAGACGGAGGATTATTTCTTCCGCCTTTTTATTTTGAAAGACAGGTGAAAAATGGGTATATTTTTTAAGTTAGGCTGGTTTTTTAAAAAGGAAAAGAAACGCTATTTAATCGGTGTTGCTTTTCTAGCACTAACTTCAATAATTAACTTAGTACCACCAAGAATTTTGGGTTTAATGGCTGATCAATTAGATAAAGGTCATATTTCTTGGCAAGAATATGCGACTTTAATCTTAGCCATTGTACTAGCTGCGTTAGTTTTATATGCTTTCCGCTATTTTTGGCGTCGTCAAATTTGGGGTGGTGCAGCCGAATTAGAATTGCAAATGCGCTCTAAACTGTTTGAGCACTTTATGGAAATGGATCGTACATTCTATCAACGCCATAGAACAGGTGACCTAATGGCACACGCCACTAATGATGTTTCAGCGATTCAGGAAGTTGCGGGTGAAGGTGTATTGACATTAGTTGATTCACTTTTGATGAGTGTAACAACAATGGTCGCAATGATAGTATTTGTTGATTGGCGGTTAACAATCGTTGCACTTATTCCATTACCATTTCTTGCTTGGGGGGCATGGAAATTAGGCGATCAGCTATACGGTGCGTTTGATGAATCTCAGGCTGCTTTTTCTCGTTTAAACAATAAAACTCAGGAATCGATTTCCGGGATTAAGGTCCTAAAAACCTTTGGTCAAGGAAAAGAAGATACTGAAGCCTTCAATGACATGGTTAATGATACGATTAAAATCAATAAGCGTGTCTTTAAGTGGGATTCATTATTTGACCCATTGGGAACGCTTCTTATTGGACTGACCTATACAATAACTATTATTTATGGTGGATTGTTGGTTAGTCACAAGGCTTTATCAATTGGGCAACTTGTATCATTTATTGCCTATATCGGGAATATGGTTTGGCCTATGTTTGCAATTGGTTACCTATTTAATATCCTTGAGCGAGGTAGCGCAAGCTATGATCGAGTTGAAAAACTACTCGATGAAAAACCTGAAATTACCGATCAACATGCTGATCAAAGCCTTCAGGCTCAAGATATTGCAGGTGATTTGAAATACCAAGTAAAATCCTTTGCTTATCCTGATGAGCCACAAATTCCTGTGCTGCATAATATTGATTTCACTCTAAAAACAGGGCAGACACTTGGACTAGTTGGGAAGGTTGGAGCAGGTAAAACTACAATCATTCAGCTATTGCTGCGCGAATTTGATAAATATGATGGGAAAATCACATTAAATGGTCATGACATTAGAGAAATACCATTAAATGTTTTATTGCGTCAGATTTCATATGTTCCGCAAGATAATTATCTTTTCTCAACCAGTATTCAAAAGAATATTGCTTTTTCAGATGCAAATTCAGATGAGAGTGCGATTGAGTCAGCCGCTAAAAAGAGTGATTTGCACAATGATATTTTGCAAATGCCTGGTGGTTATAACACTCTTGTTGGTGAAAATGGTGTTTCTCTTTCTGGTGGACAGAAGCAAAGAATGTCAATTGCACGGGCCTTATTGAAGCAAAGCCAAATTTTAGTCCTAGACGATGCATTATCTGCTGTTGACGCAAAAACTGAGATGGCAATTTTGAAATCACTAAGTAAAGAGCGTGAAGGTAAAACTACTTTAATTGCTACGCACAGACTGACCTCAGTTATGAATGCCGATTTAATTTTGGTTCTAAAGGACGGTCAAATTGTTGAAAGAGGAACACATGATCAGCTTTTAGCAGGAAATGGCTGGTATGCAGACATGTGGCAACGCCAAGAATTAGAAGCAAAGGTAGGTGAATAGGATGGACGAACAAAGTAATTATGAATCTGTTTGGTCAAAGGAAATACCTGTAAAAGAACAAATCAGTATCTTCAAGCGTTTAATGCGTTTTGTAATGCGGTTTAAAAATGAAATGATTATTGCAGGTATCGGGGCATTTTTGGTTAGTGTAATCAACATGCTTTTGCCATACGGACTGCAGTTCTTTTTGGACAATTACTTAGTCAAAGAGAGTGTAACAACCCAGGTCATCTTATTTGCTGGTTTCTTATATGCTTTTGGTTCAGTTATCAAAGCGGTTTTGCAGTTTACTTACGAGTACTTTTTTGCTTTAGGTTCTGAAAAATCGCTTGAAAGTTTACGTTCAGCACTATATAAGCAATTACAAAGGTTGGGAATGCGCTATTTTGATCAAACTCCAGCTGGTTCAATCGTTTCGCGCGTTACTAACGATACAATGACTTTAAGTAACTTTTTAGTGGTACTTTCAAGTGTTGTCATGTCCTTTTTCTCAATCATTTCTGCTTTAGTAGCGATGTTTACGACTAACTTTTATGCGGGCTTAATTGTTTTGGCATTTTTACCCATTTTATTGCTAATTATTTGGCAATATTCTAAGAGAAGTTCAAAGTTATACCGAAATTATCGCGAGCGCTTAAGTCGCATTAATACGAATTTAAACGAATCAATTGAAGGGGTTTCTTTAATTCAGCAATTCAAACAAGAAAAGCGGATGACTGATAATTTTGAACATGAAAACACTTCTTTAATGAAGACGCGTTTTAGTATGATAAACCTTAATTCATTACTTTTATCACCGTTAACGAGTATGCTTTACTCGATAGCACTTGCTTTAACCCTGATGTACTTTGGTTTTCCACTACGTGAGACTTTTGTTCCTGCAGGTGTGGTTTATGCATTTTCACAATATATCTCGCAATTCTTCAATCCAATTGCTAATATGATGGATCAAATGACCTTCTTTCAAGATGGAATTGTTGCAGGAAAGAGAATCTTTAGAATTCTTGACAATACAGACTTTGAACCTGAGCAGCAAGCTGAAAAAGGCTTAACAATTACTAAAGGTAAAATTGAATTTAAGCACGTAAGCTTTTCATATGATGGTAAAAATGAAATATTGCATGATATTTCTTTTACTGTTAATCCAGGTGAAACCTTGGGAATTGTTGGACACACTGGTTCCGGTAAGAGTTCAATTATCAACGTAATGATGCGTTTTTATGAATTCTATAAGGGGCAAGTACTAATTGATGGTGTAGATATAAAGAAGTATCCAAAAGAAGAGCTTCGCAAAAAACTGGGTCTAGTTTTACAGGAACCATTCATGTTTTATGGTGATGTCAATTCTAATATTAGACTTTATAATAAAAATATCACTGATGAAGAAATTAAGGATGCAGCTAAAACTGTTCAAGCAGACGGCTTTATCGAAAATCTACCTGGTAAATATCATGCCAAGGTTGGTGAAGGCGGTAGCGAGTTCAGTCAGGGACAACGACAACTGATTTCCTTTGCTCGTACTTTAGTCACTGATCCGAAAATTTTAGTTCTTGATGAAGCAACGGCTAACGTTGATACTGAAACTGAAACATTAATTCAAACTGCCTTAAAGAGTTTAAGAAAAGGCCGAACTACTTTGGCCATTGCACACCGATTGTCGACAATTGTTGATGCTGATCAAATTATCGTTTTAAACGATGGTAAAATAGTTGAACATGGAAATCATGAACAATTATTAACTCAAAAAGGTTATTACTACAACTTATATAAGTTGCAAAACAGTCAAAATTAAGTTTATGCACGGGTTATTTAATTATCCCGTGCTTTTCTTTTACACCAATTGTTGACAGCGGTTACACAAAGATGTAAATTAATTATAATAACAATTAAAAATATTTATGTTTTAGAAATAGGAAGTTTGAAATGGAATACCATCAAATTAATGATACTGATCGTGAAAATTTACGTAAATTTATTTCAGAACCTGAACGTTTTGTTACAGAGCCAACTAAACATTGGGATCATGACCAATTTAGAACAGTAACAGCAATGCCAGAATTAGTAATTCAACCAGTTACTAATCAAGAAGTAGAAAATGTTGTTAAATATGCGAGTGATCATCATATTCCTTTGGTACCACGAGGTAATTCAACTGGGTTAATGGGTGCCAATTTATCTGTTGATGGTGGTATCTCACTCGATATGGTTAAAATGAACCGTATTTTAGAATATGATCCGGATGGGTTAACTATGACAGTTCAAGCCGGAATCAGATTAAAGGATATTGAAGAATATCTTGCTGATAAGCCATTTACTTATATGCCTGCACCTGCTATGCACTGGGCTACAATCGGTGGTAATGTTGATACAAATGCCGGTGGTTTAAAAGCAATCAAGTATGGTGTTACAAGAGAGCACATCCGCGAATTGAAGGTTGTTTTAACTAACGGAAAATTGTATAAGTTTGGCTCTAAAGCAGTTAAATCTTCATCAGGTTATTCTCTAAAAGATTTGATTATTGGTTCAGAAGGTACGCTTGGCGTTGTTACTGAAGTTACATTGAGATTGTATCCAAAGCCACGCAAATCAATTAATGCAATTATTCCTTTCCCAACTTTGAATGATGCAATTAGATCAGTTCCAGCAATTCTTGCTTCCGGTGTTGTTCCAACTACAGTTGAATTCATGGGACGTAAAGTGATTAACTTATGGGAAAAATACGCAGACGATAAATTCCCAATTAAAAATGGTGATGGTTTTATTATCATGGGCCTTGATTCATTTACTGAAGAAGAGTGGCAAGCAGAACTGAAACAAGCATTGGAAGCTGTAAAAGAATTTAAAGCTGAAGATGCAGTTATCTTAAGTGCCGATTCTGAAGAAGCTAAGAAAATTTGGAAATGTCGTGAAGAATTACTTCTTGCAATTCAAAAGTCAACTCCAAAGATGGATGAAATCGATGTCTGTGTTCCGATTAACCACATTCCAGAGGTTTTAGATCGTATTGAAGAGCTTGAAAACGAATTGAATATTAGAATTCCAAACTTTGGACATGCTGGCGATGGAAACCTACATATTTATCTTTGCTCTGACGACATGTCTGATGAAGAATACGCTAAGACAAGTGATAAAGTAATTTCTGAATTATACAAGACAGCTAAATCACTTGATGGTAATATGTCCGGCGAACACGGTATTGGTTATGCTCGCGCTGGTTACTATGAAGATTTTTATGGTCACGACTACACTGAGCTTTTACGTCAAGTTAAGAAGTTGTTTGATCCTAATGAAGTGGTTAACCCTGGCAAAATCTTTAAGATGTAACAATATAAAAGTTAAATAAGTTTATAAAGCAACTTTCGATATCATTATTGAATTCGGAGGTTGTTTTTAATTTGGTCAAAAAATTCTAGTTGAAAATAAAAAAGATTAGTTACGATTAAATACGTAACTAATCTTTTAAAAATTGAGTTATAGCTCGTTTGTTTTAATTTTTAAGCATGTAATCACGAGTCATTGGTAAGTTTTTACCAGACGGCCCTTTGGTTAGGAGATATTGAACTACGTCAATATTTCCTGATTCAAAGGAGGCAGCACATGCTTGTAAATAAAGATCCCACATTCTAGTGAAGCGCTCACCCATGTTTTTCTGAATAACATCACGATGATTGTTAAAGTTTTTATCCCAAATTTCAATTGTTCGTTGATAATGGCGTCTTAACATTTCCATGTCATCAATTTGCATACCATTTTCGACAATATGATGAACATTTTCATCTAGTCCTGGGATATAGCCACCTGGGAAAATGTACTTATCAATCCAAGCATTGCTAGCGCCACCTTGTTGGCGGGTAATTCCGTGGATTAGGGCAACGCCGTCTTTTTTAAGGTATTTTGCAACGTCATTAAAATACTGACCAAGATTTTCTTTACCAACATGCTCAAACATGCCAACTGAAGTAATGTAATCCCATTGTTGATCGCCAAGTTCGCGATAGTCTTCTAGCTTAACTTCTACCTGATCCTGTAGATTTTCATCGTAAATTTTCTTTTGAACAAGTTTATATTGTTCTTCGCTTAAAGTTACACCAGTAACCTTAAGATCATATTCTTTGGCTGCAGTCAACATAAGCGTTCCCCAGCCACAACCTATATCTAAAAGAGTTTTACCTTTTTGTGGATGTAGTTTATCAAGAATGTGATTAATTTTATCAATTTGAGCCTTTTCAAGGTCGTCTTGATTGCCTTCCTTGAAGTATGCACATGAGTAGGTCATCGTAGGGTCAAGCCACAACTTATAGAAATCATTACCGATATCATAGTGACTTTGAACGTCTTTTTCACTCTGTTGTTCAGTATGATTTTGCTTAGGCATAAATTTGCGGAATTTACTAGACCGCATAAAACTGTTTGGGCTTTCATAAGCTCCAAGGATAAGTTCCTGTATACTGCCCTTGATTTCAATCTTTTTATCCATGTATGCTTCGCCGAGTGCTAATGAAGCATTACGGGTGATTTCATTAACTGGAATTTTTTCATTAAAAATGATTTCAATGTTTGGGTTGCCATTGCCATAAACTTCACTCTTACCATCCCAATAGGTTACTTTCACTGGGAAAGGAAAAGACTTACTTAACATCATTTTATAAAATGTTTTCTCTAACAATTTTTTGACTTCCTCCATTCAATTACAGTCGTAATTATTTTAACACTACAAAAAAAGATTAAACTTATTAAAGTTTAATCTTTTCATTTTGTCTGTTTTTACTTTGGTTGATAATGAAAATTAGGATTCTGTTCTTGATCAATCTTATTCCAAGCTTCTTTAAGCTGATTATCTAACATTGCTTCATTTTCATGTGTTAGTTTGATTTTTCGATCAACTTGAATAGGGTCGCCAAAGCAAACCTCAAGTGGTTTTCTCTTTAGAAGTCCTGTAAAGGTCAGAGGACCTTGATAAACAACGGGAACAATTGGCTTACCGGATAGCTTTGCAATTGCAATAGTTCCGCCTTTTAGTTCGGCGGAATGTCTGGTTCCAGATGGAAAGATAATTAATGAATAATTCCCATTTTTTAGTCCCTTGATAGGTGTCTTTAGAGCAGATGGACCAGGATTTTTACGGTCAACTGGAAAGGCATGTGCATGCTTTAAAATGAAATTTAAAACAGGATATTTAAATAATTCAATTTTTGTCATAAACATGAATTCTTTTGGACTTGCAGCTAAAGCAAACAAAATCGGTTCCCACCACGTGCGATGCGGAGCTGCCAAAATATAATTCCCATCTGGGATACGTTCTTTATGATTAACATGTAAATGCCCATTTAGTAGCCAGACAATAAAGCGGGCAATTGGTCGAATGATATGATAAAACATTATTTCCTCCAATGATGTAAAATATTATAACAGAGCTTGAGGAGAGGAAGAAATTTTTATGGTAAATTTGTCAAAAAATGAACGAATTGATTATATGTATAGCGATAATCTTAAAATTGTTCAGGACAAAGATGCCTTTAGCTTTTCGTTAGACACATTATTACTGGCGGCAGAAGCTAAAGAATCAATTAAAGATAGTTCGAAAGTTGCTGATCTCTGCGCAGGAAACTGCGCTGCAACAATTTATATGGCATATTTTAATCGAGCTAAGTATGATGCAATTGAAATTCAAGATGAAGCTGCTTCACAAGCTAGGCGATCGGTTGAATTAAATCAAATGGAAAACCGTATTCAAGTTCATCAAAAAAATGTTAAGGATGCACCTAAATTTTTACGTAAAGATTCTTATGATGTAGTTGTGGTTAATCCACCATATTTTAAAGTGGCAAAGAATCATAAAGTAAATCCTGATCCTAAAAAAGCAATTGCACGTCATGAATTGTTAATTAACTTAGAAGAAATAATTATGGTTGCCAGTGATCTTCTTAAGATGAAGGGAAAAATGTATATGGTACATCGACCTGAACGTCTTAACGAAATTGCATATTTTTGCATAAAGCACGATTTAAGTATCAAATTTGTACAGCCGTATGTATCTCATCGTGGAGATGATGCAAATTTAGTTATTATTGAAGCTGTTAAGCACACGGCAACAGATGGCTTGGTTTTGAGGGATGCGATTGAAGTTCATGATGAAAACGGTGATTTTTTACCTGTGATTCAAAAAGTAATTCGTGAAACTGATGAAGAGCGGCAAAAACATGATGAAGGAAAAAGTTACTATTTTTATGTTTTGTTGTGCAATGACGGCAGTTTTTATGGTGGTTTTACAAATGACCTACAAAAACGTTTAACTGCACATAACACTGGTAAAGGAGCAAAATATACTAAGACTAGAAGACCTGTCAAAATGATTTATCATGAAAAATTTCAAGATAAGCAACTAGCATTGAAAAGAGAGTATTGGTTTAAGCACCATACACGACAGTGGAAGGAAAATTTTTTGCGTGAACGATCAGTTGATTTTTAGCCTTGATTCTTAAGCCTAAATTTAGTATTATTTTACTTGTGTGTTAAACACACAAGTAAGAAACATCAAGAGTGATCAACGTTTTGGTGCCACACACTGGTGAAACGTTGAAATGATCGCTTGAGAGGTATAAAACCATAGGAGGAAGTTAATTATGTCAGTAGTTTCAATGAAACAATTACTTGAAGCTGGTGTCCACTTCGGTCACCAAACTAGAAGATGGGATCCAAAAATGGCTCCTTACATCTTTACTCAAAGAAATGGTATCTACATCATTGATTTGCAAAAGACAATCAAGATGTTGGATGACGCATACTCATTCGTTAGAGCAGTTGCTCAAGACGGTGGTGTAATTCTTTTTGTAGGTACTAAGAAACAAGCTCAAGACTCAATTGCTGAAGAAGCAACTCGTGCTGGTCAATACTACATTAACCAACGTTGGCTTGGTGGTACTTTAACTAACTGGAAGACTATTCAAAGTCGTGTTCAAAGATTAAAGGACCTTAAGAAGATGTCAGAAGATGGTACTTTTGAAGTATTACCAAAGAAGGAAGCATCTTTATTAACTAAGGAAAAGGATAAGCTTGAAAGATTCTTAGGTGGTATTGAAGACATGCCTAGAATCCCAGACGTAATGTTTGTTGTTGATCCTAAGAAGGAAAAGATTGCTGTTCACGAAGCAAACATTCTTGGTATTCCAGTTGTTGCAATGGTTGACACTAACACTGATCCAGATCCAGTAGATGTTGTTATTCCTTCAAACGATGACGCTATTCGTGCTATTCGCTTAATTTCAGGCGCAATGGCAGATGCTGTTATTGAAGGTAAGCAAGGTCAAGATGACAATAACGCTGACGTAGAAGCTGAAATGACTAAGAATGCTGCAGCTGATGGTGCTGAAGAAGCAACTGAAGCTGAAGAAACTTCAGACGAAGACTAGTTAAATATCTTTTATTTGAAAGGATACATCAATGGCAAATATTACTGCTAAACAAGTTAAAGAGTTACGTGATCGTACTGGTGCCGGAATGATGGACTCCAAGAAAGCTTTAGTTCAAGCTGATGGAGACGTTGAAAAGGCAATTGATATTTTAAGAGAAAACGGTGTTGCAAAAGCTGCTAAGAAGAGTGGTCGAATTGCAGCTGAAGGTTTGGCTGAATATGCATTTTCTGGTAACACAGCTGCATTAGTTGAAATTAACTCAGAAACTGACTTTGTTTCATCAAACGATAAGTTTATCAAGTTAGTTGATGATGTAACTAAGGCAATTCTTGCTGCAAAGCCTGCTAACGTAGAAGAAGCTTTAAAGGCTCCAATGGCTGGCTCAACAATTGGTGAAGAAATTACCAACTTGACTGCTGTTATCGGTGAAAAGATCACTTTAAGAAGATTTGATTTAATCAGCAAGAATGATGACGAAGTATTTGGCGCTTACAAGCATAATGGTGGATCAATTGTTGCTGTTGTTACTTTAAAGGGTGACAACGAAGAAGCAGCTAAGAACATTGCAATGCACGTTGCTGCTATTAACCCTGAGTACTTAGATAAAGCTTCTGTTCCAAAGGCTGATTTTGATCGTCAAAAGGCAGTTTTCACTAAGGAAACTGAAAACGAAGGTAAACCTGCAAACATTATTCCTAAGATCGTTGAAGGTCGTGTTAACAAGTACTTAAGCGAAATTTGCTTAGTTGACCAACCTTACGTTAAAGATGGCGATATGACAGTTGCAGAATACGCAAAATCTGAAGGTTGTGAAGTTGCTGCATACACTCGCTACGAAGTTGGCGAAGGTATCGAGAAGAAGCAAGAAGACTTTGCTGCTGAAGTTCAAGAGCAAATTAAATAGTCCTTGAAGTCTAAAAAAGATTTACTAAAACCTTATCCTAATGGATAAGGTTTTTTTGTTTTTAAAGAAAGCTAAAGTTAATAAAATAATTCTAAAATAAAACCAAATGAATTTACCGACTAATTTTAATATGGAAAAATATAATTAGATAAATTTCAAAGTGAGGTAAGGCATATGGGCTTTGACATAATGATGATTGCAGTGATAGTCGGAACAATATGTATATATTTAAGCGTTGAAAAGTCCTTTTCTAAATTAAACAATAGTTTGGTATTTGTTTTGGGTATCATTCTAGATGCACTAGCATTTTTTTTAGCTGTCGGATAAAAGAGTTTGTCTAGAATAAAAATATTTTCATAAGAAGGATAAAAAGCGTTTTTTATAGTGATTTTGCTTTAATATAACTAAGCAAATACTTTTTTAATGAGATTCGTTTTAATAGAGCTAGTTTCTTTTTATACTAGGAAGAGTATTCCTATCATAAAATACTATATAATCAATTTAAAAATAAGAAATGATCTTTGCATACAAAAAAGCTGTGCTAGTAGGTTATAGCGCAGCCTTTTTTGTGTTAAAAATTAAGCATATATTTCTTTAAATTTAAACGCCGTGTAGAAGATTACTTTCAATTTGAAGAGTAAGCAAATTTTAGAAAAGGTGGTTATTTTTTTAAAGTTTATTAAACGATGAGTTGGCATACTATTACATAATAAAGACCTAAAAAAGGACTAATATCAACGAATGTTTGAAATTAGTCCTTAGGGTAAAGAAGCATAAATTAATCTATTTTAGAATAGAGAATGCTACTATAAATTATTTATTTTCTTCATCAAGTGCTTTGCCGTTTGTTTCAATTATATGTTTAATCCAATAATAAGATTTTTTTGGAGTACGCTTTAATGTACCGTTACCTAAATCGTCCATATCAACATATACAAAACCATAACGTTTCTTCATTTCTCCAGTGGATAAAGAGATTAAGTCAATTGGTGCCCACATTGTATAGCCAATACAAGGAACTTTATCAATATTTATTGCGTCAGCCATGGCTGAAAGATGCTGGTTCAGATAATCAATACGATAATCGTCTTCAACATATCCTTCTTGATTAGGCTTATCAATTGCCCCCATACCGTTTTCTACAATAAAAATAGGCTTTTGTATTCTATCAAAAATCATATTCATTGTGTATCTAAGTCCTAAAGGATCTAATCCCCAACCCCATGGAGTGGTTTTTAAGTATGGATTCGGAGATCCACCAACATTAAACCAAGCATCTCCATCTTTAGAAATGTTTGAGCGGTAGTAGCTAAAAGAGATAAAATCGAGCTGTCCTTTTTTCAAAACTTCTTTATCGTCTGGTTCCATTTTTATTTCTTTTAGACTTTTTACTCCATGACGCTTTAAAACTTCATCTGCATATGCAGGGTAATAGCCTCGCCCCATAGTATCTATATAATACCAATTTTCACGTAGTTCTAGTTGATTATGAAAAACATCTTCAGGCTTACAAGTTGCTGGATAACAAGCACTCATTGCATACATTGCTCCAAACTGGCTTTCAGGCATCATTTTATGGCCTAAGTTGACAGCTTTGGCAGATGCAACGAACATGTTGTGAGCGGCTTGATATCTGTCAATACCATTTGCTTTATGCACACCTGTAGGGCCAAAACCACGAATAGCGTTAATTTCATTAAAAGTTAGCCAATACTTGCAATGTTTTCCAAAATGTTCAAATAAAGTTTGAGCATATTTTAAGTAGAAATCTATAACTTTTCTTGAGTTCCAACCATCATATTTCAGTGCTAAGTTGATTGGCAATTCATCATGACATATTGTGATTAATGGTTGTATGTTATATTTTTCAAGTTCTTTGATGACATTTTCATAAAATTTTAGTCCTTGTTGATTAGGCTTTTCTTCTTCACCAGTTGGGTAAATTCTACTCCAAGATATCGAAAAGCGATAAACATTAAATCCCATGTCAGCCATAAGCTTGATGTCTTCTTTATAATGATGGAAAAAGTCAACAGCATTATGACTTGGATAGTATTGGTTGTCTTCAAGTATAGGCGTTGCATTCTCAGGAACATCATCTGCATTAACAAAAGCACTTTTAGGAAATATTTTTTTTCTATCTGAATTTACCATTGTATGGTGTCTAGGATTTTCTTGATTACCGTTTGTTTCAAAGTCATGTGTAGAAAGTCCACGTTCATTTTCACGGAAGCCACCTTCATATTGAAAATCTGAGGTTGCTCCTCCCCATAAAAAGTTTGATGGTAATTCTTTGGTTATATTTTTGGTCATATTTTTAACTCCTTACAAATTTATTATTGTTCCTACTGAAACATTTCCAGTATCTTTAAGATTTGTTTTTTTATCTTTTGTATTTGTGAAAACTAACATTGTGGTCAAGTCATAACCTTGACCCTCGATATAATTACGATCAACCCTTATAATAGGTTGACCTGCTTTAATTTCATCTCCTTGCTGAGCGAGTACATTAAATCCTTTGCCTTTAAGGTCAACAGTATTGATTCCTATATGTACTAGTAGTTCTTCACCATCTTTCGTTGTAATTCCAAAAGCGTGTCCAGTGGGGAATAGAGCTGATAAAGTACCATTAGCAGGGGAACAAATATAGTTCCCAGATAATTTAAATGCTACCCCGTTTCCTAAAGCTCCTGAAGAAAAAGCTTTGTCATTCACTTGTGATAAAGGCTCTAAAGTTCCATCACAAATTGCTACTAACGAATTGTCTGAATAATTTTTATGTGAAGCTTTGGTAACTTCATTTTTTTGATTAATACCTAAAAAAAATGTGACTGTTGCTGATACTAAAATTGCAGTAACTATTCCAGCAATCATAGCTCCAATAGTATTTTCAAAAATAGGTAATGCTAGAATATTTGAGTATCCCATTACATAGGCTTTTACATTTAGAAGCCCAGCAACAAGTCCTCCTGCAAAGCCACCAGCCATTACACCGTACATAGGCTTTTTGTATTTTAAGTTGATACCGTATAAAGACGGTTCAGTTACTCCAGCAATGATTGCACCAACTGCTAAGGACCATGCCTGACTCCTCAATTTTTTATCTTTAGTTTTTAAGGCAACTCCAATATTAGCTCCCCCTTCGGCCATATTATGCAGGATAAACGCTGGTCGAAGAATTGGGTCATAACCAGGATTACTTATTAACTGTGGCATAAATGGTGATAGTACCGTATGCATACCAGTCATTACTAACCATGGTAAGACAGCTGCTAATAGTCCTACAGCTAAAGGCCCAACAGTTTTACTTAAAAACATAACTATGGAAGCTATGACTTGTCCAAGATAATTTCCTAGCGGTCCAAGTACTATGAAACCAAGAGAGCCTGAAATAAAAATTGTTCCCATCCCAACAAATACTGATTTAAAAATACCTGGAACAATTTTGTTCAAATATTTTTCAGTAAAATAAGCGACTATTGAAATCAGTAGGGCAGGTAGCAATGATGATCCGTAGTTGAGAACTTTCACTGGTAAGCCAAAAAGTGACTGTCTTGCTAGATTTGGATTAGTTGCTAATTGGTTAGCAATGTCATGAAAGGTGGGATATAGCAAGGCTCCAGTAGCCATCATTGAATATGCTGGAGTTCCTCCCAGTTTGGTTGCTGCTCCGTATGCCACCATAATTGGCATAAAATAGAAGGGAGCATCAGCGATGGCAGATAAAAGCATATAGCTAGATGTTTTAGCAAAGTTGGGATTAATAAAAGTCACTATAAGTAGTAAAGCAACTTTACACATGCCGCCTGCTATTAACCCTGGTAACATAGGTGTTACGGAAGCTTGAATAAAATCCAAGATTTTCCCACCAAAATTTTTAAATGTCCACTTTGTTTTTGATGGCTCATCTAAGTTTTCTTCAACTGGGTCTTCCGTTGTTAAATTAAAATCTTTAACGACAGCACTATATGTTGGCAATAAATTAGCACCTAGAATTATCATATATTGGTCTCCTGAGTAAACAGTACCAAGTATTTCCTTAACTAGGCCTAATCCACCTTCGTTTACTTTGGAAACGTCCTTTAAAGAAAATCTTAATCGAGTCATGCAATGAGTTACACTCCTGATGTTGTCCGTTCCGCCAACATCGTCAACTATGATTTTTGCTAGTTTGTGATAGTCCATTTTAACCTCCATTTTTAAAATACGATAAAAATATCATAATTTATGATATTTATTACAAAAATACTATCACTAATTGCAAGCGTTAACAATAATAAATTGATAAAAATAACAGGAACTATGATAAAATACCCATTAAGTGAGGGAAAAAATGAAATTAAATGAATTTTTAAAGCCGAATAATGTTGAATTTTCTAAATCTGATAAAAAAATATATGAAGTCATTCTGAAACATCCAGCGCATGTTCAATTAATTACTATACAAAAATTAGCTACTGATGCTCAAACATCAGTAGCTTCTGTACAAAGATATTGTAAAAAACTTGGATATACAGGATTTAAAGAATTTAAATTTCAATTAAAAAATTATTTGCTACAACAACTAAATTTTGATAAAAACAATTCGAGTTATTTATCAAATTATCTGAAAGTTGCCAATAGCTTTAAAAACATTGAAGAAGACAAAATTAGTAATCTTGCAGAAGCCTTGGTATGTTCAAACCATAATTATATAATTGGAGTATATTATTCAAGTATGCCTGCAAAACAGTTAGCAATGGGAATGCAAGACTTAAATAAGGTAAGTTTTTATACCGATAACTATGTAAATGCTTCTCACTGGGTGGGATTAATTGAAGAGGAGGATGCATTCGTGGTGTTCTCAGTCAGCGGTAATGATCCCTACATTAAAAAATATATTTCAGAACCTTTAAGTAAACTGTCTAGAACTTATTTAATTACTTTCAATCCAGATACTAAACTGAGCAAGTATTTTAAAAATTGCATTGTTTTACCTGGAAAAGCATTTGCTAATAGTTCCGCAATTGATCCACAGTCACTGTTCTCTTTATTTGTTGAAATGGTTATAAACCATATTACTCGTTACTAGTTCTTATGATATATTTTGATTTTAAATTTAGTTCTCGTCCTATATGTCATTCCAGATGCACTAGCATTTTTTTTAGCTGTCGGATAAAAGTTCTTCTAGAATAGAAACATTTTCAGGTTAAATAAAAAGAACCCTCTTTATAAAGGGTTCTTTTTGCATTCTTAAATTGATTTAACGTCTATTTAACTATGTAGCTTTTTATTTTTGTCCACCAAATATGTAGGCAATATGCAGAAGTGAACGATAGTATCCAAGTTAAGATCCATGTGCCTAGGAAAGTTAAAAATGGGTGGTAAGTCGCATGGTAACCCATATTTAATCCACGCCAAATCAGTTGATTCCAAAATACGTTTGAAAGGTAAGCACGGTAAGCATATGTGGCTAAAAAATGAAAAACTTTGAGTGAAGTTTCTGAATTATTCTTAACTTGATGTAAGCATAGAGCAGCAATTAAAGCAATGACTGATAAACAATAGAATGTCATTGATGGTTTATAATACGGAGCGTTTGCAAAAAGGACTGGATGGCCAAAGCCGTGTAATTCAAAATTTGTCCAAATAAAACAAGCAAGAAAAACTAATAGAATTAGCCACCAAAATTTACTTAATATTGAATTAACATAATCTCTCAGTTGCCAGGCAAGTACTCCAAATACGCCGTAAATAAAGAACGAAATAAAAATTCGATCTAGCATATACCACGTTTTTTCGTGTGGACCATGGAATACGTAAAAATCATAAAACCATAGCCAGGCAAAATATAAAACAAAAGTAATTAGAGCGACAAGTAATCCTCTTTTTACATTTTTACCAACGTAACGACTAATTGCCCAAAACAATGGCATTAAAATAATAAACTGCAACATCATTGTGTTGTACCACAAATGCGGTGCTCCATTACCATTAATAAAATGCCAACAAAATGAACCAAAATTATTAAATTTATTTATCTGTTGGAGCCATGGCATTCCCAGCAAATAAATTAACGTCCACCAAATTGTCGGAACAAATAGGTTTGACCAGCTTGACCTCATATGTGCTTTATATGAAAAATTGCCTGCCAAATCATTTGTTCGAATTGTGGTGTATAGGATGCCAAAAATAAAGGCTGGTGCAGTGTATTTAACCAAATTATACATAATGCCAAATATATCTTGTGTGGCAAAAGGCTGACCAACCCCCATAACCAAAGACATAATTGGCTGCGACATAACTGCAGTACAGGCAAAGACTTTTAAGTAATCTCCAATATCTGCTGTTTTATATGCCGGATAAGGATATCTATCCATTTCATTTAAGACCTCTCTTAGTAGATTTGTGAGATCCCTAAGAAGTTCAGCCTTAATATATGCGATTTTTTCAAAAAAGGCAAGTTATATTTTTTCTTTTAATTCGATTGTGCTTCAACTAAAACACTAGCAATTTCATTACTAAATAAGCGTTGAGTATCATTTAACGTCTGGTGTGGGGTATTTAAATAGATTGTTCGGTGAGGTGAATTGGGAAGGATTCTTGCAATATCGATTGAGTTTGAATTAGTAAAGTAATTTCCCCATGTGACTTTAGGAATAAAACCCATGCCTAGTCCTGCTACAATCATTTCTCGAACTGTAGCAGGTTCATCTGATTGGTATTTGAAATTTAATTTGATGTCATTACTTACTAAAAACTGGTTAACAGTTTGTTGTAACTCGGTTTCATCATTTTCACCGACAAAAGTAAAATTTTTTAATTCTGAAGCTTGAAAAAACTTTTTCTTATGCATGAAACTTTTTTTCCAGCCAATTAAGATTTCTTCTCTTAATAAAGGAATTGTCGTAAAGTTTTTAATCTTATGTGAAGAAATAACAAAGTCAAATTGCTTTAGGTCTTTAGCAAAAGTTGTACGCTGGTGAATATTTAGGCTGACATTTGGAAGTAATTTTTGCATTTTTAGTGCAATGATCGGAATTAAAGGTGAGCCAACAGTAAAAAGAACGTTGATTTGTCCATTTTCTTCTGCTGAATTAGTTTTCACTGCGTTGATTCCACGGCTCAGCAGGCTAAGACTATCGGAAACGTATGAATAAAAGATCTTTCCCTGCTGATTCAGCTTAATTGTTCTTCCTTGACGATCAAACAGTTTTACACCAATTTCTTCTTCAAGCTGTCTAATGGTTTTACTAATTGCGGATTCACTGACAAATGCTGCCCGGGCTGCTTCCGTTACAGAGCCCAAACTAGCTACACTGACAAAATATTTTAAACCAGTTAAATTCATTATTTTGCTCCAATTAATAACTTTTTGGTTAACTATTATTCCTATTATCTATTATAAATGGTTATCTATTGGGTTTAAACTAAATTTGTGAGATCCAAAGAGGTGATAACGTGAAAAGTTTATGGTTGTTTCCTGGGCAAGGAAGTCAGAAAGCTGGAATGTTAACTAATGTTGACCCCAATTTGAAACAGAATGTAGAAAATTGGACGGGAGTAAAACTTTTAGATACTAGTGAAGGTTATTCTGATTCGCAACAGATTCAATTAAGTATTTTACTTTTGCAAATTAATGAAGTTGATCAACTTAAAAAAATGGGTTGGCAACCAGATTTAGTGGCTGGACATTCCTTAGGTGTGTTTGGAGCAGCATATGCTGCTGGAGTAATTTCAAAAGAAGATGTTTTTAAATTAGTTAGCTTAAGGGCTAAGCTGATGCAATCCTCTTATCCCGAAGGTTATGGTATGGGCGTGGTAGTTGGTTTATCTCGACAAGAAGTTACCGAGCTTGTGAAACAGGTTCATACCGAGGAAAATCCGGTATACCTGTCGAATCAAAATTCAGAGTTGCAAAATACTCTGTCAGGTAAGTTGACTGCGATTAAACAAGTGTTAGAGCTTGCCACCAAGCAAGGTGCAGCTAAAGCTAAATTATTGCATGTACCTAATCCATCACATTCGCCACTAATGGCAAATGTTGCTGAACAATTAGATTATGAGATAGGGAAGTTACATTTAAGTAACCCTGCCTGTATTTACTTGGCCAATAATAACGGTCATCCGGTAAAAAAGGTTGCAGATGTTAAATACGACCTAGCTAATAATCTAACCCATCCTGTTTTTTGGGAAACGATGATTAATGTTGCACTTGAGTATAATCCGCAAGTGAGTATCGAATTTTCGCCAGGAAACGCATTTACAAAGTTATTAAAGGTTAAAACTGATCAGGTATCAAATATTACATTAAGTAAAATGGCAATAGATGATGCCGACTTTTTACTTAATAAATGGAAAGGAAAATAATATGACTGAAAGAAATTGGCATACGCATCGAGATGCAAAAGCTGCCCGTTTAAATGGCGCAAGTGCTCTTCTTGATGGCAAGTTTGCAAAAACAGAAGATGTTGTTAAAGTTCTTGAAGCGCTGATTAAGCCAGGTGATAAGGTTGTTTTGGAAGGAGACAACCAAAAACAGGCCTCATTCTTATCTGAAGCCTTAGCAAAAGTGGATGCAGATAAAGTTCATGATTTGCATATGATTATGTCCAGCATTTCGAGACCTGAACACTTGGATATTTTTGATTTAGGGATTGCCACTAAGATGGACTTTTCTTATGCTGGTCCACAAAGTACCAGGGTTTCCCAAATGATTGCAGACGGAACGATGAAAGTTGGAGATATCCATACTTACCTTGAATTGTTTGGGCGACTGTTCATAGATTTGATTCCAAATGTTGTTTTAGTAGCAGCAGATAAAGTTGATCATGAAGGTAACTTATATACAGGTTTTAACACTGAAGAAACACCTACGATTGTTGAAGCTGCAGCATTTCATGATGGTATCGTCATTGTTCAAGCTAACGAAATTGTAGATAAAGTTCCAAGAGTTGATATTCCAGCTGGTTGGGTTGATGTTGTGATTCCAGCTGATAAGCCATATCAATTAGAGCCATTGTTTACGCGTGACCCACAAGCAATTAGTGAATTGCAAATTTTAATGGGTATGATGGCAATTCGCGGAATATATGAAAAGCATAATGTTCAAACTCTAAACCATGGTGTTGGTTTCAACACTTCGGCGATTGAATTGCTATTACCTACCTACGGCGAACAACTTGGTCTTAAAGGAAAAATTTGCCGTAACTGGGAATTAAATCCAACGCCAACTTTGATTCCAGCAATTGAAAGTGGCTGGGTTGACTCAATTCACTCATTTGGTGGTGAAGTTGGCATGGAGAAGTATATTGCTGCTCGGCCAGACGTTTTCTTTGTCGGTAAAGATGGTACTATGCGTTCTAACCGTGCTTTAGGTCAAGTTGCTGGTCAATATGCCTGTGATATGTTTGTTGGGTCAACGTTACAAATTGATCAATGGGGCAATTCTTCTACTGTTACCCACGGTCGTTTATCAGGTTTCGGTGGCGCACCTAATATGGGTTCGAACCCAACTGGTCGACGTCACTCAACTGCAGCATGGCAAAGTTTGAAGCCAGCTGATGATCCACTAGCTAAAGGACAAAAATTAGTTGTCCAAATGGTTGAAACATTTGGTTCTAATAAGAAACCTGTCTTTGTTGATCATTTGGATGCTGAAGAAGTAAGAAAAGAAGCAAAATTGGCCAATGTACCAATCATGATTTATAGCGAAGATACAACTCATATTGTAACTGAAGAAGGAATTGCATACCTTTATAAGACAGATAGTATGGAAGAGCGTAAGGCTGCCATTGAAGCGATTGCGGGTGTAACACCTGTAGGTCTTCGCTCTAATCCTGAAGAGGTCAAAAAGCTGCGTGATAAAGGAATTATTGCTCTACCAGAAGATCTTGGGGTTCGTAGACAGGATGCAAAGCGTTCATTGCTAGCTGCACAAACGATGGATGATTTAGTTGAGTGGTCACATGGTTTATACAATCCACCTGCTAAATTCAGATCATGGTCATAAAGGAGGTTAGTTAAGATGGAAAAACTTAATTTTACTTATCAAAATTCAGAAACTGTTAAAAAGTTTGTTCATGTTGGTGTAGTAGCATCCGGAGATTTAGAAATCCTACTTTACCCTGCAGATGAAACAACAATCGAGATAGTAACTGGTAGTGATGGCTTTAAAGAAGTTTGGAAAAATGTTTTAGATCGCTTTTTCACTCGTTATCCTTTAAAAGGAAAATTTGTAATTCATGACTTTGGTGCAACACCAGGCGTTGTTAACTTACGTCTCACACAAGCAATGGAGGCATTAAATGATGAAAAATAGTTTTGTTGAATTAAATGGACGTCAACGTGCTTTTAGCTTACTTGATGAGAACACTGGGCGCGAAATTGTTGGACCTGAGTTTGATTTTATTTCACCTCATTTGGAGCCGCAAAACATTGTGCCTGAAAGTGATGATGGCGTAATTATTGCAAAAGGTAAGCTAGATGGAAAAGCTACCGTTATTATTTCAATTGAAGGTAGTTTCCAAGGCGGTGGAATTGGTGAAGTTTCAGGAGCTAAAATTGTAGCTGCTTTGGAAAAGACACTTGAAGACAATAAAAATGGAATCAAGGAATACCCAATTATTGTTCTTGATACAGGTGGTGTGCGGTTGCAGGAGGCAAACTATGGCCTACTTTCAATTTCAGAAATTCAAAACGCGGTTATTGCCTTAAAAGAATATGTTCCCGTTATTGGTATTGTGCCAGGAAGAGTTGGAAGCTTTGGCGGAATGTCAATTACAAGTGCAATTCTTTCTTATCTAATTACAACACCTAAAGCTAGAATTGCTCTGAATGGTCCAGAAGTAATTGAGCAAGAAGCTGGTGTAAGAGAATTCGATTCCAGCGATAAGAACCTGATTTGGGACACACTAGGAACACGGCAACGTGTTGAAACAGGAATTGCTGATGAAGTAGTTGACGATGATGTTTCAGCTATTAAGGACGCAATTAACAATGCAATTGAACAGAATAAGGATGCTCATAGAACAGACCAAGCTGATTTTTACCTCTCTTTACTCGATGAGATTGATTTTGCTCAACCGCTTAATACCAAGCAATACCGTGACCTTTATTCTAAGAATAAAGCAACTAAACATGTCGTTAATGAAGCTACTGCTAGTCAGCAAGCGAAAACTAAGTCACGCGGTCGACTTTGGTTTGAAAAATTAACTGGAATTGAAAATGCAGAATCAAATTATCCTACTGTTTTACATGCTGAAAAAGATGGTAAAGAATATATTGCAATTGTCCCAGATGAAAATAATCGTTTTCCACGAGTTCGAAAGGGAGAAGTTGGCTTACAGGAAGGTTTTCTAGTAGCTGAAATTGTTAACAAGATAGTTGATGAAGACAAAGATAAGAAAGAAAAACGGCCACTTATTTTGGTTGTTGACGTACCAAGTCAAGCATATGGCTACAAAGAGGAACTAATTGGTATTCATATCAGTTTAGCATCAGCTGCCGCTGCATATGCTAAGGCACGTCAGGCAGGGCATCCTGTTATTGCGTTTATTCCTGGGGATGCCGTTTCAGGAGGCTTTTTAGCTCATGGTTTGCAATCAAACCGAATTATAGCTTTAGCAGATGACTCAATCACAATTCAAGCAATGTCTAAGGCTTCAGCTGCTCGAATTACTCAAAGAACGATTGCTGAATTAGAAGAAGCTACTAAACATGTTCCTGCAATGGCCTATGATATTCACAACTATGAAAAATTAGGTGCTCTTTACAAATTGGTTCAGGATGTTTCCTCATGGGATGCTAATGAAAACGCAGTTGAAGAAATCAAAACCGTTATTGATGAAGCAATTGAAAGTACTGAGAACCAACCCACTGATTTGCACTTTAGATATGAAACGCCAATTGCGGTTGAAAGTGGACGTATAGCAACTAACAAGATGCGTAAAACAGTTTTTGAACAATGGAATCAATAAAACAAGTTTGGCCACATGATTTGCTCACTTTTAACAAAACTAGTGATTTGGTGCTAGGCGAGAATCCTTTACCTGAATGGGCAAAGGATTCTTTAGCTAAAGCTAAAATTGTTGTTGTCAGAAGAGGAGAAATAGAGAATAATCTAATTCCAGTTGGAATAAGAGGATCTCAAAGAAATGAGCGTTTAGCCTGCTTTTTAAAAAAAGAGCAAGTAGTAAATTGTTACTCGCCAGACTACTTTATAAAAAAACAGTTATGGAAAGAATTGACTCCTGCTCGCCAAAACTTACCTCAATTTCAAGCTCTAATTAAAATGGTTCCTTTGTTAAAAGGATTTAAATGGGGAATCGGTGGATCGGTGGCTTACGAAATGGCCACTGGAATGAAGATAGTAAAAAATAATTCAGAGCATATCAGTGATTTGGATGTTATTCTGTCGGCAACAAAAGAAATTAGTGTGAGTCAAGCAAGAGAGTTATTAAGAAAGATAAATTTATACGGAGTTCATGCGGATGTTCAGGTTGTACATGGACAAAAAGGCTTTTCGTTAGAAGAGTATGCTGCAGGGCGCAACAAAAAAGTACTAATCAAAACAGCTACCGGACCTATTTTGGTAGAGAACCCGTGGAATTTTGTAAGGAAAGAATAGATGAGTTACTATCTAACCAGTGATCGGGTTAAACTTAATTATCATGTATACGGAAACGGTAGGCCAATTGTCTTGGTTACTGGCTTTGGTGGTTATCAAGAAATCTGGACAAAACAAGTATCTTATTTGTTAAATATGGGATATCAGGTAATAACGTATGATCACCGTAACATGGGTGAAAGTGAAAAAACATTAAATGGTCATACTCTCCAAAGATTGACTGATGATCTGATTGGTTTAGCGAAATTTCTAAATATCAGTCATGCCACATTTATTGCGCATTCAATGGGTGGTAGTGTTCTATATGATTTAATTAAGACAAAACCTAATTTAGTTGATTTAGCTTGTATCGTTGATCAAACACCATATATGCTAAATACTAAGGACTGGCATTTTGGCTTCATGAACTATACTTTGAAAAACTACAAAGAGCAATCTAAGATTATTCCAGAGGTTCATGAAACTCTTCATGGCCTTGATACTGAAGTTTTTAATGAACTCAACCTAGTTAAAACTAAGTATCCTTTTGATCGTCAAAGTAATATGGATTTATTGCAAGAGCACATTAAGCAGGATTGGCGAAATATAATTATAACCACTACGCAAAAAATAGTTGTTTTTGCTGCTAAGAAAAGTCCATATTATAACTATCAATTTGCTGAATGGATGGCTAAACATAATTCGCGAATTGAATATGCTGTTTTAGATGATTGCGGACATGATATTATGGCTGAGGTTCCTCGACGATTTAATCAGCTGTTACGTCACTTTTTACTGAAAAATCGTTATTTGCCTGAATAGTGTATTAGGTTTAAGGATTTAAATTTTTTTAGAAGACCTCTTATTTAATTGGATAAGAGGTCTTTTTGATATTAGGCATAAAAATAGTTTTTAATGTGAGATATAATTTTTAAAGGCAGTTTTTGAAAATTTATGATACAGTAGAATTCTTGATTGTCTAAAAGTAATGCAATCAAAGACTGAGTTTTAGTTTATAATCTTTTATGTGTCTCTTATGGCTGTAACTTTTAATTTATCTATTGGTGAAGGATGAAGATGAAAAATTATTTAAGTATTGATATTGGCGGAACAGAAATTAAATACGCACAAATAGACCAAGCTGGTAATATTATTGAAAAGGGCAAAGTAAGTACTCCTGACAATAAAGCTGACTTTTTAGTTGCAGTAGATAAAATTGTAAAAAAATATACAGATAGAATCAAAGGCTTGGCAATTTGTGCTCCTGGAAAAATCGAAGGAACAAAAATACGTTTTGGAGGTGCAATTCCTTATCTTGATGGCATTGACTTTGGAGAAATCTATCAAGATAAGGATTACCCTGTAACTGTTCTTAACGATGGTAAAGCAAGCATTCTGGCAGAAAACTGGCTAGGAAGTTTAAAAGGAGAAACTAACTGCGCAGCACTAACATTAGGCACGGGTGTTGGCGGTGGCATCATAGTTAACGGTCATCTTTTACAAGGCTCCCATTATCAAGCTGGTGAAATGAGCTTTATGATTGTTGATTTGACCCACCCGGAAAAAATGCAAGGTAGCGTCGGTAATCTATGCTCTGCTGTCAACTTCGTTAAGCATGTAAATCAAAAAACAGGTTATTCTGAAATCAATGATGGAATTCATGCTTTTGAAGAAATTAAAAGCGGCAATGAAGACGCAATTAAGATTTTCAATGATTATTGTTTAAACATTGCAGCATTAATTTTAAATATGAATACAGTAGTTGATATAAATAAAGTGGCAATCGGTGGCGGCATTAGTGCTCAACCAATTCTACTTTCTGGCATCAATAAGGCTTATGATAGGCTAGTTGGCGAAATGAATTCAATCATTGGCCAAACATTAGTTAAACCAGAAATAGTTGCAGCTAAATTTAGAAATGACTCTAATTTATATGGAGCCTTATATAACTTGTTATTAATTGTAGATAACGAAACTGATTATTAATAATAAACCTCGCTTTAAGCTAAAGTGAGGTTTTTGATTAGCTTAAAAACTGCTGGATTAATTTTTTCTTTTCAGTTTTCTTTTGATAAATAGCTTGGACATGGTAATTTTGGGCACTGCTGTTGCCCTCTAATGGTAAATATTCAATTTTCTCACTCGGAGAGTTTGAAGGCTGAAGTAAGCCATCTGGATAATATGCATTGGCCTGATTAGAAGAAACAAGAATTTGCATTTGTTCAATAGTTGAAATTCTAGCGACCGGTAAATTTTGATATGCGTCAGGTAAGGTAGCAAGAAAAGCATGCTTTAAATAATTGGTTTTCTCAGGCCCATAATATAAAATGGGTTTTTCTTTAAGAGCAGTTAATGGAAAAACAGAACCGCTACTTAAAGGATCGAGTTTACTGACACCAATCACCATTTTGCTTTGAAAAATACTCTTGTTAGTTAGGTTCTTAGTCAAAAATTCTTGTTCTCCATAATCTAAGATAAAAGCTAAATCTAATATGCCGAGGGAAACATCTGATATTAAATGTTCAATACTCTCCTCGGTTATCTTGATTTTTAATTCAGGCTGTTTTTGATTTGCATCAAAGATTTTTTGTAGCAACAATGCCCCTTCAAAAGGAGAAAAGTAGCCAACTTTTAGTTCTTGATAGGTGGTGGCAGCTTCATGCCGCAGAGAATTGATTTCTACAGAAAAGCTATGTAATATTTCCTTGGTTTTTAAGAAAAATTCCTGTCCTTGGGAGGTAATTGAAATCTTGTTTTTGCCTCGCTCGAATAATTTAAAGCCTAGTTCGTTTTCAAGCTTGCCAATTGACTGTGAAACTGCGCGTTGACTGATGTATTGTGTTGCAGCAGCTTTTTGAAAACTCCCTGTTTCGACTACCGTAATGAAAGTATTTAATTGAGTGAAATTCATCTTTATCCGAACCTTTTACTTCTAGTGTTGAAAAATAAAGTGTCTATATTTTTTGCTTGTAAGCACTTACTATTAAAGCATAAATAGTTTTAAAGAGGTATACGGTTATGAAAATTTCAAAGAAAGAAAATTATGATGTTGTAGTTGTAGGTTCGGGTGCTGCTGGTCAAGCTGCTGCATTAACAGCTGTCGAGAACGGTAACAGTGTTTTGATGCTTGAAAAGGGGCGTCACACTGGTGGCTCTGCAAATTATAGCGAGGGACTTTTTGCAGTCGGTTCATATTTACAAAAAGAAAAGGGAATTAATGTTTCAACTTTGGATGTTTTAAAAGAAGAAGTTGAGTATTCCAGCTATAAGGCTGATTCAAGGATTTGGCGTAATTACTTGGATACTAGTGCCGAGAATATTAAATGGTTACATGATGAAGGTGTTGAATACGAAGGTGTTCAAGCAATGGGTGCTGGTGAAGCAACGTGGCATATTTATAAAGGATACGGCGATGGCGCAATGCACAATGGTTTGGAGCCTCGTTTCAAAAAATTGGGTGGAGAACTTTTAACTTCTACATCAGCAATTAACCTAGAAATTGATTATGATGGCAATAAAAAGGTAACACTCAAAAATGAAGCTAATGGTGACATTGAAACAATTACAGCCAAAGTAGTGATCCTGGCAACAGGAGGCTATTTAAACAATGACGAAATGATGGCAAAAGAAACCAATTATGATTTATCCAGATTGATTACAGTTTCATGTGGCAAAGGCACTGGTGATGGTTTGAGACTAGGATGGCATGTTGGTGGTCAAAAATATGGCATGGGTACAGCAATGCTATTTGGTGGCTATCTGAAAGATCCAGGCCAACCATCGTTCAAGATGATGCGGAGTCAGATGAATGTGGCTGCAGGACAACAGCCTCTTTTATGGGTAAATGAAAATGGTGAGAGATTTGTTGATGAATCAGTCGTTTATAACTTTTCATATGCTGGCAACGCTCTGTACAGTCAAAATAAGGTTTACAGCATTTTAGATAAAAAGATCATTGATGAAATGGCTGAAAAGGGTAACTTTATGGGACTAGGTGTTTACATTGAACGTGGACACAAGATGGATAAGTTACAAGAAGAAATTGATCAAGCAATTAGTGAAAACAAACCATTCATCTTTAAGGCAGATACGCTAGAAGAATTAGCAAAAAAAATGAACTTGCCAAGAGATAAGTTTGTTCAAAATATTGAAAAATTCAATGAAGATGTAAAATCTGGTGAGGACAAGTCATTTGGCAAGGATCCAAAATATTTAAGAACTGTTGAAGACGGTCCATTTTATGGCTTTAAGTTAACAGTTGGTGCATATTGCACGATGGGTGGTCTAAGAATAACCCCTGATAATGAGATTGAAGATGAAAAAGGTCAACCAATTAAAGGTGTATATGCAACAGGTAATGATGCAAGTGGTTTAACTGGAGATACATATGGTCCAAATATGCCAGGAACTTGTGCAGGATATGCATTTTATTCTGGAAGAAATGCAGCGCAACATGCACAAAAATATTTGAAATAATAATTGATTAAAAAGCTCTGTTTAATACGACAGTGCTTTTTATTTTCAACAAAAAATAATAAATAAGTAGTGCGTTTTTCTTCTATTAAAATAAGCTTTTAAAGAGAAAATAAATTTCTTAATAAAATTCTGCTCTTTTGTTTTGTAGTCCTACATTTGCCATTTTTATATGGTAGAATAACTAAAGTTAATAGAGGAGGTTGTCATGACTCAAGTTAAATATAAGCGAATTGTTTTAAAGATTTCTGGTGAAGCATTGGCTGGTAGTCAAGGTACTGGAATTGATCCTACAGTTATCAGCCATTTAGCCGAAGAAATTAAATCAGTTCACGACCTAGGCGTTGAAATTGGAATCGTTTGCGGTGGCGGTAACATGTGGCGTGGTGAAACTGGTGAAAAACTGGGAATGGAACGTTCACAAGCAGACTACATGGGTATGCTAGCAACTATCATGAATGGTTTAGCTCTTCAGGATGGTCTAGAGCATGTAGGTGTGCCAACAAGATTACAGACATCAATCGAAATGAGACAAATTGCTGAGCCTTACATTAGAAGAAAGGCAATTCGTCACCTTGAAAAAGGCAGAGTAATAATCATGGGTGGTGGAACCGGTAACCCATACTTTTCGACTGATACCACTGCAGCTTTACGTGCAGCTGAGATTAATGCAGATGTCATTTTAATGGCTAAAAATGGTGTTGACGGAGTTTACTCCGCTGATCCAAAAATTGATCCAAACGCTAAAAAGTACAATGAGTTAACTCAACTTGATGTAATCTCCAAAGATTTGAAAGTTATGGATAGAACTGCTAGTTCACTTTCAATGGATACAAATATTCCGTTAATTGTATTTAACGTCAATACAGAAGGAAATATTAGAAAAGTCGTTATGGGTGAACATATAGGAACTGTAATTGAAGGTGGAAAATAATGAATAACGAAACGATTAAAAAAGCGCAAGATAATATGGAAAAATCTATCAGCGTTTTTGAAAAGAATCTCGGCTCTATTCGTGCCGGTGTTGCCAATGCAGCCTTGCTTGATGGCGTTCAAGTTGAATACTATGGTGCGCCAACCCCATTGACTCAAATGTCGAGTGTGACTATTCCAGAACCTCGTGTTCTCTTGATTACACCATATGACCAAAACAGTGTTGATGATATTGAACATGCTCTTCTTGCTTCAAATCTAGGCTTAACACCAGCAAATGACGGTAAAGTTATTAGACTAGTTATTCCTCAATTGACTGGTGAAAGACGTCAAGAAATTGCCAAAGAAGTAAATAAAATTGCCGAAGAAGGAAAAATTGCTGTTAGAAACGTAAGACGTGATGCAATGAACTCACTTAAGAAGCAACAAAAAGATGATGAAATAACTGAGGACGAGCAACGTAACCTTGAAAAAGAAGTTCAAAAGGTAACGGATCAAGCAACTAAGAAGATTGATGAATTAGCTGATAAAAAGCGTAAGGAAATTACTCAAGGCTAAAAATGGCAGAAAAAAGAAATCAATTAAATCATCTTGCAATTATTATGGACGGTAATGGTCGTTGGGCTACAAAACAAGGTAAGCCACGTGTGGCTGGTCATTACGAAGGGATGAACAATGTTGAGAGAATCACTCTAGCAGCTGATCAACTTGGAATAAAAGTCTTGTCTCTATATGCTTTTTCAACTGAAAACTGGGCAAGACCAAAAGAAGAAGTTGCGTATTTAATGAACTTGCCTGTACGCTTTTTTGACCACTTCATGCCGACGTTAATGGAAAACAATGTAAAAGTTAATATTATGGGCTATTTGGATGAATTACCTCATAAAACATATGATGTAGTTCAACGTGCAATGGCAGAAACTGCGCAAAATACTGGTTTAATATTAAATTTTGCTTTTAATTATGGTTCAAGAAGAGAAATAACCACAGCGGTTAAAGAAATTGGTACGTTAATTGAGACTGGGCAGCTTACCAGTGATCAAATCACTGAAGAACTAATTTCGAATCGACTAATGACCGCAAGTTTCAAAGAATTTAGGGATCCTGATTTGTTAATTAGAACCTCTGGAGAACAACGCATCTCTAATTTTATGCTCTGGCAATTGGCCTACTCTGAACTTGCATTTAGCCCTAAAAATTGGCCTGATTTCACAAAAGAGGACTTGCAAGAATTTGTTAGTGATTTTCAAAATCGTCATCGCCGCTTTGGCAAATTAGATGAAACGGATAGTTAGGTAGTTATTATATGAAACAACGTGTAATTACAGCAGTTATTGCTTTGATTTTATTTATTCCAATCGTCATTGCGGGCGGTTTGTGGATGGATTGGCTGACAGTCGCTTTTGCTGCAGTTGGAATAAGTGAAATCTTTTTAATGAAAAAGCAGATTTTAGTTTCTGTTAACTTTTTGCTAGCTTTATTGGCAACAATCACTTGGGCAGTTCCCGATAGTTTTATCAAGAGCATGCCGTTCCACTGGACTAAATACGGTATTTACTTTGCTCTAATTATGTTAATGCTAACTTGGACAGTTTTATCAAAGAATAAGACAACTTTTGATGATGTTTCAGTGTACACACTTGGTTCACTGTATATCGGCACCGGTTTTCACTACATGGCAAGCATCAGAAATAGTTCAAACGGCTTAGCTTTACTTTGCTATGTTTTTGTTGTCGTTTGGTTGACTGACACAGGTGCTTACATGATTGGACGTAAAATAGGTAAACATAAATTATGGCCAGTGATTAGTCCTAATAAAACATGGGAAGGATCAATTGGCGGAACTATTTGTGCTGTCATTTGTGCCGCTATCTATGTATATTTCGTCAATGTCGATTATCCGCTATGGCAAATGGTTGTTTTTGCTTTGATTCTATCAATTGTTGGCCAAATGGGTGACTTAGTTGAATCCGCATATAAACGCTATTATGGTGTTAAGGACTCAGGTAAAATTTTACCGGGTCACGGTGGAATTTTAGACCGATTTGATAGTATGCTATTTGTTTTGCCGGTATTCGCGGCATTACTAGGAATTATACATTAGGAGTATTCCATGAAAGGTATACTGATTTTCTTAGTAGTTTTTGGCTTGTTAGTGTTTGTTCACGAATTCGGGCACTTTATTGTTGCAAAAAAGTGCGGCATTTTAGTTCGTGAATTTTCTATTGGAATGGGTCCTAAGCTATTTCAAGTAAGACGGAATCCAACCACTTATACTATTCGCTGGCTACCTTTAGGTGGGTACGTTCGTTTAGCAAGTAAGGACGATGAAACTGAGCTTTCGCCTGGAATGAATGTAGTTCTTCAACTAAATGATCAGAATAAAGTGGTCAAAATTGATGCCTCAGAATCAGATATTCCGGTGGAAGGAATTCCAGTTCAAGTAATAAAGGCTGATTTGGTAGATAAACTGGTAATCGAAGGCTATGAAAATGGTGACGAGGAAAAACCAGTTAGCTATTCGGTTGACCATGATGCAACTGTCATTGACCAATCAAAAACTGAGCTAATAATCGCACCTCGTGATACACAATTTCAAGAAGCAAATGTTTGGCAAAAACTTGCTACTAATGTTGCTGGACCTTTAATGAACATCTTGCTTGGCTTTGTGGTTTTCATGATTTGGACGTTTACAATTCCAGGTCCTGCAACTACAACAATTCAATCAGTGTCACCTAATTCACCAGCTGATATAGCTAAGATTGAAAAGGGATCAAAGTTTGTTTCGATTAATGGTCACAAGACGAGTTCATTTGAGGATGTCTCTAATATAATTGCTCAAAGTAAAGGCCAGAACTTAAAGATAGTTCTGGAAAAAAACAAGCAGACTACTACAGCTACGGTAAAGCCAAAGGTTGTAAAAGTCAGTGGTCAAACTGTTTACCAAATAGGAATTAAAGCTCAAAGTGACGATCGAGCTATTTCAAAAGCTAAACGTGGATGGAATACAGCTTTGTCAACCACAGGAATGATTTTTAACGCTTTAGGTGGTTTAATTAGAAACTTTAGTCTGAATAAATTGTCTGGTCCTGTGGGAATTTACTCTCAGACGGCACAAGTTTCGCAAATGGGCTTTTCATACCTTTTGGCATTTTTAGCAATGATTTCAATTAACTTGGGAATTGTGAACTTAGTACCGATTCCTGGACTTGATGGCGGAAAGTTCTTACTTAATATTATTGAAATTTTCCGTGGGAAGCCTATTTCTGAAAACCATGAAGCTATTGTTGAATTGGTTGGATTTGGTCTGCTCTTACTTTTAATCATCGCAGTTACTGGTAACGATATTTATCGCTACTTTATTAAATAAAGAATTTGGGGAGAATTTAATGCGACAATCTAAAATATTTATACCTACTTTAAAAGAAGCACCAACAGATGCGGTTGCTGAAAGCCATAAGCTGATGCTTCGTGGTGGCTATGTAAGACAAGTTACTGCAGGAGTTTATGCTTATTTGCCTTTAGGTTTTCGAGTTTTAAATAAAGTCGAAAAAATCATGGAAGAGGAAATGGAAAAAATAGGTGTTCCAGAAATGGAAATGCCTGAACTTTTACCAGCAACTCTCTGGGAAGAATCAGGTAGATGGCAGAAGTATGGTCCTGAAATGTTTCAGTTAAAAGATCGCCATGGACGTCAAAGTCTTTTAGGGCCAACCCATGAAGAAACTTTTACCGAAATTGTTGCTAAAAATCTCAAGAGTTATAAGCAAATGCCAATTGCGCTTTACCAAATTCAAACTAAGTTCCGTGATGAAAATCGTCCTCGGTTTGGTTTACTTCGTAGCCGTGAATTTATTATGTTAGATGCATACAGTTTTGCTGCTACTAGCCAACAATTAGATGAGCAGTTTGATGATGAGAAAAAGGCATTTGAAGCGATTTTTAATCGTTGTGGTGTCAAAGTAACACCAGTAATTGCTGATTCCGGCACAATGGGTGGTAAAAACTCAATGGAATTTCAGGCTCCAGCTGCAATTGGTGAAGATACCATTGCAACTAATGAGGCAGGTACTTATTCTGCAAATCTGGAAATGGCTCAAAGTATTGACACATTTAAACAGGATCCAGAACAAGTTGCAGAATTAGAAGAGGTTGCAACTCCTGGTCAAGAAACAATTGCTGATTTAGCTGAATTTTTGAAAGTACCAGAAACAAAAATTGTAAAAAGTGTTTTATACATTATTAATGAAAAAGAACACGTTCTAGTTTTAATTCGTGGTGATAAACAAATAAATGAAGTTAAGTTAACTCATTTGTTAGATGCTGACTCTGTTCGTGTTGCTACTGATGAAGAATTAAAGGAAATTACAGGTGTCGGCAAGGGTAGTGTTGGTCCAGTTGAAGCAAATTGGCCTGATAAGATTATTGCAGACGATACTGTTAAAGATCTGACTAACGTAATTGTCGGGGCAAATAAAGATGGCTTCCAATTTAAGAATGCTAATCTGAATCGTGATTTTAAAGTTGAAGAATTCAGTGATTTACGTGTTGCAAATGAAGGTGAACCAGATCCTGTTGACCACTTACCATTAAAATTCACTACTTCAATTGAGGTTGGTCATATCTTTAAGTTAGGAACCTACTATACCGATAAAATGGGCGCAAGTTTCCTTGATCAAAATGGGAAGGCTCAGCCTGTTATCATGGGTTCATATGGAATCGGTGTAACCAGAGTTCTATCTGCAGTTATTGAGCAACATTTAACTGAACGTGGAATTTCTTGGCCTAAAGAAATTGCTCCTTATGATCTTCATATTGTTCAAATGAAGATGAAAGATGATGACCAAACAAAATTGGCTGAAAGTCTTGAACAAAAATATAGTGCTGACTATGATGTTTTATATGATGATCGTAACGAACGCGCAGGAGTTAAATTTGCTGATGCAGATTTAATTGGTGCGCCTCTTAGAATCACAATTGGTAAAAAAGCTAGTGATGGAATTATTGAGGTTAAGCGTCCAACTGATGAAAAATCAATAGAGCTGAATGTTTCTGAACTCGATGATTTTGTAAATAAAGAGTTAGGATAATTTCTGTGGCTAATAAAAACGAACTTTTCTTAAGACTGTTAGAACAAATTCATTTTCCAAATCAATTTGAAGACAATGCCTTATTAAGAAAAGGTGAAATTAAGAACGTGGATGTATATGCTAAAGAACATAGATGGGATATCCATGTTCTTTTTGCTACTCCGCTTAAATTTGAAACATATGATGCTTTAAATAAAGCAATAGAAGCAAATTTTTCATCTTTTGTTAAAACCAGGCTTTTTGTATCTACTCAAGATGGACTTGATGACTATTTAACTGATTACTGGAAGTACGCCGTTCAAAATTCTGATATTTTACAGCCAGTTGCGCGCGAATTTATTTCTAGTCATAAACCAAAAAAAGAAAATGGGCGTTGGATTATTCCAGTAGATAACTTGGTAGTTGATGGCCTTATTGAACAAAAGATGCTGGACCAACTTGCAGAAGAAATGCGCGATTATGGTTTCTTCAATTTAAAGTTTGTTACTGAAGTTGATGATGCCAATTCACTAAGCAATTTAGAGAGTTTGCAGCAACTGCAAGAACAGCATGAGCAAAGTATGCAGGAAGTATACGAAGCTGCGCCGGTCAAGGAAAGACCCAAGCAAACTACTTACCAGACTAAAAAGACGCACTATGGCAATCGAAAATTAGATGAAAGCCTACCAATTACTCAAATTAAGGATGTTATTGATGGTACAAGAAATGTTGTTATAGAAGGAAACATTTTTAATACAGATAGTAAAGAGTTAAAAACCGGTACAATCATCTTTACTGGAGAAATAACTGACTATAGTGATTCAATTTCCTTTAAAAAGTTTATTTCAGATAAAGATCAATTGGAATCAATTAAAGCTTTAAAACCAGGAACTTGGGCTAAAATGCAGGGTTCTGCTGCAGAAGACCAATGGAGTCATGATGTCGTATTCAACATTAACAGTTTTGAAGCAGTCGAGCATGTCGGAAGACAAGAAAAATATGAGGGTGATGAAAAGCGGGCTGAGCTTCACCTTCATACTAATATGAGTCAGCTAGATGCGACAAACACAGCCACCGATTTTGTTTTAGCTGCTAAAAAGTTTGGTCAAAAAGCAATTGCAATTACAGATCACGCTGATGTACAATCTTTCCCTGAAGCATATAATGCCGGCAAAAAGAACGGTGTTAAGATCGTTTATGGTGTTGAAGCAAATATGATTGATGACCACGCCATGCTTGTTCTTAATCCGGCACCAATGAAATATGAAAATAGAGAGTTTGTTATCTTCGATGTTGAAACAACTGGTTTGTCATCAGTTTACGACACAATTATCGAAATTGGTGCAGTCAAAATGAAGGATGGCGAGGTACTTGAACGCTTTGACAAGTTCATTAATCCTCATCATGCGCTAAGCGAACAAACAATCAATCTAACTTCAATTACTGATGAAATGGTGAGTGCTGCTGATGATGAAGCAGTCGTCATTAAGCAGTTCCAAGATTTTTATGGTGACCGACCATTGTGCGGACACAATGTTCAATTCGATGTGGGATTTGTAAATGCTGCGCTAAAAAGAGCAGGGTTGCAAGAAATCACACAACCAGTAGTAGATACGCTAGAAGTGTCCCGTTTACTTCATCCTGAGCAAACGAGACATACTCTAGATTCTTTAGCTAAAAAATACAACGTTGTTCTTGAGCATCACCATCGTGCTAATCAAGATGCGGAAGCAACTGGCTATTTAATGTTCAAACTACTTGAAGCCTTTACCAAAAAATATGGTGAAGATGATATGGGCAAGATGAATGATTATGCGGCTCATGGACAAGTTTTCAAAAGAGCTCGTCCGCAGCATATGACTATTTTGGCTAAGAACCAGGCTGGCTTGAAGAATATGTATCGGCTAGTTTCAATTGCTAATACAAAGTACTTTTACCGTATTCCGCGTACCCCTAAATCCGATTTAACTGATAATCATGAAGGATTATTATATGGTTCGGGCTGTTCAGAGGGGGAAGTCTTTGTTGCAATGATGCAAAAAGGCTATGACGAAGCTCGTGAAAAAGCTAAATTCTATGATTATTTAGAAGTTCAGCCACCAGCAAACTATTCCCAGCTAATTGAAGACCATTTAATTGCGGATGAGGCTGAATTAGAAGAAATATTAACTAACATATACAAGTTAGGAAAAGAATTAAATAAGCCTGTTGTTGCAACAGGGGATGCACATTATGTTGAAGAGCATGATGCAATTTATAGAACAATTTTGATTTCAGCGCAGCGTAGTAATCCAGATCGCAATAAAAAGCAACCTGATTTACATTTTTATACTACACAGGAGATGCTTGATGCATTCAGTTTCCTAGGTGAAGATGTTGCAAAAGAAATTGTTATTACTAATCCAAACAAAATTGCAGAATCGGTTGAAGAAATTGCTCCAATTAAAGACGGTTTATATCCACCTCATATTGAAAATTCAGATGAGGAAATGAAAAAGTTGACTTACGATAAGGCTTACGAGCTTTATGGTAATCCTCTTCCTAAAATTGTTCAGGATCGTTTGGATATGGAACTAAATTCGATTATTTCAAACGGTTATGCAGTCATTTACCTGATTTCACAACGTCTTGTTGCCAAGTCAAATAAGGATGGCTACTTGGTTGGGTCTCGTGGATCTGTTGGGTCTAGTCTGGTCGCTACTATGTCTGGAATTACTGAAGTAAATCCACTAGCACCTCATTATCGATGTCCAAAATGTAAATATTCGCAATTTTTTGAAAATGGTGAGTATGGCTCAGGTTATGACCTTCCTGATAAAAAATGTCCTGAGTGTGGGGCAGACTTGGTGAAAGATGGTCAGGATATTCCGTTTGCTACTTTCTTAGGCTTCCATGGAGACAAAGTTCCTGATATCGATTTGAACTTCTCAGGTGACTATCAACCTGTTGCTCATAACTTTATTCGAGTTATGTTTGGGCCAGGTAATTCATATCGTGCTGGTACTATTGCGACTGTGGCTGATAAAACTGCTTATGGTTATGCGAAACACTATGATGAAGAAAAAGAACTGAACTTAAGAAAAGCTGAACTTGATCGTTTGGCTGCCGGAGTCAGTGGGGTAAAAAGGACTACGGGGCAGCACCCTGCTGGTATCGTTGTAGTGCCTGATGATATGGACATTTACGACTTTACACCAGTCCAATATCCTGCCGATGATGTGGATGCTGCATGGAAAACGACGCATTTTGATTTTCATTCAATCCACGATAACATTTTGAAATTCGATATCTTAGGTCATGATGATCCGACGATGATCAGAATGTTGCAAGATTTATCCGGTGTTGATCCATTGACAATTCCACCCGATGATCCTGGCGTCATGTCATTATTTTCCAGTCCGGATATCTTAGGTGTCACGCCAGAACAAATTCAATCTAAAACTGGTACTTTGGGTGTCCCAGAATTTGGAACTAGATTTGTCCGTGGAATGCTTGAGGAAACTAAGCCAACCACTTTTTCTGAACTACTTCAAATTTCTGGCCTTTCGCATGGTACTGATGTTTGGCTCGGCAATGCAGAAGAGCTGATTAATAACGGTACCTGCAAGTTGAAAGACGTGATTGGTTGTCGTGACAACATTATGATGGACCTTATCCACTGGGGTGTAAAACCAGAGGTTGCCTTCTCAACGATGGAATCTGTTCGTCATGGTCGCGGAATTAGTGATGAAGACATGGAAGTTTTGAAGCAAAATGATAAAATTCCAGACTGGTATATTGAATCTTGTTTGAAAATTAAATACATGTTCCCTAAGGCACATGCAACAGCCTATATCCTAATGGCTTTACGGATTGCTTGGTTTAAGGTTTACTATCCGGAAATATACTACACTGCATACTTTTCTGTGCGTGCTGATTTGTTTGATCTGGTAGCAATGAGTCACGGCAAAAATACTGTGAAAAAAGCTATGGCAGACATTCAGGAAAAAGGAAATGACGCTTCTGCTAAAGATAAGAGTTTACTAACTGTTTTAGAAATCGCTAATGAATGTTTAGAGCGAGGTATAAAAATTAGGATGGTTGACATCAATGAGTCAGAAGCAACAAACTTCAAAATTATTGATCAACATACTATTTTGGCCCCATTTAATGCGGTTCCTGGCTTAGGGAACAATGCAGCTAAGCAAATTGTTGCAGCTAGAGCAGAGCAAGAATTCCTATCAAAAGAGGATTTGGCCAAAAGAGGTAAGGTTTCGCAAACAATTATGGATTATCTGGAAGAAAATGAGGTCTTGGAAGGGATGCCAGACCAGAACCAGTTATCACTTTTTTAATTTTTGCAGCAAGAATATAAATATGGTATACTTTTATAAGAAGTTCGAATAAATGATTCGGAGTGAGCAAGTTTTGCTCACTCTTTTTATTACGGAGGAAAGTACTTGGCGAAAGTTGAAGATTCTGTACTTGCAGAAATCAAACCAATCATTGAACAACGCAATGATGAATTTGTTGATATTGAATATGTTAAAGAAAAGGGTCAAAATTATTTAAGAATATATGTTGATCGCGAAAATGGAATTGATATGGATGAAATTGCTGGCCTTAGCGAATTGATTTCTGAAAAACTCGACGAAATCACACCAGATCCTTTTCCTGATCCATATATTTTAGAATTATCATCTCCTGGTATTGAGCGTCCTATCAAAACTGAAAAAGATTGGCAAAAGGCGCTTAATAACTATATTCATGTCGGCCTTTACCAAAAAATTGAAGGCGAAAAAGAATATGAAGGTACTCTGAAAGCCTTTAATGACGAAGAAATCGAACTTGAAGTAAAGGTAAAAACAAGGCGGAAACAGTTAACTATTCCCCGGAAGTTGATTGCAAACATTCGTTTTGCAATCGAATTTTAGAAAGGCTGATTAAAAACTTATGTCTAAAGAAATGCTAGAGGCCTTTGCGACTCTAGAAAAAACCAAAGGTATAAAACAAGATGTGATTGTTGAGGCTATCGAAGCAGCACTTGTTGCAGCCTATAAGAAAAACTATAATCAAGCAACTAATGTAGTAGTTGAATTTGATGAACGTAAAGGCGATTTTAAGTTAATGACTGAAAAGGAAGTTGTCGACGAAGTTCACGATGACCGACTTGAAATCAGCTTAAAAGATGCTTTGACAATTAATAAGGCTTATGAAGTTGGAGATAAAATCCGCTTTGAAGTTGCGCCAAAGAATTTTGGCCGAATTGCTGCACAGACTGCCAAGCAAGTTATTATGCAACATTTACGTGAAGCGGAAAGAAATCATATTATTGATGAATATTCACAATATGAAGATGAGTTGATTACTGGTACCGTGGAAAGGCGTGATAATCGCTTCGTTTATGTTAAAATTGGTAATGTCGAAGCTGTTATGCCACGTAATGATCAAATGCCAAATGAAAATTATAATCCGCAAGATCAGATACGTGTTTTGGTAACTCATGTTGGCTCAGACACCAAGGGAGCACAAATTACGGTTTCACGTACTGCTCCAGACATGGTTAAACGTCTATTTGAACAAGAAGTTCCTGAAATTTATGATGGGACTGTTGAGATAGTTTCAATAGCTCGTGAGGCTGGCGATCGAACAAAAATTGCGGTAAAATCTAACGACCCTAATATTGATCCAGTTGGTACTTGTGTTGGTCAACGTGGTGCTCGTGTGCAAAACGTTGTTAACGAACTAGGCGGCGAAAATATTGACGTTGTCAAATATGAAGAGGATCCTTCAGATTTTATTGCCAATGCGTTAAATCCAGCAGAAGTTATTGCTGTTCAGTTTGGTAATGAAGAAGACGAAAAGAGTGCACTTGTGATCGTTCCTGATTATCAATTGTCACTTGCTATTGGTAAAAAAGGTCAAAATGTTAGATTAGCTGCAAGATTAACTGGTTACAAAATTGACATTAGACCAGAATCTGAAGTTGAATTTGTTGATGAAAACACAACTGAAGCAAACCAAGAAAATGCTGAAGTTGAAACAGAGGAAATTGTTGATTCAGTTGCTGACGGCATAGATGAAGATATTTCGGCTGAAGCTGTTGATCAAGATGATGTTGAAATTGAAGACTCTACAGATAGCGACGAAGAGGCTGATCAAGAATAAAGCGAGGGGTGAGTTCTTTTGAAAAAAAGAAAAATTCCAATGCGCAAAGATCTATTAACAAATAGTATGCAACCGAAAAAAGAATTAGTCCGTGTCGTAATTGATAAGGAAAAAAATATTTCGGTTGATCCTACTGGGAAAAAACCAGGCAGAGGTGCATACGTATCTTTAGATCCGAGCAAAATAAAATTTGCCCAAGAAAAAGGGTTATTAGATAAGAGCTTAGGTACAAAGGTTCCTGAGTCCTTTTACGAAGAACTCTATTCTTACGTTGATCATCAAAAAGCAAGAAAAGAATTGTTTGGTGATAAATAAATTTGCAAAATAGAACAAAAGCATTAAATTTACTTGGACTATGTGAGCGAGCTGGAAAACTGGTTTCTGGTGTAGATATCGTTCTTGCGTCACTTAAGTCGAAAAAAGTAAAAGTAGTTATTTTGGCTAATGACAGTCATGCAGACACCTGCGAAAAAGTCACTAGAGCTGCTAAGCAAAATGACGTAACAGTAATAGATGATTTTAGCAGCGATGAAATATCACATGCGGTAGGCAAAAACCGAAAAGTATTGGGAATTACTGATACAGGTTTTGGTAAAGCACTAATACAAAAAATACATAAAGGAGTGTGATTTGATGACTAAGAAAAGAATTTATGAAATTGCAAAAGATTTAGGCATCGATAATAAAGACGTGGTCAAAAAGGCGAAAGACCTTGGCTTTGATGTGAAAAATCATATGTCATCACTAGAAGATTCTCAGGTGAATCAATTGAAGGGTAGTTTTAGCAACCCCGCTCCCGCTAAAAAGCAAGAGAAGCAAGCCAATAAAAAGAGCAGTAAAATCAAAATTTCTGTCACTTCAATTCGTAAAAACGAAAAGAACCACGAAGAAACCAAAAATACTAATGGCCCTCGACGTAGCAATAATCGTAAAGCGAATAACCGCAGTCAACAAAATCAAGACCGTTCTAAGCAAGCTACTAATCAGAATCACGCGCAAAAAGTTACCAAACCAGCTGCTCAAGATTTGCTTAAACAGTTGAAACAAAAGCAAAGAGTTGAGCAAAGTTCATTAAACAAGCAGACAGAAAAAGCGCGCGAGTCATATCATAAAGATATAAATAAGCCTGATAGTACAAAAGAAGAAAAGAAATCAACTGAAAAAACAGAATCTACTGTTTCAAAAGTAACTAAGGTGGAGAAAACAACGTCTACAGTAACTGGTCCAAAAATCATTAAACCATCACCAGCCAGATTGAAGCAAAATCAAGAAACTTCTTCTAACCAAGTTAGAAAAATTGACAATGCTGCAGCTCCTGAACCTGCTAAAGATGAAAAAAGACGCGGTAACGGTCATAATTCTCGCAACGCAGGAAAACCAGGACGTAAGGGTAAAAATCAGTCATTTGGCAATAACAGTAATGGTTTCTCAAAACGTCAAGAGAAGCGCAAGAATAAAAATAAAAAACATCAGGTTGAGCAAGTGCCTAAAAAGCAGCCAACTCAAAGAAAAGAGCGTCCATTACCAGAAACTCTTGTATACGAAGTAGGAATGAATGCCCAAGACTTAGGTAAAATTTTACACCGTGAACCTGCTGAAATTGTTAAAAAGCTGTTCATGCTTGGTGTGATGACCAACCAAAATCAATCATTAGATAAAGATGCAATTGAATTAATTGCTGCAGAATATGGTATCGATGCTGAAGAGAAGGTACATGAAGATATAGCTGATATCGACAACCTTTATAGTAAGCGGATGGAAGCTTCTAAAGAGTCGAAACATCAACACAAACGTCCACCAGTTGTCACAATCATGGGTCACGTTGATCATGGTAAGACAACTTTACTTGACCGTTTGCGTCATACTCATGTTACTGATCATGAAGCAGGTGGTATCACGCAGAAGATTGGTGCATATCAAGTTAGAATCGATAACCAACCAATCACATTCTTGGATACCCCAGGACACGCTGCATTCTCAAACATGCGTGAACGTGGTGCTGAAGTAACTGATATTGTTATCTTAGTTGTTGCTGCAGATGATGGTGTAATGCCACAAACTATTGAGGCCATTGACCATGCTAAAAGTGCTAAGGTTCCTATTATTGTAGCCATTAATAAAATGGATGCTCCAGGTGCAAATCCACAACACGTTACTGAACAGTTAATGAAATATAATTTAATTCCTGAAGATTATGGTGGCGACACAATTTTCGTCAATATTTCTGCTAAAACTGGTGAAAATGTTGATGAATTGTTGCAGATGATTTTATTGCAAGCTGATATGATGGAATTAAAGGCTGACTCTACACAAATGGCAATTGGTACCGTGATTGAAGCACGTCTATCTCGTGGGCGTGGTCCTGTAGCCGATGTTCTTGTTCAACAAGGAACTTTGCGTACAGGTGATCCAATTGTCGTTGGTAACCGCTTTGGTCGTGTCCGTGTAATGACAAATGATCGTGGTCGTCAAGTAGAAAAAGCAACGCCATCAATGCCAGTTGAAATCACTGGATTGAACGATGTTCCTGAATCAGCTGATAAGCTGGTTGTCTTTGAAGATGAAAAGACTGCTCGTAGTGTTGGTGAACAGAGAGCACAACAGGCATTGCAACAATCACGTGAAAACGTTCAACATGTTACTCTTGACAACTTGTTTGATACAATGAAGAAAGAGAACATGAAGGAAGTTGACGTCGTTTTGAAGGCCGATGTTCAAGGTTCAGCAGAAGCATTACAACAATCACTTGAAAAGATTGAAGTTGAAGGCGTGCGCGTCAATATCATTCACGCAGGTGTAGGTGCTGTTAATGAATCAGACGTTACACTTGCTGGAGCTTCTAACGCATTTATCATTGGGTTCAATGTTCGTCCAACGGCAACTGCCAAATCACAGGCCGAAGCTGATGGTGTTGATATTCGTTTGTACAGTATTATCTATAAAGCAATTGATGATGTTAAGGCCGCTATGCAGGGTATGCTTGAACCAACATACGAAGACAAGGTTGTTGGTAATCTAACTGTTCGTGAAACTTGGAAGGTTTCAAAGGTTGGTACAATTGCCGGTGCATTTGTTGATTCAGGTTACGTTTCTCGTGATGCTGATGTCAACTTAATACGTGATGGTGTGGTTATTTACTCAGGTAAAGTAGCTTCTCTGAAACGCTTTAAAGATGATGCCAAAATTGTTAAGCAAGGATTTGATTGTGGTTTAACCATAGAAGGCTACAATGATATTAAAGTAGGCGATGAACTTGAAGCCGTTGAGCAACAAGAGGTAAAGCCTAACAACTAGTTTAACTAGGAGGAAAACATGAAACACAGAGTAGGTCGTGTTGAAGGAGAAATCCTCCGTGAATTAACTAAAATTTTGCGGAAAAATATTCGTGATCCGCGTGTAAGTGATGTTACAATTACAGCAGTTGAATGTACTAATGATTTATCATATGCAACTATTTATTACAGTATTCTCTCTGAAAGTGTTAAAAAGGAAGAGGAAGCTGCAGCTGGTTTAGAAAAAGCAAAAGGGATGATGAGACACTTGTTAGGACAAGTGCTGACAGTCTATAAAGTCCCTGAGCTGATTTTTAAACGCGATAATTCAGTTAAATATGGTAGTAAAATTGACCGTTTAATTGCTGAAGTAAAGAAGCAAGATGAGGATCGCAATAATTAATTAAGAAGCGCTTGCGAGCGCTTTTTTTATGGAATAGGAAAATATGATAAACGGAATTTTAGTAATTGATAAAGATAAAGGCATGACAAGTGCTGATGTTGTCTATCATTTGCGAAAAGCATTACATATCAGAAAAATTGGTCATGCTGGCACTCTAGATCCAGATGTGACCGGTGTATTGCCAATTGCAATTGGTCAAGCTACTAAGCTGATTGAATTAATGCACACACAGAATAAAAAGTATGAGGGCACAGGAATTATTGGTTATGCAACTGATAGTTATGATGTGAGTGGGACAGTTTTGGAAAGTGAAAGGATCACAGCTCCAATTTCAAAGGAAACCATCCAACAAGCAATGCAAAGTTTTGTGGGAGAAATTGAACAGGTTCCGCCAATTTATTCTGCTGTCCGCGTTAATGGGAAGCATTTATATGAATACGCTCGTGCTGGTATTGAAGTAGAGCGGCCAAAGCGGCAGGTACAAGTTTATCAATATGATATTAAAAATGATCCAACCTTTGATAAGGGAAAAGGTGAAGAAACTTTTGATTTTCAGATTGAATGTAGTAAGGGCACTTACGTGAGATCTTTGGTCAACGATCTTAAAACTGAATTGAATGTTCCTGCAGTTATGGAATCATTGAGAAGAACTGCTAGCTCAGGTTTTGATTTGAGCCAAGCAGTTAAATTGGATGAAGTAATTAATGCACCAGAAAAGATTGCCGATTTTATTCAACCAATTGATGCCTTTTTCAAGGATTATGAAAGTATCAACTTGAATGATCAGCAATGGCTTAAGGTGAAAAATGGTAATGCAATAGTTTTGAAAACGAATGCAAAAAAAGTTGCGTTAAGGTACAATAGTAGCATTAAAGCAATATACGAAAAGGATGACCACATGTATCATCCGTTTTTAATGCTATTACAAAACCAGTAAGATGAAATGAAGGCTTTATTGTGCAAATTATCCATTTAACTTATCCAATTAAGGAGAATATTTTCCCTACTAAGATTGTGCTTGCTTTGGGCTTTTTTGATGGTGTACATCGTGGTCATCAACATTTAATTAGAACTGCTAGAGAAAAAGCAACTGAGAAAAAGCTTCCTCTTGCAGTGATGACATTTGACCGTCATCCCAAGTCAGTTTATCAAGGAGCAGATGTTAGCTATATCGATAGCTTAGACGAAAAAGCATACAAAATGGAAAAATTGAATGTCGATTATCTTTTGGTAATGCACTTTAGTGATGCTTTTTGTAAGTTAAGTGCTCAACAATTTATTGATGAAATTATTGTAAAACTTGAAACAGATACAGTCGTAGCTGGATTTGATTATACGTATGGTCCAAAAGACGTAGCAAATATGGAAAATTTCCCTAAGTTTGCTAAAGGCAGATTCGATATCGTCAATGTGCCACAGCAGTCATATGGTGGACAAAAAATTGGTTCTACTGAAATAAAAAAAGCCATTGTTAATGGTGACATGGAACTAGCTAATGAACTTCTTGGCTTTCCATATATGATGTCTGGAAAAATTGGTCATGGTTTGCGCAACGGGCATAAGCTCGGTTTTCCAACTGCTAATTTGGTTTGGCAAGATAATAAGGTTATTCCAAAAATTGGTGTTTATGCCACAAAAACGAAGATTGATGGGCATTGGTATGATTCAATGACTAGTGTTGGATACAATGTAACTATCGGCGATGGAAAAAAAGTTTTAATTGAATCAAATTTATTTGGCTTTGATGAAGAGGCCTATGGCAAAAAAATGACTATTAAATGGTACAAGTATACACGTGGTGAGATAAAATTTGCCAATTTGGATGATTTGAAAAAACAAATGGAAGCAGACGAGAACGAAATTAAGGCTTATTTTGCTCAGCAAAGTTAATTTTAGTTAAACAGTAATTCAAGTTAAAATTAATTGCGAAAAAATTAGCACTCAACTTGACATTCTGCTAAAAGCTAGTATCATAATAATTGTTAGCACCAAAAAAGTATGAGTGCTAAAAGTGAGGGCGATATTTATGTTGACCGAACGTCAAGAATTAATTTTAAAAACAATTATTAATGATTTTACTCAGACGCATGATCCTGTTGGCTCAAAAACAGTGATGAATCAGTTACCGATGAAAGTCTCAAGTGCGACAATTCGAAATGAAATGGCTGCACTTGAAGATAAAGGTCTTCTTGAGAAAACACATCTTTCAAGTGGACGAATTCCGTCAATGAACGGTTATCGGTACTATTTAGACAACTTGCTTGAGCCACTTAAGATACCATCCTCTGTTTACAAGAGAATTGTTAGTCAACTTGATCAACCTTTTCATCAGGTTAATGAAATTGTTCAAGAAGCAGCAAAGATTTTATCTGATTTGACTAATTACACAGCCTTTGCAGAAGGGCCAGAAAACAATGATATTACAATAACTGGTTTTAGAATTGTCTCCTTAGTTAATAGACAAGTGATGGCAATTTTAGTTACTAGTGATGGTGATGTTCACAATCAAGTTTATAACTTGCCACGTAACATCAGTGGTGATGAAATTGAAAAAGCAGTCCGAATGATTAACGATGAGTTAATTGGCAAAACGCTAAATGAAGTTACATCATCTTTGCTTAATCGAACTTTGGGTAAGAAACTTGCTGATTCTCATGCAAGTGATTTACTTGAGTTGGTTGAAGACGTCATTAAAGACGCTACAAGTGAGCAAATGTATGTTGATGGTCAGATTAATTTACTTAATAATACTTCTTTGGATGATGTTTCAAGTTTACGCTCCGTTTATGAGTTAATTGATCACAATGATTTGATTTCGGATATGGTTGATCAATGTATGAACTCAGACAGTGGTAAGTATCCAATTCGTGTTAGTTTGGGTTCAGATTTGCCAAGTGATTTACTTAAGGACTATAGTCTGCTCACTGCGGAATATAGTGTTGGTTCACATGGTAAAGGCGTAATTGCTTTACTTGGTCCTAACAATATGCCATATTCGCAAGTAATTGGTCTTTTGGAATATTTTAGAAATGAACTTGCTAAGAAACTACTTGAGTATTATGGTAGATTCAAATAAAGGAGGTTAGCCGTGAGTAAAGAAAAATATGCTAGTGAAAAAGATCTAAACAAAGATCAAACTAAAGCTGAAGAAAAAAAGTCTGATACAAAGGCTAATACTACAGATAAAAGTAAGAAACCTGAGACTTCAAAAAAGCTTGAAACAGAATTAGCAAAAATAAAAGAAGAACAAAAAGAACTAGAAGACAAGTACCTTCGTAGTCAAGCGGAAATGCAGAATATGCAAAATCGCTACAACAATGAACGTGCTCAATTGATTAAGTATGAGTCACAATCCTTAGCTAAAGATATTTTACCAGCGATGGATAATTTAGAAAGAGCATTGGAAACTAAGGTAGATGATGAGGCTTCGCGTCAACTTAAAAAGGGTGTTCAAATGACTTTGGATGCGCTTGTTAAAGCCATGAAGGATCATGGAATTAGCGAGATTGATGCTGAAAAAGCACAGTTTGATCCGAACTTACATCAAGCAGTTCAGACTGTTGCAGCTGAATCTGATGATCAAAAAGATCACGTTGTTCAGGTTCTACAAAAGGGATATTTATATAAAGATCGCACATTAAGACCAGCAATGGTTGTTGTTGCTCAATAATTGAAAGGATGATTATTAATGTCAAAAGTTATCGGTATTGACTTGGGAACTACTAACTCAGCAGTTGCAGTTCTTGAAGGAAAAGAACCTAAGATTATTACTAACCCAGAAGGTAATCGTACTACTCCATCTGTTGTTGCTTTTAAAGATGGTGAAATTCAAGTTGGTGAAGTTGCTAAGAGACAAGCAATCACCAACCCAAACACAATTTCATCAATCAAGCGTCACATGGGCGAAGCTGACTACAAAGTTAAAATTGGTGATAAAGCTTATACTCCTCAAGAAATTTCAGCAATGATTTTGCAATACATTAAGAAGTTTTCTGAAGACTACTTAGGTGAAAAGGTTACTGAAGCTGTTATTACAGTTCCTGCATACTTCAATGATGCACAACGTCAAGCAACTAAGGATGCTGGTAAGATTGCTGGTTTAGATGTTAAGAGAATCATCAATGAACCTACTGCTTCTTCACTTGCTTATGGGCTTGATAAAGATGCAGAAGATGAAAAAGTTTTAGTATACGACCTTGGTGGTGGTACTTTCGATGTTTCAGTTTTGCAATTAGGTGATGGCGTCTTCCAAGTATTGTCAACAAACGGTGATACTAACCTTGGTGGTGACGACTTTGATAACAAGATTATCGATTGGCTAGTTCAAAACTTCAAGGATGAAAATGGTGTTGATCTTTCTAAAGATAAGATGGCTTTGCAACGTCTAAAGGATGCTGCTGAAAAAGCTAAGAAGGACTTATCTGGTGTATCTTCAACTCATATCTCACTTCCATTCATTTCAGCAGGTGAATCAGGTCCACTTCACCTTGAAACAGATTTAACTCGTGCTAAATTTGATGAATTAACTGCTGATTTGGTTGACCGTACAAAGATTCCATTTGATAATGCTTTAAAGGATGCAGATTTAACTGTAAATGACATTGACAAAGTTATCTTAAATGGTGGTTCAACTCGTATTCCAGCTGTTCAAGAAGCTGTAAAGAGATGGGCTGGCAAAGACCCTGATCACTCAATTAACCCTGATGAAGCTGTTGCCCTCGGTGCCGCAATTCAAGGTGGTGTCATTTCAGGTGACGTTAAGGATGTTGTTTTACTTGATGTTACTCCACTTTCACTTGGTATTGAAACCATGGGTGGTGTCTTCACTAAGTTGATCGAAAAGAACACAACTATCCCAACTTCAAAGAGTCAAATCTTCTCAACAGCTGCTGATAATCAACCAGCCGTAGATGTTCATGTTTTACAAGGTGAACGTCCAATGGCTGCAGATGACAAGACTTTAGGTCGTTTTGAATTAACAGATATTCCTGCAGCTCCTCGTGGTGTTCCTCAAATTCAAGTTACTTTCGACATCGACAAGAACGGTATCGTTAACGTATCTGCTAAGGATATGGGTACTGGTAAGGAACAAAAGATTACTATTAAGAGTTCATCTGGTTTGTCTGATGAAGAAATTCAAAAGATGCAAAAAGAAGCTGAAGAGCATGCTGAAGAAGACAAGAAGAAGAAAGAAGAAGTTGATCTTCGTAACGAAGTTGACCAATTAATCTTCTCAACTGAAAAGACTTTGGAAGATGTTAAGGATAAAGTATCTGAAGAAGATACTAAGAAAGTCAAAGATGCTCTTGAAGCTTTAAAGAAGGCTCAAAAAGATAACAACTTGGACGAAATGAAGACCAAGAAGGATGAATTATCTAAGGTTGCTCAAGACTTGGCTGTTAAGCTTTACCAAGCTAATGGTGGTGCTCAAGGTGCTGAAGGCCAAGCTGGTCCTCAAAACCCTGGTTCACAAGATGGCAATTCAACAGGTGGTTCTGCTGACGAAGGTGAATTTCATAAAGTAGACCCAGACAAGTAAAGGGTTTATAATTAAATAAATTAGAAAAGAACTGCCGCAATAGTAGTTCTTTTCTTTTGTAAAGTAAGGAGCTTTTAGATGGCACAAGAAGATTATTATGACGTGCTAGGTGTTAGTCGTGATGCCAGTGATAAAGAAATCAACTCTGCTTACCGTAAATTAGCTAAAAAGTATCACCCTGATATAAACCATGAGCCAGGTGCTGAAGAAAAGTATAAGAAAATTAATGAAGCTTATGAAGTTCTTCATGACCAACAAAAGCGTGCACAGTATGACCAATTTGGTTCTGCTGGTGTAAATGGTCAAGGTGGCTTTGGCGGTGGAGCAGGTCAGGGCTATGGTGACTTCAGTGGTTTTGGTGACTTTAGCGATATTTTCGGTGATATCTTTGGTAATGGTGCGCGTCAGCAACATGTTGATCCAACTGCACCTACTAGGGGCGAAGATTTAGATTATACTTTAACCATTGATTTTATGGATGCAATTACTGGTAAGAAGACTCAGGTTTCATATACTCGTAGCGAAACCTGTTCAACTTGTCAGGGTAGTGGCGCTGAAAAAGGAACACATCCAACAACATGTGACAAGTGTCAAGGAACTGGTTATATGACCATTACGCAACAGTCTTTAGTTGGTGTTGTACGAAGACAAACGACATGTGACAAGTGTCATGGCCGTGGTGTAATTATTGAGCATCCATGTCAGACATGTCATGGTAATGGTGTTGTTGATGGCAAGAATACGATTGAAGTTAATATTCCTGCAGGTATTGATAATGGCCAACAATTGCGCTATGAAGGTCAAGGTGAAGCTGGTAAAAATGGTGGACCTTACGGGGACCTATACATCAGTTATCGAATTAAGCCTTCAAAAGAATTTGAACGTAGTGGTAACACAATTTATACAACAGTACCGATTTCATTTGCACAAGCTACTTTGGGTGATGAAATCAATGTTAAAACCGTTCATGGTGAAAAGAAGTTGAAGATTCCAGCTGGTACTCAGCCAAATAAGAAGTTCACTTTACATGGTGAAGGTGTACCATACTTACGTGGCAACGGTAATGGTGACCAAGTAACCACGGTTCAGGTTCAGATTCCTAAGTCAATTAATGAAAAGCAAAGAGAAGCACTGGTTGAATTTGTCAAAGCCGGTGGAGGATCAATTACCCCACAGGAGAAGGGTTTCTTTGAACGCTTAAAAGATAAATTACAATAAACTATCAAAGCAATGAGTTTAATAACTTGTTGCTTTTTTGTTTAAGCGGGATTAAAAGATTAGCTGAGATGGCAATTAAAAGTTTTATCCCTTTTAGCGAATTTGCTATAATAGGAAAGATAGAGTAAAGGGTGCAATTTATGGATATTAAAAAATTACAAGATTATCAAGAACACATTCGCAATTTTTCTATTGTGGCACATATTGATCACGGAAAATCAACAATTGCTGATCGAATTTTAGAGCTGACTGATACAGTTTCAGAGCGACAATTAAAAAATCAAATGCTGGATGACATGCCACTTGAGCGTCAACGTGGTATTACCATCAAAATGAACTCTGTAGAAATTAAGTATCATGCAAAAAATGGTGAAGACTATATTTTCCACTTAATTGATACACCAGGTCACGTCGATTTCTCTTATGAGGTTTCGCGTTCTTTGGCCGCCTGTGAAGGAGCACTGTTGGTTGTAGATGCTTCTCAGGGTGTTCAAGCACAGACTTTAGCTAATACATATTTAGCAATTGATGATGATTTAGAAATTTTGCCAGTAATCAATAAAATTGACTTACCTTCCGCAAATCCAGAGCAGGCTAAGGAAGAGATCACTGAAATGCTAGGTCTAGACGCTTCGGACGCTGCCGAGGTTTCTGGTAAGACTGGACAGGGAATTGACGAATTACTCGAACGGATCGTAAAGGATATTCCAGCTCCGTCAGGTGATTTAGAGGCTCCTCTTAAAGCGTTAATTTTTGACTCAAAGTATGATGATTATCGAGGCGTAGTTCTTTCCGTTAGAATAGAAGAGGGAACAGTAAAACCTGGCGATCAGATTAAGATTATGAATACCGACCAAGAGTATGAAGTTACTGAAGTTGGTGTCTCAAGTCCTCATCCAGTTAAAAAAGATTTATTGATTGCTGGTGATGTTGGTTACTTAACGGCTAATATTAAATCTGTTCGAGAGACACGGGTGGGTGATACGATTACTTCAGCTGAACACCCCACTGCAGAACCTCTTCCTGGCTATCGTCAAATACCACCAATGGTATACTCTGGTATGTATCCAGTTGACAATGCTAAATATGACGACTTAAAAGAAGCTCTCCAAAAGCTGCAGTTAAATGATGCTGCATTGGAATTTGAACCAGAAACTTCAACTGCTTTGGGATTTGGATTTAGATGTGGTTTTCTAGGCTTACTACACATGGATGTGGTTCAAGAACGGTTAGAACAAGAATTTGATTTGGATTTAATTATGACCGCGCCTTCGGTTGATTATCATGCAATTATGAATGATGGTTCAACCAAAGTAATTGATAATCCAGCCGATTTACCATCAGCAGGAGAATATAAGGAAGTTCAAGAACCTTATGTTAAGGCAGAAGTAATGGTTCCAAACGATTTTGTCGGACCAGTAATGGAACTTTGTCAACGTAAGCGCGGTGAATTTGTCACAATGGATTATCTTGATAAATACCGTGTCAATGTGATTTACAATATGCCACTTGCTGAAATAATCTATGACTTCTTTGATGATTTGAAGTCTTCGACTAAAGGTTATGCTTCACTTGATTATGAAATTACGGGATATCGTGCAACTGATTTAGTTAAAATAGATATTTTGCTTAATAAGCAGGTAATTGATGCATTGAGTTTTATTGCGCATAGGGATGAGTCACAAGATCGTGCACGTCAAATGACCTCTATGCTTAAGAAGTTAATTCCGCGTCAAAACTTTGAAGTTGATATTCAAGGAGCAATTGGTGCAAAAATCATTTCGCGTGCTACAATTAAGCCTTATCGAAAAGACGTTACCTGGAAAATTCACACGGGTGACCCAGACCGTCGTGCTAAGTTATTAGATAAGCAAAAACGTGGCAAGAAACGAATGAAAGCCGTTGGTCGTGTAGAGGTACCACAAGATGCTTTCATGGCTGTCTTACGAATGAATGATGACGATTTAAACTCTAAATAATAAATTGTTTAACAAAATAAGCAAGGCTGCGACTCTATTATCTGATGGATATTAATCCTTATGTATTTTTAGAATATAATCAGATAATGGTGTCGCAGTTTTAATCTGGTATTTTTTATCAAGCAGATAAAGATAAATGTAAATAGAAAAAAGGCTTAATTAATTTAATGATAGATTGGAAACAGCGCACAGGAGAAGAGCTAGCTCCTGAACTAGTTGAAAAATACCAACTTGGCAATACTGAGGCAAAATTATTTTCTTTGCGTGGTATTAACACTGATGAAAAATTGAATTTTTGGTTTAATGCAACAGAAGAAGATTTAGCAGATCCCAGCTTAATGCACGACTTGGATAAAGCAGTTGCAAGAATCAATGATGCAATTGACAACGGAGAGAAAATAACAATCTATGGTGACTACGATGCAGATGGCATTACTGCAACCAGTATTATGATGGAAACCCTCGCTATCTTAGGTGCAGATGTTCATTTTTTCATTCCTAATCGTTTCCGTGATGGTTATGGCCCCAATATGGCAGCTTATGAAAAAATCGTTGCAGACGGAACCAATTTAATTATTACTGTAGATAATGGGATAACAGGGGCTGAAGAGGTAGCTTACGCTAAGTCTCACGGGGTCGATACGATTATTACTGACCATCACAAAATTCAAGAAGATGTACCGGATAGCTATGCAATTGTGCATTGTAATTTTCCTGGCCAAGATTATCCCTTTGACGACTATTGTGGTGCCGGTGTAGCTTATACAATCTGTCGGCAATTAATGCAAGATCCAATGCCGGAACTATTAGAACTTGCAATGATTGGAACAATTGGTGATATGGTAAAACTTTCTGGTGAAGGTCATATCATCGTAAAAAGAGGACTCCAGCAGCTGAATCAGACAGAGCGCCCTGGATTACGTGCTTTAATTAAAAATTCTGGCTTAAATTTTGGACAAATCAACGAAACAGATATCGGTTTCAATATCGCCCCACGACTTAATGCGGTTGGTAGACTTGCTGATGCAAGCTTAGCTGTAGAATTATTACTAAGTGAGGATGAAGAAGAAGCCCAAGAAATTGCAGACCAGGTTGAGAAGCTAAACGATGAACGTAAAGAACTAACGGTCGAGGTTTATCAAAATTGTTTGGAGCAAATCAAAGCAAAGGGCTGGCAATCCAAAGGGACACTAGTAATTTATAATCCTGAATTCCATGAGGGCGTTTTGGGCCTTGTTGCAAACAAGGTTGCTGAGCAGGTGCATAAACCAACAATCGTTTTAACTAAAAATGATGATGGAATTATTAAGGGATCTGGACGCTCTATTGCAGGTTTCAACCTATTTGATGCTCTCGATCCGCTTAAAAAGGATCTATTCTTAAAGTTTGGTGGCCATGATTTTGCCTGTGGTCTTTCTATGGAAGAGAGTAAAATTGAGGCGCTAAGAAAAGCATTTGAAGATAGTTATCATGGCGTTCATGAGCAAATTGTAAAGCCGTATGATATGGAATTGCCTTTTGAAGAACTTACGATTGATTTAATTGATAAAATCGATCAAGTCGGTCCATTTGGAACGGATAATCCGCAACCTATTTTCTGCATATCTCAACCACAAATTAGTGGCTGCTTTTTTATGGGCAAAGAGAAAAATCACATTAAAGTTACGGTAACTAAGGGAAACAACAAACTTGAAGTTGTTGGCTTTAACAAAAAATATCTAACAAAAGTTCTGTTACCATACATTGATCAGATGTTTATTCAACTCGGCAAGAATACTTATCGTAATCAAGTTAAGTTGCAAGGTATTATGGAAGGGATGATCTTTGCTGCGCCTAAACTGGCTGTTCCTGCTCCAGTAGTTGATTTACGGCAAGAAAAATATGTCATGGGTTTTGCTGACCGCTACCTGTTATTCGATAAGAAAAACAAGTTTGCAGCAATGAATAATTTCGATCTGGATGAAACCAAAATTACTTTAGCCAGTGAATATGATGAAGATGGAGAAGTGGTCGTTTTACTTGATGCTCCTCACAATCAAAATGAGCTAGATTTTGCACTTAGCAATAACTTTGAGCAACTGTACTTGCGCTTTTTAATGGATCAGCTACCTGTCAAGAATATTCCAGATAATAATGCATTTGAGAGTGTTTTACGCTATGTTTATTCCCATCCTGGACTAAGTGCAGAAGATTATCGTCAGGTAGGGCCATTTCTCAACCTAGACTATAATAGTATTCTATTCATTCTTCGGGTATTTTTTGAACTAAATTTCGTTGAAATGAAGCAAGGAAAAATTGTAGGCGTTAAAAATCCGGCTAAGAAGCCTTTGACTGCTTCTAAATATTACAATGGTATTAGCTCACAGCTAAGTTTTATCAAGCAACTTCGACGGATGCCAAGCAGTCAATTGTTAATGTACGTGAATAAGCAATTAAAACAGCATTAAGACAGATGCGCAAATGTGCAAAAAATGGTAGAATGAGTAAGTAAAACAGCTTAAGTTATAAGATTGTATTTTTGGAGGTTTTTCTTCTTTTGGCAAACGATTTTAAAGAACACATTGCAAGTGTTAATAATTTCCCTAATGAAGGTATTGTATTTCGCGACATTACCCCGATTTTACAAGATGGAAAATTATTTCGAGAGGCCACTCATAAGTTGGCTGAGTATGCTAAAAATAAGGGTGCTGACGTTATTGTTGGCCCTGAGGCGCGAGGATTTATCGTTGGTTGTCCTGTTGCAACTGAATTAGGTATTGGCTTTGTTCCAGCCAGAAAGCCGCATAAATTACCTAGGGATGTTGAACGTGCTTCTTATGATTTGGAATACGGTTCAAATAGTTTAGAGATGCATAAAGATGCCCTTAAGCCAGGGCAAAAAGTGGTAATTTGTGACGACTTACTAGCGACTGCAGGAACACTAACTGCTTGCAAGCAGTTAATTGAAAACCTAGGAGCTGAACTAGTTGGCGCTGCTTTCTATATTGAATTACCTGATTTGCATGGTAGAGAAAAGTTACCTGATTTGGATGTCTTTTCATTAGTTCAATATCACGGTGCTTAAAAAATAAAAAGATTGCACTTTCATAAGTACAATCTTTTTTTGTACTCTTTTTAGAGCAAGATTTTTAACATCAGTGAAAAAGCAAGCTATACTAAATATGTCTGAATGAAAAAGTGCTAGCAAGGAAAATGCCATGATCTTTTCATTTAATTTGGATTGTCAAAATGTTGTTAAAAAAAGAATTAGCCAGCAAAAATAATTCCTAAATGAAAATCATTTTAAGTTCCAAAAAAAGTGTTCAATTTTTTTTACAAGTGAGACTTGAGTGGATATAATGGTACGGTATTTCAAAAAAGGGGATAGAGTAATTTGCAATTAAGAAAAGCAACAATGGCCGATTTTGACCAAATTATCACTATTTTAAAAGACGGTGCTAACCAGTTAGCCGAACGTGGAGTCAATCAATGGCAAGGTGACTACCCTTCAAAAGGCCAAATTGAAGAAGATATTGAACACGGTTGGGCTTTTTTAGCTGAATCTGATGATCATGAGACAGTTGGTGCTATTGCAATTGTTGATGGTCCAGATCATGTTTATGACCATTTAGATGGCAAGTGGATATGTGATACTGATAACTACGTAGTAATTCATCGTGTTGCAATTAAATCGAACCATGCTGGAAAAGGCTACGCTACTCAACTTCTGCAAGCTGTAATTAATGACATTAAGGACAATCGTGACGAAATTGATTCCGTCAGAATAGACACACACGAAGATAATAAGGCAATGCAACATTTAATAGATAAAATGGGTTTCACCAAAGTTGGTCTCCTTCATGGGGTTTACCGGCCAAATGAAACCTCATACGTCTATGAATTGAAAAAGTAAATAATTAGTTTTGATAGAAGACTCTCAAGTATTTGGGAGTTTTTTTTATTTAAAAATAAAAACGCACCAAATTAACTTGATGCGTTTAAAAATATGTATTTAACTTTGCTAACTTTTACCTATTCTTCATTATTGGCTGATAAAAGAGGTCAATGACAATTGCAGCTACTAGTGCCACCAAAAATGTAATTGCCAGATTAGTCCAACTAATCTTATCCATTGCAATCCCCAAGATTGCTAAAATGACTGTTAGGATGATGTCACCTAGCTGAGTTAAACCGACAGCTTTGGAAGGGTAATCTTGCCAAAAGTAACGTTTTGTTCTTGTAATTAGGATAAGGAACATTGCACTTAAAACAAGATATACGTAAACCATAGTTGAAATCGTCCCATGACTCCAACCATGAGTATTTAGATAGGCAACGGCCAGAATACCAATTACAGTCCAGCCAGAAGCTAGTGAAAAAGCAATTTTTGCCAATCTAGCCATATTCCAATTTTCTGGTTTGTAGGTAATATGAGTTCGGTCAGTACCAATCATCATCGTTACCATATTATTCATAATAGTATAAATAACCATTGCGTTTAGAGCCATTGGAATGTAACCAAAGAAGAGGTAGCCAAAAGTTAGTAACATGGTCAGTTCAGCTGTTCTTGCGAGCTTGGTAAGAGACCAAGTAGTCATTCGTTGGTATACGCGATGTCCCGCATCGAGAATTTTAACGATTGAAGTTAGTCCATCCGTTAAAAGAACCATTTTACCTGAGCGTTTTGCAACGTCGGCCGCATTTGAAACAGCAATTCCGACTTCGGCTTGTCTAAGGGCAGGTGAGTCGTTCACCCCATCGCCAGTCATTCCGACAATATAGCCTTTTTGCTGGAAAAACTTAACCATTTTTAGCTTATCTTCTGGTAAAACGTCTGCAATTCCGGCTAACTTGCTGGTATCAGTTTGATCAGTAAAATCATGAATTGAAATTACTTCGCCTTCTAAGCCAACTTCTTTAGCAACCGCCTCAGCAGTTTTTTGGTTGTCACCAGTTAACATAATAGGCATAACACCACGTTTTTTAAGTTCAGCCAAAGCTGCTTTTGAATCGGAGCGAACTTTGTCTTGTAAAATAAAGACACCGGCTAACTTGTCATCAATTAGTAAGGCAACGGAACGGCCTGCACCAAAATCAATGTCCTTAACTTTATCAGTAGCGGATACATCAATAAGTGACAGCTGCTTAAAAGAACCTAATTTGACATTATGTCCATCAATATTAGCCATTGAATAACCAGTACTTGAAGTAAACGGTGTAAAGTCATCAGGTGCTTTAACCTTTAGGCCAAGACTAGAAACGTAATCATCGATTGCAGAATCAATGATTTTTTTATTACGTTGGTCAGTTGCAGCAGCAGCTAGTTCTAGAACTTCGCTATCAGTCATCTGACTAAAATTGGTCCAATTGGCAACTGCAGTCTTGTTTTCAGTAATAGTTCCGGTTTTATCAAGTAATATCAGATTTAAGTTAGCAGCATCTTGAATACCAGTTAAATCAGCTGTCAAGACACCTTCCTTACTTAGTCGAGTTGCTTCAAATGAGTTCGAGAGGGCAAAGGTTGAGGGCATTGCAACCGGAATAGAGGCAATAAACATCATTGCCAAGAAAGGCAACATTTCAATAAAATTACTTATCTTTCCACCCTTAAAGAAGAAAGCAATGACTATCACTAGGGTCAAGATGCCATCTAAAATACACAAATAATAAATAATTTTGGTTAGGAGTTGTTGTAAGTGTCCTGGAGCAGCAGAGTTGTTAATTAGATTAACGGTCTTGCCTGAACGGGAATTAGCACCAGTTGCAGTTACCGTTGCCAAGCCGCTACCTTCTACAACCGTGGTTCCAGCATAAGCAGTGTCTTTTACCTGCTTTCTAACAGTTTTTGCTTCACCTGTAATTGAGCTTTCATCTGTAGAAATTTGTCCGTCGATTAGCTTCACATCAGCTGCAAGAACGTCTCCAGCTTGAATACTAACTAAGTCACCAGGTACAAGGTACTTTGAATCAATATTTTGCCATTTACCATCGCGCATTACGGAAACAGTTGGAGTTAATTTATGCGAGATATTATTTAAAACGCGCCTTGACTGTTTCTTTTTAGATGCTCCATTCCAAGCCGCAAATAATAGCATGAGTAGGACAAAGAGCGACTGGATCCATTTGCCTAAAATGCACTCTAGTAACAATGCTGCTTCCAAAATCCAAGCCGATAAATTCCATAATTTTGATAAAAATTCCTTGAAAAAGTTGAATTGAGGTTCGGGGACTTCATTTAAACCATTTTTAGTAAGGAGTTCATCTGCTTTGGCTTGAGTTAAACCTTTAATATCTTCAGACATAATTTATCCTTCCTTAGTTTTTAAATACTTATCTAAATTAGCATAAAAGGGGCTTTTTTTCTAGCTAAAGGGTTGGCTCATATCAGTTTTTTACCGACATTATACATAACTGAGAAGTGAATTTTATCTGCATACAAAAAGCCTGCATTGCTGCAGGCTTTTTTCAGGTTAACAAATTAGTCTTTGTCAACGCTGTCTGGGAAAGTAGCTAAACGCTCGCCTTCACCAAGTTCTTCTTCGATTTCAAGTAAACGGTTGTACTTTTCAACACGTTCTGAACGAGCTGGGGCACCAGTCTTCAATTGTCCACCGTTGATAGCAACAGCGAAGTCAGCGATGAATGTGTCACCAGTTTCACCTGAACGGTGAGAAATCATAGTGTTGTAACCATTCTTACGTGAAAGACGAATAGTTTCCAAAGTTTCAGTAACAGTACCGATTTGGTTCAACTTGATCAATGATGCGTTACCAGCACCTTCCTTGATAGCTTTAGTTAAAAGCTTAGGGTTAGTACAAATAAAGTCATCTAAAACAATTTGAATTCTGTCTTTGTGGCTTTGAGTGAACTTGATCATACCTTCAACGTCGTTTTCGTCGTAAGGGTCTTCGATAGAAATTAATTCTGGGAATTCATCAAGTAACTTGTCGTAGTATTCAGCTAATTGATCATCATCGAATACTTTGCCTTCAAAGTGGTACTTGCCATCTTCTTTGTTGTAGAAGTATGAAGCAGCACAGTCACAAGCAATAGCAATATCTTCGCCAGGCTTGTAGCCAGCTTTAATGATAGCTTCGTGTAAAGCTTGTAAAGCTTCTTCAGAGTTCTTCATGTTAGGAGCGAAACCACCTTCATCACCAAGGCCAGTTTCGTAACCCATATCTTCAAGAACTTTCTTCAAAGTATGGTAAGTGTTAACGATCTTTTCAAAACCATCACGGAAAGAAGTCTTCTTAACTGGAGTGATCATGAATTCTTGAACGTCAATACCGTTGTCAGCGTGCTCACCACCGTTAATAACGTTGTGGAAAGTTTGTGGCATTTCAAGGTCAGTACCGCCAAGGTATCTGTACAAAGGTTGGTTGCTGTCCTTAGCAGCAGCGTCAGCTGTAGCCATTGACACACCTAAAATTGCGTTAGCACCAAGTTCTGCCTTGTTTGGTGTACCGTCTAATTCGATCATTACACGGTCAATGTTAGCTTGGTCGTGAGGGTCTAAGCCTTTCAAAGCTTCAGCAATCTTAGTATTAACATTGTTAACTGCTTTAGAAACACCTTTACCACCAACGCGATCGCCACCGTCACGTAATTCAACAGCCTCATTTTCACCAGTTGAAGCACCTGATGGAACTTCAGCTTTACCTACGACACCGTTTGAAAGGGTAACAAAAGCCTCTACAGTTGGGTTACCACGTGAATCATAGATTTCCAGTGCATGAACATTTTCAATGACTGATTTTAACATCTAAAAACCTCCTAAATAATACATGCTGTACCAAGTAGGTACATACATTAAGAGGAGCAAAGGGCTCCATCTCTACATGACAAATTTTAGCCTAAGTTTGTGATTATGTAAACATTTGTAAACGATTTCTAGCATTAAAAAAATTTAAAAAATAATTAGTCGCTTTTTTAATTCAATTGAATTATTATTTAGCTATACATTTTTTAAAAAAATCAGTTTATTTTCTATACAAGGTGTTTATTATGGAAGAAGTAAAATTAATAATCGATTCTGGTGCCAATGAAAAAGCTAGTGAGAATTTAACCGTTGTACCATTGACCGTTACTATAGCGGGTAAGGATTTTCTTGATAATGAGGACCTTAGCATGGAAGAATTTCTTACTAGTATGGAAGAAAACACTGAGGAAGGCAGAACCTCTTGTCCAAGTATTGATGAATGGCTAAAAGCCCTTGAAGGAAGTAAAAGAGCGGTTATGCTAACTATTACCAGTGGACTTAGCGGCAGTTTCTCATCCGCCTATCAGGCAAAACAAATTTATGAAAAGGACAATCCGAGTAGTAAGGTAATTGTTGTTGACTCAAGAACTGCGGGTCCAGAAATATCGGTTATTCAACGTGAAATTAAACGCTTAGTAGAAGATAAATCAGTTCGTTTTGTAGATATTGATCAAAAAATTTCAGAGTATAAAACCCATACTCACTTATTGGTTATTTTGCAATCATTACACAATTTGGCCTTAAACGGTCGGGTCAACATTGCTGTAGCTAAGATGGCAAAAATGTTGAATATTGATGTTGTCGGCACTGCAAGTGAAGAAGGTAAGCTAGAACCAATTTCAAAAGTGCGAGGAATGAAACGAGCTTTTAAAGAGCTTTTGAAGTTAATGGATGAACGGAAATACAAAGGTGGACCTGTCATTATTGACCAGTGCAATAACGAAAAAGATGCCAATAGTCTTAAAGAAAAAATTCTTGCTCTATATCCCCAAGCAGAAATAGTCATTCGTCCAATGCGTGGTTTGTGTGCATTCTATGCTGAAGAAGGAAGTCTGATGGTTGGCTTTGATGATCTATAAAGTCCTAATAGCTGCTTACCAATTTTGTAATTGCACATAAAATAACAGCATAGTAATAGCCCTAATTATGATAAACTAGGGCTTTTTGTCAGGAAGATTATTTATTTTTTATGATATTTCAAAAAATTGTTCTTAATTATCTTTATAGTTGGTAAGCTACTTAGATATCTTTAATTTTAAAAAGAATAATAAAAATACCGCAGTATTGTTGTAATGACTGCGGTATTTTTTTACAAACTTAAATTACTAATAATAGAAATTGTTGACAAATACTAAAACAAAAAACAGCCAGAGAAGTTGCCCCTAGAATATCAGAAGGAAAGTGGGCTTTTAAACTAATACGAGAAATTACAACCATCATCCAAATTAAAATAAGAATCAATAATAATTTGCTACCTAATGTATCTGCAAAAAGTCGCCAAACTATTAAAGCCATGATTGTCGTTCCTAAAACGTGCCCGCTAGGGAAACTATAACCGTCTTCTAAGCTAGAATGCATGATTGGTCTTTTTCGGTGCATCCATTTTTTTAAAACAATGCCGACAAAGTCGGTAAAGCCAAGCGTAAATAAAGCCCAGAATGCTAATAAAGTTTCATTTTTACTCATTAAAAAGCTAGCAAGAAATACATCCCAAACCACTAATAATTTAGGATCATTAATGAAAGCAACGATTTGCCAACTAATTCCGTCACGCTGTCTGACCAATTTGTGATGTAGCCAATGATCTAACAGGTTAAAGCGCCGTGAATTTCTAACATTGAAAATAAGTAACAGCAGAATTAAAGCGGATAAGCTGGCAAGCCAAATATAAATATCCAAATTACAACCCTACTTTCAGACAAATACCGATTGTATTTTATCAGCTTAATAGTGTTAGTTCCAACTAGGTACACAGCCTTGAACAAAACTTAAGAAATAAATACCTTGTAACTAAATTGGATAGTTTCAAAAAACTTTTGTTGTGTATTCTATTTAGTAATATAATTTCATAAGAAAACATTTGATAGTGGGGGATAGAATGAAGAAGTTTATTAAGAAAAACCAAGTGGTAATCATTGCAATCTTTTTTTCAATTGCTATACCACTAGTTATCTTTTTATTTGTTGGTGATAAAACTAGTATAGGTGACTGGCTGGGATTCTTAGGGTCTTATATTGGAAGTATTATCACAATTATCTTTTCTTACGTGAATACGCAATATCAATTAAAATCAAGTGAACGGCAAAAGGACATGCTAGCTTTGCGCGGTTTGTTTAATTCCTCTAAAAAATTGTCATTAAGATTCACACGCTATATAGTTCTATTAAATCAACTAATGCAAAAATCAGATAAGCCGTTAGATAAAAAAGTTCTTGCAGTCTTTTTTGAGCAGTCAGAAAAATTCTTTGATGAGTCAAAAGATTATCTTGATAACTACAATTCTGCAATCATGGCAACAACCGAGGAAATATCTGGAGAATTGAAGTCTTACAATAGTAATTTTAGTAAAGAGGCTGGCAAGACATTTCTGACATTTACAAAAATGCTTAGTGCAGGAGACAAGAAAAATACTCAGGGTAATAAAGATGTAGTTGAAGTAAGAAAAGACTACTTAGAAGAAGTAAAACGATTAGAGAAGGAACTAACAATAGTCCATAGAAAAATTAGGAAGCTATATAACCAACTTAAGTCAGGCAAATAATAGTATAAAAATGGGATTGGAGTATTAATAGTAATGAATAAAGTTTATCGATTTCAAAAGCAAAAAGGGAATACAACAATAAAAATGAAAATAGATTTGAGAGTAAAGACAATTTTAAAAACGATAATCATTAGCATGATTGCAGTAGCTGTGATTTTCAGTTTGGTTAAACTGCAGGGCTAGTTCTAAATGATTTTGCAAATATAATGAAAGAGTTCAATTTGGTTAGATCGCAAGTTTAGACAAATTAAGAAGACAATAGAAGTGCTTTTGACTCTTGGGCAAATTTTACTGCCAAAGAGTAAATGAATAGAACCAAGTAGATAATAAACTACTTGGTTTTTCTTTTGACGTAATATATAGGAAACTTTTAAGGATAATAGTGTTTACTTGACATTAATGAAGGAAAAATTAGAATTAACTGTATAGAATAAAATACTGAACAAAAGGAGATAGAAATTGAATAATAAAACAAACAAGCATGAAACTGTTGGTGAAGCTTTACGTGATATTGCACATCATGAACATGCTTTTGCGCTTGCAGACAATTCTACTAACCACATGGGAGATTTGGTTATATATGGACTTACCTATCTTTTCTTGATTCTATTACCTACTGATATCTTTGAAGTTGGCTGGCTATTTATTCTTGCGACACTCGTAGCAGCTATTAGTTTGGTTCGTTTTCAGAACTTTTTAAAGCATAAAATAGCTTCTGGTAAAATGACGTCTTTTTGGGTAAATGCTAGCTTGCTTTCAACAGGAATTCGAAGTTTTGTAGTTGTTAATGCTCCTTTGACTTTTTTTGATATTTCTATGAATTCGAGTGCTAGCATGTTTTTTTCGTTAATCATCGGTTTAATTACCGGATTTGGCGGAATAGCACTACAGTACCACTATTTAGTAAGGAATAAAGTTATCGACAAACAGAAGGAGTCAAGAAGACAAACGGCAAAAAATTTAGGCAACTATATCAGTGAAGCTGCTAAAAAGAGTTATGCTGATCGCTTTTATTTTTTGGATCTTGTATGTGGCTATGTGATTTGCCTGAATTATTATTCATATTACAGTATCAACGTAACTAGTTATAAAGTCTGGCAGTTTGGCTTCACAACAGTCATAGTGCTTTTAGGTACTTGGTTATTTCAAAAGTTCCTACGTTATAGAATTAACAAAAGCGAAATTAGTAAAAGCTTTAAAGTGGTGTTCTTTATTAATGACAGGAGCACGTGGTTACTTGTTAGTCACAGCTCCCTGGATTGAAATTTGTTTGCTTACAAATGCTCCGATTAATCGGTTGATAATTAATCTCTTGGGCTGTTTTGCTGCAATAATTGGAATAGGTTTACAGTATTTATTTTTAGTAAAAACAGGGATATTTAAAAGCTTAGTTTAAAAAATCAGTAAAAGTAATTTCTTTTGCTGGTTTTTATTTGATGAATGGGTTCAACTCCTGTACTTTCTTTAAATGAATTAAGGATTGTTAACCAATATATTATAAAAGGGACTGAAAGATGGATGTACATAAAATGTCGTTACCAGAAATAATTGAAAATTTTCGCGCAAGAAATGTTACCTTTACTTTAAAAGATGGTAATAAGAAAACTATCTTTGCTGAGGAAATCGAGAATGAAGATGATGATCAACCAGAACTAATTTTTATGGCTGCAGGCGATAATCCTCAGGATATCTGGATTTCTGATGTTGTAAGTGCAGTACCAGAATAAGGAGTAATTCTGCATGATTACGAATAATTATGCAGCGGTTGAATATAAAACTTAAATAGCATCGAAATACTGTAGAACGAATTATCCTAGAGCCAAGATAAATAGAAGAGAAAGTATGGAGGAAATAATAATGAGCAAACGTACAGCTTGGATTACAATTTTAGTGTGCGCAATTATAGTTATTGCTATAAGAGCACTGATGATGTTACAGGGATAATAAACACGAAAAAAATAGATGAATTAGAGACGTAACCCGATAATGAGCAAGATTAAAAGTTTAACACAATTTAGAGAATTAATAGAAACAGTATATGAAATAGAATTTACTTTAAATAATCAACGTTGGCTATTGGAACCTGACCAGACTGCGGATGATTTTTCAGAGAAACGCGAGCTAGGATGCGGTAATTATATAAAAAAGTTCAAAAATATTAAGGAAGTACTGGACTTTGAAATTGATGGCAAAAAGTTGTCTGAACTATATCCTGAAATGCGCAATGTTGAATGGTAACAGTGTGATATTAGAGTTTTTATGTCACAGTACATATACAGATATCGTAAACTAATTATCCAGTTAGGAGATCGAAAAAATTGGTTAAAAAGAAGCCTTATTCAGACTTGCGTTGGTACTTACCTAGTGGTGGCAGGGTAATAGGAAGAGATCATCCGGAAACTGAGGAAGAAAGAAAGCAGACAGAAGAATTAATTGAGTTCGCTAAGAGCCTTCCTAAATCAGCTTTTGATAATGAGCACAATAGAAAATTGAGAGAACAAATAAAAGCGGCAAACAAAAAATATGGTTTGCCAGAAGATGAAAATCTATAATTTATAATTAGAAGTAAAAGTAGCCCTATGAGGAAAGAGGGAGTCCAAAATCTAATAAAAGGGATATAGTCAAAACTACAAGGAACCAGTTTAATTAAGGAAAGTGGTATCATGGATCTACAAAAAATGACTCTACAAGAATTAGGACAAAGGTTATATGGCAGAAAGTTCAGTTTACATTGAAAAACGGAAAAAAGAAGACAATTTTTGTTCAGGATATTTTAAATGAAGATGATGATGAGTCTGAGTTAACTTTTCTTGGTGGTTCAGTTGAGAATGAAATAAAAATCTCTGAAGTAGTGGAGGCAGTAGTGGATGAAAAAAAGTGAAAAAGAGGCAATTAATATTTTAGAAAAAGCATTTAAGACTAAGGAAACTTATATGTATACGTTCTTGATTCAAGATTATTTTGCTGATGAAACAGATCAGTTAGAAATGGATAATCCAAAAATGGAAAATTATTTGAATGATATAATTCCAGAATTTACGGAAGCATACGATGAACGTAGAAAAAAAGCATGGCTTGATGAATTAAGGAAAATTATTACAAAAGCTGAAGCAATGGCTACTGGTGAGTCACCTGATAGATTTTAAGTTTTGGTAGGCAAAATAGTATCTTGCTCTAAGTATAGTTAAATAAACAAAAAGTCACTTTAGAAAATTGTTCTTAGGTGGCTTTTTTTGAACTTTTAATCAGTGTATTATATTTATATAGGGTGGTGAGTCTTGGGTAGCAAGAAATAAAAAATGATTTCAACGATAGCCGAATAAACAATTGCTAAATATGACAATAACGGCCGTATTAGCAGCTTAATTCATGAAATTATTAAAGTATTTTTAAAATAAATGAAGATGTGGATCCATATTCCACTTTCTGCTATCTATTTTTATAATATGAGTAACAAAGAAAAGAAGTACTATAAATTAGCGATAATTGCTATATTTCTTGGAATATTGGTGTTTGCAATAGGGGAATTAATATGACGCTAAGTGATGCGCAGATACGTGCGAACAAAAAGTGGAATGATAAAAACAAAGATAAAATGAACTACTTTCGAAGAAAATCTGACTCTAAAAATTTCATTTTGAAGTATGCTAATCAAGAAGATCTAGACAAGACACTAGAGTATGTTCAGCAACGAAGAAATGAATTAAAAAGTTGAAGGCATTTAGCATAATAGACTGGCACGAGCAATAGTTAAAACACTCTTAGACTAATAGTTTAAGGGTGTGTTTTAGTAACTAACAAATAAATATTGTTTCTTGCATTTTTACCTTTATGCTATGTTTTTACCGAGCAAACAAAAAAGACTGTAACATCAACTGTTACAGTCTTTTTAAATAAATACAAGGAGAGTACAGGATTTGAACCTGCGCGCCAAGGAAAACTTGGTTCGCCGGATTTCGAGTCCGGTGCATTACCACTCTGCCAACTCTCCATAACGAATATCATTATACCTTATTTAAATGTTTTTTCAACTTACTATTTTGAATACTAGCCAATACCAAAAGTACATTTGCTTAGCATTTTACTAATATAAGGTACGAATTTTGCTTCGCCCTTGCTCAATTATCAGTGTATAATAAGAACGTATGTTTGTTGTGGAGGCGGACAAAGTGAAAAAAAGACACGATCAAAAAGAATTTGATCAAGTTTTAGACGATTTTTTTAGAACATATCAAGATCGCGGAATGAAGAAATGGCAGGGCTTCATGCTAAGCGACTATACATCAACCGTTAGTAAGATTGATAAAAAACGCGCTCAAGTTTATGAAAAAAAGCAACCAATGTCCCAGGAGGCAATTAGTGAGTTGCTTCTTAGTGCATACGCTAATCATCACCCCGTATCAGTTCAACTTAAAGTCATCGATAGTGAAGATGATTTTTTGCCGAATCTAGTTGGTTTAGTTCAAGGCTATCAAGCAGATCATATTGTCATTTCAGATACATGGGTCGAATTAGAAAATATCAATCATGTTGAGCTATGCTAGTACTTTTATAAGCTCAAGGTGTGACAAACGTGGTGGTACAGGTAAGATATGCTCTTATTCTTTTAAATCCCCAAGGGTCTTAAGATATGTTTTGATTTTTCCTTCAATAAAGGAAATGCTATCATCAATTTCTTTTTCTTTCTTATGCAAATTGTCTAGCTGATTAAACAGTAAAACAAGCCGGTCAGGAATAGTTTGATCACCTTCATAGCGCAGTTTTGCATATTTTTGCATCTCTTTAATACTCATATCTGTCTTTTTTAAGCGCGAAATAAACTTAATCCAAGCCACATCTTTTTCATAATAACAGCGACGATTATTTTCATCTCGACTTGGGAAAAGTAGTTTTTGTTTTTCATAATAGCGTAGCGTATCAATTGAAAAGCCACTAAGTTCAGAGAATTGACCAATTGAATATTTCATCTTATTTCCTCCTGAAATAACTCTATTTCAGTATAGTACTTTATCATATTTTAGCATGACAAAATATTTTTAAAATAGCGGTTGACATGGACTGCACTCCAGCAATTATTCTATTAACTGTTGAAAATAAGTTTGTAAAACGAAAAGGAGAAAAGCTATGGAAAATAATGAACGCTATGAAAAAGGTTTAGAAAATTTGGAAAAAGTTGACCGCGAAGGTGGTAAGTCAGTTATTGATTCATTAGCTGGTTTATCCGAAGATGTAGGTCGTTACATCATTGAATTTGCCTTTGGTGATGTATATGATCGTGGTGTCTTAGACCTTAAGCAAAGAGAAATGATTACAATCACATCTTTGCTTTCACAAGGCGATACTGAACCTCAACTAAATGTTCATATTAATGGTGCCTTGAATGTAGGTCTAACACCAGAAGAAGTAATTGAGACTTTTATTCAAACTATTCCTTATGTAGGTTTTCCAAAAGTATTGAATGCGATTAATGTTGCTAAAGAAGTATTCAAAGACCGTGGAATTGATTTTACAAAATCAAGTAAAGATTAGTAAGTAAAGTCATAAATAAAACTAGTTGCTATAGTTGGGCAACTAGTTTTTTAGTTCAGTGCATTTAGCATCTAACTTAAATTGGACCTTATTAAACGATGAATGTAAATTTGCTTCGATTTATTTTAAATTAATATTTATAGCTAAGGAGGCGTAAGGTGGACGATTCATTAACTAAGCGAGCTGCAGTAGTTGATACTCTTCCAACAGTTTTTGGTTACTTAGGAATTGCGACTGCTTTCGGGGTGATTGCTCGTGCTTCGGGATTTTCGACCATTACAGTAATTTTAATGTCAGTCATAATCTATGCCGGTTCAGCACAATTTACCACTGTTAGTATGCTGGCAGCGGGTAGTCCGATTGCTTCAATCGTTTTTGCTACCTTTATGGTTAATTCAAGAATGATTTTAATGAGTACAACCGTTGCACCATATTTTAAGAAAGATAGCTTGGGTAAAGGGATGCTAATTGGCACGCTTTTAACTGATGAAAGCTTTGCTCTAGCAATGAATAAGCTTAATTATACTAACGGGAAAATGAATTTTAGCTGGTTCAATACCGAAAATATTATTTCTTATTCAACTTGGGTAATTGCCACAATGATTGGTGCCTTGCTAGGTAATTTTATCGAGGATCCAAAGAAATTAGGGCTTGATTTTGCAAATGTAGCGATGTTTATCGGCTTGTTATATTTACAGGTAAACAGTGATAAAGCCTTAAACAAGACATTACAAGTAATAGTGGTTTTATTGACATTGGTATTAACTTACATTTCAACCATAATTTTGCCAGCTAGTCTAGTTATTATTGCTGTAACACTTATTGGATGTACATTGGGGATGGTAATAAAACATGTCTTCTTCTAATTATCTATTTTTAACTATTGTCGGCTGTGGAATTGCGACGTGGTTATCACGTGTACTTCCATTTATTTTATTAAAAAAATTCACTTTGCCTAAAGTAGTGGTTGAATTTTTATCCTTTGTGCCAATTGTTATAATGTCTACAATGTGGTTTAGCAATTTATTCACTGCTCAACCGGGGCAGTTTCCAAAAATTAACATGGAATACCTAATTGCTTCAGTACCAACATTGGTATCAGCGGTTATTAGTAAATCACTTTTAGTAATCGTTATTGTAGGAATAGCTTCTTTAGCTTTGCTGCGATTGTTTTAATAAAATAGCTAGGCTAAAAGTTTTCCGTCTTTCAAAGTTTGTATTAAAAAAATTGTGAGTTATACTAATAAAAGTTGCCAATTTTTACTGATAAAGTAAATTGGTCATTAAAATGAATCAAATAAAAATTTGGTTGGAGTCTAAGACTTTCAAGAATTGTCCTCAGGTTTGGGTTGCCTGAGCAATTTTGAAAGTCTTTTTTGTTCATTTCAGAAAGTGGAATTAATAATGCAGATTATGGGAATTTTATGTTTAATTTTGCTATTTGCCTTAATTGGCGGACAGATTGCTAATCGCTGCGGTTTACCAGCTGTAATCGGAGAATTGCTAGCCGGAATTGTTATTGGCCCAGCTATGCTTAACTGGGTACAGCCTAGTGGTTTAATTAAAAGTTTTTCCGACATTGGAGTTGTCTTGCTAATGTTTTTAGCTGGACTTGAAAGTGATCTAGCGATTTTGAAAAAATTATGGAAACCTAGCTTCCTTGTGGCCATTTTTGGAATGGTCGTGCCAATTGTAATTGCTTATTTAACGGGGATTGCTTTTAAATTCTCGCAAACAGAAAGTCTCTTTTTAGGTATTACGTTTGCCGCCACTTCAGTTTCAATTTCTGTCGCTGTTTTGCAAGAAATGAAAAAGTTAGAAACTAAAGAGGGGATGACGATTCTTGGAGCTGCTGTGGTTGACGATTTGCTGTCAGTTATTCTCTTAAGTGTTGTAAGTAGCGTTACGGGAACCCACACGGACTCCGCGAACGCGAATCTTGGCCTAGGACTGACTTTACTATTACAGCTAGTTTATTTAGTCGTATTACTAGCTGCAAGTATTTGGTTATTTCCACGCATGCTTAAACTGAGTGAACGCTTTTTACTACCAGCGGCTAAACCACTTGTTACGATAATTATTGTTTTACTGGCAGCGTTTGGAGCAGAAAAAGTGGGCCTGAGTAATGTCATTGGCGCTTTCTTTGTAGGATTAGCTTTCAGTAGATTGCCTGATAAACAAAAACTGCAAAAAAGTTTTACGGATATCGGTTATAGCTTATTTATTCCTATCTTTTTTGCCAGTATCGGTCTAGAAATGTCAATCACTGGAATTTTTAAGGATGGCTTATTATTTATTGTCCTATTTGTAGGAAGTGTTATCTCTAAATTAGTGGGTGCAAGTGTAGGAGCTAAAATGGCTGGTTTTTCTAGTAGTAGTGCTTACCAAGTTGGAACAGGGATGATTTCACGTGGGGAAATGGCACTGGTTGTAGCACAAATTGGCTTGTCCAATCATTTGCTCGCTCCTGCTGCTTATTCAACTGTAGTTGGAGTAATAGTTTTAACCACACTAATCGCTCCAATAATGCTAAAAGGGGCGCTAATGAAAAAGAGATAAGGAAAAGCTGACAACAAGGGCTATTAATTGATTTGTATGATAAAAATGCTATGATAGAAAACGTGTTTTTGCACAAATTAAGAAAAATGGTGGGATAGTGGATAATGAATTTTCAACCAAATACCGACATCTTTAAGCCTAAATGGTATTTAGAGCAAATGAGAGGATGGAGCTTCAAGACTTATATGCTTCTGATGCTAGGAATTGGAGTTATTATCGGAACAACAATTTCTACGCCGGTTAATCCAATTAGTTTAATTACGATGGTTGCTGCAATAATAGGTTTTACTTGTACGCTCGCAATTACTAATGCCAAACCGATTAATGGAGTTTTAGGTTTACTTTCTTCAATCATCTATATAATCGTATCGATTTACGCACAAAATTATGCAAATGTTGTCTTGCAAGCGTCCTATATCTTCTTACTCGACTTACCGGTATTGTTGCTACCAGCATGGTCTAAAAACGCTGAAAAGCACATTAAGGGGCTTAAATTTAAACAATGGTGTTTTACCATGATCTTCTTTTTATTTGTTACAGCTATGCTTTATCTGATGGACACAAGAATATTTATTAGTCCTCGTCCGTGGATTGATGCAATTGCTGGAGCAATTGGGATTACTGGCTCTGTGTTATGTACTTTTAGATTTCGCGAGCAATATTATTTCTGGACGATTCAAGGGATTATGTCAATTATTTTGTGGGGTGTAACTGCATTTCAAGGAGACGCAAATTTAACGCTATTTTTTACATACATCCTATACTTGAGTAATGACGTTCTTGCATTTACTGACAAGCATACGCATTGGTTCCATTAATTTTGATATAACTAAAAAACAAGGTTCAATCATTTGAAACCTTGTTTTTTATTTTGCTAAATGTGCTTTAACTATTTTAATTAAGATCTTAGTTGCGCCTTTTCCTGCTTTATCATCGTAATATGACTGATAGCGCTCGTCTGTCTCATAGCCGTTAACAATACCCAAGTGTATTTCTGGAGTATAATTTGGCATAATTATTTTAAGCCATTTTTGGTGGTTTTGGAAAATCGTATCGCTTAGTTCAGTTTCCTTACTAGGGTCTTTTACTACTTGTTGCAGTTCCCGAACTAAGTCAGCTTCAGTTGCTTTCATTTGGTTAAATTTCTCTTCGGAAAAATTGTCAGCTTTACTATTCATTATCTTCTCCTTTTCCTTATTGATTTTATTTAACCACTATAGCAAATTAAATTACAGTATTTTTGTATGAAATGATTAGTGAAAAGGATTATTTAAAAATATGAGAATAAAATTGGTAGAGCTGTAAGCAAAGACTAGCCTTAAATGCGTAAAGCGCGCTATAATGAAGTTGGAGATGAAGTAATGATTACATTTATTTGGGCTGAAGATGAACAACACAAAATTGGTCTAGATGGACATTTACCGTGGAATCTTCCTGAAGATCTAAAGCACTTTAGAACCTTAACGATTAACCACTCGATTATAATGGGGCGAAAGACTTTTAATAGTTTGCCACGTATTTTGCCTCAAAGACGGCATATTGTACTATCACAAAATCAAGTTTTTAAAGAAGAGTATGAACATAATCCGCAAGTGGTAGTTGTTTCATCAGTTAACAGTTTAAATAAGTGGATTAATGCGCATCAAACAGAGCAACTGTATGTAATTGGTGGAGTTTCAGTTTTTGAAGCTTTAAAAGACCGCGTAGATTGTCTTGAAAAAACTGCAATTGCTGCAACTTTTCCTGCCGATACTGTAATGCCAGATCTTAATTATGATGATTTTAAATTAAGTAAAAAAGTGCATCATCAAGCTAATAACAAATGTCAATATTCATATGATTTTTTAACTTATCTAAGGAAGAAGGATTAGAATGAAGAAGATGATTATCGCTGCTATTATTCTGCTAATTTGTGTGTTGGTTTTGATCAGTAGCATTATACAAGCAGAGAGTATTAACCATAACTTTTGGTGGCAAGCTATTGGTATGGCTATTGTTACCTTTGCTGTAGGAAGAGTTAATGTCGACTTATTCCATAATTTAAAAATCGACCATCTTAAGTAATTTTTAAAATTTGTAGTTGACAGAACAAAAACTAGGTGCTAAATTAATAAACAATTAAATAATTAATACATCTTGAAAAGCAGAGTAACTATTATGATTACTGATAAAGAGAGCTGGGATTTTGGTGAGACTCAGCCAGTTAGTAGTGGTGAACATGGGCTCGAAATGATGACCGTTAGTGATATTTAGCTATCGGCGGAGTTGCATCCGTTAGCATTGCAAGCTATTGATTGATAGCTAGTGAGAGATTTATTACGTGAGTGATAAATAATTTAAAGGTGGTAACGCGAAGCACTCGTCCTTATAGATAGGACGGGTGCTTTTTTAGTTTGTTTTGGAGGTTTTTTAATGTCGAAGAAGAGAAATAGAAATATTATCATTGGGGTAATAGTCGCAATTATCGTTGTCGTGATAGGTTGGTTTAGCTTTGGTCCTAAACCAAATAATCAAAAGAGTAGTAACCATGTTGTAACGGTCGGAATTGTCAGTGAAACAAAACCCAAACAGGATATTTGGAAGCACGTTGCAACTACAGCAAAAAAGAAATACGGCGTAACTGTTAAAATTAAGAATTTTACTGATTATACCCAACCTAATAAGGCTGTCAAAAACGGTGATATTGATTTGAACGCTTTCCAACATTACGCATTTTTAGATGCTTGGAACAAGTCAAACCATGGTGGCGTTGTAGCAATTGGTCGAACAGAAATTAATCCAATTAGATTATATTCTAAGAAGTATCATAAACTTAGTGACCTGCCAGATGGTGCAACAATTGCAGTTCCAAATGATGCAAGTAACGAATCTCGTGCACTTTTCGTTTTAAAGAATGCTGGCTTGATTACTTTACCTAAGGATAAGAAATTACCAACAGTGGCTGATATCGTTAAGAACCCTAAGAAACTTAAGGTTAAAGAAGTAGCAGCAGACCAATGTGGTCGTGTAATTGATTCAGTTGACGCAGCGGTCGTTAACAATGACTTCGCTCGTCCTGCAGGCTTAGGTAAGAAACAAACAATTTTCATTGAGCCAGTTAATAAAGACTCATTAAAATGGGTTAACATCATTTGTGCTCGTAAAGGTGAAGAAAAGAAGAAGGACTACTTAGCAGTTGTTAAGGCTTACCAAACCGAAGAAACAAAGCGTTTGGATAAGAAATATTACGGTGACATGCAAAAAACTGCTTGGGATATCAAGTTTTAGTCATCTTTAACGAATGGAGAAGATTTGTATGGGTATTATTGAATTACAGCATGTTAATGTGGATTTTCCTGATAAGAAAAGAGAGGTTGTGCACGCTGTTCATGATGTCAATTTGACAATAGAAAAAGGCGATATATACGGAGTTGTTGGCTTCTCTGGTGCTGGTAAATCGACACTGGTTAGAACAATTAATCTGTTACAAAAACCAAGTGGCGGTAATATCAAAGTCAATGGCACTGATTTTATTAAAGATGGTAAGCAAGTTATTTCTAATAAGGACTTGCAATTAGCTCGAAGAAAAATTGGAATGATTTTTCAAAATTTTAACCTTTTAAATGAAATTACTGTTGTCGAAAATGTCGCTTTTGCCTTGAAGCATTCTGGTTTAAAAGACAATGAGGTTGAAGAAAAATCATTGAAATTGCTGGAATTGGTTGACTTAAAAGAAAAAGCTGAATTCTATCCAGCTCAACTTTCTGGTGGACAACAACAGCGTGTGGCAATTGCTCGCGCATTAGCCAATGAACCGGATATTCTGATTTCTGATGAGGCAACTAGTGCACTTGATCCACAAAATACCCAACAAATTTTGGATTTACTAAAGAAATTAAAAGATGAACTTAATTTAACAATTGTTTTAATCACTCATGAAATGAGTGCTGTCAAGAAAATATGTGACAAAGTTGCGGTAATGCAACAAGGCGAAATCATCGAAAAAGGTAACCTAAGAGACGTAGTTCTTCATCCGAAAAATACTCTAACCAAGAGTTTTGTTGGTGGATCACTAGAAGTAATTAATACTCTTAAATCACTCAATTTAAGTAATTTAAATGATGAAGAGGCAATTTACCAACTTATTTATAGTGTCGCTAATGTTACCAAAACTATCATCATTGATCTTTACCGAGAAATTGGCGTTGAAGCAAGTATGCTTTATGGTAACGTCGAATTGTTAGACGATGAGCCAATAGGAACATTGCTGGTCTTAGTTAAAGGAGACAATGAGAAGCAGCAACAAACTGTTCAATTTTTAGAGAAAGAACAGGTTGCAGTTACACGGTTAAATGAGAAAGGTGACTTATATGAGTAGTTGGTTTAATAAAGTTTTTCCAAATGTAATTAATTTAGGTTGGACTGGTGACACAGGCTGGGCATCCAGTATATATCAAACTTTGTTCATGACATTTTGGTCAGCAATTTTTGGGGGAATTCTAGGTATCGTCTTTGGGGTAATCCTTGTTTTGACTAAAGAAAACGGTGTTAAACCAAATAAATTCTGGTTCAATCTCTGTGATAAGATCGTTTCCATCTTTCGCGCAATCCCATTTATTATCTTGCTAGCTTTTATTGCTCCAGTAACTCAAATAATTGCTGGAACCCAAATTGGAATGAATGCTGCACTTGTGCCATTATCTTTAGGAGTTTTTCCTTTTTATGCTAGACAGGTTCAAGTTGCTCTAGAAAGTGTAGATCAGGGTAAGATTGAAGCTGCACAAAGTTTAGGTGCAACAACTTGGGATATTATTTTCAATGTTTATCTGAACGAAGCGCGCTCTGAGTTAGCCAGAGTCTCAACTGTAACTATAATTAGTTTAATTGGTCTAACGGCAATGGCAGGTGCAATCGGTTCAGGTGGACTAGGAAACACAGCTATTTCTTACGGTTATCAGAGGTTTAACAATGATGTTACATTCGTTGCAACTTTACTAGTCGTAATCTTGATTTTTATTGTTCAAATTATTGGTGATTTCTTAGCTAAACATTTAAACCACCAAAATAGATAAACTAACTATAAATAAAAATAAACAAACAAAAAACAACAGGCAGTTTTGCCTGTTGTTTTTTATTTAAGAAATAAGTAATTATTTTACGGCATCCTTTAAAGCTTTACCTGGCTTGAATGCAGGAACTTTAGTAGCAGGAATAGTCAAAGTCTTACCAGTTTGTGGGTTACGACCTTTTCTTTCGGCACGATCACGAACTTCAAATGAACCAAAGCCGATGATTTGAACTTTTTCACCTTTAGCTAGGTTATCCTTGATTGATTCGATTAAAGAATCGATCACTTTTTCTGCGTCTTTTTGCTTAAGACCAGTTTTTGCTGAAACTTCTTTAGTAAGTTCAGATTTGTTGATTGAAGCCATATTTTCTTCTCTTTTCTATAAATTTTTTAAACAATTCGACAATTTTGAAAAAAATCATACATAAATGACGAAATGCTTTGTGTCGCTTGATATTTCGCAACTTTTTATATTTTAGCACAGTTCCTGTGTCCTTCAATAGAAAAACGCAAATATTGTCGTTAGTTTATTTGTTTAAGAACACGATTGGTCATTTGTTGGTAGTTTAAATACAGTGCTTTGAATCTTGAGTGTTTTTCCTTTTGCCATGGTTTGGGTTTGCCGCAAAAATGTAAAATACTGGTGTTTTCCATTACCCATTCGGTGTTGTATTCGCCTGTACTTCGAGTGAGATACACAGAATAGGCTCTTGCATCATAGTTCCAGCGGGTTTCAGGTATCTTCAAAATGTCCTCACCATAAAGGTAGTTTAGAATATCTTGATCAGGCAAGATTAAGGAATCATGGTGCTCTTCGATTGCCTTTGTAATATCTTCAATGTTTACCTTTTGTCGCATCTGATCCAAATCCATTAGCATGATGCCGGAATTAAAATAGCCAGTTGTTGTCCCAAGTCGGATATTATTAATCGAGCTCATAATATCTGTTAGACCTTCATGGACAGAAGCAGCGAACATTTTATTTTGAAGATCTAGATCCCATAGAGGCTTAATTGAGTTGATAACCAAGATGTCAGGATCTAGATAAATAACCCGGTGTAGATTATCTGGTAAAACTTGTCCCGAAAGAAGACGGAAATACATTTCTTTAGGATAATCATGTAAGTTAAGTAATGAATCTGGGAAAATAATATTTTGGTTCATTGCTACAGTTTCGAGCTTAACATTAATTTGTTCACAAAATTTTTCAAGTCCAGCTAGGGCAGAGTCATCGATGTTATCGTGAATCAGCCAAACGCGGAAATCTTGGTCTAAATTGTTAAGTCTGACGGAATACATCATTACCTCAAGGGGCTTAAGATAGTTTTGGTCAATTGTGACCAAAATTTCAATTGGACTGGATTTTCGCTGTTTCATATAAAATCTTCCTTAATAAAAATTGTAAATGAAGTTACCTTTCTAGTATAAAGCAAAATAATAAGAGATACATTCATAGTATAGAAATTTTAATTATTCTAAATACAAGAATTAATTCAATTAATGTAGTAAAATTATTTCTAATAAGATTATTTTATCAATGAGGTGTAAATATGAACAAAAAAACGCTATTTAGTTTAGTTGGTGCAGCTTCAATTGCTGTTAGTTTAAGCGCAACTGCTCCAGTTTTGGCAGCAGAAACTACTAATCCCAACCCAACATCAACTACCACAAATAATACTGCAGATCAAAAGGGTACTACTACAAATACTCCTTCAACAGGTCAAACAAGTACAACTGATACTTCAAAGACTCCTACTACAGGTCAAACTGGAACTACTGATACTTCAAAAACTCCTGCTACCGGAACAACTGATACCTCAAAGACGCCTGCTACTGGTACTACTAATCCATCAGGTAATACTAGTACCACTAAGCCATCAACTTCAAAGCCAATTAACTCAGCTGACTTAAATAAGGCTATGAGCCTAAATGGTAAGTATGCCAAGTTGACTAGAAATTCTTATGTATACGATGCTAAAGGTAAGCGTGTTAAGAATGCTAAATTAAAGAAGGGCACACTTATTGCTGTATCTGGTGTTACGACATCAGATGGTAAAGTCTTAATCGGCTATAACAATAAAAAGGGTAAGTACATCAAGGTTAATAATGTTGTGCTCTTTAAGGCTGTTCAGTATAAAGTAAAGAAGAATGCTTTCGTTTATAACAGTAAAGGAAAGCGCAATACTCGTGTTTACGTGCCAAAGGGTAAAACAATAACAGTCTTTAAAACCAAGAAAATTAAAGGTGTTAAATATGTTGCGTTTTCAGATTCACAATACATTAAATGGTCAGTTTTAGATCATAAGAGCGGCAAAGTTATTTCAGGCTAATTTTTCGCTCCTGAAAAGGGTACCTATCTAATAGGTACCCTTTTTTTATTCTAAAGTTGTATAGAATATGCATGTGAATTCCAAGTACATACTTTCACAATACAAAATTTTGTTTACAAAGTAACGGCAATGCAATACTATATATTTGTGAAGTATATCATTCTATAAATTTTATTTATAGAAATAACAAAAGTGGGAGAAGAAAAATGAATAATAGTTTGTCTATGCAGTTAATAGGTGAATTTCTAGGAACTGCAATGCTTGTTTTGCTTGGCGACGGTGTTTGTGCTGGAACTAATCTAAACAAGTCTAAGTCAAAAGGGGCAGGTTGGATTGTAATTTCCTTTGGCTGGGGATTTGCCGTAGCGTTCAGCGTTTATAGTGCTCGCTGGTTATGTCCAGGACATTATAACCCTGCAGTTACCCTTTCAATGGCAATCGCTCATAAGTTGCCTTGGTCTTCAGTTTTACCTTATTTCTTGGTACAAGTACTAGGTGCATTTGTTGGAGCTATTTTAGTATGGTTAACTTATTACCCACACTGGAAAGAAACAGATGATCAAGAAGCAATTTTAGGTTCCTTTGCTACAGTTCCAGCAATTCGAAGCTATGCATGGAACTTTTTCACTGAAGCAATTGCTACTTTCGTTTTAGTATACGGATTGTTAGCATTGACTAATGGTGACTTAGCTGCTGGTTTGAATCCTTTACTGGCTGGTTTCTTAATTGCATCAGTTTGTTTATCACTTGGTGGACCTACTGGTGTTGCTTTAAACCCAGCGCGTGATTTTGGTCCTAGATTGGCTCATCAATTATTGCCAATCGCTAACAAGGGTCAATCAGACTGGGCTTACAGTTGGGTACCAATCGTAGCGCCATTAGTTGGTGGGGCACTTGCTGCTTCATTATTTAATGTGTTAGCTTAACAATTAAAAAAAGCACATGACTTCTTAACTAGGTCATGTGCTTTTTGTTTGCTCTTTAAAAACTAAGGTTTAAAGTGCCGTAATATGTCAATTCCTTTTTTCTGATATTTGTTTGGTACGAAGCTCTTACGCATTGCAATTTGCATATAGGCATATAATTTTTGTCCTGGCTTCAGTCTGATAACGTGTACACCTGTTTGGTCCTTAAGACTACTTTCCATCGCAAGAGCAATACCAACATCTCTTTTGACTAAATCAATCATAGTTTGCATTGTTTGCGCAGTGTAAATGACATTAGGATTAAAATTACCTAATTTGCCAACTTCTTCCAAACATTCTCTAGTCAAATAACCACGATCACGAGCAACAAATTTGCGGTTACGCAGATCGGCCGCGCTAATTTGATGGACATCCTTCCAAGGATCAGATTCACTGGTAATTATAACTAACTCAGTTCGATTCAAATTATGGACAAAGTACTCAGGATCATTGATTGGCACCATCCAGGAATAAATTGCCACGTCAACATCCCCGTTAGTCAAATCAGAGAAAGCATCAGCTGAGCGTTCAATATTTGTATCAATCAAGTCAGTTAAACCTGCTTGATAAAATTTCATGATAATGTCGGCAATATAAGAATTACCAGCTTCACCAGAAAAAGCTAAGCGAATTTTCTTGTCGCTAGCATGCTTAACATCATAATTGATACTGGAAATATCTTGTAATAAAATTTTGGCTTTTTCATAAAGAAGCTCACCAGCATCAGTTAAAGTAATTTTACTCTTTCTATTTTTTTGCAAAATAAGCGGGTCATCAAATTTATCAGACAGTCGCTTGATTGCCATTGAGATAGTTGGTTGGGTTACATCAAAGAGGGCAGCAGTAGCTGTATAATTACCCGTTTCTACTAATTTACAAAAGTATAGAAGATCTTTTTCGTTCATGTTTATCTCCTACTATTAATCAATAACTTTTATAATCTCATCTTTTTTGATTATATTAAACTTAAGAAGAAATTGCAATTATTCCTTATCGGACGCTTACTTTAATTGATTTATTTGCTCAAATTCATCTTAAAAATAAATTGGACTTGGTTTTTTATTAAGAATATATTTCCAAGTAAAGAATTTATTAGAAAGAGCAGGTAAGTACATGATTTATGAGTCGTCTATTAAGTGGGATGCCATTTATGATGTAATCGTTATCGGTTTTGGAGGAGCAGGTGCGGGTGCGGCTAGGTTTGCTGCAGATAATAATGCACATGTTTTACTGATCGACTCAGCTCCTGAGGGCCAAGAGGGTGGCAATACACGCTATGCTGGCGGTGCCTTTGCTTGGAGTGATAATTTTAACGATCTTCGTGAGTATTATAAAGAGACATATTACCCATTTAAGTATGATCCAAAAGGTTTAGACACATTTGTAAATAATGTTTTACAAATGAAAGAGTATTCGAAAAAATACTTTGGGATTGAAGCACAATATACCGGAAGAAGACCGAAGGGAGAATATCCAGAATATCAGCATGCAGATACTATGCGTTCACAAAGCATGACAACTGGCATGTATAATGGCGGATTTTGGAAACTGTTACGGGAAAAAGTATATGATCGCTTAGACAAGATTGATATTTGGTTTGAAAGTCCGGCAGAGCACTTAATTCAAGATCCTGAAACTAAGACGATTTTAGGTGTGCAAATTAAGCGTCAAGGAATTAATAGAAATATTGCTGCCAAAAATGGTGTAGTTCTATCGTGTGGTGGCTTTGAAAACAATCAGGACATGATTCAGAATTTTTTGGGACAAGGTTCTTTAGCTCCAATTGGCACTTTATATAACAGAGGAAAAGGAATTGATTTAGCTGTTGAAGTTGGGGCACGACTTTGGCATATGTCTAATTACGATTCACATGGATTTTCACTAAATGAGGGACTACCACGAGAAAAGTTCGCCTACATGATCAATTGGAAAAGTCTATTTAACGGTAGTATTTTCGTAGCTGGTGATGATGGTACCAGGTATTACCGCGAGGACGAAGAAGATCGTCATGGCTATAAATATAACCACGGTAACTGGATTATGTTACCGAACCAAAATCACCCACATATTGTTATGGACCAAATGCAGTTTAATCAATTGGCAAATGATAAATCTGCAAATGCTGATCAGATTAAGGAACTCATAGCTCATGCTATTAAAGCAAATTCAATTGAAGAGTTAGCTGCAAGAATTAAAGCTCCAAAACTAAAAGAAGCAGTCGAAGATTTTAACTTTTTGGTCAGTGAACAAAGGCGCGACATGTTTCTAAACCGAAATATTCAAACAATGCGTGCTTTTAGTGATGGACCATATTATGCAATTCCTATTCGTCATAACATTTTACACACACATGGCGGTGCACGCCGCAATGAGAAATGTGAAGTATTGGACTTAGAAAATAATGTTATTCCGCATTTGTATGAAGCCGGTGAATTGGGTGACATTTTTGCTACTAAATATATTGGTGCTAACAGTATTGCTGACTTACTTATATCAGGCAAAATTGCAGGTGAAAATGCAGCTTGGCCTAAGAGACAATCTCTAACTTTTACTGTCTCAATAAGTGCATCCGAAAAGCCTGATTTAGAATCAGATGCTCATATTTCAACAAATGATTATGCAATAAAAGAAAACCAAGGCATTGGTATTAGTACTAACGGTATCAATGATTTACCAATTGTGGTTCGAGTTACTATGGCAAAGGGCAGAATAGCTCAAATTGAAACCCTTCAAGAGCATGAGACACCTTCTTTGGGTGGAAAAGCAATTCCTCTACTTACAAAAGAAATGATGCAGAATCAGACTACAGATGTTGATGTAATAAGTGGAGCAAGTACAACAAGTGCGGCATTTAAAGAGGCGGTAGACAAAGCTATTGCCAATGCTAAGGAAAATAAAGAAGAATAAAAAATGAAAAGTAATGAAGAAATTAAGTGGAACGGAAATTATGATGTTATTGTCTTAGGTTTTGGTGGTGCTGGTGGAACAGCAGCTCGTTTTGCAGCTGATCAAGGAGCGAGTGTTTTACTAGTTGATGCTGCACCATATGGACATGAAGGAGGAAATACTCGTTATTCTGCTCAACATGTGGCAATGGCACACGATCGCCAGAAGATTGGCGACTACTACGACCAGTTAGCAAAACCTTTTAAAGTTGATAAAGAAACAATGCAAGTATACCTTGATGGCTTCACTAAAATGCCTGAATATTTCGAAAAGTATTTAGGAATTAAACCCTTTATTTGGTCACAAGATTATCAGCTAGGAGATCATTTAGCTAAGAAAAACAAACTTTGTGAGTATCCTGAATTTTCTGGTGCGGAAACATTTGATTTTGCTTTAGTTCATAATCGCGACTTTGACGCTGGGTTATGGCAGGAAATTCGGAAAAAAGTTATGGACCGTTCAGAGCAAATTGACGTTTGGCTAAATTCTAGAGCTAAGGAACTTATCCAAGATCCCAACGATAACGAAATTACTGGTGCCATCATTAGTCGCAATCATAAAGACTATTACATTCATGCTAAACAGGCAGTTATTCTTGCTACTGGAGGTTTCGAAAACAATACACAAATGCAGCAAGATTACCTACATGTCAAAAAATTAACCCCATTAGGAACGCTATACAATAATGGTGATGGTATTAAAATGGCCGCTGATGTAGGGGCAAAGATGTGGCACATGAGTAATTATGAGTCTCTTGGTATTGTTCCTAGCTATGTCATTGCCGAAGGCGAGAATGAACGTGGACGTCAAATTAGTGGTTGGCAAAATGTTAAGTCTGGTTCTATTTTTGTAGTCGCTAATGATGGCAGTCGCTTTATGAGGGAGGATGCCAAATATCGTCATGGACATATATATGAACATGGCGAGTACTTATTGCCCCATGCTTTTGATAATGCATGGCTTGTTTTTGACCAGAAGCAATATGATAAATTCATGAAAGAAAAAGAAACTGGCAAGCTAAAGTATCAAACTTTCTTTGAAAAAGTAATTCAAGCTGAGTCTGTCGATAAATTAGCATCCGAGATTGAAGTACCTTCAGATAACTTGGAAAAAACCATCGAGAAATTCAATCAATTTGCTAAAGAAGGCATAGACCTGGAATTTAATCGTGCGCCAGAAAGTATGGAACGCTTTGATTTAACAGGGAAAATTTATGCAATCAAGCTGGCTCCAGCTGTTTTGAATACTCAAGGTGGTCCAGAGCATAATCAAAAAGCTCAGGTTCTTGGGATTGATGGTCAACCTATCAAACGGCTTTATTCTGCTGGTGAACTAGGTGGCATTTGTGCCAATCGCTATCAAGGAGGTGGCAACCTTGCTGAGTGCTTGATTTTTGGCCAAATAGCTGGAGAAAATGCTGCAAAAATGACGAAGAACACAGAGAAGATAACCATAGAAAATGCTGCACCACGAATTAATGACTTATTAGATGGAAATAAGGAAGATCAAATTAGTCTAAAGGAGAATCAGTATATAGGTTCTTCAGAGGCAGGTATTGGCGGTCGTGTTTTAGTTCGCGTCACATATGAAAACCAAACAATTAAAAATGTTGAAGTCCTAGAAAATCACGAAACTGAAGGAATAGGCGCAGTTGCAATTAAGAGTGTTCCACAAGAAATGGTAGAACAAAACTCAGTTGAAGTTGACGCTGTTTCTGGAGCTTCAACTACTACTCAAGCCTTAAAGAATGCCGTTAAGGCTGCAATTAGTAAAGCAAAATAAAATTGTTAAGGAGAAAAAATATGTTAGATAAGTTTGAATGGAAAAAGTGGATTTTACCACTTGTAATAGGGATAGGTCTGTGGCTTCTTACACCCTTAAAGCCTGCTGCTGTCAGTGTACAAGCATGGCACCTCTTTGCTATTTTTATTGGAACAATTGTCGCCTGTGTAACTAAGCCATTACCAATGATGGCAACAACAATCATTGCAATTGTTATTGCTACCTTAACTGGTATTTTTAAAATGGAAGAAGTCACAGCAGGTTTCGGAAATTCTACTGCCTGGATGGTTGCAATGTGTATGTTTATGGCAGCCGGATTTATTAAGTCAGGCTTAGGTAAACGAATTGCTTACTTTTTTGTCAAAACCTTTGGTAAGAAAACACTAGGCTTGGCATATGCCTTATCCTTGGTGGAAACCGTTTTAGCTATAGGTATACCAAGTAACAACGCTCGGGTTAATGGAATTATGTACCCAATTATTGACAATCTTTCTAAAGAAATGGGATCTGATCCTAAAAAAGGTACACAGCGTGATATGGGTTCTTATTTAGTATTTAACGAGTACGAAGTAAATATTGTAACCTCGACAATGTTTTTAACTGGCTTAGCAGGAAACATGGTTGCTTTAGGAATTGCTAAAACGCAAAACGTTTCGATTTCATGGATGCAATGGTTTTTAGCAGCAATTGTACCTGGGTTAATTTCATTGCTTGTTGTTCCGTTTATTCTGTACAAAATTTATCCTCCCAAAATTAAAGAAACCCCTAATGCACATAATTGGGCAGACACTAAGTTAAAAGAACTTGGGAAAATGACCACAGCAGAAAAAATAATGGGTATAGTCTTCATCCTTTCTGTTGCATTATGGTTAGTTGGTCCAGAGTTTGGAATCGATGCAACATTGGTAAGTTTTATTGCAGTTGCGCTCTTGCTAATTTCTGGAGTAATTAACGTTAAAGACATTCTAGGCCAAAGCTTTGCTTGGAATATTCTCACATGGTTGTCAATTATCATGTTAATGTCACAAAAACTAATGACCCTTGGTTTCTTCCCATGGTTCTCAAAAACATTGGGCAGTGCCTTACACGGAATGAACTGGATTGTAGTTTTAGTAATTCTATTTTTAGCCTACTTTTATCTACACTATTTGTTCCCAAGTGTTTCTACACAAATTTCTGCACTATACGCTGGTTTTTTGTCGATTGCAATCGGAGCCGGTGTTCCACCTGTTATGGCTGCATTAATGCTTGCTTTAGATGGCTCACTTTACCTATCGACTTCAAGTTATTCAGCTGGTCCCGCAGCACTTCTTTCTTCAACTGGTTATGTATCAAATAAAGATTGGTGGAAGTTGAGTGCGATCATTGGTGTAATATTAAACGTCATTTGGCTTGGTGGCGGTTTGATTTGGACTAAAGTAATTGGAATGTGGTAATTAAAAAGATTCTAAACTTCTGGTATAAGATGCTTAGAATCTTTTTACTTTGGTTTTGTATTCTGTAAGTGCTTGTCACAATTTTAGGCCTAGTATAAGATTAACGATAAGAAATGGTAAAGGAAGGAAAAATTATGACCTGGGCAGCAATATCAACCTGGAGAATGTCATTTGATGGCTTAAGTGAAGCTAGTGCACTTTTAGATAAAGGAATTAATGCTGGTGATGCAGTTGAAAAATTAATTAATGTTGTAGAAAACAATGAACACTACAAATCTGTTGGTTTTGGCGGTTTGCCGAATGAAGAGGGCATAGTGCAAATGGATGCTGGCTTTATGGATGGCGATACATTTGCACAAGGATCAGTTGCTTCAATAGAAAATGTTAAAAATGCCGTTTCGGTGGCCCGGAAATTAAGTGAAAATAAAACTAATAGTTTCTTAGTCGGTGATGGCGCAACGAAGTTTGCTGCCAAAAATGGTTTTGAAATGACTAATATGCTAACAGAAAAAGCCAAAAAAGAATGGCAAGAGCGTCTAAATGTTAATCAACAGGGGCAACTCCGTGCCTACGATGGCCATGATACAGTTGGTGCGGTAACGCTTGATCAGCAAGGATCGATGGCAGCCGCAACATCTACATCTGGTTTATTTATGAAAAAAGATGGGCGTATTGGAGACTCACCTTTATCTGGATCAGGTTTTTATGCTGATAGCCAAGTTGGTGCTGCTGCAGCAACTGGACTAGGTGAGGATATTATGAAGGGATGCTTGTCCTACGAGATTGTTCGTAAAATGGCCGAGGGACATTCACCTCAAGATGCATGCGATCAGGCACTGTTTTCTTTTGCTAAAACTTTAAAGAATCGTTATGGAAGTTGTGATGCTATTTCGCTGATTGCCTTAAACTCTAAAGGAGAATGGGGAGTTGCAACCAATGTTGAGTTTGCTTTTTGTGTTTCTGATAATGAGCACGAGGCAAAAATCATGATTGCTCAACAGGCGGCAAAAGATAGGACTAAAATTTTCCCAATGACAAAAAAGTGGTTGGCAGATTACCAAAAAAGAACAGAGTCGACAATTGATTAGGCTATAAGGAAAAAGATTGAGAATGTTAAAAGAAGCTTGCGTTGAAAATTTTACTAATGTACCTAAAGTGATTGCCGAAGGGGCCAACCGAATTGAGCTTAATAATGATTTGGCTGCTGGTGGTACGACACCCTCATTTGGAGTAACTAAAAAAGTCGTGGAATATGCGCATAACTTGAATATCCCAGTGGTGGTAATGATTAGACCTAGAGCAGGTAATTTCGTTTATACAAAAGATGAAATAGCCATTATGCTTTCAGATATTGAAATGGCTTCACTGGCAGGAGCAGACGGTGTTACTTTTGGCTGTATTGATACTAATGGTGAGCTGGATCAAGAAAATATGAGTAAATTGATTCAACTAGCTCATGTCCTTGATTTGGAAGTTGTTATGCACATGGCTTTTGACGAGATAGCTGAGAATCAGCAACAAAATGCTATTGATTGGTTAAGTTCTAAAAAAGTTAAACGCATTTTGACGCACGGGGGCAGTTTAGAGCAAACTATTTCCGATAATTATCCTCACTTAAAAGAAATTATTAATTGGGCTAAAAATAAAATTGAAATTCTTCCTGGTGGTGGAATAACTGCTCAGAACATAGCTAAAGTAGCTAGAGAGCTCGATGTTAATCAAATGCACGGGACGAAAATCGTGAGCTAACGCAAAAAAATCATTGACAAAAAATAAGACAATAATTAAAATACAATTAATATAAAAAGCAATGAAAAGAAGAGTAAGATTATTTAAAGCGTATTAGAGAGTTCTGTTTGCTGAAAATGAACCGTGAGAGTAGTCTGAAAGTAACTTTGAGCTATATGGTGAATTTTTAGTAGCTAATATTGGTGACACCCATTATCGTGTTAGCGTATCGCAGTTATGCCGTACGTGAAGTGACCTAACGACATTTTGTTCGTTGGTAAAATAGGTGGTATCGTGCTAAAGCACCCTTGATGAAAATCAGGGTGCTTTTTTTATTGGTTTTTACAAAGTTCAAAGCTAAAGTACATGCTAGAAAGTGAGAGAAATGAAAAGTATTTTTTAAAGTAGAAATCTATTGAAGACATACAGAAATATGAAAAGGTAGGAGAGTAAAATGGAAGAATTTAAAGACGATATTAATAAAAAGCCATTAAGTTGGAAGGATTACTTAGTAGTCGCCTCTTTATTGTTTGGTTTGTTTTTTGGAGCTGGAAATTTAATTTTTCCAATCCATTTGGGCCAATTATCTGGAGCAAATTGGGGGATGGCAACTTTTGGCTTTTTAGTGACAGCGGTTTTGTTGCCATTACTGGCTGTCTTAGCGATTAGTGCTAGTCATGCTAAAGGTGTTTATGATATTGGAAAGCCATTAGGGCCTAAATTTGCATTGATTTTTATGGTTTTAATCCATTTGACGCTAGGACCATTATTTGCAACACCACGTACTGCGAGCATTTCTTTTTCGGTCGGGTTAGCACCAGTGCTGCCACAAAAATATGCGAAAATTAGTTTATTAATTTTTTCGGCTATTTTCTTTATTTTAGCTTTTATCATTGCATATAAGCAATCAACCATTTTAAGCAGTATTGGAAAGGTCTTAAACCCACTGTTTCTAATCTTATTATTCTCGGTATTTTTACTTGCAGCTCATTCGCCAATGGGTGCTGCTAAAAATCAAAGTGCTACGGCTGCTTATCAAACAATGCCATTTTTTAATGGCTTCTTGCAAGGATACAACACAATGGATGCTTTAGCTGGTCTTGCTTTTGGTTATACGATTGTGTCTGCCGTTAATCAATTAGGTAAGACATCTGCTAAGAGTAATGCTAAGGTAACCGCGAGAGCAGGTGTGATTGCTACAAGTGCGATCGGGGTTATCTATATCGGCTTAATTTGGTTAGGTGCAACTACATTAAATCACTTTAAAATTGCGCCCGAGGGTGGAACAACGTTTAATCAAATCGTTACTTATTATTTAGGGGATGTTGGCCATGCACTTCTTGCAACTCTAGTTACACTCACATGTTTGACTACTGCTGTTGGTTTAATTGCAGCATTTGCGCAAGACTTTCACCGTAGTTTCAAAAAGATTAGCTATCACGCATGGCTTGCTATCATGACATTTGTTTCCTTTATCACGGCTAACTTTGGCTTAGATACGATTATTGCTTGGTCCACACCAATGTTGATGTTTTTATATCCAATTGCAATGGTTTTAATTATTTTGTCAATTTCAGGTACTCTTTTTGATCATGATCCAGTTGTTTATTATTGGGGAGTTGGGTTAACACTAATTCCAGCTATTTTTGATATGCTTGCATCCTTTCCTCCAGCAATTAGTCAACAGGGCTGGGCATTAGCACTAAAATCGATTCAATATCGTTTCTTACCATTTTCAGACATTGGTATGGATTGGGTTATTCCAACTGTTCTTGGGCTGGCAATTGGTTTTGCTGTTCACTTTTATCACAAAGCTAAATTGCAAGATGCTTAACCATTTATATAGTTCAACTTTTAGAGCCTCTTCTTTGACATCACTGCTTGATAAAAGTAGATTTAACTTAAAGAGTTAATTAAATTGATGTAAAAAGAAGTGGGGGCTAATTATTTTGAACGATATGAATATGGGCAAGCAAGGTAAAAATAAAAGTGCTCAGTCTAAGACAAAAATGCACCACTCATCAATGCAAATGAGTGGTGGCAACATGATGATGCATGGAAATCAGATGATGGACATGGGAAATCTGAAACAAAAATTTTGGATTTCTCTAGTGCTTGCATTACCGATACTGTTTTTATCACCAGCAATGGGAATTAGTTTGCCTTTTCAATTTTCTTTTAACGGTTCTGAATGGATAGTAGCTCTTTTTGCAACTATCCTATTCTTTTATGGTGGCGAACCATTTTTAAAAGGTGCTTTTTATGAGTTAAAAGCAAAAAGACCTGAAATGATGACATTAATCTCCCTTGGTATTGTTACGGCGTATGTTTATAGTATCTATGCTTTTGTTGAAAACAATATCTTACATAATCAAAATCAGGTAATGGACTTTTTCTGGGAGTTGGCAACCCTAATTTTAATTATGTTATTAGGTCATTGGATTGAAATGTCTTCCATGATGAGTGCAAATAGTTCAGTAAATGACCTAGCTAAATTATTACCAGATAAGGTCCATCTTCAAGATAATGGTCAGTCAAAAGATGTTTCAATTAACGATGTACAAAAGGATGCAATTGTTTTAGTTAAACCAGGTGAGAGCATACCATTAGACGGAATTATCATTAATGGTTCCAGCGATATTAATGAATCCTTGGTTACAGGTGAATCACAAAGTGTAACACGCAAAGTTAATGATAAAGTGATCGGTGGTTCAATCAATGGTTCCGGCACAATTGTAGTTAAGGTATCCAGTTCAGCTAACTCAGGCTTTTTGGCAAGCGTAAACAAGTTAGTTCAGTCATCGCAAATGAATAAATCTAATTTGCAGAATTTAGCAGATCGCGTGTCCGGTTGGTTGTTTTATGCAGCACTAATTATTGGTGTCATTGCTCTAATTGTCTGGACTAGTTTAAAAGGAATAAGTAACGGACTGGAGCGGATGGTTACAGTGCTAGTCATTGCCTGCCCACATGCATTAGGTTTAGCTATTCCTCTTGTAAATGCAAAAAGCATGTCAATTGGTGCAAAAAATGGGCTGTTGATTCGAAATCGCAATGTAATTGGTATTAGTCAAAAAATTAAATATGTTGTAATGGATAAGACGGGTACACTGACTGAAGGAAAATTTCAGGTTCGTCAGTTTGATACACTAAACCAAACAATCAATAAGGAAGGTGTATTAAGATTAATTGCCTCGCTTGAACAAGATTCAACGCATCCAATTGCAAAGAGTATCTTGCAATTTGCCGATGAAAAGAAAATCAGTCTTTTACCGTTATCAAATAGCAAAACTGCTTCGGGTAAAGGTGTTACTGGAACAATTAATGGCAAATATTATCAATTAGTCAATGAAAAAACCGCTCGTTCTTTAGTTAATAATTTTCCTAGAATATCTGCTGCTGATTATACGGTAAGCTATCTTTTACAGGATTCCAATCTGCTCGGGTATGTTGCAGTTGGTGATCAAGTCAAGAAAACAGCAATTTCACTAATTAAAGAACTTAAAGCCCAAAACATTATTCCAGTAATGTTAACTGGTGATAATGAAAATGTTGCGGATAGTATTGCAGAAAAGCTGGGAATTACAGAAGTTTACTCAGGGCTTTTGCCAGAAGATAAACAAAAAATTATCGGAAAGTATCAAGCTAATGGCAATAAGGTAATGATGGTTGGGGATGGAATTAATGATGCCCCTAGCTTAGCAAAAGCTGATATCGGTGTAGCTATTGGTACAGGAACAGATGTTGCAATTGATTCTGCTGATGTCGTTTTGGTTAATAGCAATCCAATTGATATCATCAATTTTTTAAAGCTAGCTAAAAACACACAGAAAAAGACAGTTGAAAATTTATGGTGGGGAGCTGGCTATAACATTATAGCCTTACCACTTGCTGCTGGCGTTTTAGCTCCAATTGGAATTCTTCTTCCACCAGCAGTTGGCGCAATCTTAATGTCGCTTTCAACTGTGATTGTGGCTATCAATGCGGAAACAATCCGAATATAAAACTATTAAAAGGCATCTAAAGAAAGGTGCCTTTTTGCCTTTTATTAACTTTTAAATAATTAAAATGATAGCACTTTAATTTTAAAAATATTGAACAAAAATTAAATAACGCGTATCATAAATAGTGAGGTCGCGAAAGAAATATTTTTCAGTTAGAATAGAAATATAAGTTAAAAAGGAGAAGCAAATGAGCGAAGAAGAGTACCGTGTTGAAAGTGACACTATTGGTCCTGTAAAAATTCCTAAGGACGCATTATGGGGACCCCAAACAGAAAGAAGTCGAAATAACTTTCCAAGTGGGGAACTCATGCCGCTGGCAATTATTCGTGCATTTTTAAACCTGAAAAAGGCTGCTGCTGAGTCAAATGTAGAAGTAGGCGATGAACCAGAAGAAAAAGGTGCAGCAATTGAAGATGCAGTTGACCATCTTTTACAATTAAATGATGAAGATTTGCGTAAAGATTTTCCACTTCACGTATTGCAAACGGGTTCTGGTACTCAAAGCAATATGAATGTTAATGAAGTTGTTGCCAATTTAGCTAATAAATTACACCCTGGCTTAAATATTTTGCCAAACGATGATGTTAACCGTGGTCAATCCTCTAATGATACTTATCCTACGGCAATGAATATCGTTGCTGTTGAAGCACTTGATAAGTTAGAGCCAGCTATTCAGCATTTAATTGACGAATTAAAGATTAAGCAAGATAAATACTGGAAGACTGTAAAAGTAGGACGTACGCACTTGCAAGATGCAACTCCAATTACCTTTGGTCAAGAAGTCTCTGGCTATATTTCTGCTCTGAAACATGACTTATCATACATTCAAGAGTTAAAACCTACTTTATATGAATTAGCAATTGGTGGTACGGCTGTTGGTACTGGACTGAATGCTGCTCCAGGTATGACAGAAAAAATTGTTGCTAAATTATCCGAAGTTTACGGTCATGAGTTCAAAGTTAAGACCAACAAATTCTGGGGCTTAGCTCATCATTCTGGTATTGATGTTGTTCATGGAGCATTAAAGACTCTAGCAGCAGATATGTTTAAAATTGCGCAAGATATTCGCTTCTTAGCTTCGGGTCCAAGAGCTGCTTATCATGAATTAAACATTCCTGCTAACGAACCAGGTTCTTCAATTATGCCTGGTAAAGTTAACCCAACTCAAGCTGAAGCAGTGACCATGGCTGCTGCTAAAGTTTTTGGTAATGATACAACAATCACTTTCGCTGCTTCACAAGGAAACTTCGAAATGAATGTCTTTAAAACCGTCATGATTGCCGCCTTTTTGGATTCATGCGATATTTTGACAGGTACAATTGAAGGCTTTGCCGATAAGATGATTTCTGGTTTAACAGTTAACTCAGAAAAGATGGATGAATTACTAGAAAATTCATTGATGACAGTTACTGCATTGTCACCTCATATTGGTTATCATGCTGCGGCTAAGATTGCACAAGCTGCAGATAAAGAAGGAACAACGCTTAAAGAAGCAGCTTTGAAGAGTGGCGAGCTAACAGAAGAGCAATATGATCAATGGATGGATTACATGCAAATGACTAATATTGATCGAACAGAACCAGAAGAATAAATTTACAGGAGGAATTTGATGGTTAAATTTGTTTTTACACCCAATGATAGTTCTGAAATTGCCAACGATTACGATGCTATAATTATTGGTGCTGGTGGAGCAGGACTCACTGCAGCAATTCAAGCAAATGAATTAGGATTAAAAGTGGCCGTTTTTGAGAAAAACGCAGAGCTTGGCGGTAACACTAATCGGGCTTCGTCCGGAATGAATGCTTCTGAAAGTCTTGTTCAAATCAATGAAGGTATCATTGATAACAAAGAAGATTTTTACGAGGAAACGCTAAAGGGTGGTGGACGCTTGAATGATCCAGAACTACTTCGTTATTTTGTTGATCACTCTGCTTTAGCAATTGATTGGTTAAGTGATCATGGAATTGAATTAACTAATCTGACAATTACAGGTGGAATGAGTAAAAAGAGAGCTCACCGTCCCGCTTCAATGGCTCCTGTAGGTAATTATCTTGTATCAGGTGCACTTGAACAGATTCAAAAAGAAAATATTCCTGTGTTTAACAATACTAAAGTGACGAAACTGATCCGTGCTGATAAGCAAAGAGTTACTGGTGTTGAAGTTGAAACACCTGCGGGTACTAAAACAGTAAATGCTAAGGCAATTTTACTAGCAAGTGGTGGTTTTGGTTCTTCTAAAGAGCTTATCAAAAAGTATCGTCCTGATTTGGTTGATTTTAAAACTACTAATCAGCCTGGAGCAACAGGCGATGGCTTAAAACTAGCTGAAGAAGTTGATGCACAGCTTGAACAAATGGACTTTATTCAAGTTCATCCAACTGCACAGACCGATACTGATCACGTGTATTTAATTGGTGAAGGCTTACGTGGTGAAGGAGCAATTTTGGTTAATAAATCTGGTAAAAGGTTTGTTAACGAAATGAATACTAGAAAAATTGTTTCCAATGCAATAAATGATTTGCATGAAGGAGGAGCATATCTAATATTTGATCAAGGCATCAGAGAAAACTTTACTGCAGTCGAATTTTATGATCATGTTGGTCTGGTTAGCCATGGAAATACATTACAAGAAGTTGCGCAAGCAATTGATGTTGATGGTGATAATCTTCAGACAACTGTCGATACTTGGAATGATGCTGTTAATCAAAAGAATGACGCTCAATTTGGTAGAACTACAGGAATGGATCGCTCAATTACCAAGGGACCTTTCTTTGCTATTCACATTAATCCTGCCATTCACTACACCATGGGCGGAATTCATATCACTCCGAAGACTGAGGTCTTAGATACTGACGGTAATGTGATTCCGGGCCTATATGCAGCTGGTGAAGTTTCCGGTGGGCTTCATGGTAATAACCGAATTGGTGGAAATTCAATTGCTGAAACAGTGATTTTTGGCCGCCAAGCAGGGATGCAAATGACTGATTACGTAAGAAATAATAAATAGTTTATTTAAACCAAAAAGTGCTTAGCCTAGTGCTAAGCATTTTTTTATTTAAAAATAAAAAAGCTCTTTCATTTTTATAAATTTAAAAAATAAATTACTTTTTTAAAATATTGCAAAAACGGGAGGCTTTATTTATAATATGTTTTATAAAGGATTACATACCCAGAATTGAAAGGATTTTAAATTATGTCAAGAAAAGTTTTACTCGTTGGTGATGGAGCAGTTGGTTCAACTTTTGCAAATGACCTTTTACTAAGTACCCAAGTTGACGAATTAGTAATTACGGATGTTGTAAAGGAGAGACCAATTGGCGATTCAATGGATCTTGAAGACATTACCCCATTTGTTGGTTCATGTAATATTCATGCAGGTGAGTATGCGGATGCAAAGGATGCTGATGTTGTAGTTATTACAGCTGGTATACCACGTAAACCAGGTGAGACTAGATTAGACTTAGTCAATAAGAACGTTAAAATTTTGAAAAGTATTATTCAGCCAGTCGTAGAATCTGGATTTAGTGGAATATTTGTTGTTTCTGCCAACCCAGTTGATATACTGACGACCTTGACACAAAAACTTTCTGGTTTTCCTAAGAACAAAGTTATTGGTACAGGTACATCGCTTGACTCTGCTCGATTAAAAGTAGAACTGGCAAAAAAATTAAATTTATCTGTGGAAAGCGTTAACTCCATTGTGCTAGGCGAACATGGTGACACTTCATTCGAAAACTTTGATGAAACAGTAGTTGATGGTAAACCATTAAGCGAATATAATGAACTTAATTTTTCAGATTTATCTAATATTGAAAGTGACATACGTCAGAAAGGTGGGGAAATTATTAAAAGTAAAGGGGCAACCTTTTATGGCATTGCGATGATGCTAGCAAAAATAGTTAGTGCAATTTTGGAAAATAAAGCAATCGTCTTACCGCTATCAGCACCTATAAATGGTGAATATGGCATTAAACATGACTTATATTTGGGCACTCCAACAGTGATTGATGGTACTGGAATTAGTCATGTGATTGAAACCAAGTTATCAGATAAGGAACTAGCTAAAATGGTTAATTCTGCTGATAAAATGCAGGAAGTTCTAGATGGTATTGAATTGAACTAATTAAAGAGGATTAAAATGCAAGTAGGAAAAAGAATCTTTTTAAAAAGGGAGTTGCCTGACAAAGATGTAATTACGGGTTTTCGTGATATTCCCACCTCAAATATTGCTGATTGTATGAATCGTAAAGGTGCAATGGCTACACGGATTAAGTTAATGTCTAAACCAACAAGGCAAATGTGTGGTCCAGCCTTTACAGTTCATAATCGGCCAGGCGATAATTTAACCATTTATGCAGCTTTAAAGTACTGCCATGAAGGCGATGTAATTGTAATTGATAATGAAGGTGATAACACTCGAGCTGTTATTGGAGAAGTTATGATGACTTGGCTTCGTGATCAAAGACATGTTGCTGGAGTAGTAGTAGATGGTCCTATGAGAGATATTGACAGTTTACGTAATTGGGACTTGCCAATATACGCTGTCAGCACTTCGCCAAATGGCCCATACAAGGAAGGACCTGGAGAAATTAATGTACCAGTTTCTTGTGGCGAAATTAGTGTAAATCCAGGGGATTTGATTGTTGGAGACGCAGACGGTGTTGTTAGAGTAGCTCACGAAAAGGCAGCAAAATTACTGCCTGAGGTTCAGGCCTATAACAAACAAGATAATGCTAAAGCAACAAGTTTCCATGATGGTACAGGTAATATTAATTGGGTAGATGATGAACTGAAAAATAAAAACTATCAGATTATCGACGATATTTATCGCCCGTAAATATAAAGAAGGCTAATTATGAAAACTCTTGAAAAAGTGAATTATAAAGGGTTTATTTTGCCGGTAGTAATTGGAGCAATTTTGTGGCTTCTTACTCCCGTAAGACCTGGTGGATTATCAGTACAAGCATGGGAAATGTTTGCTATTTTTGTGGCTACCATTGTGGGTTGTATCACAAAACCGTTACCAATTGGTGGTACAACGCTGATTGGTTTAATTGTGACTGTTTTAGTTGGTTTAGCTCCCGTTCAAAATGAAGTGAATCCTAAAACAGGTGCAGTGAATGCCGGAATTTTGAGTGCATTTAGCAATTCTGCTTCATGGCTGATTGCAATGGCTTTTATCATAGCCTATGGCATTAGTAAAACAGGCTTAGGAAATCGAATTGCCTATTGGATGATTAGACGCTTTGGTAAACGTTCAATTGGGATTGCTTACGCTATCACTGGATTGGAAATTGTCTTAGGAGCTTTAATTCCATCCAATAGTGCTCGAACAGGTGGTGTTGTTTGGCCAGTGACAGAATCAATTTCTAAGGATTATGATTCACTACCAAATGATCCCTCTCGTAAAAAGATTGGTGCATTTTTAAGTTTTATCGCTTTTCATGCTAATGTGATTTCAACTGCTCTATTCATTACGGGGGCTGCACCTAACATGGTCGCTTCTCAAATGGCTGTTCAAAAAGGCTACACAATGTCTTGGATAAGCTGGTTTACAGCAGCAATTGTCCCAGCTTTAATCGCAACCATTGTTATTCCTTTAATTATCTATAAGATATTTCCACCTGAAATTAAAGAAACTCCAGATGCTAAGAATTGGGCAGACGAGCATCTAGCTGAAATGGGCCCTGTGTCTAAACCTGAAAAAATCATGTCTGTCGTTTTCTTATTAGCTATTATTTTATGGGTGTTATCAGGAATTTTTAAAATTCCACAATTAGATTCTACTTTTGTTGCTTTTCTAGCAGTTGGTTTACTTTTAATAACTGGTGTTTTAACGATGCAAGATGCCTTAAAGCAAACTGGAGCTTGGAATATTTTGATTTGGCTTTCCATTTTGGTTTTTATGGCCGGTAAACTTATTTCATTTGGTTTTATTGACTGGTTTTCAAAAGCAATTCAGACGGGGCTCCACGGTATAAGTTGGGAAATTGTTTTGGCAGTTTTGGTAATTTTAATGTTCTATACGCACTACTTCTTTGCTAGTGGAACTGCCCATATGACGGCTTTATACTTACCATTCCTTTCAGTTGCGGTGGCAACTGGAGCACCGCTTGCTCTTTCAGCAATGTTACTTGCATTCACTGGAGCCATTAATGCTTCAACTACTCACTACGCCAACGGTCCGGCTTCTATTCTAGCCACGACGGGCTATATTAAGCAGGGCGAATGGTGGAAGTTCAACTTTATTTTAGGCCTCGTGTATCTACTGATCTTTGGAGTCATTGGTACCGTATGGATGAAAATCATAGGAATGTGGTAAATGATTGATCAAGCAGATTTGATTACTAATGATGGCATTAGGATCCATTATTATGATACTAAAGCTGATAAGCCTCCAATTCTTGCTATTCCAGGAATTGGAGGGTCTGCACGCTTATGGGAAAAGGCCGTTGATCTTTTTAAAAATGATTTTCGCTTTATTATAGTTGAACCAAGAAATCAAGGTAAATCTGCACGCACATATAAAGGCCAAAGAATTAGTCGCCATGCAGAAGACCTTAAGGAACTTATTCAGAAACTAGGATTAACTGACGTAATTGCGATTGGCAATTCTATGGGAGCAGCTACAATTTGGGCTTACATTTCTTTATTTGGAGAAAAGCGCTTTAGAGCTTTAGTTGATCTTGATCAGCCACCTAAAATGATCAACGATTCAACATGGCAATTTGGCTTTAAAGAATTGTCTTGGGAAAATTATCCCGATTACTTAAAAATTGATTTTGGCTCAGGATTTTATACACATATTGATGATGCTTTGTTTCAAAGGGCGAAAAAAGAAGCACTGAAATATCCTTATTATCCTGAAAACAACTTTTTGTGTCGAATCGATCATGCTGAACAAGATTGGCGCGATGTAATCACTAACTTAACAACCCCAATGTTAGTTTTGGCTGGTAAAAACTCACCATTTTTTGACTATCATTTTGCTTATGAAATGGAAAAGTTAAATAGCAACATAACTGCTGCTGTTGTACCTAATTGTGGGCATATTGTTCAAGCTGAACAACCTCAACTTATGTATAACAAAATAGCAGAATTTTTAACCCAAGTAGATTAATGACGCGGTTAGGATGTGACTAATTACGGATAAAATTGTTGATTTATATTTAAATATTCCTGAAACAAGAAAAAAGTGGCAAGACTTTTTAGTTTCTAAAGGCATAAATAACTTTGGCTCACGTGAAATTAACGTGATTGATCACACAGTTGGTCTAATTGATGACAATGGCAAGCTTGTAGGTACTGGTAGTATAGCTGGTAACGTCTTAAAGTACATTGCCGTTACTAATGAAAATGCGGTCCAAGGTGCACGCTTCAGTCAAATAGTAACTGCACTGCAACAATATTTGTATAGTATAAAGTGCTATCACAGTTTTGTTTTCACTAAAGCACAGTATGCTGCAAGTTTTTCTCATTTAGGATTTAACGAATTAGCAAGAACTGACGAGGCTGCTTTTTTAGAAAGTGGCACGCCGAATATAGATGATTTTGTGTCAAACATTCCTAACCCTGATAAAGGAAAAAACAAAAAAGTGGCTGCAATAGTGATGAATGCAAATCCATTCACTAAAGGACACCAACAATTAGTGGAACTTGCTAGTAAGGAAAATGACTTGGTATATGTATTTGTTGTCCAAACGGATGCTTCGCTTTTCAAGACTGATGAGCGCCTTAACTTAGTTAAGCAGGGGACAGCCGATTTTAAAAATGTGTTAGTTATTAGTGGCGGTGACTATATGGTTTCTAAGTCGACGTTCCCAGCGTATTTTTTAAAATCATCTGATGAACTAATAACTACGCAAACCCAAATTGATGCACACGTTTTTAAAAATTTTATTGCCCCTAGTCTATCAATTACAAGAAGATATTTGGGAACAGAACCATTCTCGCGAACGACTAGTTTTTATAATCAAAGCTTAAGTTCAGTACTTAATCCTGAAATAGAAGTTAAGATCATTAATCGTTTTCAAGCTAATGAACAAGTAATTACAGCCACATATGTTAGGCAACTAATAAAAGAAGATAAGCTAGCTGAAATTGCATCTTTTGTACCTAATTCCACAATGCAATTTATTAGTGCAAATAAAGAAGCGTTACAAACTAGGATTAGGAAAGGAATGAATATTAATGGAAATTAAAACTACTGGAGTTGCCGGAACTTTGGAATCATCTGATATACAAATTATGATTTCAAAAGGAGATGATGGCATTCAGATTGACCTTGATTCAGAAGTAATTAAGGCATATGGAAATCAAATTAAAAAAGTCATTACTGATACCCTTGAGAAATATGGTATTGATAATGCCAAGGTTAAAGCAGTTGACAAAGGAGCTCTTGACTGTGTGATTGCTGCTAGAACTTTAGCAGCTGCGCAGAGAGCAACTGAAACTTCAGATAAACCAGAATTGGGGGTATTGCAATAAATGACTTACATTAAAAATCGTTTGCGGCGAACAATGATGTTTGTGCCAGGTAATAATCCGGCAATGGTAAAAGACGCTGGTATTTATGGTGCTGATTCAATTATGCTTGATTTGGAAGATGCCGTTTCTTTAACAGAAAAAGACGCTGCTAGAATGTTAGTCTTTAACGCAATTAAGACAGTTGATTTTGGCGGTGCAGAAATTGTAGTCAGAATTAATGGGCAAGACACACCTTTTTATGATGAAGATGTTAAAGCAATGGTACGAGCTGGGGTTGACGTCATTCGATTACCAAAAACAGAATCGGCTGACATGATTCAAAAGTTAGTTACAGATATTGAAAATGCAGAAAAGGAATACGGTGTAGAAAAAGGTTCAATTGGGGTAATGGCAGCAATTGAAAGTGCTAAAGGGGTACTCAATGCACCAGAAATTGCTACAGCAACTCCATTAATGATGGGACTAGCTGTTTCAGGTGAAGACTACACTGCAGATATGCATACACACCGCTATCCAGATGGTCGAGAACTAGAATTTGCGCGTAACATGGTCTTACAAGCCGCCCGTGCAGCAGATGTCTATGCATTTGATACTGTCTTTTCAAATATGAATGACACGGAAGGCTTTTATAGAGAAACTAGGTACATTTATGAATTAGGCTATGATGGTAAGTCTTTAGTTAATCCTCGCCAAATTCCAATGGTTAATGAAGTCTTCAATCCTTCAAAAGAAGAGATTGAAAATGCAATGGCCGTCCAAAATGCGATTAGTGAAGCCAAGGCAAAGGGCTCTGGTGTTATCTCAATGAATGGAAAAATGGTTGATAAACCAGTAGTCGAAAAGGCTAATAGAGTAATCGAAACAGCTAAGGCTTCAAATTTAATTGATGAGGAGGGCAATTACATTGGAAAATAAGGTTAAACGTAATCTACCAGATGAATTGATGTCTGATATGAAATTAAAACCGTTTGAATCAGTTGAAGTTGGAAACCCAGAAATTAAAAGGATTGCGCCAAAAGTTCATGTTACAACCGGTGAAAACAAAGTAGTTGATTCATTAGAAGAAGTTATAAAGAAGACTCTTAAAGATGGAATGACTATTTCGTTTCACCATCACTTTAGAAATGGCGACTTTGCTTTTAATAAGGTAATGGACTTAATTATAAAACTTGGCTACCAAAATTTGACGCTGGCACCATCATCATTAACTAGTGTGATGAATGATAAAGTCATTGAAGCAATTCAAAAAGGAGTAATTACTAATATTACTTCTTCAGGGATGCGTGGCACTTTGGGCGACTTTGTCTCCCATGGTGGTCTTAAAAATCCAGTTGTTTTCAGATCTCACGGAAACCGAGCTCGTTCAATTGAAGAAGGCGAAATTAAAGTTGATGTTGCCTTTTTGGGCGTTCCAAACTCTGATCCCGCTGGTAATGCCAATGGTCAAGAAGGAGACGCTGTTTTTGGCTCATTAGGTTATGCACTTATTGATGCACAATATGCTGATAATGTCGTTCTTTTAACAGATAATATCATCGATTACCCTAATACTCCTGCTTCAATCAAACAGACTCAGGTAGATTATGTGGTTAAGGTAGATCAAATAGGGGATGCAGATAAAATTGGTTCTGGAGCAACTCGTTTTACCAAGGATCCAAAAGAATTGAAAATTGCTGAGATGGTCAATCAAGTTATTGTCAATTCACCATATTATAAGGAAGGATTTTCATTCCAAACTGGATCTGGCGGTGCTGCGCTTGCAGTTACACGCTACTTAAGACAATCCATGATTAATGATGGAATCACAGCTTCTTTTGCTTTAGGCGGTATCACAAAGCCAACCACAGACTTGCTTGATGAGGGCTTAGTAAAAAAGATTATGGACGTTCAGGATTTTGATAAGGGTGCTGCGGCTTCAATGGCAAAAAATAAGAATCAGCAAGAAATTGATGCTTCTTGGTATGCTGATCCGCATAATAAGGGAGCAGTAGTTAATAATTTAGATGTTGCAATTTTGTCTGCACTACAAATTGATACCGATTTTAACGTAAATGTTATGACTGGTTCAGACGGTGTCATACGAGGAGCGATTGGTGGTCATCAGGATGCTGCTAATGCAAAAATGACAATAATTACAGCACCTCTAGTTAGAGGCCGAAACGCAACCGTTGTTCCATCTGTTGAAACAGTTGTTACACCAGGTGATTCAATTGATGTTTTGGTCACTGAGCGTGGCATTGCCATTAACCCGAAAAGAAAAGACCTAATCGAAGCATTCAGTAAAGTTCCTGATCTTAACATCGTTGATATTACAGAATTACAACAGATGGCTGAAAAACAAGTTGGTATTCCAAGACCATTAGAATACACTGACAGAACAGTTGCTTTGATTCAGTATCGTGACGGAACAATTATTGACACAATAAAACAAGTGAAAGATTAAAAGTAAAAAGTGGGGACAACGATACTTGTACCCACTTTTTATTTATAATTATTAAAAAGGAGGGAATATCAAGTTGGTAAAATCAATCTTTACTGAAGGTCAAAAACAGGACATTTTAGCTGTTTTAGCTGATAAAGATAAGCGTGTAGACATGCAAAAACAGTTATTTCGGCAATTTCCTAATAAGACGCTCTTAGATGTTAAACTCAATATCCCAGGGCCAATAAAAAACAACTGCTACTTAGAGCAGTTGTTCTCAGCTGGAATAACTAATTTGGAAACAATCATGCAAGCGCATCGATTATCTTTTCAGTTAGTTGAAAGTTGGGATAAGCCGACAGGTTGCGAGAATTTTTATTTACTCAGTAACGATGCAACTGAAGTTAAGCAAACTGCTATTGAGTTTGAGAAGCAGTCAAAACTAACTAGACTGTTTGATGCCGACGTCTTAGTAAAAACGGGTCAAACAGTGGAAATTATTTCCAGGTCAACTTTGAAATTACCTAGCCGCACTTGTTTTCTGTGTAATCGACCAGCCAAGGAATGCGCGCGTGCAAGAAGTCACACCGTTGACGAGTTGCAGAATTATATAAGTAAAATCTTTGGTGAAAGTGTTTAACTAAAACTCTTATTTTTACGTAAAACTTGTTCAGCGATTCCACTATTGGTTATCAGATGCGTAATCATGTCGCCTCTGAGTGCTCCAAGAAGTGCATCTTCTTTGAAATGATTTTTTACGATGATAAAACGATTAGGTACCTGCATTAAAGTATCTAAGTTAATGCCGCAAATATGTGGTTCAATTGGTTTGTAAAAGTTACCATTAATGTCATAGGGACGACCGAAAACAATTCCCGCAACTTGATGACTATCAACATTTTGCAAGACACTTTTAGCATAATTGTCCATAAAAAACTCGTTAGATTCAAGCGATTGCATAGTTCCAAGGCTTGCACAAACCATGTCAAGTTGGTCAAACATTTCTTCAGCGTGGACATAAAATGGTTCTTTCTTTAATTCTGTTACTGTACTTGTATTAACAGAATAAAGTGGCGCAGGAAAAGTCAGACATTTAGCATTAAATTTGTCTGCAGCTTCCTGCACCAATTGGTTTTTCCTTTTGCCTGCATTGACAGCTTGACCTAGAAGCTGCACGAATGTTAAATCTTCACGATTAGCTTCAGAAAAGTCGTTAATAACATCGCGTAAAAGTGCACCCCACGTTAAACCAACTACATGCGCAGATTTTGTATAATTTTGAATTTGCTTTGCAGCATAGCTAACAATTACTTCATTATCTTGGTTTTTGGTTTCCAGATCTTCTAGGATGTAAACTTCCTTTAGATTGAATTGCTTGCGAAATTCACTTTCCAGTTTTTGCGATCTTTTTGGTGTTTGCGCGATACTAATTTTTACAATGCCCTTGTTTCTTGCGTCTTCGAGTGACTTTGTAATCAAATAACGCGATAAGTTATATTTCTCTGATATATCTGCAATATTCATTTGACTTAAAAAATAGTCATGTGCAATATTGGCAAGCTGTTCATCTGTTAATAATGTCATTTTTAGATTCCTCATCTTTGATCTTATTTTTAAATTATATTCGAAAAAAGCGCTTCATTCTACATTAAAAACAGGATTTAGCTTAAAATAACAATTTAAAAAACCACTTTTAATATTCTTATTTTCTATTCGAGTATATCACAGAAGGTTCCGTCAGTAATTTTTTGTAAATCATTTGGATTTAAAAAAACACTCCTGCCAATTTTTCCACTTGAAACAGCAATTTCTGTTTCTTTTTCCATACTTGAATCAAGAAAAATTGGAAAATGGTGATTAAAATGGATTCCAATTGGCGTATTGGCACCGTGAACATACCCAGTAGTTTTCACAAGATCCTTTAAAGGAAGCAATTCGCATTTTTTGTTACCTGAATTTTTAGCTAGCTTTTTCATGCTTAAATGCTCAGTAACAGGAATAACACCAACTAGAGGACCGGTCTTATTGCCTGAACATACAAGTGTCTTATAGACCAAATGTTCATTCTCGTTTAAAATAGATGTATCCATTTGCGCTACACCACCAGAATCTTCGTGTGTAGCAAATTTTGCTGGACGATAAGATATATTGTTGCGTTCAAGTATTTTTTCTACCAACGTTTTTTCAATATTATTTTTCTTCTTAGACATAATTATCACCTTAGTTAAATATTAGCATTGATGAGGGTGGTTGAAAAAGGGAGTTTTGTCATGAAATTATTAGTTATAAAAATAGAAACAAGTCATGAAGTTGAAGATGCGCTTACTGTCTTTAGTCAAGACGAATTGAACTGCCTAGGCACTGAAACACGTAAACGCTCTGATTTTGAAAATGCAGGTGAACAGAAAGATTCAACCATTGTACAACTTGATGAAATTGAAAACTTGCCTGAAGATTTAGAGTTCTTTTCATATTTTAATGAAGATGCGGATCGCGATAGTTTAATTGAAAGTTATCAAGCTAAATTAACGGAGTTAAAGTCTTATGGTTTAGACATAGGCTTAAATCAAATCAGTTCTTCTTATATTGAAGACAAAGACTGGAATACGGTTTGGCAAAAATTCTATCATGTAATCAATTTTTCGCGTCACTTGGCAATTGTTCCAGAATGGGAAAATTATCAACCAAAATTTCCTGATCAAAAATTAATCAATTTGGACCCAGGCTTGGCTTTTGGTACTGGCGGACATAAGACAACTCAGCTGGCAATGATGGGGCTAGAACGTGCGCTTATTGAACCTAAGAGTGTGATTGATGTTGGAACTGGGTCTGGAATTTTAGCAATTGCTGCTTCACTTCTTGGCGCAAACAAAGTTGAAGCAACAGACATTTCAGATGAGGCAGTTACATCAGCACAGACTAATATTGCACTTAATCACATAGGTAATATTGAGGTTAGAAAAGCAAGTTTATTAAAAGACGTCCATGGAAAATTTGATATTATCGTTGCTAATATTTTAGCGGAAATTTTGCTCGACTTAATCCCGCAATTAGATGAACACTTGAATGAAAATGGGCAAGTAATTTTTTCCGGGATAGATTATTTACAATTAGATAAAATCAAAGACGCACTTATTAAAAACGGCTTCCACATTGTTCTAACAATGCAACAGGATCGTTGGGTTGGATTAGTAATCGAGCGTATCGAAAAATAAAAGTTAAATTTAGATAAAAAGTACTATAATATTTAATTAAGTTAAGTAAGGAAAAAGAATTGATCGATAAATTAGAACAAATAGCACTAATTAAAAAATTGAATCAACATAAACCGATGCCGATTATTTGGTGGACATGCTTAGTGCTTGTTTTGCCTCTCTTATGTAGTTTATTAGGAATTCAAACAGTTTGGCGTGTAGGTTTATTATTTGGTGTTTTTAATTGCGTGGTCAGCTATCAAGTAGGAAAGTTAATTAAAACACTTACCCTGAAGCCATATTGGCTGTTTTTTTTACCAATTTGTTTTTGTTTACTAGTATTATTAAAGTATGCAAAATACAATCTGTTATTTGGGCTAATTTATCTAATTTTTGAAGTCTTTGGCTTGATGGACAGACAAATCTATAAATAGAAGGGGCGGATTCGATGTCAAAATACGTTGAAATGACGCATGAACAGGTAATTGATGCCTGTAAAAAATATCTTGATGATGAGCAGATTGCTTTTATCGAAGAAGCATATCAATTTGCAAAGAAAGCGCACGCAAATCAGAAACGTGCTTCTGGACAACCGTATATTGTCCATCCAACTCAGGTAGCTGGTACATTAGCTAATTTAGGTCTTGATCCAGATACAATCGCTGCAGGTTTTTTACATGACACTGTTGAAGATACAGATGTAACTAATGATGAATTAAAAGAAAAATTCGGAAAAGACGTTGCTTTTATTGTTGACGGTGTGACCAAGCTAAATAAATACGAGTACAAGTCTCACCAAGAGTTTTTAGCCGAAAACCACCGAAAGATGTTAATCGCAATGGCTAAAGATATTCGTGTAATTATGGTTAAACTAGCCGATCGTTTACACAATATGCATACGCTTGAGCATTTAAGACCTGATAAGCAACGGCGTATTGCTTCAGAAACGATGGACATTTATGCGCCACTTGCTGATCGTTTGGGTATTGGAACAATTAAATGGGAACTTGAAGACTTGAGTTTTCACTATTTAAATCCTAAGGAATATTACCGTATCGTTAATTTGATGAGTTTAAAGCGAAGTGAACGCGAAAACTATATCAATGATACGATAAATACCTTGAAAAGTAGTTTAGATAGCTTAGGAATCAAGTATGACATTCAAGGACGTCCAAAACACATTTATTCCATTTATAAAAAAATGGTTAATAAGCATAAGGATTTCAATGAAATCTATGACTTACTAGCTGTGCGCGTTATCGTGGATACTGTCAAAGATTGTTATGCTGTTCTGGGTGCAGTTCACACTAAATGGAAGCCAATGCCAGGACGCTTTAAAGACTACATTGCCGTACCTAAGGTTAACGGCTACCAGTCACTCCATACCACAATTATTGGGCCTGGTGGGCGTCCACTTGAAATTCAGATTAGAACTGAGCAAATGCATGAAGTTGCTGAATACGGTGTTGCCGCACACTGGGCATATAAACGTGGCAACTTTAACGGAGTTGAGCAAACCGATTCTAATGAAAAGCTTGACATGGTGCGTGAAATTCTTGAGCTTAAAGATGAAACTCAAGATGCCAGTGAATTCATGAAAAGCGTTAAGAGCGAGATTTTTTCTGATCGTGTTTATGTTTTCACACCAAAAGGTGAGGTATACGAATTACCAAAAGGTTCTGTAACTCTAGATTTTGCCTATGAAATCCACACTCAAGTTGGTAGTCATGCTGTTGGCGCTAAGGTTAACGGCAAACTTGTTCCACTTGATTACAAATTGAAAAACGGCGACGTCATTGACATCATGACTCAGTCCAATGCCAGCCCTTCACGTGACTGGATTGATCTTGTAAAAACATCTCGTGCACGTAATAAGATTAGACGCTACTTTAGAAACCTTGACCGTGAAAATAGCATAGAACAAGGCGAACAAATGGTATCCGACAATTTGCGTGAGCAAGGTTTTGCCCCTAAAGAATTTATGGATAAGGAACATATCGATAAATTATTGGAAGACATGAACTATCACACGGTCGATGAAATGTACGCTTCTATTGGATTTGGTGATCTTTCGGCAATCAGTGTCGTCAACCGGTTGACTGCTGATATACGGCATGAAAATGAGCGAAAACGACAAAAAGAGCTTGAGGAAGAAATTTTAAATTCCGGTCAAAAGGCAGTTTCAGAGTCAAATGCCAAAAATAGTTCTGCGACAATGAAAATCAAGCATAAAAATGGTGTGATGATTCAAGGAATCAGTGACCTAATGCTTCATTTAGCCAAATGCTGTAATCCTGTTCCGGGAGACGATATAGTTGGTTACGTTACTAAAGGGCGTGGAGTTACTATCCACCGAAGTGATTGCCGCAACATTGCAAATAATAAAGATAGTCAAGGGCGCCTAATTGAAGTTGAATGGGAAAACGTAGAAGAAAGTAGCGCACAATCATTTAACGCAAATATTGAAGTTTTTGGCTATAATCGCAGTAAATTACTTAGTGATGTGATTACGATGCTAAACTCATTGACTCCAAATATTAATAATCTTTCTGGTAAAGTGAATGAGGACAACATTGCCCATATTTATGCTACAGTTGCGGTTAATAACTCAGCTAAGTTAGATCGTATTTTAGCCAAATTACGCGACATTCCAGATGTTTATGAAACTAGAAGGGCAGATAATTAATGCGAGTTGTAATTCAAAGAGTTAATCATGCAGATGTTAAAATTGACGGAGAATCCGTTGGTAAAATTGAAAAAGGTCTTCTTTTACTCGTTGGCCTAAAAGAAGGAGATAACCTAGAAACAGTCAAAAAAGCAGCTGCTAAAATCTCTAAAATGCGTATTTTTGAAGATGAGAATGGCAAAACAAATTTAGGCATTAACGACATTGACGGTAAAATTTTGAGTGTTAGTCAATTTACTTTACTTGCGGATACCAAAAAAGGAAATCGTCCGAGCTTTATTGAAGCTATGCGACCGCCAAAATCCAAAGAACTTTGGGAAGCTTTTAACCAAGAACTTGAAGATAATGGTTTAGAAGTTGCAACCGGAGAATTTGGTGCAGATATGAAAGTAAGCCTTGAAAACGATGGTCCGTTTACTATTGTTTTAGATTTATAAGAAGTTCAACCTAAATCTAGTTGACATTTTTACAGCAAAAATATATTCTTAAAAAAGAATTATCAATGACAAAGACTGAAGATTAGCATTTTTATTGACAGAGACCGTGGATTGAGCTGAAAAAACGGATAAAAGCTAACTGTGACCCCTTTACCAGATAATAAATCGTTTCGCGAGCGTTATTCGCAGCAGGTAAAAGGTGGTACCGTGCTAACTCAGAGCGCCCTTGATTTTATTCAAGGGCGCTTTTTTTATTAGAAGGATGATTAAATGAAAGTACAAAAGCCGAAAGGAACAGTTGATATTCTGCCAGACCAATCTGGTTCTTGGGAAAAAGTAGAACAAATCCTGCGTGATTTTTTTAAACAGGCAAATTACCGTGAAATTCGTACACCTAGTTTTGAAAACTACGAAGTTTTTTCTCGTTCGAGTGGTGAAACCTCCGATGTAGTTGAAAAAGAAATGTATGACTTTAATGATAAAGGTGGGAGACATATTGCCTTAAGGCCAGAGGGAACTGCCGGTGTAGTTAGAGCTTACGTCGAAGATAAGCTTTATGCACCCGAGGTTGTTAAACCGCTTAATGTTTACTATATTGAGTCAACATTCCGCTATGAACGACCACAAGCAGGACGTCAGCGTGAGTTTCATCAAATTGGTATTGAAAGCTTTGGTTCCGACAATCCATTGGCAGATGTTGAAACAATTGTATTAGCTCATGATTTGCTAGCTAAATTAGGTGTGAAGAATTATGAATTGCACCTTAACACACTAGGCAATGAAGAAGTTCGTCAAAATTATCACGATGCTCTTGTTAACTATTTTGAACCATTAAGAGATCAATTATCCGATGATTCAAAAAGAAGATTGGAGAAAAACCCTCTTAGAATTCTAGATTCAAAAGATGAGCAAGATCAACAATTTTTGGATGACGCTCCTAAGATCATCGACTATCTCAACGATGAGGCAAAGGAAAACTTTGACAAAATTCTGGCAATGCTGGATCAGTTAGGCATCAAGTATGTAATTGATAATGATCTAGTACGTGGGCTTGATTATTATACTGGCGTGATTTTTGAATTCATGGTTGAGGACAAGAGTATTTGGCAATCTAAATCAACAATTTTGGGTGGCGGTCGCTATAATCACCTAGTTGAAGAATTTGATGGTCCTGCTACACCAGCTGTTGGTTTTGGTATAGGTGAAGAGAGACTGATGCTTGTACTTCAAAAACAAAATCCAGCACTATTTACTGATGAGGGAATTGACTTTTTCATTACTAATATCGGTGAAGGTACTGAAATTAAAACAGTAGAAATTGCACGTGCACTACGCAAGCAAGGCTTTAAAGTGCAATACGATGTTGACCAAAAGAAGCTTAAAGCTCAGTTTAAAAAAGCTGATCGAGTTCACGCTAAATATGTAATTACCCTTGGCGAAAAGGAAGTTGAAAACGAAACTTTGAATATTAAACGCCTACAAGATGGTAAAACACTAGATTTAAAGTTTAGTGATATTGAGAACATGCAAGAAAATATAGCAAAATTAAAGGACTAATATAAATAATGGAAAAAAGAACAAATTACTGTGGCAATATTACCGCTGACTATTTAAACCAAGAAGTTAATCTTTATGGCTGGGTTCAACGCGTTCGGAACTTGGGTAACCTCGTTTTCATTGATTTACGTGATCGGGAAGGAATTGTTCAAGTTGTTGTTAACCATGATTCTGGTAAAGAATTAATGGAAGCAGCAGACTCACTTGGTAACGAATATGTTATTCAAGTTAAGGGTAAAGTGGTTAAGCGCTCCAGTGTCAACCCTGAAATGAAAACTGGTGAAGTTGAAGTTGATGCTAGTGAAATCATTGTTTTAAACAAGTCACAGAACCCACCGTTTGAAATTAAGGATAATATTGAAGTAAGTGAACAAACCAGATTAAAGTATCGTTACTTAGATTTGCGTCGTCCTAACTTACAATCAGCAATTATTTTGCGGGCAAAAATCTTACAAGCTACCCATGAGTATTTCGATCAAAACGGATTTATTAATATTGAGACTCCTGTATTAGGTAAGTCTTCTCCTGAAGGGGCACGTGATTATTTAGTTCCTTCGCGAATTTATCCTGGAAGTTTTTACGCTCTACCTCAATCACCACAATTATTCAAGCAACTGTTAATGGGTGCAGGTTTTGATAAGTATTATCAACTAGCAAGATGTTTCCGTGACGAAGATTTACGAGGAGATCGTCAACCTGAATTTACCCAAATTGATATGGAAACTTCATTTACTGATGAGCAACAAGTACAGGATTATACTGAGGGCTTGCTCAAAAAGATCATGAAAGATGTTATGGGAATTGATTTGAAGACTCCAATTGACCGTATTTCATGGACTGACGCAATGAATAATTATGGTACTGATAAACCTGACATTCGCTTTGGTATGTTAATTCATGATTTAAGTCCTATTTTTAAAAATAGTGACTTTAAGGTCTTTTCAGGTGCAATCGCTGATGGCGGCTTTGTTAAGGGAATAGCTGTTAAAAATGGTGCGCAGGCATATTCGCGTAAGCAAATTGAAAAGAAACAAGATTACATCAAACGCTTTCATGCTAAAGGTCTAGCTTGGGTTAAATTTGAAGATGGCGAATTTTCTGGTCCAATTGCACGCTTCTTGAATGATGAAAATCAGAGTGCACTAATTAAGGAATTTGGCCTTGAAGGTGGAGAGCTTCTTGTCTTCGTAGCTGATAAGTGGAAGGTTTGTTGTGACTCACTTGACCACTTGCGTCGTGAGTTTGCTAAAGAAACAGATATTATTCCTAAGCATGAATTTGATTTTGTCTGGGTGGTTGACTGGCCATTATTTGAATATGATGAAGGAATTGGTAGATGGATTGCTGCTCACCATCCATTTACGATGCCTGACGATGAGGGTATTGAACTACTTGATACGGATCCACATAAGGCACATGCGCGTAGTTACGATATCGTAATGAATGGTGATGAACTTGGCGGTGGTTCAATCCGTATCCATAAGCGTTCAATCCAAGAAAAAATGTTTAAAGCACTGGGCTTTACTAAGAAGCGTGCCTATGAACAATTTGGCTACTTACTTGAAGCCCTAGACATGGGATTTCCTCCACATGCTGGTTTAGCAATTGGATTAGATCGTTTTGCAATGCTACTTGCCGAAAAAGATAATATTCGTGATGTACTTGCTTTCCCTAAGAATGCAAATGCCTCTGAACCAATGATGCATGCACCGGCACCTGTAGCCGAACAGCAGTTAACTGACTTAGGTGTTAAGGTAGAAGATCAGTACCGTGAAGCTGCTGCCCAAATTGATGCCAAGTTGCAAGAACAGGCAATGAAAGACTATGCATCCCATTCAACTTGGGAAGAATAAAGATCAATGAAAAGCATGAAAATGTATTTCATGCTTTTTTATTGCTTAAAAAAGGGATTAAATTAATGACTGAAAAATATCATCGTGCTTTTGGCTGTTACGGCATTATTGGTAATAAAAAGGACTTAGTTGTAATAAAGAAATTAGGAGGACCCTATATTAATCGCTATGACTTACCCGGTGGTAGTCTTGAAGATGGGGAAGAATTAAACCATGCCCTTGTTCGTGAAGTGAAGGAAGAAACGGGATTGAGTGTTTTAGATTTTCACCAAATTGGAGTAACTTCATTCAGATATCCATGGGATTACGAAAAATGGCATTTCAATCAACATATTTGTGTTTTTTATGAAGTAACTAAAACTGATGGTAGTTTAGCAGCAGAAGTTGACCAGTTTGAAGGTCAAGATGCATTGGGTGCAGTCAGAGTGAGTCTAGATCAGCTTAACTTGGAAAACTCTTCGCCATTAGTATTGAAGGCTAAAGAATATTTACTTAAAAGAAATTCGTTTAGTCTAGCAGATCAAACATTTAAAAAATGGCCAATACTTAAAAAAGCTGTTTTTTAAAGCACAAAAAAATCAACTTGCTAATGCAGTGATCCCCAAAATTTAGGACAAATTTAATTTGCTTTTTTTATTCCTTAATAAGCATGCCTTTTTCACCTAATTTTACTTGTACTGAAATCAAGAAATCTTGTGTTTGCAACAATATATAATTATTAAACCAAAATAAACTATAAATTGCGGACTATTTAACAAAATGAAAAATTTTTTATATGAATTATTTAGAGAGAATACAGGACATACTGAGTTGTGAGTCAGCAGAAGAAGATATTTATTCATCCTGCTACAAAGATTCTAATTAGATGGTCTTTCTAAGAATATCATAGTTGATTATGTCGATAGTGGACCGGAAGTTTTTAAACTTTTTGGTAACTATAAATACTATATTGCAAGTGTTATAACAAAAATATCCGAATTTAAAATAGAGGTAAAATAACTATGAAAATAAATAAAGTTTTAGTCACAGGTGGAACAGAATATATAGGCTCCCATACAGTTTTAAGACTGTTGGAAAGTGGTTATGAAGTTACAGTTATAGATAATTTGAGCAACTCTAGTGTTGAAGTATTAGATAGTATTAAAAAACTAACGAAAAAAACTGCAAAGTTTTATAGAATTGATTTGTTAAATAAAGCAGAGCTAGAAAATGTATTTGCTGAAAATAAATTCGATGCAGTAATTCATCTTGCTGCATACAAAGCCGTTGGTGAGTCAGTAAAAAATCCGTTAATGTATTATGATAATAACTTGATTAGTACATTGAATGTATTGAGCTTAATGAAAGAATTTAATATCGATAATTTTGTATTTGCTTCATCAGCAACTGTATATGGAGACCCTAATAAAATTCCTATTACAGAAGATGAAGCGATAAAGCCTGAAAGCCCTTATGCTAATACCAAGGCTATAATTGAAAGTATTATGAAAGATTTGTCAAAGGAAAAACTAAATTCAATTAGTTTACGCTTTTTCAATCCTTTAGGTGCTCATCCAAGTGGAGAAATTGGGGAAGAGCCTAGTGGAATTCCCAAAAATTTAGCTCCTTTTATTGCTCAAGTTGCTATTGGAAAAATTGAAAAATTGAAAGTATTTGGAAATGATTATCCTACCAAAGATGGCACTTGTATTAGAGACTATTTGCATGTAATGGATTTAGCGGAAGCCTTTGTGTGTGCACTTCGAAAATTAGATGAATCTCCTAATGGTTATGAGGTTTTCAATATAGGCAGTGGGTCAGGATATAGCGTATTTGATATTGTTCATGCGTTTGAAAAGTGTACTGGTAAAAAAATAAACTATGAAATTATCGGAAGAAGACCAGGGGATGTTCCAGAGTTAAGAGCTGATTCTAAAAAAGCCAATCATTTATTAAAGTGGCAGCAAACAAAGAATTTAGATGAAATGTGTAGAGACACATGGAAATGGCAATCAAGCCATCCTAATGGCTATGAAAGTAAATAACTATGATTGAATCAAAGTTTTTATTTTGATAATTTAAAATGGTAAAGTAACAAAATAAAAACTTTGAATTGACGCCTTATCCTTTATGAATAGCGGAAATGGACAGAATGTCTCTAGCAAATAGGGGGTATTTTGGATTGTAGGATTGTTATTTCCTATAATGACTTAAAAAATGCTGCAAGAATTTGATATATTTCTAAATCTAAGACAAGCTTAATATTATAATTGAAGACTAACACCTGATATTCAGGTTGTGTTAGTCTTTTTAGTTTTGTCATAAAATCCTGCTTGTTTACAATCCATGAAGCTGCTGGGTGCGCCTTCTAATATGTAAATATCATTAATTACTTTGAAGATGACGAAGAAAAAGCTCGCTAGCCTGTTATTCTTACTAGAAACGATGACTTTTTTAATTGAATAATTGTTCACTTTTGTTATGAGGCGTTACATTTTTGAGTTTAATATCATGATATCCATTTTCACAGCACAATTAGCCAACGCTTAGGGGATTCCTCTATGAATCGCTGTGTGGTTTGATTGATGTTATCATAATAAGTCGCTCCTCAAGGTCACCAGAATTAAAATTAATCAACAATCAAGCTAAAAGGACTAACTTCGATTGAATATCGTAGTTAGTCCTCAGTTAACAGCTAATATAAAATGTCCTAATTTAGGGTTCGCATCAATAGCAAGTTGCTTTTTTCTTACTTCAAATTATCTAAGAAAGCTAGAGCTGCGCTGTAATTTGGCTCATTAGTCATTTCTTGAATTAGTTCTTGATAGATAACTTCTTGATTGCCATCAACAATCCAAATGCTTCTAGAATCAATACCAGCTGACTCAATGTATAATCCCATCTTCTTACCAAAGTCAAGCTGTTCATCTGATAGTAGTTCCATTTTAGCAACACCTTCAGCAGCACACCAGTCTTTTTGTTCTTCAGGAGTGTTAGTAGAAACAGTATAGAAGTCAATGCCTTCATACTTATCTACTTCACCATTAAAGCGCTTGGTTGAAATACTGCAGACACTAGTGTTAATGTTTGGTACAACACTAATCAAAGTTGGCTTAGTAATTAAATCAGCCATCTTAACCATTGATCCATCAGCCTTTTTAACTTCAAAATCAGGTAACTTTTCACCAACAACAGGTGGTTGACCATTAGTTGTTAATGGTTCGTTTTTCATTGTGATTTTCATTAAATAAATCTCCCTTATATAAATAATATAACACTACTTATTTTAACTCAAAAAAGAGGAGATACCCAAACAATAAGTTTATTCTTTCTCTAGAACGTCGTCCACATAGTTGGTAATTCTTTCAACTGCCATTCTCAAGTGTTCTTCAGAAGAGGCGTAGGAGAGACGAACATAGCCCTCTCCACCTTCACCAAAGTAGCTTCCAGGAACAACACCAACTTTTGCCTTATTTGCCAAATCAGTTGCAAATGCAACATCATCTGAGCCAAAATGTTCAGGGATTTTAGCAAAAATGTAGAAAGCACCTTCAGGTGTTGCCATGGTAAAACCATTCTTTTCAAGACCCGTTTGAATGATGTGAAGACGCTTTTCGTATATTGCGCGTGCTTCTTCATAGTCTTGCTCACCATCTTCTAATGCTTTAGCAGCGGCAATCTGTACGTTATCTGTTACAGAAGTAATTAAGAAGGAACTTACTTTAACAACTGTCTTCATAATTTCGGCTGGACCAGCAATATAGCCAATTCTCCAACCAGTCATTGCAAAGCTTTTTGATAAACCAGAGAGTATAAGAGTACGTTCTGGAATAATTTGCGAAAGTGAATAGTGCTTCTTGTCGTTATAGGTTAATTCCGCATATATTTCGTCACTAAGTGCAAACAAATTGTAGTCTGTAATAACCTTAGCCAACTGCTCAAGTTCTTCTTTATCATATACTCGACCAGTTGGATTTGAAGGATCAGTAATAACTATTGCCTTAGCACCTTTGCCCTCATTTTCCATTACTTGCTTTAAATGGTTAGCCGTCAAAATGAAATTATCTTCTGAAGTTTCAACTTCAACCGGAATACCACCAGCCATTTTAATAATTCCAAAATAAACGCCCCAAACGGGTGTTGGAACAATTACCTTGTCGCCAGGGTTAAGTACGGACATCAATGCAACATTCAGTGCTGCTGTAACTCCGACAGTAGCACAAATTTCATTGGCTGGATTGTAATAAACACCTAGACTATCATCCAAATATCTACTTACAGCGTTTAAATACTCTTTCTTACCAGCCTCAGGTGCATAGTGTGAGTCATCACTTTTTATATCTTCAATCGCGGCTCGTTTTATGCGTTCGGGTGTTTGAAGATCTGGCTCACCGACAGTCAGTTTAATAATTCCTGGAATCTGTGAAATTTTATTGCTGAAGGCACGAATTTCTGATTTTGGAATTTCATTAATCTTTTTGTTAATTGTATTGGATAAACTTTTTGCTAAAGTTGGCATAAAAACGAACCTTTCTTAATTTTTTTATTCAGATACAATTATAACCTAGTATCGTTCGAGGAAAAGTATAAATTAACATTAATTTATTAAGCTTTATGACTGGTTATTAAAAGAAACTTTGTTATAGTTGATTTAGAAGGTGAAAAAATGGATCAAGAAAAGAAAAACGAAAGACTAAAAAACCTGTCAAAAGACCAATTTGAAGTTACTCAACACGCCGCAACTGATTATCCTTTTAAGGGCAAGTACGATGATTTCTATCAAAAGGGCATTTACGTTGATGTCGTTTCCGGAGAACCTCTGTTTTCTAGTGAAGATAAATATGATGCTGGCTGTGGTTGGCCAAGTTTTACAAAGCCAATAAAAAAATTAGTTTACAATCGCGATCAGTCGCTAGGCATGGAACGTACAGAAGTAAAGAGTCCAGACGCTGACTCACATTTAGGACACGTATTCAATGATGGGCCAGTCGACCAAGGTGGTTTGAGGTACTGCATTAATTCATCGGCTTTAACTTTCATTCCATATGATGAACTTGAAGAAAAAGGTTACGGTGAATACAAGAGGCTTTTTGACTAAAAAGGCAATAAAAAACTGCATTTCAATTATTGAAGTGCAGTTTTTAGTTTAAACAATTTCTTGTTCCTTAAAGCTACCATATACTTTTTCTACTTCAGTGACACTCATGAAAGCATAGGGATCACTTTTCTTAACGATTTGTAAAACGTCGTACATATCGTAACGATCAATGACTGTAATCAAAACTTTTTTCTCAATATGACTATAGGCTCCTTCAACATCATGAAAAATTGTGATCCCACGGTGCATCTTTTCCTGAATACCATCAATAATTGCCTGAGGCTGATCAGTGACAATTGTAACTTGCAATTTTTGATGTTGGGTATAAATTGCATCTATTACTCGTCCGTTGATAAAAATTGTCAAAGCAGAATATAAGGCGCGATTCCAGCCAAAAGCAAAGCCCGCCGCAGCAATAATAATCAAATTGATCATAATGCTAACCTTACCGTAGCTTGCACCGGTTTTTTTCCGAATCACAATGCCAATAATATCTAGTCCACCAGTTGAAATCCCGTTCTTTAGTGCAAATCCGGTTCCCATACCATTGATCATGCCACCAAAAAGTGCACAAACTAATGGGTCTACATGCATATCTATTGGATGAATTACACGCATCATAATCGAGCCCAAGATGACTGTGATTATTGTAAACAAGGTGAATTTATGACCTATTTTAAGCCATGCAATTAAAAGTAATGGTAAGTTTAACGCAAAGTACATTACAGACGTTGATAAAGTGAAGGGTAAAAAACGTGAACTCAGCGTATTAATCAACTGTGCAAAACCGGTAATTCCCGATGAATACATATGGCCAGGCTGCCAAAAGAAATTTAAGGCAATTGCAACTGCTAATGAATAGAAAAAAGAAGCGGAGATTTTGGAAAGTAGGCTGTAACGCCTATTGAAAGTATCTAGTTTGTCCATTAAATTTTGAGTCCTTTATAATTTAGCAACATCAATTCGGTCATAATATCAGTTTCAGCAATTAATTTTAACAAAAAAGCAACCAGGTTTTAGACTGATTGCTTGATAAATGCAAAATTGCTTTTAGCTTAAGCTCACTGAACTTTATCTAAAACCGTTGCACTTTATACTAACACTATTATTACTTGAAATAATCTCAATTTCTAAGATTTTAAAATTAATCTTGCCAATGTTCTTTTATAAAGGCATCACGACCACCGGATTCTTCTAGTTGGTATCTAAGTGGATCTTTTTTATAAAAGTCTTGGTGATATTCTTCAGCTGGGTAAAAGGGACTAGCCGGTTCAATACTTGTGACAATCGGATCAGAAAATTTATTACTATTTTGTAAATCGGCCTTAGATTTTTCAGCTGCCTCTTTTTGCGCAGGAGAATTATAAAAAATTACCGGACGATAATTATCACCACGATCTTGAAATTGACCGGAAGCATCAGTAGGATCAGTTACTTGCCAATAGTATTGTAGTAATTGAGCATATGGCATAATTTCAGGATCGAAAGTAATCTCTACCGCTTCAGTATGTCCAGTTGTTCCAGAGCAAACTTCTTCATATGTTGGATTAGCAACGTGACCACCGGTGTAGCCAGAAACAACTTTTTTGATTCCGGGTAAGGAGTCGAATGGCTTTACCATACACCAAAAACAACCACCAGCAAATATTGCTGTATCAAAGCCGTGATTGTCAGATTGTTTGTTAGTCATATGTTCACACTTTCTTTTTAAAAAGCACTTAAATTGATAATTAGACTAATTGTATTTCAAGGAGCAATAGTCCGCAAGCAATAGGGTTTACGTAAGAATTCAAAATAGCTTCAATATTAATTAGTCTTCGATACCCAAGTGGTCTAAAATCAAAGCAGCAGTTTCTTCTATTGATCGATGGGCAACATTGATGACAAAGCAGCCCAATTTATCGTAGAGCTTTTGAGCAGAGTCAAGCTCAGCCTTAATTGCATCAGTATTTGAATAAGTGGTGTCTGGGTTTAAGCCATAAGAAATCATTCGTTGACGTCTAATTTCGTTTAGAACAGATAAATCATTTGTGAGACCGATAATTTTCTTTGGATCCACCTGATATATTTCTTTAGGAATATGAGTATCAGGAACTAAAGGAAGATTAGCAACTTTCAAATTTTTATTTGCTAAGAACAAGGAAAGTGGGGTTTTGGAGGTTCTTGAAACGCCCAGTAGCACAACGTCAGCTTCCAAAAATCCTTTCGGATCTTTACCATCATCGTACATAACTGCAAATTCCATCGCAGAAATACGATCAAAGTATTTTTGATTCATTTTATGTTGCGCACCAACTTTCATTTGTGGACGAAGTCCAGTAACCTTTTGGATTGCTTCGACAGCAGGGGAAAGAATATCGATGCTCTCAATATGATGTTCACGTACAAACCTAATAACTGGAATCTGCATTTCATCTTTTACTAAACTGTAGATGAGAATTAGATTTGGATATTGCTCAATTTCTTTAAATGTTTCTTCAAGCTTTTCCTTGCTAATAATAAATGGGTATCTACGATAGTTGATTTCTGCATCAGGGAATTGGGCTGCAGCAGCAACTGCATTATTAAACGCTGTATCTCCCGCAGAATCGGAAATAATTACTATGTTAACTTCTTTTTTTGGTGTATTTTCAGCCATTATTTGCTCCTTTTTTATTTTAATTATACATTTTAATAAAAATCTTTTACAGATTTAGTAGAAAAAAATAAGAAATCGCAAAAAATATTGCTCTTTTGTATTGACCGTGGAGGATGGTTTGATATAATTGATATAAATGTATGGCGGTAACGTCAAGAAATGGAAGGAGGGATCACATATGGCCAAGACAGTCGTTCACGAAAACGAGTCTATTGATGATGCTCTTCGTCGTTTCAAACGTTCCGTTTCAAGAAGTGGTACTTTGCAAGAATACCGTAAACGTGAGTTTTATGAAAAACCTAGTGTCCGCAGAAAGCTGAAATCTGAAGCAGCTCGGAAGCGTAAGCATTATTAATAACCAAAAACTTCTATCAAGCTGATAGAAGTTTTTTTGTGCCACAAATACTAGTTTTATTGCTAATTTGCTAATCATTACTTATAGAATTTGGTATAATTTAGCTATACTTTTTAGAAAGAGGGAGTTTACTTTGAGTTTATCTGAACAAATAATGTCTGACATGAAAGAAGCAATGAAATCTCGCGATAAGATTAAATTGAATACCGTAAGAATGATTAAGTCTGCTTTAATGAACGAAAAGATTAAGGTTGGTCATGATCTTACCCCAGATGAAGAACTAACAGTTCTCAACCGTGAGAAAAAACAACGTGAAGAATCAATCGAAGACTTTACAAAAGCTAAACGTGAAGATTTAGCTGAAGATACTAAGAAAGAACTTGCTGTTGTTGAAAGCTATATGCCAAAACAACTTTCAAAAGAAGAACTTGAGGACCTTGTTACTGAATCAATTAAAGAAGCAGGTGCAACAAGTAAATCTGAATTTGGCAAAGTAATGAAAGTGCTCATGCCAAAAATTAAGGGTAAAGCTGATGGTAAAGTAGCTTCTGACGCAGTTCGCAATCACCTTAACTAAAGAAAAGGAGCAATTATTTGGCTCAAACTACTTTTATTCCTAAAAATGCTGAAAATATTCAAAAACTTGTAGGGGTTAATGATAGAAACTTAAGCATACTGGGCGAAGGATACGATGCAGCAATTGTTGATACCGGAAATCAAATCGTGATTGAAGGCAATGACGATAGTATTAAAAAGACGCTGGCTGTTTTGAAAGCTCTTGACAACATTGTTAGTGCTAATATTAATATTAGTGCTCCAGATGTTGTTAGTGCAATGAAAATGGCTGAAAAAGGCACAATTGAGTATTTCCCTGATCTTTACAAACAAATTCTAATTCGTGATGCTAAAGGTAAACCGATTAGAATCAAAAATATGGGACAGAAACAATATGTTGAAGCGATTGAAAAGAATGACGTTGTTTTTGGTATCGGTCCAGCTGGTACTGGAAAGACTTTTTTGGCAGTTGTTTGCGCAGTAGCAGCTTTTAAAAAGGGTGAAGTATCTAAGATTGTTCTTACTAGACCTGCCGTTGAAGCAGGGGAATCACTTGGCTTTTTGCCTGGTGATTTGAAAGAAAAAGTTGACCCGTATTTGCGTCCAATCTATGATTCTCTCTACTCAATTTTAGGAACGAATACAACAGATCATTTAATGGAGCGTGGGGTAATAGAAGTTGCACCTTTGGCTTATATGCGTGGCCGTACACTCGATGATGCTTTTGTAATTTTAGATGAAGCACAAAACACGACTGATGCACAAATGAAAATGTTTCTAACTAGACTTGGCTTTAATTCAAAAATGATTGTTAACGGCGATATGACGCAAGTCGATTTACCTGGTCGTCAACGTAGTGGCTTAATTGATGCTCAACATATCTTAAAGAATATTAATCAAATTAAGTTTATTCATTTCTCAGCTAATGACGTTGTAAGACATCCAGTTGTTGCTAAAATTATCAGTGCGTACGAAAAGGAAGAAGAAAAACATTGATTACACCAATCGATATTACCTATAACGATGAGGTTGGCTTTTTAAAAGATAGTAATGAAAATTGGGAAGATTGGATTTCTAAGCTTTTGTTACTTGCTAAAAAGGAAATTGGCAAAGACACCAATTTAGAAATGAGTATTAATTTTGTTGACGAGGAGCGTAGCCAAGAAATTAATAAAAAATATCGTGGAAAAGATCGCCCAACAGATGTAATTTCATTTGCCATTGAAGATGGGGGCGATAATTTGGATTTGGCTATTTTCAGCGACGATCCTGAATTTCGCGAAGACATCGGTGATCTTTTTATGTGTCCTAGTGTAATCAAGCGTCATAGTGAAGAATATGGCACGGGCTGGAATCGTGAATTTGGCTATACACTTGTTCATGGTTTCCTACATCTTAATGGTTTTGACCACATCGATCCAGTGGAAGCAAAAGAAATGTTTGGCATTCAGGGCAAAGTTTTGGAAACTTATGGCTTGCCATTATACCCTGATCAATTGGATGAAGGCAGAGGTAAATAATGTCTCAAGAAACAAAAAATAAATCAGGTTTTGTGGCCCTAGTTGGGCGACCAAACGTTGGCAAATCGACTTTGATGAACTTTTTAGTTGGTCAAAAAGTGGCAATTACTTCTAATAAGCCGCAAACAACCAGAAACAAGATCTCCGGTATATATACTACAGACGATATGCAGGTTGTCTTTGTTGATACACCAGGAATTTTTAAGCCACATTTAGAACTTGACGACTATATGGATAAGGCAAGTCTTTCAAGCCTAAAAGATGTCGACTTAATCTTGTTTATGGTGGAACCAGAAAAAATGGGGCGCGGTGATGAGTATATTATCGAACAGCTTAAAAAAGTAAATGTTCCGATCCTTTTACTTATCAACAAGGTTGATCAAGTTAATCCTAATGAACTTTTGCCAATAATTGATGAGTATCACAAGCTTGATGTTTTCAAAGAGTTTTTACCAATATCTGCTACTCAAGGCATTGGAATTGCTGACTTAATCGAAGTATTGCGTGAATATTTGCCTGAAGGACCAGATTATTACGATCCTGAACAAATTACAGATCGTCCAGAATACTTCATGGTTGCTGAACTGATTCGGGAGCAGATCTTAAAATTGACCGCTGAAGAAGTTCCGCATGCTGCAGCTGTTTGGGTTGAGCGAATGAATCAACATGAAAATAACAAGCTACAAATTGAAGCAACAATTTATGTTGAAAAAAGTGGTCAAAAAGGCATCATCATTGGTAAGGGTGGTGCCATGTTAAAACAGATTGGCATTAAGTCGCGCAAACAAATTGAAGAACTCCTAGGTGAAAAAGTTAATCTTAAGCTATGGGTAAAAGTTCAGCGAAACTGGCGCTCTGATCCAAGATTTTTGAAGCAAATCGGTTATAATTCCAAGGATCTTTCGTAAAAAATGAGTAAAGAGCTAAAAGAAGTACAAGGAATCATCTTTAAACGTCAAAAATTTCATGAGGCAGACCTTTTAGCTAAAATAATAACGAAAAATAGCGGGATTATTACAATGATTGCTCGTGGTGCACTTAAGCCTAAGTCTAAATTAGGTGCGAGTCTGCTTAACTTTTCTTACGGTACATATGTGATTGTTTCTTCTGGACAAGGACTAAGCAATCTTCGCACCTATAAAAATGTTAAGCAGTTTGACGGCATCTTTAATAATCTAACCAAAAATGCCTATGCCTCATTTATTTTGGATTTAGTTGACCATGCTTTTGTCGAGTATCAGGATTTAGGTAAGTACTATGAATTAACAAGTCTAGCTCTTACAAAGATCAATGATGGTGAGGATGCTGAAATGATTACTCAGACAATCCAAATGCAACTTTTAGCAGCTTATGGAGTTGAACCTGAACTGCGTCATTGTGTAATTTGTGGTAAAGAGACTGGTGACTTTGATTATTCAATTGTTAAGGGTGGAATCATTTGTAGCAATCACTTCTATACTGATACTACCCGATTACATTTGCAGCCAAAAGAAACTGCAGTTCTAAGAACGATCGGCTTAATACCATTTTCACGTTTAGGCACAATAAAAATTAATCAGGATACAAAAAAAGCTACACGAAGAGCAATTGATCGAATATATCAAGAAACTATTGATTTAAACTTAAAGACAAAAAAGTTTCTTGATGAACTTAATTTATTTACCTAATCCTTTAGATTAAAATATGATTATGGTAAAATACTATTGTATTTTGACGAAGATGAGGATTAAAAAAAGTACCAGTAAAGCGAATGTTAGATAGTGGAAGGACATCTGGGAAACGGCACCTCTAGTCAAACTAATTAAGAGCAGGGAAATATCCCTGAATTAGGGTGGAACCGCGATAAATCGTCCCTATGCAGTGTTGCATAGGCTTTTTTTATGGCCTGATGCAGGGAGGAAGAAAAATGGCACAGAAAAAAATAACAATTCAAGACATGATTTTTAAATTAGAAGAGTTTTGGTCTTCTAAGGGATGTATGGTAATGCCATCTTACGATGTTGAAAAAGGTGCTGGTACCATGAGTCCATATACTTTTTTAAGGGCTGTTGGACCTGAACCATGGGCCGCATGTTATGTTGAGCCTTCTAGACGTCCCGCTGATGGACGCTATGGTGACAATCCTAATCGTTTATTTCAACACCACCAATTTCAGGTAGTTATTAAACCTGCTCCTGACCAAATTCAGCAATACTACTTAGATAGTCTTAAGGTTTTGGGTATCAATCCCTTAGAGCATGATATTCGTTTTGTTGAAGATAACTGGGAAAACCCATCAATGGGTTGTGCTGGTGTTGGTTGGGAAGTCTGGCTTGACGGAATGGAAGTAAGTCAATTTACTTATTTCCAAACTGTTGGTGAACTTGATGTTAAACCAACTATGAGCGAAATTACATATGGTGTTGAACGACTTGCTTCCTATATCCAAGATGTAAACTCCGTTTTTGACTTGGAATGGGGAAATGGCGTTTTATATCGTGACATCTTTAAAGAAGCAGAATACGAAAACTCTAAATATGCTTTTGAAGAATCTAATCAAGATGACTTGTTGAAGTTCTTTGACGTATACGAAAGAACAGCGAAAGAACTAATCAAGTTAAATCTAGTTCAACCAGCTTACGACTATATTTTGAAGTGCTCACATACCTTTAATTTGCTAGACGCTCGGGGAGCAGTCTCTGTTACAGAACGTGCAGGATATTTAGCTAGAATTAGAAATATGGCCCATGAAGTGGCTGTATGCTTTGTTGAAGAACGAGAAAAAAGAGGCTTCCCTTTACTGAAAAGCGCAGAAGACAAGAAAGCGGGGCTTGAAAATGACTAAAGACTATTTATTTGAAATTGGAACAGAAGAAATGCCAGCACATGTTGTTGCAAAAAGCGTTAAACAACTTGCTGACAGAACTCAAAAGTTCTTGAAAGAAAATGGCTTAAAGTTTAAGGATATCAAAACTTTTTCTACACCACGTCGATTAACTATTTTGGTTGAGGATTTGGCTGAAAAGCAAGAAGATATTGATGAAATAAAAAAGGGACCTGCTAAGAAAATTGCTTTGGATCAAGATAAAAATTGGACCAAGGCAGCTCAAGGTTTCGTTCGTGGTCAAAATATGACTACTGATGATATTTACTTTGAAGAACTAAAAGGGACAGAATATGCATATGTCCATGTCCAAAAAGAAGGTAGGAAAGCTACTGACATTCTTTTAGGTATGAGTGACATTATTAAGGCAATGACTTTCCCAACTAAAATGCGTTGGGGCGGTTCAAATGACTTTGAATTTGTTCGACCAATTCACTGGTTGGTTTCTTTGCTTGGCAATGAGGTCGTTCCTGTTCAAATTCTTGATATCACTGCAGGTCGAAAGACTGAAGGTCACCGCTTTTTAGGCGATTCAGTTGTTTTAGCCAATGCCGATGATTATGAAGATGCTTTAAGAGATCAATTTGTCATTGCTGACGCTAAAAAGCGTAAAGAAATGATAGTTGACCAAATGAATGAGCTAGTTAAACAAAACAACTGGAAAATCAAGATGGATGCTAACTTACTTGAAGAAGTAACCAATTTGGTTGAATATCCAACTGTCTTTGCTGGCTCCTTTGATAAAAAGTATCTTGAAATGCCTCAAGAAGTATTAATTACTTCAATGAAGGATAACCAACGTTACTTTGAAGTTTATAATCAAGATACCCAATTAATTAATCATTTTATTTCTGTACGAAATGGAAATAAGGATTACTTAGAGAATGTTATTTCCGGGAACGAAAAAGTTTTAGTTGCTAGATTAGATGACGCACAATTTTTCTACGATGAAGACCGTAAATATCCTCTTAGTCATTTTGTTGACAAGCTTAAGAATGTTTCTTTCCATGACAAAATTGGTTCTATGTCTGAAAAAATGGAACGTGTACGTATAATTGGTGACTACCTCGCAAAACAATGGAATCTTGATGAACAAACTATCAAGGACTTTGATCGTGCTAGTGAATTGTATAAATTTGATCTTGTAACTCAAATGGTTGGTGAATTTGCTGAATTACAAGGTGTAATGGGTATGCACTATGCAAAACTTGCCGGTGAAAAAGATGATGTTGCGGTTGCAATCAAAGAACATTACATGCCAACCACTTCAGAAGGTGAGTTGCCACAAACTGTAGTAGGTTCATTACTTTCAGTTGCTGACAAACTTGATACAATCATCACTTTCTTTGCTGTAGATATGATTCCAACTTCATCTAATGATCCTTACGCCTTACGTCGTTACGCCTATGGAATTGTACGTATTTTAATTAATCAAAAGTGGTCATTAGCCTTCAATAAAGTTTTGCCTGAACTTGTTTCTGCATTGAATGGAAAAACACCAGCTAAATTACCTAAGTCGGATGAAAAAGAAGCAAAAATTGCATCTTTTATCCGTGACCGGATTAACCAGTATCTGACTAAAAACAACTACAAATATGACATTATCGATGCAGTGCTTGCATCAAGTCAACAGGATCCAATTCAAATTTTGGCAGCGGCCAATGTCTTGCAGCTACATCATGATGATGAACAGTTTAGACCTGTTGTTGAAAGTCTAATTAGAATCAATAATATTTTGAAAAAGGCTAAGCATAAAGGAAATAATGTCGTTAATCCAGACTTGTTTGTTAACGAGAGTGAAAAAGAACTTTACTCTGGTGTGAACAATTTGCAAGACTTAACTGATTTAACGCAGCTTTATGATGGTTTTGTTAAATTGCAACCAGTTATCAATTTCTACTTTGAAAACAATATGATTTTGGATAAGGATGAAGCAATTAAGAATAACCGATTAAATCAATTAGGTGCAGTGGCACAACTTGCTGAACATTTAGGTGACTTAAGTAAGTTAGTCATTAAATAATTTATCAAAGTAGGTGAAAAGATGGCTGGATTGATACCTGAAGAGACGATTAGCAAGGTACGTGAGAACGTCAATATTGTTAATGTCATCAGTCAATACGTTTCACTAGAAAAAAAGGGAAAAGATTATATTGGTCTTTGCCCATTCCACGAAGAAAAAACACCTTCCTTTACAGTCAATGAAGGAAAACAATTCTTCAAGTGCTTTGGTTGTGGTAAAGGCGGCAATGTTTTTACCTTCTTAATGGAAAAAGAAAATTTAACTTTTCCGGAAAGCGTGCAAAAGGTTGCTGATTTTGCACATATTGAAATTGGTGAATATGGTCAACAAAAGCCAAAATATTCCAATATTTTAATTAAAATAAATGAGGAAGCTGCTGATTTTTATCATCGGGTCTTAATTTCAACTAATGCTGGTAAACGTGGTCTTGAATATGCACGTGAAAGAGACTTGAGTGATGAGATTTTAAATCATTTTCGTATCGGATACGCACCGAAACAGAATAATCTTCTCTTAACGTATTTACGTGGTAAGGACTATCGCGATGAAGATTTATTAGCAAGCGGTTTATTTGTTCAGTCTAAGAGCGGTGAGATGTTCGATCGCTTTAGAGATCGATTAATGTTTACTCTTACAAATGAGGGCGACTATGCAGTAGGCTTTTCAGGTAGGCGGTTATCAACGGATAAAACTGAGGCAAAGTATATCAATAGTCCTGAGACAAAAGTTTTTGAGAAATCACAAGTCCTATTTCATTTTTCAGAGGCGAAAAAGGCGGCTAGATCTGAAAATCACTTAGTTTTGTATGAAGGATATATGGACGTAATTGCAGCATATAAAGCTGGCGTAAAGTCAGGTATTGCGTCAATGGGTACAAGCTTAACCGACCAGCAAGTTTACATGTTAAAACGAATCACTAAGAATATCATTATTAATTATGATGGTGATGATCCAGGAGTGCATGCGGAAGAACGAGCAGTTAAACTGTTTAATAAAGCTGGTGGCTTTGACTTGGGTGTTGTTGTTCTACCAGAAAAACTTGATCCTGATGAATATGTTCAAAAATATGGTGTTGAAAAATATCAAGAACAGATCAAAGGCGCATTAACACCGACTGACTTTTTCTTAAAGCGACTTGCTAAGAAATATAACTTAGATAATGATCGGCAGAAGCTTGCGTATCTTGACGAAGCTATGCAAGAAATTGCGCAGCTCTCAAATCCAGTTGAACAAGATTTATATCTGGATAGAATTGCTCAGCAGCAGAATGTTTCTAAAGATTCATTAAAAGTGAATTTGCTAAAATATCGTCGTCAATTTAATACTGCTAAGCAACATACAGGCGGACAAATTCTAAGTGAAGCAGAATTTCAACAAGATGACGGTCCAGCACCAGAGTATCATCAAGATATTGCTATTAAGAATGATCCAGTCCAAACAAGGCTATTGTACTTATTCATTCATTCGGAGCATGCTCGCGATTATCTTTTGCAGAACAAGTTCTTATTTCCTGATTCCGATTATCAAAAATTAGCGGAATTATGGTTAAATTTCAGCGAAACTCATGAAAAACCGACAGTAAATAGTTTTTTAAATTTTATTCCTGAACAACTTCAAGGTATAATAGTTAATGCCGAAATGGCAGATATGCCGCAGGATTTTTCAGACCGTGAGATTTGTGAACAAATCTATGCTTTAGAAATGCGTCAAGTTGACAAGCAACTGAATAAGTTGATGAATGAACTTCAAGATGCAAAGAGAACTATGGATACGGACAAAATAATGTCTATTACGCAACAAATTTTACAGTTAAAGAGAATTCAAGGGCAGAGGGGGGCTTTATAGTGACAGAAAAGAAAAGCACTAGCGAAAAAGAACAACCATCTTTAGATAAAGTAGTACAAGAGGTTGTTAAAGCGGTTAAGAAAGATAAATCAATTACTGAAACTGAATTTGTTAATCGTTTGGTTAAGCCCTATGATTTAGAGGGAAAAGCAGTCGATCAATTAGTTCAAGAGTTTGAAGATAACGGCATCAGTATAGTTGATGAAAATGGTGATCCATCCAAACTAGCTTTGAAGAAGCAAAAAGATGTTGAAAAGGCTGAACTAAAAGATATGTCAGCCCCTTCAAGCGTCAGGATGAACGATCCAGTAAGAATGTACTTGAAGGAAATTGGACGTGTTCCACTTCTTAACGCAGATCAGGAAATTGCTCTTGCAAAACGAATTGAAAAAGGCGACGAAGAGGCTAAGCAAGAATTAGCTGAGGCTAACTTACGTTTAGTTGTCTCAATTGCAAAACGCTATGTTGGTCGTGGTATGTCATTCCTTGACTTAATTCAAGAAGGAAACATGGGTCTAATGAAAGCCGTTGACAAGTTTGATTACAGTCTTGGCTTTAAGTTTTCGACTTATGCTACTTGGTGGATTCGTCAAGCCATTACTCGTGCAATTGCTGATCAGGCTCGAACAATTAGAATTCCAGTTCACATGGTTGAAACAATCAATAAGCTGATTAGAATTCAAAGACAATTGTTGCAAGACTTAGGTCGTGAGCCAACTCCAGAAGAAATTGGTGCTGAAATGGATATGCCAACTTCTAAAGTGCGCGACATACTAAAAATTGCTCAAGAACCTGTTTCTTTGGAAACACCAATTGGTGAAGAAGATGATTCCCATTTAGGTGACTTTATTAAAGATAAAGATGCAACTAGTCCTGAACAACATGCTTCATATGAGATGCTCAAGGAGCAGCTAGAAGAGGTACTCGATACTTTAACAGATCGTGAAGAAAATGTTCTGCGCTTGCGTTTTGGTCTTGATGATGGTCGGACAAGAACACTTGAAGAAGTTGGTAAGGTTTTTGGCGTCACAAGAGAGAGAATCAGACAAATTGAAGCAAAAGCACTACGTAAGTTGCGTCATCCGAGTCGTTCAAATCAGTTGCGTGATTTCTTAGATTAAATAGCTAAACAAAAAGACAAGTTTTTGAAATCTTGTCTTTTTTGTTATAGCCATATACTCCATAAGTATCAGCTATCAGCTAATCCCCATTGCTTCATGTTGTATTCAATAACACTTTTGCGTTTACCTGATAATAAGAAAACTGAAAAAGCCAGATAAACTAAGGTTGTTAAGATCAAATACTGCCATTCAAAAACAGTGGGGTTAATCATGACAGTGGTACCAGAAGCCAAGAAAACTAGGATATCAAAAACTGCATGGTAGCCTATATTTATGAAAAAAAATCCAGTATAAAGATAAATTGCTGCAAAAGCAATACCAGCTACACTTGCATCAATCATTTGTAAAATTGTAGCCAGTAGTGGCTGCTCTATTAGGTTAACAATATGGAGTGCTCCAAAAATTAAACCATCTAATACAACCGCCCATGAGATTTGATGTTGAGCATTTTTAAAAGTTTTGAGTAAAATGCTTAAAACACAAAAACGCATCAACCATTCTTCAGCTATACCGGCTTCTATGCCTCTGCAAACGAGCTTTATTACATGTTTCGTAGTGATTTGAAAATTCCAGCTCGTGAGCAGTTGCCTCCAGTTACCTGCTTCATTAAAAGCATTAAACACGCAGTCAACAAAAATAAATAAAGATATAAACGCTAGAACTGCATATTTAGCTCTTGAACTCAATCTCAAGCCAGGGGCTTGATAGCCCCATTTATGCATGACAACTACTGAAGTGATTACAAAACAAATTGCCCCAGTAACTTCAGTTTTATTAAGCATTTGTAGCAAAGAAGGGGAGCTGTTCATAGTCAACATTCCCGGTATAGCAAGTATCAGACTTGAGAATAATAATAAAGTCATGATTTGCCCAATTACACTGCTTATTTTTCCCCAGGAAAGTTCTGCCATAGGAACTAGCAGAACTAGTTCATACAGAGTAAGTGGAATTATCAGCCAGATAAGGTTCTTAGTATTAAAAACTTTGATAAAATCTGCTCCGATTGCAAGGAGTACTAAAAAGCATATTTGGATATTAACGGCTTGAAAATAATGATTAAATTGGACTATTTTTCTCGTAGGATGTTTTTCGCATAGAAGAGTTAGTTGTAGAGATACCAGTATGAACAAAACTGATAGAACTACCACAGCCTCATTTTTACTTTTGGTCAGGGGCTTGATTTTAAAAAATAGCACAAGCGCCACAATGATCAAAATTTCTTGAACTATTATTTGTCCTAGGTGCCAACGCTTAATTGCTTGTTCAGAAGGCATTTCAAATTCTCCTTAAAATAATTCATCTCGGCTATCATCCAAGATATGCTCATCAATATCGTCGTTAAAGTATACAAGTAAGTCACGATCAAAATTATAGGCCAATTGATGATTTAGCAGTTCTTCTTTCGTCATCCATACTAAGTTTCCTTCATGAGAAGCTTTTACAGTGCCTGTAAACTCTGTAGCAATATAGAAAAAAACTAAATAACGATGATCGTTTTCATCGAAAAATTGCTTAATACCACTAAGACGTGGATTTTTAATGTCGAGATTGGTTTCTTCTTTAACCTCACGAACAACAGAATCATAAAAAGACTCATGTGCTTCAACATGTCCACCCGGAAAAGTTAAACCCGGCCAGGAGGGATCATTTCGATCAATGACTAAAATTTGTTCACCTTTTTTAATCATACACATATTTGTTAAAGTAACTGGTTCTGTTCGATCCAAATTTAGAATCCTCCATCTTTTTAAAACTACTTAAATTTGCGTTCTTTAAAGCTACTTCCCAAAAGGATGAAATGGAAAGTTTTTGCCATTGATATTAATTGTTTGGCTGTTGCTGTCACTGATAATCTTTCCTTTTACAGTATTAGATGTGGACAGGTCGGATTTTTTCAAAGGAACATTAGTCCAAATTGCCCTTAAATCTGCTCCGTTATCAGTGCTCTGCATATTATTTCTGAACAAATCAGGCTGTAGAATTTCTGGAGGTACAGCGACGTTAACCGAAGTAGGCATTACTGGCTGAATTAATTTTCTATTTAACTGATCTCGAATAAAGGGCTTGAGTTTATGAGTCTCTGATTTATTCATTCAAAAAAGTCCTCTCATTACAAAATTACGATATTTTTATTATAAATCTTTTATCAATGAAAAATACAGCGGTTTCTAACTATTTTGAACAAAGAGCGGTAAGTGTATGCTAAAATTTTATACATGGAAAGTAGGTCGAAAAGTGAATTTACGTTTAAACAAACTCGCAACCATGGTAGATCAAGATGCGCGAATTGCAGATATTGGTACAGATCACGCATACTTACCAATTGAATTAGTCAAATCAGGCAAGGTCAATTTTGCAATTGCTAGTGATATTGGAAAAGGACCGCTTGATAATGCAAAACAGGATATTAAAGAGGCTGGCTTAGAAGGAAAAATAGAAACTCGTCTAGGCGCTGGACTAGAAACCATCTCAGCCAAAGACAACATTGATACTATAGTGATTGCTGGCATGGGCGGCAACTTGATGAGTCAGATTTTAAATGATGCCTTAGTTAACAAAAAAATGAGTTTCGACACCTTAATTCTTGAACCAAATGTTGGAGAATATGGTGTTCGTAAATGGTTGATGCAGCACAGCTATCAGATTGTCGATGAACAAATTGTGGCTGAAGCCGGTCATACATATGAACTGATTAAGGCTAAAAAAACTGAATCAAATATCCCATTAACTGAAAAAGAATTATATTTTGGTCCAATCTTAATTAAGACTAAAAATCAGACTTTTACTAATAAATGGATAGGTCAGCTAAAGTACCAACAAAATTTGTTAGTTAATTTAAATAAGGCAAAAAATAAAGATATGTCTCATATAAAACAGGTTCAAGAACAGATTGAAATGATCAAAGGAGAACTAAATGACTAAAGTTAAAGACCTAGTGAAAGTTTTAAACGATTTCTTTCCTGAAAAAATTGCAAGTGCTGGTGATCCCGTTGGCATTCAAATTGGTTCTTTAGAGCAATCAGTTACCAAGGTTATGACCACGTTAGATGTTCGACCACAAGTTGTTGACGAAGCAATAAAAGAGCATGTTGATCTAATTATCAGCCATCATCCTTTAATGTTTAGACCTGCACCTAACTTAAACTTTGCCGATCCACAAAATGAAATGTATGGCAAAATAATTGCTAACGGCATTACTGTCTATTCAATTCATACTAATTCTGATAAAGCTCAAGATGGGTCTAGCGATTGGCAGGCAGAAGAATTAGGTTTGACTGATGTACAACCTTTTTGTCTAGATAGTGACGGCATTGCTATTGGACGAAAAGGCAAGCTGCCTGAACCGCTCTCTGCAATTGATTTTGCATATTATGTAAAAGAGAAAATGAATATCAAAATGGTTAGATTGATTACTGCTGATAACCAGCAACAAATTTCAACTGTTTCACTTATTTGCGGAGATGGGGGTAAGTACTGGCACCAAGCAGTTACTGAAAAGATAGATGCCTTTATAACCGGAGACGTTTATTATCATACTGGTCACGATATGATTTCTTCAGGAATAACAGTAATTGATCCTGGGCACTATACAGAAAAATTATTTAAGGATAAAATATATGAAAAGTTAATTAAATGGAATGAAGAAAATAATTGGAATGTTAATGTTATTAAGTCACATGTTTCAACTAACCCATTCCAAGATTTAGTTTAAATAAAGGAGTTTTTATGGAATACCCAAATTTATTACCCAGATTTTTAAAATATGTAAAAGTTAACTCGCGTTCGGATGAGCACTCAGACCGTTTTCCATCCACTAAGCGTCAAGAAGACTTCCAAAAAGAAGTTGTAATGAAGGATTTAGAGGATTTGGGCTTAAGTGATGTACATTACAACCAAAAATCCGGCTGTGTAATCGCTGAAATTCCTTCAAATATTGATTATGAAGTTCCAGTAATGGGTTTTCTAGCACATTGTGATACGGCAGATTTCAATGCGGAAAATGTTCGCCCACAAGTCCATGAAAACTATGATGGTAAATCAAAAATTCAATTAGGTGATTCTGATTTTTACTTGGATCCTGAGGTTTTCCCTAATCTCAAAAAATATGCCGGTAAAACGCTTATTACTACATCAGGTGATACATTGCTAGGTGGAGATGACAAGTGTGGTGTCAGTGAAGTAGTAACTCTAGCTGAATATTTGATGAATCATCCAGAAGTTAAGCATGGAAAAATTCGTTTGGCCTTTACACCTGATGAAGAAATTGGTACTGGTGCGCCTCACTTTGACATTGATGAGTTTGGTGCAGACTTCGGGTATACACTTGATGGGGCTGCTCCAGGTAAGCTTGACTGGGGAACTTTCTCAGCAGCAACATTTACACTTAACATTCAAGGAGTAAATGTTCACCCATCAGTTGCTAAAAATCAGATGATCAGTGCAATCCAAATAGGTATTAACTTCCAAAATCAACTCCCAGCAGACGAAGTACCAGAAAAAACTGATGGACGACAAGGCTTCTTCCATTTAACTGATTTCCAGGGAACAGTTGATAATGCATACCTTGAGTACATTATCCGTGACTTTGAACGTGATGGTCTTGAGCGTCGTAAAAACTTGGTTAAAGACATTGTCACTAAAATGAATGATGAATTTGGTACTGAGCGAATCAAATTAACAATGAGAGATCAATATTACAATATGGCAGATGAGCTTGAAAAACACATGGATGTTGTCAACTTAGCAAGAGATGCATATCGTAAAGAAGGATTGACCGAAATCGACGAGGATCCAATTAGAGGTGGTACAGACGGTAGTCAACTGACTTATCGTGGTTTACCATGTCCAAACCTATTCTCAGGTCAAGAAAACATGCATGGTCGTTACGAATACACTGTTTTAGAATCAATGTACAAAGCAGTTGACGTTATGATCAGAATGGTCGAAATGAACGCAACAAATAATAAATAGTGAAACAAAAAAGGTTAGAAAAGCACTTTCTCTAAAATTAACTTAAATGAGATAAGTGCTTTTATATCAATGATAATTACTGTTGGGTAATACCAGCTTAATTATGCACATCTACTCTAATAATCAAAAAATGCCGATTAAAACGTTGCTATTAATGAGTTAATCGGCTTTTTTGTTTGAAATTAAGTAAAAATGCAGAGTCGTGGAACACTGAAAAAATAATAAGACTCTTATAAACGATCAATAAGAACATAAAATTGCTTTTTAGAAGTATTTATTAGGAAGAAATAAAAAAGATTGCACTAACATATAAACTGCGGTATTATTACAGTGTATTAGAAATGTGATACAGTAAAAGGATGGTGGATTTGTGGAATTCAAGGATAATATTCCCATTTATCTGCAAATCAAGCAATATCTATATCGTCAAATTGTTACCGGCGAATTAAAGCCAGGACAGAAAATTCCTTCTGTGCGTGAACTAGCAGTTCAATTGACTGTTAATGTGAACACGGTACAAAGAGCTTTGCAACAAATGAACGTAGAGGGGATTTTGTATACTAAGCGCGGAGAAGGTAATTTTGTTACCGAAGATACAGACTTGCTTGAAAAGACAAAACAGGAATTGATTAATGATGAGCTAAATAAATTTGTTCAAAGTATGAATGATTTGGGTGTGTCAAATGATCAAATTCATGATATCTTATCAGCTTATTTAAAGTAGGGGAATAGTTAATGAGCAATCTCTTAGAAATTGAAAATTTAACATATAGAAAGAACCTAAAAGTAATTCTTAAAGATATCAATTTAAACTTAAAGCATGGCAAAATTGTTGCTCTTTTAGGCGAAAATGGAGCTGGTAAAACAACATTGATGCGCATAATCGCAGGAATTAATAAGAATTTTCGCGGTATGGTTGCGATTGATGGAGTTCAATCTGTTACGGACCGTAAAAGGGTCATTTCTTTCTCTGACAGTTTGTCAGGATTTAAGGAAAGTACTAAAGTTGCGAAAATAATTAATTTTTACGAATATCTTTATGATGATTTTGACAAAAATAAATTTAAGCAGCTACAAAAGTTCATGAGATTAAATGAAAACTTACGTCTGTCTGAAATGTCAAAGGGTATGCGTGAAAAGCTAATTATTGCTTTGACTTTTTCACGTCAAGCAGAACTCTATTTACTTGACGAACCTTTCTCTGGAATTGACGCGATGGCTCGAAAAAAAATTATTAGTTCAATTATTCTATGGAAAGCGGATGAAGCAACTATTCTAATCTCTGATCATTTCGTTAACGAAATTGCTTCTATGCTTGACGAAGTTGTTGTTGTAAAAGATAAAACAATCTACTGTCACAAATCAACTGAAGAAATACGTGAGAGTAATCAAAGCATCGAAGAATTTTATGAAAACATATATGGAGAGGGTGAAGAATAATGTTCGGTCGGCTTTTTGCTACTTTATTTACACGAAAAATTAAGAAGGCTAACTACGTACTGCTTGTCCAATTAATTGCAGCCATAGCAATTACTGTACTTAGTTTTACTACGAGTGGACATGTTTATTTTGGAAGGCAAGATTTAGGGTTTTTTCCATCGTTTTTCATGTTTGTCCTCTTTTTCTCCTTTATTGCAGCATTAGCTTTATACTGCATAACTTGTAATGAAAATGAGGCAATTAACGTAAACCAATCTTTGCGGTTATTGCCAATCTCTGATTCAAAGTATTATTTGGATAATATCTTTACTTCAATTGCAACATTAGCATATTTTGCATGTTTAGAAGCCATTGGTATAGGTATTAGTTTTTTGTTGGCCTTTCAATTTGATGGCACATTTCACTCAGAAGTTATGACATCGTATGAAAAAAGTAGTTTTGTTTTCAATGTTGAAGATTTTATTGTTGTTATCCAGTCACTAATCTTACTTGTTTTATTTTGTCTACTCTTTTATTTAATGCTTAGTTTTTTAAACTTCTCCAGCCAAGCAATTATTAGTTTTTTACCAGGATCAATTAAAAACAAGTCTTTGTTGGGGTTCATCCGCGTTTTTCTAGTGTTCATTCTCATATGGGCATTAGTCAAAGGAATCCGAGCTCTAACGCCTATTTTTGATGCACCATTTGCAGTCTTTTTTCAATCAACGTCGTCAAATGATTTATTGGAGCCAATTTCAATATTCATTTGCTTTGACTTGCTTTTCATTGCCATTAATTTGTTTTTATTCAATCAATATATTGAGCCAAAAGAAAAGAAATAACTATCAAACTACTCATTAAGAATATTAGTGAGTAGTTTTTTGTTAAAAAGGATTGCATGGCAGATTTTTTTAGTCTATCATAATAGTGTAATAGAAATATAATACAGTATAAACAGCTGATTTGATCTCCAAATTGAATTATCTCAGGGTATGAAGATTGACAAACGTACTCTTATAAAGCAAAAGATTTAGTTGTTAATAAAGTGTATTAGAACTAGGAGCGAACTTAATGGGAAATCTACTAGAAATCAAAGATTTGACGTATCGAAAAAATCAAAAAACGATCTTAAATAATGTCAATCTAACATTGGGACCAGGAAAAATTGTTGCACTATTAGGAGAAAATGGTGCAGGAAAAACTACTTTGATGCGTATTATTGATAGCATGGCTAAAAATTATCATGGCACTGTAATGGTAGCAGGAGAAGATAATGAAGTTGAAAGGAAAAAGCACATATCCTTTACTGATAATTTATCTGGATTTTCTGAAAATACAAAAGTAGAACAAATTAGCAAATTCTATGAAGTTATTTACCAAGATTTTGATGTAAATGAATTCGAACAGCTACGCGGTTTTATGAAAATTGATTCTGAGATGCGCCTTTCTGAAATGTCAAAAGGGATGCGTGAAAAACTAGTTATTGCACTAACATTTTCGCGTAAAGTAGATTTATATCTATTAGATGAGCCCTTTTCCGGAATTGATGCGATGGCTCGAAAAAAGATCATTAACTCAATTATTTTATGGAAGGCTAAGGAATCTACTATTTTAGTTTCTGATCACTTTGTTAACGAAATTTCTTCCATGCTAGATGAGGTTGTGATTATTAGAGATCATACTGTATATGAACATTTATCAGCGGATGATATTAGAGCTAAAAATCAGAGCATTGAAGAATACTATGAAGGACTTTATCAGGAGGAAGAAGAATAATGTCACTTTTTAATTGCTGCTTTACTGAACTATTCAAATTAAAAACTAAGAAGCTTAACACCTTGATGCTTTTTCAGATTTTAACTTCAATGGCAATAACCTTTTTTTCTCTGTATAAATTTGAAAATAATCACTTTATCCGCAATACTTATGTAAATGATTTTAATTTCATAACCAACTGGATGACGTCTTTCTTCTTTATTGTTCTTGCTTTTGGATTTATTGCTGTTTGCTTGATAGCAATATTTGCTCAAAGAGTAAACCGCAGTCAAACCTGGCGGCTAATTCCAATGAGCAGCACCAATCTTTACCTTGATAATACGCTTAGTTCATTTGTCTCAATTGTTTATCTCGGAATCTTAGACGTAATTGGACTTTTGCTTTTATTCGGGATGTCGGTACTGACGGATAGTCGTTTCAAAAAGAACGTGATTACAGGTTTCTCCAGTCCTTCAAACGCTATGTCGCAATTATTCAATGAACGAGCTTTCAAAATTTGGGGCTCTATATTACTATTGATTTTAATTACTCTTTTTGTCTTTTTTGTAGTTGATTTTTTAAACTTTTCAAGTCGTGCAATTTTAGAATTTTTACCCACTACAAGCGGTCAAGCTTTTCTCAGAGTCATTTTTATCATAGTCATAGTTGTTGCTTGTTGGGTTGCCTTTAGTGCTAATAACTTCTTAGCGTCACTTATCGCCTTCCCAATCGACTTTGTATTCAGTAGTGTTTTGGGTATTTTTGGAGGATATCGGGAGTATAATGATAGGTATGTAGACTTTGGTATTTCACTTATTATCATGTTAGTCTTTGATATCTTTTTATTGATAGCTAATACTTTGATATTCAACTACTTTTTCGAAGCAAGGGAAAAGAAATAGTGTATTTCTCTTCAAACAAAGAAAAATGACCTCAAGCAAAACTTGAGGCCATTTTTTATATTTGTTTTAACTTAACGCTTGGTAGCAAGAAAGTCATACAGTTGATTGATTTCTTCAGGAGTGAATTCACCTTCACCAGCCTTCATTGCATGAATTTTCTCAACCGACAGGTGACTAGCAAATGCTAAATCTGTATCTGTAGTATGATGTTCTGTCTGGTAAGTAATAATTGCATCGGATAATTCTTCTATTTGCTGATTCATAATAAAATCTCCTTTACAATTATTTTAGCCAAAAAACCAAAAAATTCAAAGAAAAGTACTGCTAAAATCCTTGAATTTTATTAAAAGGCCAATATCTGAAGGTAACTTTGCCGACTAGATTTTCTCTTTTTACAGGTCCAAAAATGTGGGAGTCTTTTGAGATATCACGATGATCACCCATTACCCAGTAATAGCCTTTAGGCACTTTATAAGTAAAATTAGTGGTGTATGTATGTCCAGCATCATTGTCCGCTTTTTTGTACTTGTTATTAAGGTATGGTTCAGCTAGTCTCTTGCCATTAATATACATTTTGTCGTTTTTAGAAACGATTTTATCACCCGGCAAACCAATAACACGCTTAATATACATTGCTCCAGGAGTGTCGTTTGCGGCCTTAGGAGCTAATAAAACTACCACATCGTTACGTTTAGGCGTAAAGTTCCGTACCGAAATCAAGCGATCTTTATCTTCAAAAGTTGGCTGCATTGATGGGCCAGAAACTTCATCATTTGAAAGAACGAAGTGGAAGACAAGATAGAAAGCACCAAGAATTACCACCATCATTATGACAACGTCTAGGATGAATTTTCCAAGACTTTCTTCTTCGTTATCTTGCTTTTTTGTTACATTTTTTGCCATAAAATATTCTCCTTTATTCAGTTACCTTTTATTATAACTGAAATCTAGTCACATGAATGGTAAAATCATTGTAGGTATTAGAAATGACAGATTATTTAAAGAAAATTAATCAATTAGATGCTCAGCTTGATAACCCACTAATTCATGACCAAATTAAAGAGGTTAATCAAATTGACCGCTACATGAAAGAAAAGAAAATCTTACCGACTGCTCCTAGACGACTTGGTTTTTATCCAAATGAAGTTGAAAAGCTTGAAAGTTGTATGTCAAGGCAGCAGAAGGGCAATATAAAAGTTACTAATCAGCTTCTTAATAGCATGAGGCAGTACCTATCAATCAATTACGGTGTTTGGTCATTGCCAAATTTGGAAACTGCCAAACTAATTAAGGAGCAGTTTAAAATTAGCTCCATTTTAGAAATTATGGCAGGAAATGCATATTGGTCTAAAGCTTTAACTGAAGTAGGTTTAAAGACAATCGCAACAGACTCATTAGAATGGTCAAAAACTTCAAGAACTGGAAGTCAGCAGGCTACAAAGGTATTGAATTTATCTGCACCTGAGGCAATTCGAGCGTTTCCTGAAGTCCAACTAGTTATTTGTGCATGGGCACCTAATTTTGATGAAAGTGATTTAAGCGCGATAGAAGCTTGGCAAAAGTACAATCCATCTAGTCGTTTGCTATTTATTGGTGAAAAAAATGGTGTAACTAATTCTGCTACTTTTTGGCACCAAATCCATTTCACTCATTCGTCAGAATTACAGGCAATTAATCATTCATTTACAAGCTTTGATTTTATTGAAGAACAAATATTTGAGATAAAACATGAGATCTAAAAAAATCCTCTTACTATTAATTATTTTTTTAACATTACTCGGTACGGGTACAATGCTTTCAAACGTCCAGTCCCAAGAAGCTAACCAACTACTTGAGGCTTATGGTTTGAGCAACAACACGCGCAGCTTTGAAATCAAAAATAACCAAAGTGTTAGCGACTTTTTAAAGTATCTAGAAAAAACCTTTCCCCAAAATAAAATCCAACTTCACTTAACGAGTAAAAGAAAGGACAATCAGACATTAGTTTGGTCTAATCATGATGTTTTAACATTACCAACGGAATCTGGACGATATTTTACTTCAGATGACTTTAAGGGACGTGTTTCATTTGGAGTTTTAGGCTTAAATGCTAAGGTTCCAATATTAAAAACACAAAATAATGAGTACATTAATTTAAATAATACTTATTATTCCGTGATTGGTACTCTAAAACACTATCGCCGGATGAAACAAAATGGCTATTATTTAACAACCGGTATCAAGCAGCCTACAGGTAAATTCAAGCTTAAAAACTATACCATCATTATTGACAGCTCTAATAAGGTAATTAGAAAAATTGCCCGTCATTATCATGTTAAAGTTAAAACACCAGTATTTGTAAGAAAGCATCAGAAGCGTCAGCTTTCCGTAATTAAAGAATTTTTATTCATCATTTTGCTAGTCTTTGTGGCCACTATTGCTAACATCATCTTGGCTTACTTGGATTGGCAAACCGTTAAGGCGACTCACTTAAAAGGTAGTTTATTACGCAATTGGCTTGCCAATCATGGCTTTAGAATAATATTAGTAGAGCTATTATTATCACTTGGAGCATATTTCTTCCTTTGCTGGCGTGCTTTTTATTCAAATCGAGAGCACCTTTTAATGCTTCTTTTGGGCAGCTGGGGCGTAGTTGCGCTTGTTTATAGCTTCTTCATCTTTTTATGTTGGCGAAAGGAAAACACACATGCTTAATTTACCAACTGAATTTATTTCTAAATATCAAAAATTACTTGATCAAACGCATGCACAAGAACTATTTGATGCGATGAACCAACCCGCCAAAAAGGCATTTAGAATCAACACTTTAAAAGGGCAGCGAGAAGTATCTTATTCTCTTAATCAACCGATTCCAGGACTAAAAAATGCATACTACGGCCAGATTAATGGTCAAGACCCGGAAGCTATCAGTGGCTTAGTCTATTCTCAGGACCCTGCAGCAATGTTTCCTGCCATGATTGCTGATATCCACGCCGGAGATATAGTACTCGATTTATGTGCTGCTCCTGGAGGGAAAAGCACATTTATCGCTGAACAGCTGAAAGGTAAAGGACTACTTGTTGCAAATGAAATTTCTAATACCCGCGTCAAAGCCCTAAGAGAAAACCTAGAGCGCTGGGGTGTAATTAATGCACTAATAACTTCTGCAAGCCCAGAAAAGTTAGTTCGGTCATTTACACATTTTTTCGATAAAATCATTGTCGATGCCCCGTGTAGCGGGGAAGGGATGTTTCGAAAAAATCCTGAAGCAGTCTCTTATTGGTCACAAGACTATGTCATGACTTGCCAAAAAAGGCAAAAGGAAATTCTTACCGAGGCAGTAAAAATGCTCAAACCTGGTGGCGAATTAATATACTCAACCTGTACCTTTTCACCAGAAGAGGATGAAGAAATCGTATCCTGGTTAGTAGAGCAATTGGGCTTTAAAATTCTTCCAATCAAAGTAAATACATCTGCTGTTGAACCAGGACGTCCTGACTGGGCTAATAATGATCCTGCTATAAAGGAGACATTACGCTTTTGGCCAAACGATAATTTAGGTGAAGGGCAGTATGTTGCCAAATTACAATTAATTGAACGTGAAAAAAGCACTAGTACTAAAGTCAAAAAGCGGAAAATTCATCAAAACAAAGCAAAATTGACGAGGTCAGAAAGTGCACTAGTTGCAGAAGTTTTAAAACCGTTTAATTTACCTTTAGAACTTGCTAACTGGTCAACATCTTGTTTAGTAAGTCAAAATCATGTTTATCTTCCTGCAATCGAGGCTGACAACATGCATTTTAAAATTATTAGTAACGGATTAGAGCTAGGAATTTTAAAGAAAAAGCGCTTTGAACCGAGTCATCAATTAGCGCTGGTATTAGGACAAAGAAAACAAAAACAGGTAGTAAATTTAACTAAAGAAGATTATGCTAAGTATATTCATGGTGAAACTATTCGCCTAGAATCAGCTTTACACGGTTTTGTGCTAGTTAGTTGCCAAAGTTGCGTGTTCAGTTTTGGTAAAATAACTAATAATGTGTTAAAGAATTTTTATCCAAAGGGATTACGGAAGTAAAAGAAAGTAACTATAAAGATGATTAAATTAATTGCCACTGATATGGACGGTACATGGTTAACCGATGAAAAAACCTACGATGAAGAACTATTTTTGCGCGAATTTGCGTTAATGCAGGAACAAGGAATTAAGTTTGTAATTGCCAGTGGAAATCAATATGAGAATATTTATTCTCGTTTTCCTAAAACAGCTCAGCAAATGTATTTTATTGCAGAAAATGGGGCACTGGTTGCTAAGGGAAGACAAGTTCTTCATGTTGACAGCTTATCCGATGAAGATTTTCAAACCATTTTGGAAATTGTTCAGACATACTCAGATGAAAAGGTCACTGTTTCTGGTCTTGCAAGTGCATATGTTTTAGAAAAAGATGGTCAGCGCTATGCAGAAGAGCTTAAAAAGTACTACCAAAAGCTGCGTATTGTCGAGGACTTTAACCATTTAGACGATCAGATTTTCAAGGTAACATTAGATGTTCCAGAAGACAGAATGCCGAAGTTGTTAAGTAAACTTCAACGCGATTATCCGCAAATTGGCTTTGTCTCTGGTTCATCTACCTCAATTGACATGTCAACTAAAGGAATGAACAAAGCTGTTGGCCTAGAATACTTAAGCAAAAAATTCCATATTAATTCGCGCGAAATGGTTGCGTTTGGCGACAGTGGTAATGACGTTGGGATGCTAAAATATGTTGGCCGGAGCTTTGTTACCGCCACCGCTTTGCCAGTTGCCAAAAGTGCAGCGGACCAAGTGATCGGATCAAGTAATGAAAGCGCCGTTCAAAAAGAAATATGGCATCTATTAAATTAAGACAAAAAAATATGCAAAGTAGAATTCTACTTTGCATATTTTTAATTATGTAAAATTAATTCAATTGATCAATTAAATTCTTCAAGGGCAGGTCGAAGTAATGCTTGATTTTACTTAAATTTGTTAAATCATTTTGACCGTAAATAGCTAACAAACTAGCTAATTCTTTTTGCCACGCCAAAATCGTTTGTAATAATGCATCTTCGCCTTGATCCTGATATGTCTGCAAAAAGACATTGGAAATGCCGACGTATTTTCCTCCCAAGCATAAACCTTTAAAAATATCTAATGGATTACGAACACCACCTGACACGATAAAGGTAACCTTTTCTTCAGCCGCCATTAAAGCAGAAACAACAGTTGGCAATCCAATCGTTTCAAGATAAGAAAGGTCATTTTGGTTTCGTGCATTTTCAATCTTAGCAAAATCCGTTCCGCCACTGCCAGCAACATCAAATAGCTCAAAACCTTCATTTTTTAGTAAATGAATTGTCGCTTGGTCTAAACCGCAGCCGACTTCTTTTATAATTATCGGAACGGTAACATTTTGACGTAATTCAATTAAGTTATCTAGCCACAAAAAATCGCGATCGCCTTCAGGCATAGCAATTTCCTGAACTGTATTCAAATGAATCTGTAAAGCATCAGCATTAAGTTCATTAACAATTTTTTGAGCATCCATAGCCTCAGTCTTCGCATTCACGTTTGCAATTATGACACCGTCAGGATTTTTTTCACGTGCAATCAAAAAGCTGTCAAGTTGTTCAGCTTCTTTAACTAAGATACTTGCAGAACCCAATGCAAGACCTATTTTAGCTTGCTGAGCAATTTTACCAAATGCTTGGTTAATAGAGAATGATTTTGCAGAACCACCGGTCATTGCGTTAATAAAAAAGGGTGCATTGACGTTTTTGCCAAACATAGTTGTTTTAATCGAACTTAAGTCAACTTTTGCTTCTGGCAAAGCAGGTCGTAAAAGTCCCATTTGGTCAAAGCTATTTGGCTTATTCGGTTCATAAAATTGGTTTGCTAAAGAAAGGTGTTCTTCCTTACGTTTTGATCTAATTGACATTTTTCTTCTTACTGCATTAGCTTTACTTGATGAACGTGAAGGTCAAGGGGTAAAACATTGTTTTTACGCCATTGCTGTTCAAGCTCATTAACATTAGTTTGTTCATCGGTTATAACGATGCCACAATCTCCGTTACCCGCACCTGATGTTTTTGCCGCACCACCAAATGACTCAGCAATATTGATCAATTTTGACAAACGGGGAATCTCAATTGCAATTTGATTTATTTGAGCAAAGTGCTGTAAAAGTTTCCTGTTTTCCCGAATTTGCATCTTTATTAGGTCAATCTTTCCTTGCTCAAAACCATCAATCATGCGTAATACGCATTTTCGCGATTGTTGTAAAAATTGTTTATATTCGACATTTAATGCTGCCTTATTGGCATTAGTTTCATCAACTAGGCGTGAAGTTGATGCAGGTTTTTGACTCCATCCAATCAATAAGTTCATCCCTTCAGGAGGGGTCAATAATTGAATTTTTAGCCCTGGCCATGCTTCATCAACAACTTCAGAAAGTGACTTTTGTGTTAATTCGCGTTTCAGCCATTTTTTATCAAATGTTTGATAGGCAATCCAGCCACCGTAAACACTCGCAGCAATATCTCCTGCAGAGCCGTTTCCTTGAACAGAGTAGTGGGAAATAGCGGACAGTTTATAAACTAGTTCGTTACTAAAAGGCACGTTATAAAAACGTAGAATCGCTTTAACCGTGGCTACTGTGACTGCCGCACTAGAACCTAGACCATATTTTTTTCCGTCAGCTGAGTCAAGATCAGAATTGACGTGCAAATCATATACTCGTAATTTGATATGTTGTTCGAGGCAAAAACGTTCAGTTAAGTTAATTGCCGACAAAATATATTCAAAAGGATTATCACGGTTGTCAATCACCATTTGGGCACCACGTCGTACCCAGTGAATTGAATCCTGCGAATATTGTTTGGAATGAATCGAACCAGTAGATGACTTAGATTTAGTAATCGAAACCCGGATAAATTGATTAACTGCGACCAAAATTGCGGGACAATCCTGTTCTAAAACTGCATATTCACCGGCGATGTATAACTTACCGGGCGCTTGTTCTGTTATCAAAGAATTTAATCTCCTAACCAATTTAAATACATTATTAATCCAAATATTTGATACCTGGACCAAAACTTGCATTTACTATCTTAACATTGTCAAATTCTGATATGAAACGCTTAGTAATTTCTTTTACATTTTTTAACCGAGTCATAACTTTTACATTTGGGCCAGCGTCGATTGTATAGTAACATTCTATTCCTTCTCTTCGCAGCTGCTCAACAAGTTTGATTGCTCTAATCGTATCCGGCTCAAAATAGGTAAATCCAGGTTGAGCCGTTAAGTTAACAGCATGCATCTCATTAGCATTTAATTCGGCTAATTGACCCAAAGCCGTAAAGTCGTTTTGTTCAATTGCTTCAATCATTTTATCTATTTCTGCTTGATTGCGTTCTAGCCAAGGCTGGAAAAAGGGCGAGGTTTTGGCCAACTGCATTCCGTTAGTTGAAGATAATTCTTTGGGGTTAGGATTAAGTTCAACCGCTAATAAATGTAAGTCCATTTCAGGTTGCTCATTTATTGCATACGCATAAGAGGTCAAATCGCTATTTCCTTTCTGCCATATCGCAAAGCCACCAAACACTGAACGGCATGCCGAGCCTGATCCCATTCTTGCCAAACATGAAAGTTCTTGACGGTTAATTTGCAAATCATAGTACGAGCTAAATGCACCTGCTAAAGCAGCAAACGCTGAACTAGAAGAGGCAAGACCAGCTGCAGTTGGAACATGATTGGTAGATTCAACTTGCAAGTGTCCACTTAAACCAAATCTTTCTTGTAAAAATCTAAGATACGAAAAAACGCGCTGGGCACTTTTACCAGTTTGCTCAGTACCATTTAAAATGAAACGGTCTTTTTCACTATCAGAAATTTTGGTATCAGTATAAAATTCATCTAGTGTCATTGAAATACTTGACATAGCAGGCAAGCGCATAGCCTGGTCTTCTTTTCCCCAATATTTTATTAGAGCAATATTTGTGTGTGCACGAACAGTTTTTTCCATTAAATTTCCTCGATCCAACTATTAACAGCAACCTTTTGACATTTTTTAGCAATTGACTTTGCTACTTCAATGTTGTCGCAAAGTACAATGACGATTCCACCTAAACCACTTCCGGACAGCTTAAAACCCAAGGCTCCATTTTCAAGAGCAAGTTGTTGTAACTGTTTAATTTTAATCGTGGCAAGGCCAAAAGAATCTAGTATTTCTTCAGCTTCATTAAAGATTTTGCCAACACTAACGCGGTCTTGATTAACCCAAGCTTGTTTTGTATCATCGGCCAATTGACCCAACTGCTTAATCTTTTCACTAGCTACAGGAGATGACTGGACTTGCTGTTGAACTTGAGCAACAGCTTTTTTTGTACTACCTAATTCCCCTGTATCCATAATCAAGAGGGTGGCATTTAGCTTGGCGCGTAAAATACTGGGACCTGACTTTTTATTAAAAAAGACAAGGTAATCAGAATTTACGGTCGCAGCATCTAAACCCGACGCTTTGCCATGGTTAATTGTTTCAGCATGATTAGTAACCTCAATTATTTCATCATTTGACAAGTTCAAATTAAAGTAGTCGTTCATTGCCTTGGTTGTTGCAAGGGCAACTGTTGCACTAGAGCCCAGCCCGCGCTCAATTGGAATTTCTCCTGTATAAGTTATCCTTAAATTTTCGTTACTATTAGCTTTTGTGAGCATTGTTTTAACGACATACTTCAAACCGTCGTATTCATCTGGCGCCATAAAAAAAGGCCCATGATATGATGCAGTATCCATCCACATTTGTGGGCCCGGTTCTACGGTTGCTTTAATGTGTAAAGACATGATTGGCAAGGCTAGGGCATTATAGCCATAAACCACTGAATGTTCACCAATCAAAATCACTTTTCCGTGCGCTAAATAACTCGATTTCATTTTATTTAAGATCCTTAATGTTTGTGAAAAAAATTTAGCTCCTATGCTAAAATATGTAGCAAAGGAGAAGAGAACAAATGATCAAAATTCTAGTCGGTCGTCAAACCGATCCAATGCAGGAAAAAGTTTTACAAGCAGCAGTTGAAAATTATCAAAAATTTCCAAAGCAACAAACTTTTGTCATTGTTCCCAATCACATTAAGTTTACCACAGAAATCAGAGCAATAAATAGGCTTGCTATTAGTCAAGGCAATACTGAGCAATCAGTTAAGAACTTGCAAGTGTTATCTTTTTCACGACTTGCTTGGTTTTTTCTAAAGGATTCAAAGCAGGTAATGCCTACCCAGCTTGACAACACTGCGGCAGCAATGATTTTAGCTAAAATCATTGAACAAAAACGTGATCAGCTCCACCTCTTCAAAAATGTCAATGTTAGTCCTGGCTTGGTTAAACAGCTTTATAGCACTATTTTGCAAGTTAGAGAGGGTAATTTAGACTTAGATGATTTCGATCAAGATAAGTTAGACATTGAAACTAAAAATAAAGTGGCTGATTTAAAAATTCTTTATGAAGCTTTCATTGCCACCATTAAAGATAAGTTTTCTACTTCTAACGAAATTCAGTTACAGTTAAATGAGTTTCTGGCCAGTGGGATTGATTTAAGTAAGACTGACTTTTACTTTAGCGATTTTTCACACTTTTCCTTGCAGGAATGTTTGACTGTTAAATTATTGATGAAGCATGCAAATAGTGTAACTCTGGCTTTTAAAACAAAAACTGGTGAGCTTGACGCTAAAGCAGAAGCTGGCGATTATGACTATGTCATTCAAAGAACGATTAACCAATTGGTTAAATATATCGAAGTAAACGAACTAAATTATCAGGTTGAAACTACTAAACCCTCGGCAGCGCCAACTAACCGAGAGCTACTTAACTCATTTTGGACTGGTGCCGTCCCTGAAGTAGGAAAATTAAATAATATCCAGCTAATTCGTGCCGACAATCGGTATGCTGAAGCATATTTTGTTGCTCGAACTATTTACCAGCAGGTGGCGCTTAATAATTACCGCTACCGCGATTTTTTAGTGCTTGCGCCAAATCTGCACGAATACGAAACCTATCTTTCGCCAATTTTACGGCAAAATGACATTCCATTTTTTAATGATTTACAACAGGAAATGAAGTATCATCCCTTAGTTGTTTTAATTGAAAATATCGCTCAGCTGTTAACTAGGCCACTCCAAACACAAAATATGCTTGCGATTATGAAGACACACTTAATTATTCCGGATTGGTATAAGGATGAGACTTCATACATTCATGACGTCGATGAGCTCGAAAATTTTGTTTTAGCCCACGGCATTAATCATAACTTGTGGAAACGCGATTTTACAGATTATATTGCTGCTGAAGTCATTCGATTGGACAAAATTCCAGATGAAGTTGCCAAAATTGAAAAACTAAAGGACTTTTTTGTTAAAAAGATTACTTCTTTGTTAAAAAAACTAGCAGAAGAAACAGACACGCGAAAGGCAATTACCATTTTCTTCAACTTTTTAGTTAACAATCACGTGCAAGAAGTGCTAGAAAAGTGGCGCCAAGATGCCCAAGAAGACGGTGACCTTCAACAAGCAAGGCAATCTGAACAAGTTTGGGATTTGTTAATTACACTGCTTCATGACTATCTATTAATCAATCCTGATGAGTTTGAGCTTGACAGTTTCTTCAATGTACTAATCAATGGCTTTAAAGAAGCAACATTTGCCCAGATTCCTTCTACACTAGATGCTGTCAACATTTCTGAAACGGGAATTGTTCAACTCAGTGGCTACAAGCAGGTCTTTATCATGGGCGCCACCAATACAGGTTTGCCTAAGATTCAAAATGTACCAGGCTTTTTGAGCTCTGAAAATTTACAAACTTTAACTAACAGTGGTGCATTTAAAGAAGATTCTTATATTGAAGACCAGCAACAAACCAGTAACCTTGACCAAAATTATCAATTTGGTCTGCTACTGGCGCTTGGTAGTGATATGACCTATGTTTCATACTCTGTAGTAAACGCAGAGAACGAGTCGGTTCAACCTTCTATTTATTATGAACGACTTAAACGTGTCGCAGGTGTCGATACCAGCGTGCAAGAAGCAGCTAATAAAAAAGAGGCTGAAGAAAAGGAAAGAGTTGAATTTGCTCAACATAATCTTCCAGAAAAGCTAAATGATCTCTTGTCTTTTTTAACCAATCCGCAAGCTAGTCTTGGGTATTTAACTTATCTTAAGCAGGCACATCCAGAAGTTAATATTGAGCACTTATTTGAACTGACTAAAGAGCGCATCCCTAAAAAGACTAAAATGGTGCTTGACGCAAGTCAGTTTGACAATCACCCACAAGATATCGGTGCAGAGCTTGCTCAGCAATTATACGGAGAAAACCTAAACTCTTCAGTTTCGCAACTCGAAACTTTTTATGAAAATTCTTATGAATACTTTTTAAATTATGGCCTTCGTTTACGCAAACGATTTGATAATGAATTTGATGTGATCCAAGCCGGAAATTATTTCCATGAAACTTTTGATCGTTTAGTGAAAGAGCTGAATAAGGAAAAGCTTGATTTGGCCGAAATTGATGATCTGAAGCTGAATCAATTGCTTGAAGTTGCTCGTGAAAAAATGAAGAGCGAAGCAAAATATAAACAACTTCGTAATGATCCATTTAATGTGTTCCTCTTTAAGTGTCTCGATCAAACCACTACTAATGTGGCTGTTAATTGGCATCGCGCGGTTAAAAAGACTCCATTAAGAGCAAAGTACTCTGAACTTAGCTTTGGCTTTGGTGAAAAAGTACCTGGACTAGACTTATTAGTGCCAAATCTAGATGGGAAGCATTATGTCAATTTACGAGGAAAAATGGACCGGGTCGATTTGGCAAAGGTTAGTGATCAAAACGAGTACATTTCCCAAGTTATCGACTATAAGTCTTCCGCCAAAAAGTTTAATTTAGGACTGTTTTATCAGGGAATTTCACTGCAAATGGTCTCGTATATGGATGTACTAATGCGAAATCAGCAGTTTTTTACTGGTAAAGAGCCGATGTCATTACTCGGAGCATTTTACCAAACCATTACCAGACAAACTGAACGTTTAAATGGTAAAGATCTATACGGCAATAACTTACAACTTAAGCAAGCTAATTTAGATGGAAAAACGAAGCTCAAGTATAACGGTCTTATTAACTATGATCAGGCCGTTATCTTAGACGCCGATCCTGCACTAAGTAATGGTGGTACTACTTCGGAAATCTATGCTGGGGTCAATAGTAAGAAAGATGGTTCGTTGAGTTTTCGTGGCAACGCGTTTAATGATGAAGAAATTGAACTTCTTCTAAAATATGATGAAGAATTAATCAAAGATGCATCTAGTCAAATTCTCTCTGGTAAGGTTCAGCTCAATCCCTATAAATATGGACAGCAAGTCACTGCTTTGACATACTCTGACTATCGGGATATCTTCTTCTTTGATGCAATGCTAAAAGAAAATAAATACCATCAAATTGATAATTTGAGTAAAACAGAATTAATGACCAAAATTAAGGAGAAACTGAGAAAGGAGGAATAAGTGATGCCAGATTATACGAATGAACAACAGCAAGCAATAGACGATCGTGACCTTGATATTCTGGTTTCTGCTTCTGCTGGGAGCGGAAAGACAACTGTTTTAGTAGAGAGACTTATGCAGGAAATTCTCACTGGAACGGGTGTAAATGAGTTATTAGTCGTGACCTTTACTAAAGCCGCTGCCCAAGAAATGAAAGCAAAAATTAAAAGTGCCCTTGAGCAGAGACTAAATAAGCATGAAAAACTTAAAATTGACTTACGAGAGCAGCTTAACTTAATTGACGCTGCTAATATTTCAACGATTGATGCTTTCTGTCTAGATGTTATTCATCGTTTTTACTATATCATTGACCTTGATCCTAGTTTTAGTGTTTTAACGGATGAGACTCAAGCAGCATTAATGCGTGAGCGAGCACTGCAAGAAATTGAAAGTGAATTTTTAGAAAACGATGATCAAGCTTTTATTGCTTTTTACGAAAATTTTGCCGGCGACCGTAGTGCTGAGTCTGCACGTGACTTGTTATTAGACTTATATAATTATGCAATGGCTAAGCCTGATTACCGTGACTGGTTAAAAAGTTTACCAACTCAATATGAAATTGGTGACGATGTCACTCATTCAAAGCTATGGCAAAAGAACATTAAGCCTTATCTTTTGACCACTTTTTCTGATTTAAAGGAAAAACTTGAGCAGTTGCTGGCAACAGCTGCCATGGAAACCAAAGAATTAGCAAAGGTTAAAGACAGCTTCCAACTCTTTGATAAGTGCTTGCAAAATTATCTGGCTAGTATTGAAAGAGATGAAAATTATGATAAACAAAGAGAGCTACTAAGAAGTTGCCTCTTTACTAGTTTTCGTAAATCGAGCAAATGGGATGAAGATTTACTTGATTTTTATGAGGAATGCGTTGAACTTAAAAAAGATGCTTCTGAGCAAGTATTTACGTCTTTTACCTCCTTTTATGCTACTGATGAAAAAGAACAAATCGCTTTACTAAACAAAGGGCATCAAATTATGACTGCAATTGTTAAAGCAGAGCTGGCCTTAATTGAGCGATTTGACCAATTGAAGCGTGCAGAAAATCTGGTTGACTACAGTGATATGGAGCAATTTGCTTATCAAATACTGAGTCAAGATACTTCAAATTCGCAAATGGCGCGGTCGTTTTATCAAACTAAGTTCAAAGAAATCTTGGTTGATGAATATCAGGATATTAATTCCTTGCAAGAACGAATACTGCAGTTGATTAAAAAGGACGGACAAAATAATTTATTTATGGTGGGGGATGTTAAGCAATCAATCTACGGTTTCCGTCAAGCTGAGCCTTCGCTTTTCCTCCATAAGTATCAAGAGGCAGCTAAAGATGAGAACAAGCAGGATGAACGGATTCTATTATCTGCAAATTTCCGTTCAACAAAGCCGGTAATTAAACTCGTTAACCAGGTATTTGATCATGTTTTGACTACTGACTTTGGTGGGATTGACTACCAAAAAGAAGGGCAGTTAGTTTTAGGTGCTAATTACTATCCTGAAAAACTGCCCCAGGCCAGTGAACTAATATATAGCGAAAAAGATGGCCAAGATGGTTCAACTAATACCGAAGATGAAGACGAAATCGATTCAGCTGAAATTGCAATGGTGATTAACCGAATTAAGCAGTTTAAAAACGAGAATTTGCAAGTTTACGATACTCAGACAAAGGAAAAGCGGAACTTTAAGTACAGCGATATTGCGATTTTAACTAGAAGTCGTAGCGACAATTTAGCAATTATGCAGGAGTTTGCCAAAAATGACATTCCGTTACTGGTAACGGATGCGAAAAATTACTTTCAAACGCTTGAATTAACAATTGTGCTAAACTACTTGCGTATCATTGATAACCCAGATCAGGATATTCCGCTAGTTGCAGTATTGCGGTCGCCACTATTTAATTTCACTGAAACTGATTTAGCCAAAATCAGAGTACATAGTAAAAATACCGGTTTTTATGATGCCTTAACTTCTTATGTTGCGGTCAATGATGAGCTGAGTCAAAAAACAAAGTTTTTTTTAAATCAATTAGAAGAGTTACGTCACTTTGCAGCTAATCATCGTATTTCTGAGTTAATTTGGAGCATTTACGAACGAACTAATTTACTTGAAATAATGACTGCTTTGCCAAACGGAAAGCAAAGACGTGTCAACCTTGAAGCACTTTATGAGCGTGCCAGTTCATATGAAAGTGCTGGCTTTAAAGGACTATATCAGTTTATTAACTTTATTGAGCGAATGAGGCGCAGTCAAAAAGACTTAGCACAACCTCTAGTTACTAAAGAAGCGGGGGACTCTGTCAGACTAATGACTGTCCATGGTTCTAAAGGACTTGAATTCCCAATTGTTTTTTATATTGGTTTACAGCACCGCTACCAAATGCGCGATTTAAGCGGTAATTATATTATCAATGCAAATAATTTGGGTCTAACAATCAGGCAAGAACATTATCGCGCCGATACACTGCTCAAATCTTATGATAATATTGCTCAAAAGCAGCAATTATTAGAAGAAGAGGCACGTATTCTTTATGTAGGGATGACACGTGCACGCCAAAAACTGATTCTTATTACAGAAGTCAAAAATTACGAAAAAACGCGCCAAAAGTGGCAAAATCAGCTTAATGGTCAACAGAAATTGCCTTTAAGTAGTAAATTAAGCGCTACTAGCTCAATGAGTTTTATTGGCCCAGCAATTAATTTTGACAAATATCCTGAAATCAAGATTAGTGATATCACGAATTCATTAGATGAAGAGACACCATTTTTGTTAGTCCATTATGAAAATGAAAAAATTTCTTCTGAAATAGCTAAAACAGAAGAAGTGGCCTCTGACAAAGATTATGCTTTATTAACACGAATAGCTCCTAAGCTGTACGACTACGACTATCCTTTCAGAGATGCCAGTTCGACTACAGCTTATCAATCTGTTTCTGAAATAAAGAAAGCATTCAATGATCCATTGGAAACTGAGTTAGAAAATGCACACTTATTGGCTTCAACCAATCGTTATCTTCAGCCAATTGAAACTAAACCTGACTTTTTGTTTGAAACTAAATTTACTGGAGCAGAGATTGGGACTGCGACACACTTGCTTCTCCAGTACTACGATTACAATCAAAAAGGTGAGCCGGAACAACTTGAACTTGAAATAAAAGATTTAATTAAACAAGATAAGTTAAATCCAGAAATTGTCCCTAGCATTAATCAGCAACAAATCAATTGGTTCGTTCACAGTGATTTTGCTAAACCGTTCTGGCAAAATCCTGCTCAACTTAAGCGAGAGGTTGAATTTTCCAGCTTGCTTTCTGCTAGTACCTTGTTTAACGATTTTAGTGATCCAAATGCTAAAATATTAATTCATGGTACAATTGATGGTTATTTCGTTGAAGATGATGGCATAATATTATTTGATTATAAAACTGACCACATTGATCAGCATAATTTAGATTTAGCAATTGCTAATATTAAGCAAAAGTATACTGGTCAACTGCGTTTATACGAGCGAGCACTTAACTCATTTGCTGAAAAGCCAGTTAAACATAAGTACCTAATCTTACTTGACGCAGAAAAAATAGTAGAAATAAATTAATTGAAATGAAGGTGAACTGATGACTGCTTTTGCTAAGGATACCTTTGCAGTCGTTGATCTCGAAACAACAGGTACCCAGCGCGAAGACGATAACCATATAATTCAATTCGGTTGCGCGATTATTAAAAACATGGAAGTCGTCAAGACCTATTCTTTTATGATTAACCCTCATCGCGAAATTCCTTTAACGGTTCAAAATTTGACCCACATTCATGATAGTGATGTTGCCAACCAAAAGGACTTTTCTTATTACGCACCAAAAATCATCAAGATTCTGAAGGACACTGTGTTCGTAGCACACAATGTCAATTTTGATTTACCTTTTTTGAATTATGAACTTGTGCAACATGGTTATGAAGCTCTAACTAACCGAGCAATTGACACGGTTGAATTAGCTAAAATCGCTTTCCCCACATTACCGTCCTATAAACTAACAGATTTGACCAATCAGCTTCAAATAAAGCATCTTAATCCGCATAAGGCAGATTCTGACGCATATGGAACCGCAGTTTTACTAATCAAAATCATCAAAAAGCTTGAATCGCTACCGCAAGCAACTTTAAATACGCTGAGCTCACTAGCTCACGGTTTAATTCGTGATACGTCATGGGTTTTCTCGACAATCGCAGATGAAGCTCGCAAGCAAAAGCGACCACTAGATAAAAGTCAGATGCAAGTGCGTAACGTCGTTTTGCAAAAACAGGAAGTACATTCAACGGTTAAAAACGGTGGCGCCGAAGCTGTTTTTCCAACTAATAATAAGGCGAAGTATAGTTTATTTAAAAACAAAATTAATTATCGCCAGCCGCAAGTTGACTTGATTAACCGAATTAATCTTTTTCTTGAAAGTCCCGATCAACGGGCTTTATTGGTAGAAGCTCCAAATGGGACAGGGAAAACTTTCTCTTACTTGTTTGCATATTCATACCGGCTCTACACTAATCGCAAATTAGTAATTGCTACACCAACCAAAGTACTACAAGATCAAATTATTAGTCAGGAAGTGCCACAGCTACTAAATGTAACTAAACTTGATTTAGCGGCAGAAGTTGTTAAATCAAGTAGTCATTATTTGGATCTTGATGGGTTTTATCAAACCCTTTATCAGGGCACGCCTAATAAAATGACTTTAGTCTTGCAGATGCGGATTTTGGTTTGGTTAACAGAAACTAAGACTGGTGACCTAGATGAACTGCAATTAACCAATTATAAGGCACCGTTATTTGTTAAAATATCACATCCTGGTGACGCACGTGTTGGAAGTAGTTTTGCGGACGTTGACTTTTGGAATTTAGCACGCCAAAGACAAGAAGAAGCAGACATTCTTGTTACTAATCACGCATATTTGGCTAATCACTACAATGATTCAATTTGGGGACAAAATCCTTACTTAGTAATTGACGAAGCACATCGCTTTGTTGATAACGTTATTACTTCACGTAATGATTCGTTCCAATTTGAATCTTTTTGGGGCACTTTGACACATTTACGCAATTTGCTCTTTTATGCAGATGATAGTGTTCTAAACCAGTATGGTGATGATGTGCAGTTTAATTTCTTACTGGCAAAATTAGACCCGGCAATCCTTAAACTAATCAATATCATCAACCAGTTGCAGCAAGAACTTTATCAAAAACGTAGCCGGGCAATTAGCAAAAACATGTTGCCGAATGGTAATTTATTATTGAGTTTTCAAGCAAGCGACTTATTCGGCGAAGACAGCAAGTTTTTAGCTACTTTAGCCAAACTGCAAAAGAAACTTGAAGAAGTCCGCCAGCAAACAAACGAGATTTTGTTTAAGCTTTATAATGAAACAGACACTTCAGGCACTGATCGAGACGCTATATTAAGTGAAATCACAGAGCAAATTGATCACCTTGATTTTTACATTACCAAAAGCTACCAGCTATCTGATTTATTACAAACAGATACCAGTATGAGTCAAGAAGGCTTTATTGTTACTTTTACTAATCCAGCTGATCCACTAAGTGCAAATTTAAGTTGGTTAATGCTTGACGCTTCAGATGAACTAAAACAAATCTACGATCGTTTTGATCATCTTTCTTTTGTCAGTGCTACCTTAACAAGTGAAGGCAACTTTGATTATCTTGTTAAACAACTTGCCTTAACAGATATGCATCCCCAAGAATATGTTGGTAAAAGCACCTTCAAATTGGAAAGTCATTTGCAAGTACTTGCCGTTAGTGATCTACCTGATGTCGCCACTAACCAATTTGATCAATCACTGGCAGAAATACTAGAACATGATTTAAACCATAAAAATCACGTGCTTGTGCTGATGACCAATTTGAATAAAATCAAAGATGTCTACAGTATAATTTCGAATTCTCCAGCTCTGCGTGATTTTGAAATTTTGGCTCAAGGAGTTTCAGGCTCTAACAACCGCATTACTAAACGCTTTGCAATTGCTCAAAAGGCAATTATTTTAGGAGCTGACAGTTTTTGGGAAGGAATCGATTTCCATGATTGTAATATCGACCTCGTAATTGCAGCAAAATTACCTTTTGAATCTCCAGACTTGCCTGAAGTAAAATTACGCCAGCAACAATTGCAGAAACAAGGAATTGATATTTTTAAGACAGATACAATTCCGCGTGCAATCATTCGTTTTAAGCAAGGGATGGGAAGGCTAATCCGTGGTGAAAACGATCGTGGTCAATTTTTAATTTTAGATTCACGCCTTTGGACAAAAGATTATGGTAAAGTATTTTTAAATGCTATCCCTGTTAAAACAAACAAAATTAGTTTAAAAGAATTACGGAATAAGTTAGATAACTATGATAGAAGACGACACAAGACAAACGATTAAATTTGTAGCATGGCTTATTGGAATAATTATATTCCTCTATGCCGCTTCAGTTCTCATTTTTTATAAAGCAAGTAACCCTGAACGAAACGAAACAAAGCAATTAAATCAAATTGCATTAGCTAAGTCCCCAATTACTAAAATTGAAAAAAATTATCACTTAGATCGGGGAGTTAACAGTTATTCGTTAAAAGGTTCAAGTAAAAATCGCCAACAATACTATTTTATTTACCTGCCTGGTTCGAAAAAAGGCTACTTACTCTCAGCTAAAAAGGGTGTTGGTGAAGCAAAAGTTCGAAGTAGCTATCAGGCTCAAAATCCTAATAACAAAATTACCAAAGTTAATCTAGGTTGGTACAATAATCGAGCAGTTTGGGAAGTGACAGCAAAAGATTCGTCTGATCACTATCAATACCAATTATATGAATTTAAAAATGGAAATTTGCTAGGTTAAGTCGCTAAATAGCAAAATCTTTGGTATGATTAAATTGATTTGATAAGGAAAGTGGAACAAGAATTTATGACAAAATTAATTTCAATTGCTGATTGTTCTAAACATGTAGATGAAGAAGTTCAAATGCATGTTTGGCTAACAGATAAGCGCTCAAGCGGAAAAATTGTTTTCTTGCAGTTACGTGATGGTACTGCATTCTTTCAAGGTGTAATCAGAAAAAATGATGTTTCTGATGAAGTTTTCGAAGCTGCTAAGTCTTTACACCAAGAAGCTAGCTTCTACATTACCGGTACTGTTCATCAAGATGAACGCTCACACTTTGGTTATGAAATTCAAATTTCTGATTTAAAAGTTGTTACTAATAGCGAAGGCTATCCAATTGGCAACAAGGAACACGGAATTGACTTTTTACTCGATCATCGCCATTTATGGCTACGCAGTAGAAGGCCATTCGCAATTATGCGTATTAGAAACATGATTTTTAAAGCCACAGTCGACTTTTTTGAAAACGAAGGCTTTGTAAAATTTGATGCCCCAATTTTTATGCATTCTGCACCAGAAGGCACTACTGAATTATTCCATACTGAGTATTTCGGTGGAGATGCTTATCTTTCTCAATCTGGACAATTATATGGTGAAGTAGGTGCCGAGGCTTTCGGTAAAATCTTTACTTTCGGACCAACCTTTAGAGCTGAAGCATCTAAGACTCGTCGTCACCTAACTGAATTCTGGATGATGGAGCCGGAAATGGCTTGGATGCATCAAGATGAATCACTTGATATTCAAGAACGTTTTCTTTCATACGTTGTTAAGCAAGTACTAGATAATTGCCAATATGAATTAAGTTTACTTGGTCGTGATCCAAAGAAATTGGAACCAGCTGCTGAAGGAAACTACACCCGTTTATCATACGATGATGCTGTAAAAATGCTTCAAGAAGACGGTCGTGACTTTAAATGGGGCGATGATTTTGGTGCTCCAGATGAAGCTTTCATTTCCGGAAAATTTGATCGTCCATTCTTTATTGTCAACTATCCTACTTCAATTAAACCATTCTACATGAAGAAGAACCCTGAAAATCCAAAAGAATATCTTTGTGCAGATGTTTTAGCCCCAGAAGGATATGGCGAAATTATGGGTGGCTCTGAGCGTGAAAGCGATTATGACACCTTAAGAGAGCAAATTAAGGAAGCCGGTTTGAACGAAGATAATTACAGCTGGTACCTTGACTTACGTAAGTATGGTAGCGTGCCACACTCTGGCTTTGGAATGGGCTTTGAACGTGTAATTGCTTGGATTTGTAAGCTAGATCACGTACGTGAAGCAATTCCGTTCCCAAGAATGATTAACAGAGTTGAACCTTAAATTTGATTAATTAAATAAGTTAAAAAGTTGGACTAAGTTACTTTAGTTCAACTTTTTTAAAAGGGAGAAATTGTCATGCAATATAATGACTACCGCTTTTTAGGATTTACCGTACTCTCAAACGGATTACTTGCGTATTATCCTCAACTTAAAATTACTAATTCTGAACTGATTTTAATTATCCAATTAGAGTTATTTGCACAAAAAGGAAACAAGTTTCCATCGAATGAACAGATGGCAGCCAATACTAATTTTTCAGCGACAGAAATTGCTAGTATCATTCAACAGTTAATAGATAAAAACGATTTAACGATAGATCAAGTGACAGATGAAAAAGGACGCATTGGCAACTATTATAATCTTGATCGGCTTTATTCAAAATTAGATAATTTGCTAGAAAAAAATGTCGCAACACCGAAGTCTGGGGAAGAAACTACAAACACTACTTCCGAAATTGACAATAGTCCTTTGAACCAATTAATGAGACAATTTGAGATTGAGTTTGGTCGTTACTTAAGTCCAATTGAACGTGAAGAAATTTCTGCTTGGTTAAACGTTGACCACTATGATCCAGAAATAATAAAACTTGCCTTGCGAGAAGCAGTTTTATCGCAAGCATATAGCCTTAAGTATGTTGATCGGGTTCTACTTAATTGGCAAAGACATAACTTAAAGACAACAAGCGAAGTTCAGAAGTTTTTACAAAGGAATCGATAAAGAAATGCCTAAAGAAAAATTATTGAGTACAGAGGAAGCTCGTAAAGTATTGCGAACTATTAATCAAATGTATCCCGATGCTAAAAGTGAGTTGGTTTGGGACAATAAATTTCATTTATTGTGTGCTGTTTTAATGAGTGCACAGACAACCGACAAAATGGTAAATCGAGTAATGCCAAAATTCATTGAAGATTACCCAGATCCAGATGCATTAGCAAAAGCTTCAATTAAAGACATTGAAAATCATATATCAAAAATTGGTCTTTTTCATTCCAAGGCTAAGCATTTAAAAGAAACTGCTGAAATTTTGGTTGATAAATATCATAGCCAGATTCCTGAAAACAAAAAAGATTTGGTTTCTTTGCCTGGAGTAGGAGAGAAAACCGCTAATGTTGTTCTAGCTGATGGCTTTGGCGTCCCCGCTATTGCAGTAGATACGCACGTATCTCGCATCTCAAAAAGATTCCATATCGTTCCACAAAATGCCAAACCTTTGGAAATTGAAAAGAGGTTAGAAGAGATTTTGCCCAAAGATGAATGGATTCACACTCATCATGCAATGATTCTGTTTGGTCGCTATTCGATGACCGCACGTGATAAAGATGATCCGTACACATATTTGAAGACAAAATAAAAAGGCTCTTTGTTAAGTCATGTGAATAAAGAGTAGGGATTTACTACTAATTAGTAAATTGCCCAATGCAATAAAAAACGTCAGCTCATAGATTGAGTTGACGTTTTTTTCTCTATTACTTAATGATGTTCATGCTCTTCAGGAGGTTGATTTTGTGAGTCAGAATCATTACCTTGATTGTTTTCAGTTGTATCAGAATTATTATTTTGATTTGGCTTTTCTTTGTTTTTGTCCTTATCAGGCTTACCAGAATTATTATTTGCATTGCCCTGATCGCGATCATGTCCTGTATTATTTTTGTTATCATCCGAATGATTATCAGAAGATTTCTTTCTTGGTACGACTGCACGCTTTTGTTCATTATAATTGGTTGAACTTGAATCATCGTCTTTATCGTCGCTAGTGTCATCAACAATTCCAGCAGGAGCATGCCCACGAACAAATAGTTGCCATTCACCAGTAGAGGACACCATTGGCGGATTAGAGTTTTTGGCAATTTTGGCTCTAATTACCGAATTCGGTTTTTGCCAATCAACATTTTGCTTGTTTCTCATCATATAAGTCATCATGTTCTTATAGAAGAGTTGTGCAGATTGTTGGCCAATTCCTGAAATAGTACCATCTTTAAGATTATCGTAACCAGTCCATACCCCGATAGAGTAGCTTTGCGTATAGCCCACAAACCAAGAGTCTTTTGGCGTAGAACCGTAACTAGGGTAGCGAGCAAGTTCCTCATTGGAATACTTGACTGATCCGGTTTTTCCTGCTTGATATAAATCTTTAATCTGAGCATTAGTTCCTGACCCACGCTTAATAACGCCTTTAAGCATATCTGTAATCATATAAGCTGTGGACTTGCTCATCACTCTAATACCTTCAGAGTCATAATTTCTAGTCAAGCCATCAGGAGTCTCAATCTTTGAAACAAATTGTGGCTTATGATAGATTCCGTTTGCTGCAAAAGCACCATAGGCACCAGCCATTTGCAAACTTGAAGCATCGGCTCCAATTGCTACAGAGAGACCTGAGTTTTTAGGAACATGGATATCCATTTGACCAGCAAACTTGGAAGCTCGCTTAACGCCAACTTGTTTCAAAGTTTTAACGGCTGGAACGTTTCGCGATTGTTCTAGAGCATGACGCATTGTCATTAATCCATCATACTTGTTATCCCAGTCATAGAGTTGAATATCAGTGTTAGGGTAATAGTATTTACTATCATCTAACATTTTGGCCGTTGACCAGTTTAAATATTCAATTGCAGGACCATAATCAAGAACTGGCTTAATTGAAGATCCAGTGGATCGACTTGTTTGAACAGCACGATCAAGTCCTAATTGAACCGTGGAAGGTAAGTGACGACCACCAATTATAGCTACCACATGACCGTTACTTGGATCTACAACAGATGCACCAATCTGCATTTTGTCATTTGTGAAAGGCACCTGATTGCTGTTAGCTAACTCATATAGTTTGTTTTGGGCTTTTTGATCAATATTAATTGTAATCTTTAGGTTGTCACGGTAAGGGTCAAAGCCTTTATCTTTTACTTCTTGGATAGTTTCTTTAATGTAAGGGTCATCTATTTTACGTAAATCAGATTGCGCACGTTGACGATGTGGCTTTATTCCCTTAGTAATGCTTTCATTTTTCGCCGTTTGATATTGTTCGTTGGTAATCTTTTTGTTATCGAGCATTGCTTTTAGCACAAGATCTCGACGATACTTAGCATATTTAGGGTAGACATATGGATTATAAACTGTTGGTCGATTAGGCATTCCAGCAAGTAATGCTGTTTGAGCCAAGTCTAGTTCACCAATTTTCTTACCATAATAAAAGTTTGCTGCAGTACCAATTCCATAATTGCCGTAATTCATATATACCTTATTGATATAAAACTCGAGAATTTCATCATGTGAATATTCTCGTTGCACCCGCATTGCAAGCCATGCTTCTTGCGCTTTACGGCGAAGCGTTCTTTGTGAAGGGTCAGTTGAAAAGACGGTTAGCTTAACTAACTGTTGCGTAATCGTTGAACCACCCGCTGAAACACTTTGGCTTTTGGCATTTGTTAACATTGAGCCAACAATTCTGATTGGATCAATGCCAAGTTTATCTTTATAAAAACGTTTGTCCTCAACAGATACAATTGCATCCTTTAACAACTGCATGTCTGAATTATCTTTAGCGTAAATTCTTTTCTCAGAACCCAATGAAAGTAGAAACTTGCCATCAGTATTGTAAAGAGCAGTTGAACCACCGCTTTGTAGTTGAGCTCTACTTATGTTGGGAGCATCCTTGGCATAATATGCAAAAAGTCCAACTCCTGAAAGCAGTACTAGAAAAATAGCCAAAAATAGCCAGCTGATTATTCGTCGCCACAATGGTTTTGGCAGACTTTTACGGTAACTTTCTCGTGATTCGCGTCCATTATCTGAATTATAATTTCTGTTTGCCATTATTTAATTTCCTATCTGCGATGAATTGATCAACTGCCTCTAAATAGGGTAAAGTGGGTTGAAAGCCACTAGTAATTTCAATTGACCATTCTTCAACTTCTTCTATGGTTACTGAACTTTTGTCCTTTTCCCACCAAGCTTTAATAATCGCACTTGCAGGGGTAACAAAGTATCTATTAAGTGCAGTGAAACCTATAATCGTAAAACAAATCCCTTGCTGCTTTAAACATTGCTCCAAATGAATAATTTGGTGTTCGTGAAAGTTCTTTAAGGGAAAGTTCGTTTTATTTTTGGTTTCTTTAGCCTCAAAGTCGAGGTAATAACCCTTATATACACCATTATAGTCCGTTGTGGATTCTTGGCGAAAATAAGCTTCTTTTATTACAGCTCTTGAACGTTTAGGATAATCTACCTTAACAATTTGAATTGGGGTTGGCTTTTTATGAACAACCGCAATTTCTTTTGTTAGGTAATATTTGTTTGATTCATTAATCATTTGTTCAAGAGTCATCCCGCGATCAGAAAAGCTAATATCATCTTTATGGACATACTTTTTTCTTTTTTTAGGTTTATCGCTGGATTTACGAAAAGCGGCAGAGCTGCCACTCGGATATTTGACCATCAATCTCACTCCTGCTAGCATTATAGCAATAAAGGTAAACTTTTTGAATAAGGAGCCATCTCTTTCACTATGCAACGTCTTTGGATCACTGGGTACCGAAATTATGAGTTAAATACTTTCGGTGATAAGGACCCTAAAATCAAGTTAATTAAATTACTAATAGAAAAGCGGTTAATCGATTTGCTAGAAAACGATCAGCTTGACTGGCTAATTACTGGGGCTAATCTAGGAATCGAGCAGTGGGCTTGCGAAGTCGCAATTAGCTTAAGAGAAAAATACCCGTTGCATGTTTCAATCATTATTCCATATGAAGAATTTGCTAATCGTTGGAATGAGGCAAACCAAAACAAATTTTTAACTCTTAAGAGTCAAGTTGACTTTTTTGCAGCTACTTCTAATAAGCCATATCAAAGCCCAGTTCAGTTGCGAAACTATCAAAATTTCATGTTATTGCATACTGATGGAGCGATGATGATTTACGATCCTGAAACCCCAGGCAAACCTAAGTTCGATTATACCGCAATTAAAAACTTTCAGGAAGAAAACGATTATCCTTTAGAATTAATTGACTTTTATGATTTGCAAGATTTTGCGGAAGAATATCAATCGGACCATGATGAAAGCAATTTTATCAACTAAATATAAAACTTTTTCTAAGCTTAGCTTTTTAGTTTTAAGAAAGAGGGCTTTTTGCTAGAATAAAAGAGGAATATTAAAGGAGCTTTTATTCATGGCAGATTTAAATGATATCAAACTATCCACTCAGGATATTTTAAAAAAACAATTTAGAACAAAAGTTAAGGGAATTGATCCGGATGAAGTCGATGCTTTTTTGGATCAAGTGATTGCTGATTACGACACATTTGAACAAATCATTGAAGACTTGTACGGTCAGATTGGTAAACTGCAAGGTGAATTAATGAATAATCAGCCAAAGGAGACTCCCGCTGATTTGCAGAAAACAAGACGAATTACGCCAATTCATTCTGATGATACGGTTAAAACATATAACCCAAGTCAAAGCAGTGATGCGTTTAATTCACTTAGCGACGATTCACAAACAGAGAATTCAACAAATATGGCAATAATTCAACGAATTTCAGCCCTAGAACGTAAAGTTTACAACCTTGAGCAACGAGTTTATGGGTTACAAAAAGAGTAAGCTCTGTTATAATTTTTAATAGTGCAAATTTTGAGCAGTCGCGGTTTGACTTTTTAAGTCAGGCTGAGGAAAGTCCACGCACACACAAGCTGCGATGCTTGTAGTGATCGTATTTAGCCCAATAAGCTAAAGGATTTTAAACAATTACGGCGAAAAAAATGCTAAGTTAGTAATAATATGCATGAATATTCTGAAAAGTGCCACAGTGACGAAGCTTGAGTGGAAACACTCTTGGTGGAACGAGGTAAACCCTGCGAGTGTGCAACCCAAATTTGGTGGGGGCGTCTCAACCAAAAGGAAATGAACTAAATGGTTGGATTGCTTTTTAGCAAAGATAGATGGCTGCTGAAGGTAATTATGCCAAAATTACTGGAACAGAACGTGGCTTATAGAAATTTGCATGGCAGCGCTGAGCTTTTCAAAGGGCTCAGCGCTTTTTTTAAACGAAAGAGTTAATAAATGAAAAAATATCAACTATATACAACAATGGGTGCTGGCTTTGAAAGCGTAGTAGCAAAAGAATTACAATCACTTGGCTATGAAACACGTACTGAAAATGGTCGTGTCTTTTTTGAAGGTGACCAATCTGACATAGTTAAAACTAACTTATGGCTAAGAACTGCTGATCGGGTTAAAATTTTACTTAAAGAGTTCAAAGCAACTGATTTTGATACTATTTACAATCAAGTTTATGACATTGACTGGGCAGAATTACTGCCTGTTGATGCAAAGTTCCCTGTTCAAGGTCGTTCAGTTCGTTCTAAACTACATTCGGAGCCAGGTATCCAATCAATTGTAAAAAAAGCGATTGTTAATAAAATGTCTGATCAGTACCATCGCCGTGGCTTTTTACCTGAAACAGGTAGTGAATATCCTTTGGACATTCATATCTATAAAGATCTTGCTCGAATTTCTCTTGATACCACTGGCGCAAGTTTATTCAAGCGCGGCTATCGTATTGAGCACGGTGGAGCTCCTTTAAAAGAAAATTTTGCAGCTTCTTTAATTAAGTTAACTCCTTATGATGGAACGCATCCCTTGATTGATCCAATGACTGGATCTGGTACCTTAGCAATTGAAGCAGCCTTAATTGGCCGAAACATTGCTCCTGGAACTTGGCGAAAATTTGCTTTTGATGATTTTGATTGGTTTGATCCTGATTTACATGATGATTTTTTAGAACAAGCAAGGTCAGAGGTTAAAACCCTTGACCAACCAATTTGGGCTTGTGATATAGACCAATCAATTTTAGAAATCGCCAAATTGAACGCTAATAATGCAGGGGTTTTACAGGATATTTATTTCAAGCAAGTAGCTGTTAAAGATTTTGCAACTGATTTAGAAAATGGTGTAATTATTGCTAATCCGCCATACGGTAAGCGTCTTAAAGAGAAAAAGACTGCCGAAGAGCTTTATGTTCAAATGGGAGAAGCACTTTCTAAGTACGATGACTTTAGCCAATACTATTTAGTGGGTGATCCAGAGTTTGAACAATTTTTCGGAAAAACTGCTACAAAGAAACGTAAGTTATTCAACGGAAATTTACGTGTTGACTTTTATCAATATTGGGCTAAGAAAAAATGATTACTGACAGATTAAATGATGAATTTTGGATTATAACCGACACTCACTTAATCGCAGATTCTTTGCATGATGGTGGGGAAGCTTTTAGAAACATCCAGAAAACAAGTCAAGGTAAGGACTTAGATTACCAGGAAATTGCCTTACGTGCTTTTTGTAAGATGGCAAACGAAAAAAAGCCAGCAGCAATTATTGTTACTGGTGATGTTACTTTCAACGGTGAACTAATTTCTGCACAAAAGTTTCAAGAGATATTTAGCTCCTTAACTGACACCAAGCTCCTAGTTGTACCCGGAAACCATGATATTTATGATGGCTGGGCGCGAGAATTTAAAAAAGATCAACAACTGTACACTGAACAAATTAGTCCTGTAAACTGGCGCAAAGTTTTTAATAGTTCTTATGAATGTGCATTAAAAAGAGATCATCATTCTCTAGCTTATTGTGTCCAGTTTAATCCTGACTATTTGTTTTTCATGTTAGATTCTAATATCTATGGTCAACATGAGGCAATCGGTGCACCATCTACAGCTGGTCAAATTAACGAAGAACAATTAGTCTGGTTGGGAAAGCAGTTAGATTTTGCAAAAGTTCATCATTTAAAACCTGTTTTATTTATGCATCATAATCTGTACGCTCATAATCCTGCAGTAAATCAAGGCTTTGTTTTAAATAATGCTCCGTTTATTCGGCAATTATGTAAGGAATATGATGTTAAAGCGGCTTTTTCTGGTCATATTCATGCTCAAAACATCGTTGATCCACAATTTCCAACGCCAACTACTGAAATTGTAACTTCAAGCTTCTGCTCTTATGACCAAGCTTACGGTGTTGTCAAAATCACACCAGATTCCCTTCAATATGAACGGCGTATTTTTAATATGACACCATATTTAACTACTGAAGAACAAAAAAATCCTACTTTAATGAATTTTCATCATTATTTAAAGGAAATTCAACTTCATAATTTAACGAATAATTCTAGTCAAAAGGATGACACCACAAACAATTCCGCGCTACTTCAAAAAGTGGATCACTTATTCATTGAAATGAATTATAACTACTTTACAGGGCATAACCACATTAGCCAAAGTGACTTGGCCAAACTTTATTCGTCATCAGAATTTAAGCTTTTGGTTACCCAGCGACCACGTTTTTCCAAGTATTTAAAGACGCTGTATGATACTACTGATCATAGTAATTTACAGGTGCAAATAGATTATTAAGAGAGATATTAATGAAAAAACACCATTTTATTATTTTAGGAAGAGTCGGCATTATTTACTATAGCTGGCTGCTAATTGTTCTTTTCACAACCTTAACGCTAGCTTATGAAAGCACAAAAGCAGTAAATTGGCCTGCAATTTGTTTTGGAATTATCTTTTTACTACTAGTAATCTATACTTACTTAGCTTCATATTGGACTAAAATGATTTTAAAACTTCCATTTAAAAAGAAAATCAACTGTCAGGTTGCCCCAAAGTTACGCTACACTTGGCAGTTCTTCAATGTCTATGAAATTAAGATTTCTACTTTGCAAACATACTATCTGTTAGGAATTAGTAAGTTTAATTAACAGGAATATTAAGTTTTACTATCGTTACCAATAAGCGAATAATATTAAGCAAAATTTGTTATAATTAGTATTAAGTTATTAAAAAGGTGGGACCTAAATTCTAATATGAAAAGACTGAAAGCATTTTAAACATTAACAATTAAATTTTTATATATAGAAAGGGGCATGCGCAATGAAATCAGACATTCAAATTGCTCAAGATGCTCAAGCATTACCTATCAAAGAAATCGCTGCAAAAATCGGCTTAAATGAAAACGATATTGAACCATATGGCAATGATAAAGCCAAAATCAATTGGAAAGCTATCAATAAAACAATGGCAAATGATCATTTAGGTAAATTGGTCCTAGTGACATCTATTTCACCAACACCTGCTGGCGAAGGTAAGTCAACTATGACAATCGGCTTAGGTGATGCTATCAATAATCAATTACACAAGAAAACTGTAATTGCCTTACGTGAACCCTCAATGGGACCAGTTTTTGGTTTAAAGGGTGGAGCTACTGGTGGTGGCCAAGCTCAAGTCATTCCAATGGAAGACATTAACCTTCACTTTACTGGTGATATGCATGCCTTGACGTCTGCAATTGATACTTTAGCTTCCCTAGTTGACAACTATATTTATCAAGGAAATGAACTAAACCTTGATCCGGATCGTATTTTGCTTAAGCGTGGAATTGACGTAAACGATCGTAGCTTGCGTAATATTACAATTGGCCAAGGTTCAAAATTTAACGGTGTTGAACATAAATCAAGTTTTGCAATCACGGTTGCAAATGAATTAATGGCCATTTTGTGTTTAGCAACTGACATCAACGACTTGAAGAAACGTATCGGTTTAATGCTAGTTGGTTACACTAAAGATGATCAGCCAGTTTACGTAAAAGATCTTCATTTCGAAGGCGCAATTGCTGCACTGCTATCTAATGCTCTTAAGCCTAACTTAGTTCAAACAATCGAGCACACACCTGCACTTGTTCATGGTGGTCCTTTTGCCAACATTGCTCATGGAGCTAATACCGTGATGGCAACAAACTTGGCTCTGCACTTAAGTGATTACACATTAACTGAAGCAGGCTTTGGTAGTGATTTGGGCGGACAAAAGTTTATGGACTTTGTTTCAAAGCACTTAGAAAAGATGCCAGACGCTAGCGTTGTTGTCGCAACTGTTCGTGCTCTAAAATATCAAGCAGAAGGTTCAACAGACAATCTAGACAAAGAAAATCTTGATGCTTTACGCGAAGGCTTTAAAAATCTAGAACGTCATATGAACAACATGCGAAACTACAATGTACCTGTAATTGTTTTGATTAATCGATTCGCTACGGATACAGAAAAAGAGCTTGAATTGTTGCAAGACCTTGTTAAAGAACAAGGAATCGATGCAATAGTAGTTGACTATCATGAAGAAGGCTCTAAAGGCGGTGTAGAAGCAGCTCAAGCAGTTATTGACTTAGCAAACTCAAACCAAGCCAACCTGCAATCAACATACAACGATGATGATCCAGTGAAAACTAAGATTGAAAAAGTAGCACAAAAGATCTACCACGCAAGTAACGTTGAATACACCGAAAAAGCTGAACGTGATATTCACGAATTAGAAAAAATGGGGAAGGACAAATTACCCGTTATCATTGCTAAAACACAATATTCGTTTACTGATAATCAAAAATTGTTGGGCGCTCCGACTGATTTCACTTTGCATGTCAAAGGTGCAAGTTTGAAGAATGGTGCAGGTTTTATCGTGATTACTACTGGACATGTTTTAGATATGCCAGGATTACCAAAACATCCAGCAGCACTTGATATTGACGTTGACAATAACGGTAAAATTAGCGGGTTATTCTAAGTTTAAAGTATGAGTTTTTTATACCTTATTATTACTGCGGTTGTCGTTAGCGGCGATCAAGTTCTTAAGCATTTTATCGCCACTAATTATGAAGTCGGTGAAGTCCATCAGATTATTCCTGGCATTCTATCTTTTAATTATCTTCAAAATAGTGGAGCAGCTTGGAATATTCTGACCGGTCAAATGTGGCTCTTTTACATTATCAGTGCCATTGCGATTTTCGTATGCCTTTACTATCTATTTAAAGCCAATGTTCATAGCAAATTATTTAAGTTTGGTATTGCTTTGGTTTTAGGTGGTATTATTGGCAACTTGATTGACCGTATTCATTTGAAATATGTTATAGACATGATTCAAGTCGATTTCATTCACTTTAATATTTTTAATCTTGCGGATTCTGCAATTACTGTTGGTATTGTTCTGGTATTTATTTACCTACTCTTTTTTGATGAAAGTGATAAAAACTAATGCCTGAAAGATATGAATTAGAAGTTGCAAACGAAAATGAACGTTTAGATAAGTTTATTGCTGAAAAAATAAGCACATTATCACGCACACGAATCAAGGAACTTGTTAAAGACAACCATATTCTTGTAAACGGCGTTAACGAAAAAGTTTCGTATAAAGTTCAACAAGGCGATCATATCGTTGTCAATGTTCCTGCACTGAAACCATTATCAATTGATCCGGAAAATATCCCATTGGACATTGTTTATGAAGATGAAGACGTTATAGTGGTTAATAAGCCGCAAGGCATGGTCGTTCATCCTTCAGCGGGACATCCCGATCATACATTAGTCAATGCATTGTTGTTCCATACCAAAGATTTAGCAGCTAGTCCTGAAGGTTTTAGACCTGGGATAGTTCATCGAATTGATAAGGATACTTCAGGCTTATTAATGATTGCTAAAAATGCTCAGGCACGTGAGTGTTTAGAAGAACAATTAGCGCACAAAACAAATAAACGTTTATATCTTGCAATTGTTCATGGTAATTTTGGTGAAAATTCAGGCTTAGTTGATGCTCCAATTGGTAGAGATCATTTTAATCGAAAGAAAATGGCTGTAACTGAAACTGGTAAAAATGCTGTTACTCATTTTACGGTTTTAGAACAATTTCAAAATTATAGTTTGATTCAATGTCAACTTGAAACTGGAAGGACACACCAAATTAGGGTTCATTTAGCGTATATTGGGCACCCAGTAGCAGGCGATCCGTTGTATGGACCGCATCATACCTTAAAAGGGCATGGTCAATTTTTACATGCTGCAGTCTTAGGCTTTAATCATCCTAAAACAAATCAGTGGCTAGAATTCAAAGTTGATCCTCCAAAAATTTTTACTCAGAAACTAACCGAACTAAGAGAAACTAAGTGATTAAATGAAGCGATTTTTAATTCTTGAAGATGGTAGTTCATTTGCTGGAGAAGGCTTTGGCGCCTCAATTATTTCAACTGGTGAATTAGCAATTCAAACGAGCAACTTTGGATATCAAGAAGCGTTAACAGATCCGACCAATGCTGGTAAGATTCTGGTTTTTACTACCCCTATGATTGGTAGTAACGGAATTAATGCCATTGACTATGAGAGTATTAATCCCACAGTAAAAGGCATTATTGTCAACGATGTGGCTAAAAATATTTCTGATAGTGAAAATTTTCAAGATCTTGATTCTTTTTTAAAGGAAAAGAATATTCCTGCAATTTCGAATATTGATACCAGGGCTCTTGTCCATCGCTTAGTTAAAGAAAAAACAATTAAAGCTTCAATTATGGACACTGACGATGAACATGCTTTTGATCAAATCAAAGCCTTAGTTCTACCAAAGAATAAGTCTGCAAGTGTTTCTACTAAAAATCCGTATGCTGTACCAAATGTCGGTAAGACTGTAGCAATCATTGATTTGGGTTTGAAGCATTCAATGCTGCGCGAATTATCTTTGAGAAAAATAAACGCAACCGTTTTACCATATGACGTTTCTGTACCTGATATTAAAAATTTGCGGCCAGACGGTATTATTGTTTCAGGTGGTCCTGGTAAAGTTGAAGAAGTTAGTCCTACTCTTAGCCCTATTTTTGAAGCCTTTTATGGTAAATCTCCATTATGGGGAATTGGCCTAGGCTTTTTGGCGTTGAGTGATTATTTAAATTTTGAACTTGTCAATTTATCCAGAACTTACAATGGAACTAATTTTCCAGTAATTGAGCAACATTCCAACAAAATTTGGCAAACTGCAATGAATATTGACCAGTTAGTCGCACCTGCTAGTATTCAACTAGAACTTAACCAATCATATCTTGATTTACATAGTAATCTAATAGCTGGTTTTAGTAATAAAAAAGAAAAGGTAATAGCTACCGCTTTTAATGCAGAAGGGGCTCCTGGTAGTCTAGATGCACTGGAAATTTTTGACAGTTTTATAAAGATGATGGTGTAATTATGCCTTTAGATAATGATTTAAATAAAGTACTCATCATTGGATCAGGACCCACCTTAATTGGTAGTGTTTCTGAAACCGACATTTTAATTAGTGACGCAATCAAAGCACTAGTTGAAGATGATATTCAGGTTGTTCTGGTAAATCCCAACCCTGCAACAGTTTCAACTGACAAAAAGCCTAAAGTGACAACCTACTTGGAACCTATGACACTGGATTTCTTAAAACGAATTATCCGGATGGAAGAGCCGAGTGCCATTATTTCAGCTTATGGCTCCACGATGGGAATAAAAGTCACACGTGAATTGGTAAGCGATGGCATTCTGAGTCAAATGGGTATTCGGTTACTGACGATTAATGAACAGACTCTTCAAGTTAATACGGAAGAGAAGATGACCGCCTTTTTAACTAAAAACGGAATTTCAGCCAGCAGATACTTAAAATTATCGGGGCTTACAGCAGATGAAATTGAAAAACAACTAACAGAACAAGTTAGATATCCTGTTCTGTTAATTAAAGAAAAGCCATACTTAGACGATAAAAAAATGCTTTTTGGTAATGCGCAAGATATTGCAGACTATCTTAAAGAAGAGCGTCAAAATGAAGATTTTCCTGAAAATCGCTACTATTTAACTGAAGATCTTTCTAATTGGGAAGAAATCATTCTCAATATTATCCGAGATAGTAATGGCAATGTTTTATTTACTAGTTTGGCGGACAATATTGAACCGGTTTCCATTGACTCTGGCGATTCAGCAGCAGTAATGCCTGCTTTAACGCTTAATAATGACCAAGTCCAAACTTTGAGAAAAATCGCCAAAAAAATTTCTGCTAGTTTGAACGTTGTTGGGATTTTAAACATTCATTTTGCTGTCAAACACGATGGTACCAATTTTGCGGTGCGTGTCCTGTCCATTAAACCACGACTAACTCGTAGCGCAATTTGGTCACAAAGAATTGGCTTATATAGTTTAGGTTATGTTGTTTGCAAAGTAGCTATTGGCTACCATCTAAATGAAATCACAGATCCAATGTCTGGACTCAACGCAGCGATTGAGCCAGCACAGGATAAAATAGCAATCAGATTACCATTCTGGTCATTAACTCAGTCCGGCACTAATCATTATCAACTTGGTAGTCAAATGCAAGCCAGTGGGGAAGCAATCGGAATTGGCCAAAATTTTGAATCAGCTTTTCTAAAGGGTTTAGCATCAACCGTTAATGTCAAAATTGCAATTAATGAATTCCGTAAAGAAATAGCAAAAAATGACGCGGACATAATTGAAGATTTACTTCATCCTGATGAACTTCATTTAATTAAGTTATTAGCTGCAATCTCTAAGGGATTTACATACCAGGATTTGCAAAAAATCATCAGCATCCATCCCGTCTATTATCAAAAATTTGAACATCTTGCGCATCTTGGTCGTCAATTAGCCGAAGAAGAAGTTACTGACGACTTGTTAATCGAAGCAAAAAAGAGAGGTTTCCGTAACCTGTTGATTTCAGATTTAACTGGAATCAGCTTAAAAGAAGTAGAGAAGCGAATCAAACGGCTCCAATTAAAGCCAGCTTATTTGCAAATAGACGGTTCAGCTGGTGTTTATGAACCAAAGGTGCATGCTTTTTATAGTGCTTTCGGCGTACAAGATGAATCAATCCAGTTAGATTCAAAAAAGAAAATCCTAATCGTTGGAATGTTGCCTTCACAGGTATCAGTTACTAGTGAATTTGATTACATGGTAAGTCATGCAATAGATACTTTACATAATAATAAATATGACACTGTCATTATTTCCAATAATGACGAATCTGTTGCTACCAGCTATCAAAAAGCTGATAAAGTCTATTTTGAACCTATCACAGTTGAAAATATTGTTCATATTGCCGAGAAAGAAGGGATTAAAGAAGTTCTCCTTCAATTTTCAGGCAAAGAAATTAGTGGCTTAGCAAAAAGATTGATGAACAATGGCTTGAGTATTCTAGGAACGGGAGACGTTAATCCCAAAGATCGAATTGAGCAAGTCTTAAATTCTTCATTAGACTCACTAAGGCAAACCCAAATGATAACTACTTTAGATCAAAAAGCTGGAGAAAAATTTATCGAAGAAAATAATTTTCCACTTTTAATTGGTGGTTTCAATAGCCAAGGTGTAAAGCAAAAATCTGCAGTTGTTTATGATAAACCGGCTTTGGAAAAGTATTTGAATGAAAATCAGTTATCCAAAATTTCATTGTCACATTTTATTGAAGGCAATAAGTATGAAATTACTGCCATATCAGATGGTGAAAATGTTGCTATACCAGGTATTATCGAGCACCTAGAACAAAGTGGTTCTCATGCTTCTGATTCAATTGCTGTGTTTAAGCCACAAAATCTGTCTACACGAGACCAAAAACGTTTGACTGAATATACCACTAACTTAATAAAACAAATTAAACTACGGGGAATTTTTACACTCCATTTCTTAATTGTTAAAGACAATGTTTATTTGTTACAGATAAAGCCATATGCCGGCCACAATGTTGCTTTTTTAACCCAGGCTTTGGGCAAGGACATTACAGCATGTGCTACTGAAGTTTTAACTGGTAAAAACTTAAATGAGCTAGATTATGAACGAGGCTTATGGCACTCCAATAACTTCATTTATGTTAAAATGCCAGTGTTCTCATACATCGACTATCATAGTGAGAACACCTTTGACTCCAAAATGAAATCTTCTGGATCCGTTATGGGACGTGATACTGCACTGTCTAAGGCACTCTATAAAGGATACGAAGCAAGTGGTATTCATATTCCTAGTTTTGGTACAATTTTCATGTCAGTGCGTGATGCCGATAAAAAGAAAATGACTGAGCTTGCTAAACGCTTTTATCAGCTTGGTTTTAAGATAATTGCCACGGAAGGAACAGCTAATTGCTTGGCTGAAGCGGGGATTACTACCGGAGTGGTAAGTAAAATTCATTCGGACTCAAACAGTCTCTTAGACAAAATACGACAACGAAAAATTGTCATGGTAGTTAATATTACCGATTTATCTGATTCAGCTAGCGGAGATGCAACAAGAATTCGCGATGAAGCTTTAAATATTCATATTCCGGTACTTTCAAGTATTGAAACAACAGAATTAATCTTAAGGGTTCTTGAATCATTGTCACTAACCACTCAACCAATTTAAAAACTTAACTTTAAGCAAAAAAGAGGATAAATGATTATCCTCTTTTTTAGTCTATTCTTTTACTTAAAACACGTTCTTCTTCTGGGGTTACCTCTATTGAGTTTTGCCCAGTATAAATTACAAAACCTGGCTTTGCCCCATTTGGCTTCTTTACACGCTTATCTTGAACATAATCAACTTGCACGTGAGCTGAGTTTTTAGCTTTTGAAAAGTAAGCCGCAATTTCAGCTGCTTCCACGATATCTTTATCAGTTGGATCGTCGTCCTGCAAAATGACATGTGAACCTGGAATATTCTTAACGTGAAACCAGATGTCAGTCTTATTTGCCTTCTTTAAAGTTAGCCAATCGTTTTGATAATTGTTTTTACCAACTAAGACTGTTTTTCCAGAAGACAATTTAAACTTATTCAAATTTTGTTCTGATATTTTTTTCTTTCGCTTTTGTTTTTGTGGCTTCTTCAAATAGCCTTGGGCTGTTAGCTCATCTGTAATCTGATCAGTATCTTGCGGTTCAGCATTATCAATTGCAGTTTGTACCGAATCAAAATAGGCTAAATTATCCTGAGCAATTTTAATTTGTTCCTTGACGTGTTTGATTGAATCACGAAGCTTCTTATAACGTGTAAAATACTTTTGGCCATTTCGAGCAGGAGAAAGAGCAGCATCAAGCTTTATCTCAATCGGCTGATTATTTTCGTAATAGTTAGGTAATTCGATTTTCGTCATACCTGGTTTAACCTGATTTAAGTTGGCATTAAGAATTTCTCCTCGAATTCGGTAACCTTCAGAATTTTCAGCCAAATCCAATTGCTTATTTAGTTTACCAATTTTTTTGGTCAACTTTTTTTGCTCATTCTTTACTAGACGCTCTATTTGACCAGATTTTTGCTTAACCCAATCCTGGTTGGCTTGATCAAGATAAAAGTCCTCAAGAGCTTCATTAATGTCCGAATATGAGCGTTCCTTAGTTAAGTCAAGATGGTAGGGGAGGTACGAGAATATTTTTTGTTTATGCTCCGGAGTTTGTAAGATGAATGCTCCGCTTTTATCAAATTGACCGATAAAAGTTGAAAAAGATGAGTAAGAGTAATCATCTTCTAAATAACCGGTTAGTTCATTCCTATCATCACGATCAAGCCCACCAATTTGGCGAGCAAAAGCTAGCGGTTCTTGCTCTGACTTTTGCTTATTAAATTCATCTTCAGTTATCTCAAAGCCATTAACACCAGGATTCAATGGTGGTAGTTCATATTTAGCTTTGGGTAACAACATTCTAGCCCGATTTTCATCAGGGTTAATTCGTTTTAGCAAATCAATAATGTGACCATCATGTTCATTATAGAGAATAACATTACTGTGTCGTCCCATTAACTCAATCGATAAGACTAGTTTAACTTGGTCGCCAAGCTCGTTCCGATTGCTAAAATGCAAGTTTACAATTCGATCTACGCCAACTTGATCAATTCCTTGAAGCACTGATCCTTCAAGATACTTCCTTAACACCATAACAAAAGTAGGTGCCTTATCAGGATTACTTATTGATTGCTTAGTTAAATAGAAGCGTGGATACTGCGCGTTTGCAGAAATAAGTAATTGGTAGTTTTTTCGTTCTTTTCGAAAAGTTAAAACCAGATCCTGATCAAAAGGCTGGTAAATTTTTGAGAGCCTGCCACCAGTTAAAACTGGTTCAATACTCTTTAAAAGACTATGAATAAACAATCCGTCAAATGCCATAATATCACCTCAAAATACGCTTTCTATTATACCAATTATTTACAAATAAGTATCTAAAGAAAGTAGCCTCTACCTGAAAATAAGATACTAATATTACTATATTAACTAATCGATCTTACAAAATTATTTATTGCAAAAAGCAGATATACTGGTAATATAGATTTATGGTTATCGTTGCTACATAACTATAAGCTAAAAATAATATAACAGCTTTTGTAGCAATTTGATTGCTACATATGATTCATTTGTTTCACAACTTGGCATATATCATTCATGCTGATGGTCGTTTTAACAAATTGAATTAACAGGAAATTGTTTTTATTTGTTGCTTTATAAGAAAAAGGTAGTTAGATGGATATTTTATCTTTTAGTACAATTGCAGAAAGTATCAAAAAAGCTATTAGTAAAAAATGTGGCTTAAATCTTTCACAAACGCGCATTCTGCTATATTTTGGCAAGAATAATAATACTGCCCTCAAAATGGGGGACCTTGCTGACAAGCTTAAAATCTCTCTTTCCACATTGAGCAGACAGTTACAACAGAAAAAAACGCTTGAGTTAGTAATTATTACTCGCTCAGAAAATGATTCTAGTAAAACTGTTGTTCTTAATGAAAAAGGGATTGCCAAAATCAAAGAACTCAAAAGTTCTTTAAAAGAGATCGAAGCAAACTTATTTGCTGGTTTTTCTGATAAAGATATCTCAGTTTTTAACAGTATGTTTAATAAACTAGTCAAAAAAGTAGAGAAGAATTCACTCAAATAGAAAGTCGAACCACTTGTTTTTTTATGCTATAATTCATCTATGTTGTACAGATTAGAATCGAAAGGTTATTTAGATGAAAATTGCATTGGTTACTGATAGTACTAGCGTTATTACTAAAAAAGAAGCTGAAGAAAACAATATAGTTGTTGTTCCTATTCCAATTATCATAGGTGGAAAAGAGTACTTGGAAAATATCAATATCACACCTGATCAATTGTTTGAAATGCAAAGACAAGGGGCTGATTTTCCCAAGACTTCTCAACCAAGCATTGGCGATATGATTAAGCTTTTCGATGAATTACATGATGAAGGCTATGAGGCAATCATTGCGATTACTTTATCCAGTGGTATTTCTGGGTTTTATCATACTTTATGCAATATTGCGGAGAATCATCCAAAATATAATCTACATCCAATTGATACAAGAATGACTGTTCGTTTACAAGGTGATTTGGTTTTGGCCACTTCAAGAATGATTAAAAATGGGTTAGATCTCGATACCATTCTTGAACGAGTTGAAAAAATTCGTTCCACAATTGACGAAATTTTTGTTCCTAATGACTTGAATAACCTTAGTAGAGGTGGTCGTTTAAGTAATGCTGGTGCATTTATCGGCTCAATGCTTAATATCAAACCACTGTTAACTTTTAAGGACGGTAATATCGTTGCATTTGAGAAAATTCGCTCAATGAAGCGTGCTTTTTCAAGAATTAAAAAGCTGACCACTCAAAAAATTGATGAATTACCTTATAAAGATAAAATCAAGCTTTTCATTATTGATTCAAATGATAGTGAGCAGGTCAATGAAGCTAGAGAGTGGATAGAGAAAGAGTTCCCTAACCAGAATTATTCTGTCACTACCTTTAGTCCGGTAATTGCTACGCACTTGGGTGAAAAATCGTTTGCAATTGGCTGGATGATTGATATTGATAAGATTGATTTGGGCTAAGTAGAAGCAGCTTATAGGCTGCTTTTTTTGTAACTTGAGGTAAATAAACATGGAAAAAAGAGATCAATTTACTAATTGGGCAATTGAACTTCAAAGTCTTGCTCAAGACGGATTAGCATACGGTCACGACCGTTTTGACCTAGAGCGATATACCAGAATTAGGGAAATTGCTACAGAAATGATGTCTGCTAAGACTGGTTTACCAATAAAACAGGTAAAAGAACTCTTTAGTAGCGATGATGGTTACCAGACTCCAAAATTAGCAGTTCGCGCCGCGATTTTTAATGACGGGAAGATCTTGCTTGTTAAAGAAACGACTGATGAACATTGGTCAATGCCAGGTGGCTGGTGTGATCCTAATTTAACAACGACTGAAAATTGCATCAAAGAAGTTAAGGAGGAAGCTGGACGCGAAGTCGAAATTGAAAAAGTAATTGCGCTAATTGATAAATCCGTTAGTGTTCATAATCAAAAAAGAGTAGAGCGTGCAATTAATTGTTGCAGTGTCTTTTTCCTTTGCAAAGAACTTGGCGGTAAATTCGTTGTAAACACTGAAACGACCGAATATGATTATTTTGACGTTGATCATCTTCCACCATTATCAGTAAATCGTACTACTGCAGATGAAGTAAAAATGTGCTTAAAGGCTGCACATGATCCGCATTGGCAAGTTATTTGTGACTAACATAAAAAAGCTGGATAGTTAATCCAGCTTTTTTTCTCCTTGATTTTTAACATTAGCAATTTCATTTAAAGCATCACGTTGTTTCTTTTGGTCAACATGCGTATATAAGTCTGTTGCTGATGTGCCTTTTTGGCCCAATTGTTGCGCAACGAGCACTTGATCTTTAGTTACCCCATAAAGTTCGGAGGCAAGCGTATGACGCAATTTATGCGGTGTTAACGGATGGCCAAACGCTGCAGAGTATTTATTAACCATTTTTTCAATTGCATTAGTTGTAATTCTCTTAGTTTGACCATGCCATCTGGTAAGGAAAAAGGCATTCTGCTTTTTATCAGCAAAATAACGCTTCTTGCGTATTTCACGATAACTGTTCAAATACTTAATCGTCCACTTTGCAATTGGTACACTGTCGCGTTGACCACCTTTACGGGTTACATCAAGTGAGGCTTTCTTTAAATTGATGTCAGCTAAGTCAATTCCTGCACACTCAGAAACCCTTATTCCAGTTCCTAAAATAAGGGCAATAATTGCCATATCGCGTTCTTTATTGATTTTAAAAGATGGCAGGGCATGCTTGTTGCACTGCTTTTCAAAATTTTTATCAATAAAATCCAAAAACTGATATTTTAAATCACCAGTATACATGTGGGATTCCAAAATATGTGCGCGGTAGTTTAACGTTTTTGTATTGTTAAGTGAGTCAATCTTCAACATAACATTTCTTTCGAAATAAGGCTCACCATTGTTATTGTCGGCTGTGATGGTTAAAAACTTAAATAAAGAGCGCAATGCATTGATTGAACGGTTAATTGTAGTAGGGGAATTTAAATTACCCTGTTGGTTTTTAACATGCCCCAAGTAATTGATATAAAGCATTATGTCGTTACGCTGAAGATTAGCCAAAGTATCAGTAGTAATATGCTGGTTGTCTTCAGCGTCAGATATTCCTTCTTGCCTTAACCAATCAAAAAAACGCCTGATTTCAGTCAAATATTGGTAAGAAGTTGCTAATGAGTGATTGGTACCAAAATTATACTCTTTAACAAAATCAGGCATTTTCTTCAATTCTTCTTCAATAAGGTCTAAGTACTTTTTAGTTTCCACGTAGTTCTCCTAACTATGCTTTTTTATCATTATAAAGCAAAAACGGAATGTATGTTTGTCTTTTTGCTAAAAAGAGTGATTAAAACAACCATTTGAAGCTAATCTCGTATAATAAATTTCTGAATAGAGCAAAAAAGCCTATCTAGATAGCACATTTATTCACCCAATATATAACTATATAATAATATTAAATAAGTAATATTTTATTAGATAAAGCTAGATGACTGCTTATCTAAACAATATCATTATCGAAAAATACATCATTAATTTAAGAATACATTACTAAGATTAGCCTTAACTAACCGACTAAAAGCAAAGCTTTTATAAGCATTTGGAGGCATTACTTATTTTGACATAAAAGTCAATATACAAGATTAATATTTTTTTAATAATTTTACAATATATATCTTTTATATTAGTTAAAAGAGTAATATAATTACTTCAAATGTTAAAAAGAAATTAGGCAGTGTGTATGTATATAATAAACAAATTTAAAGAGCAGGTTGAAAGTAATCCAACCAAAATAGCTGTAACAAGTAAATCTAGGAGTTATTCTTTTAAAGAAGTAAAAAATATTGCAGTGCAAATTGCTCAAGAGCTTGATCGAAAACAAGGTTCAAAAATAGTGGCATATTATCTTAATGATACTTGCTTTGTGCTGCCAACAGTACTTGGAATTTGGTTATCTGGTAGGATACCTATGCCACTAGTTTCTGCTTTAAAATTACCGGAAGCAGTAAAACGAGTTGAAGACGTTGAATTTGACACCTTACTAGTTGATTTCGCAGTAGAAACAGAGCAAGAAATCATTAAAGTTAATGACTTTGACTCCAAGGAAGACTGTACATATCAAAATATAGAAAGTGCGCAATTCGAGAATAATGATACGGTTTATATCCTTTCAACTTCTGGCAGTACGGGAATACCAAAAAAAGTTTTTTTAGCAGAAAAAAATATTAATTGGATTGTCGACACTCTTTATCCTTTAATTGATATTAATCAAAATTCCAGTTTCTTGTTTTCAACCCCATACTCTTTTGACGTCTCTATAAGTGAAATATTAGCTCCCGCTGTTACTGGCTGTATTCTGGTTTGTTTAGAAAAGGGGTACAGCATTAGGGAAGTTCCGGCTGTACTTAGTAAACAAAAAATTACTCATCTATCCCTTTCACCATCATTTGCTGATGCGTTATTGGATATAACCGATAACCAATGTTTCCTCCAACTCAAATGCGTTATGATTGCAGGTGAAAATTTTCCAATTTCATTGGCCAACAAATTGAAAACAACTTTATCCAATGGATGTAGAGTTTTTAACTTATATGGTCCAACCGAAACCACATTATACGCAACATGTCATGAATTAACTGGAAATGAACAAGAGTTTGTTCCAATCGGCAAAGCCTTGGATGGAGCCGTTGCTAAAATTTTTGATAAGGACAGACTAAAAGAAGTAGAGAAGGGCGAACTCTACATAGGAGGCAAGGGTCTTACACAAGGTTATCTACTAGATCCAGTTAAAAACAATGAAAGCTTTATAACAATTGCCGGTCATAAATATTATTCTACTGGCGATAATGTCTTTAGGAATCAGGATAATGAATTAGTCTTTCTTAATCGTCAAGATGATCAAATCGAAGTCAATGGTATTCGTATTGAGTTAGGCGAAATTCAGGCAATTGCATCGTCAATCGAGTCTATCAAATCTGCAGTTGTAAAGTACTTTAAGGGCAAAATATATATATTTTATATTAGCTCAAATAACCAAGAAGAAGTAATCTTATCCAAACTTCCAGATTATATAAAACCAATTATCTTAAAGGTAGATCATTTTAGCTATACCTATAATCGTAAATTTGCAACGGAAAAAATGATTAATGAGTATTACACGTTGAACTCAGATGAGAACAAGGATAAGGATATAAAGGCTCAAGTAGATTCTATTTTAAACAAGTATCATGTAAACCGTGTTTCTGATTTAGATTCTCTGGACTTAGTACGCTTGCTTTTAGATCTTGAACACACATTTAATATTAAAATTAATGAGGCTCAGGCTTCAATGTTGGTTACATCCAATGACGTAGTAAATTTAGTTATTGCTGCTAGGAATGAGACAAATGAAAAAACTACAACTCCTACATCTAATTTAAAAGCAGATCTAATTAATCTTGCCAATATGATGAAAAACCTGTCATTCACATATGACGACGAACAAATAATGGCTTCATCATCACAACAAAGTCTTTTCAGACAACACAAGAAATCGATTATCTATACTAGTTTTAAACTAAAAGAAGTGACAGCCAAAGAGGTCGAAAAAATTAGGCAGCTTTTTTGTAAATTAGCCGAAAAAATTGATATCTTGAAGTTTGCCTGGTTCTTTAAAGATGATTCTCTTTTCTTTAAAAAAATAAAAGAAGCCCATCCGTTAATTTATATAGCCCAAGAAAATATTAGTGATAATGAATTAGCACAGATAATGTACAGTGATGTAGGAAAGCCTGTCTATTTAGTTCTAATAAATGAACAAACAAGTGAATTAAGATTGATATTTTCGCATCACGTAATAGACGCTGCGTCCCTTCGGTTAATAGAGCGTGTTTTTGTAAATGTGTATGAAAACAATTTTGACATAAAAAAATTACCAGACAGTTCTTTTGCTAGCTTTATGCAATACATTGAAAAAACTAATAAAAATAATGATTTGCAAAAACTACTGCTTAAACTCCCTGATACGAGTACTGATTTAAATTTAACAAAAGACGATAACGTTCTTCATATCATTAAATTTAAACATAAAGTGACTAGTGCGGATGACGCATATATCATAGCAATGTTCTTGATAGGTAAAGTTATTGCTCAAGAAAAAGCAATCGATACTGTTACCGGAGAATTATCGCTGAATATTCGGAAGTTTGCAGGATTTGACGCATCAAATATTATTGGAGATCTGCATTCTACTGTTCCATTCTTAATAAAAAAGGATGATTCCATTACTACATTTACAAAAAGGTATTACAACTGGAAAACTTTTTATCAAACTGGCACTGATATTCGTTATTCAATCTTTAATCATATAGGTCAAAATATGACATTCTTACCAAAACTAACAAGCAAGTGGCGTAAGCTTAACTTAGCACCAAATTACATCGGTGAAACCAAGTCGCTTGATGAGGAAATAAAGGAAATTAAAAGCCTTCCTTTTAAGCCCAATTATATTACTCTCACTTCAAGCCAAGGGTATGTTTATGCTATTTCATATGGTAAATTACTACAAAAAGAAAAATATGAAGTAACAGTTGCTGACAAGAAAATACGTCTAAAATCAATACTGTACTTAAATAAAATGGCTATTTAGTCCAATTTTGTAACTAGGGGAGCAGAAGGATGGGGGAGAGAGTACTAGTCAGACTACTTTACATAGCATTTATTTAATAAAGTACATCCTGACAAATTAATTCATCTCAACCATCAATATAGCTTGATGCGTAAGGAATATTTAACTTTAGGTTATCAAAACACAAGAGGAGAGGGGCGTTTTTTATCTATTTCATGGAAGTAAAGTCTATTTTATTGGTGGTTTCCTATGGTTTCTTAGGCATTAGGCATTTACTCACGTCTCTAACTTATCCGCAAATCAGTATAAATCGAACTGACATTTTGCATTTTTTCCGAAGAATCAGTTTGACTTGCTACGAAAAATTTAAAAAGCTGATCTTTAAACCTAAGATCAGCTTTTTAAATACGCGATAGAACTTTTGATAAAAAAGTTAAACTCGTTTTGATAACTTTAAACAAGTTAAACTCAAGTAAATTTGACTAAGCAACTAATAGTGTACGTTTATACCTATCATTAAAATTATAGTTTTAATGATAGCAACCAAAAAATAGTTGAGTCACTTCATTTTTTGACCCAAATTGAATATTTGACCATATGGGATCCTTTAAGGAATAAACGCCCTAATTTCTCTACAAATATAATTAACTGAACAATGAATTTCGACAATTTTCTACTTTTGTTCAAAAATCGTTTTTCTACCTTAATTGAGTGAAAATTCTGCCGAATCAGCTAATCGATTTGATCAGTTATCGAGCAAAAATTATTTTGACGCGCTTAAAATCACACTAACAGCACAGCAGAAGATAGTATCCGTAAACAAGTATTTTGGTCCTATTAAACTGATCTTTTTAGACAATTGAACTCAAACATTTGCTTAACAAAAAAGTTTGATGCTAGTACTAGTAATTTAAATACACGAGTAATGCTCTCACTGATAAATAATATTCTCTTCAGTTTTTTATATTTAACTTTACATAATATATATTATACGAAGTTATACATATGGAAAAATCATAAGTCCTACTTTTCAAATGAATTTTCTTTTTATTTCTTTTTTCCTACTAATCATTTTAAAAAACTAAAATGATGGCCTGTTAATGCTTAAAAAAGCTAAAACAGACAAAAATCGAATTAGTTGGTTGATTTATATTTTAGCGACAATTCCTAACCGGTATATATTAGTGAATTAGCACATTGCTTTTTTGAATGTTATTTATTTAAGTGCATCAATGATGCTACTTCATTACTATTTTTATTTTTGGTTTTGAAACTAAATAAATGGTTATAAAAAGCGCTTTCTGTATTTACTATTTATAGTTTATATATTATTATTAATTGTCCAAAAACTGGTCTTAAAGAAATTTTGAATAGCATTGACAGCACCTCTTTTGGTGGCTTAAACTATTATTTGCAAGCTTTTATCTCTTCACTTTAGGTTTATTTTTTTAGCCCTTTTTATTTGCTTTTTTTTGTTTTTGTCCTACAATACTATCTGGGGTATAGTTAAAAAACAATTTTGCTAATCTGTGGCTTTAACTACATTATTAGTTAAGTTGTTTTGTTCATTATTTTTATTGTTTTAATTTTTAATTCTATAATTGTTCTGTTATTATGGAAGATGGAATTATATTTTTGAAAGGGTTGAATTTATTCCATGAGTATAAATTTAGGAAAAGAAATATGCCGTCGTAGACGTGAACAGAAACTGACGCAGGAGGATCTCGCTGAGTTAAGCGATTTGTCAGTTAACTTCATTTCACGTCTTGAACGTACTAAGAATCAGAATATTAGTATTCAGAAACTCGACTCAATTGCTAGAGCCCTGAACACTACTACTCCAGACATCATTATGAATGCTTACCGCTTTAAAGAAGTTAAAGTCGAAAATCATCATGATAATACACCTGTATTTATCAAAAAAGTTCTTAATGAATTAAGAAAGATGTCTCCAGAAAAAGCTGAACGAGTATGTAAATCTTTTATTGTTTTAGCTAAAGAAATAAACAAAGAATAATTGTTTCAAATTAAATATCAAACAAAAAACGAGCTAGTTTTTACTTAGCTCGTTTTTTGTTTTACTAATTTAAATTTTTATTCAAAAGCTTCTGTTAATTGAGGTACTACCTGCTTCTTACGAGAAACAACACCTGGTAAGTCAATTTCAGAGTCAACAACTTTGCCAAAGGCCTTTTCAAAAGCAGCTTTAGCATTATCATTTCCCACTACAAGTGCTTTTGAATCTGAATCAAGTACATTAGTAATTAGCAACATGAATAAATCATAGTTCTCAGCTTCTGACGCATCTTCCATTGCCTTCAAGAAGCTGTCCTTGCGTTCCATTGCCTCAGGAAGATCAACAACGTTAATTTGAGCTACACGAGCAGTTTGACCGTTAAGTTCAAAGCTCTTAGCATCAAGGTCAATTAACTCTTCTTCGGACTTATCAGCAATGTTCGTACCAGCCTTTAGTTCTTCTAGACCGTAAGATTGGTAATCGACACCTGCTATTTCAGCTAGAGCTTCAACAGCCTTTTTATCCTTATCAGTAGTGGTTGGTGACTTTAATAGCAAAGTATCGGAAATAATTGCTGATAGCATAATTCCTGCAATATTCTTGGGAATTTCGACATCATTATATCTATATAAGTCATACATGATTGTACTTGTACAACCAACTGGTTCATCAAGATAGAATAATGGTGAAGTTGTATTGAAGTTCATGATTCTATGGTGGTCAACAACGTGTGTAACTGTCACTTTGTCAATATCAGAAACACTTTGTTGTGGCTCATTATGATCAACCAACATTACCTTATCTACTTCATTAGCAGCAGTTTTAATTACTCTAGGTGCTTCAAAACCAAATTTCTTTAATGCAAATGCAGTTTCATCATTAGCTTCACCAAGTGCTACTGGTTCAGTATTATAGCCTAATTTATTTTGTAGGTATGAATATGCAATTGCAGTACCAATTGCATCTGTATCAGGATTTTGGTGACCAAAAATTAGCTCTTTTTCCATTAATCTTCCTCTTTTTCTTTTATATTTATCTCTTTACTTAGTAGTTTACCTAATAATAGTTATTCGTCCAAGAACTTTTTCAGTTCCGTTAAAATTCTCTTAATACGTGGCACGTCAATCTTACCCTTACGATAAATAATTGAAACAGAATATTCTGGAGTACCTTCTATATATACAGGAATTAAATTAATTTCACTCTTATGCAGTTGATAATATGAAGAACTGACAAATGTGTCATAACTTGTTTCTTCAGCAGTCTCTACTAATTGCTCAGTTGAAGAAAAACTCAATGGAACTTTCATACCATTCTTAGCATTAATTTTGCTACCAAATTTTTCCTTCATCAACTGTGTTAAGTAAAAGTTGTCTGGATATGCCACCCACTTTTTGTCCATAAATTTTGAAGAAGGGTAAGCCTTCCCTGCTTCTAATTCGTGATCATGAGTTAATACTGTAAGCCGGTCTTCACAAATCTGCATGTACTCATATTGATTATGCAGATTAACCTGACTTTTCTTTATATTTGCAGGTACATAGAACAACCCAAAGTCTATTAAATTATTATCGAGGTTATACCACAAATCTTTGCGATTAAAGTAACAAACGTTAATTGTGATATCTGGACTTTGCTGATTGAAACGAATTAAAAATTTTCTTAATAGCTCAGAACTAACACTGTCTAAAACTCCAATTGAAATATTACCTTTATCAGCTTGAGTAAACTCCTGGATATCATTAACAACAGAATTGATTGTTCCTAAAAGCTTAATTGCTCCCGTTTGTAATTGCTTGCCGGCTTCAGTTAGATAGAGTTTCTTGCCCATTTGCCCAAATAAAGGTGTCCCAATTGCATGTTCGATCTTTTTAATTTGTTGAGTTAAGGCTGGCTGCGTAATTCCTAAAATTTGCGCCGCCTGAGTGTAATTCATGGTATCAATTAATTGCAAAAAATAATGTAACGACTTTGTTGATAGTATTGTATCTGTTTTAGGCATATAAATTAATCCTTCTATCTTAACAATAATATAACTCTATTTATATGCTATTATCGTTCAAAAACCCCTTCATGTCAAAGAGTAGTTCAAAATATACTGCCGCAAGCTCTATTAAATAACAGTGTATGTATAAATATTATTTACCGTGAACTAAGTGGGTTACCGATTCTTAAACTAACAGGTAAACCTTCACTTGTAGTATCTATCACAAATGAACCATTTGAATAGCGATCTCCAAGTGGAAATTCGTTCGTATTCACTTTAATGTGTCGCTTACTTGAAGTCGTAATCATTAAAGTATGATCTTGACCATATGAGGCAACAGCAACAACGCGGTGTGGATTATTCTTCAGCTCACGTAGAACGAGAACTCCTCTTTTGGCCCGAGATACTTTATTAATCAGATTGGCTTTAAACTGTTTAAATGCTCCTCTCTGGGTGATTAATCCTACACGCATTAAATCAAGGTAGTCAGGTTGAATTAAGACATAAGATACAACAAAGTCGTCATCTTTCAGATTAACTGATTTAACTCCAACGGCCTTTGCACCCGATTCAGGTATTTCACTAATATCATAGCGAACTGCATAAGCATTATGAGTAAATAAAATTATTTCTTGCTTAGAATCCGGTTGAACCACGTCAGCTCGTACAACCTTACTATCAGCGTTTTTCATCTTAATCGCAGTAATTGCTCGCGATTTATATGTTCTGGTTGGCTGTAAGTTTGTTAATTGTAGCTGCTTAATATAGCCATCATCTGTTGCAATTAAAAAGTTAACCTTTTGATCTAACTGCTCAAAATCAAAGACACGAATTATTTGTTCATCATTATTTAGACCTATTTCTTGTGATAGGTGCTGTCCAGTATCTTTCCATTTCGTCTCAATTAGTTCGTTAACGGGACGGAAAATCACATTACCATGATTGGTAAAGAGATATAGACAAGTAAGCGTAGACAAAGTCTTCTCAAATACGACTTCATCCCCATCAGGAAGACCGTTTTCTTCATCATCACTTGACTGCCATGATCTTAATGAAGAGCGCTTTAAATAGCCGTCTTTACTAATCAATACACGAACTTGTTCATCCGCTACTAACGCCTTTTCATCAATTTTAATTTGTGCTGTTTCTGATGAAATTTCTGTTCTTCGTGGATTTCCAAATTCTTTCTTAACAGCTGACAGTTCTTTAATAATTTCCTTGTCTAAAACCTTTGAATCGGACAGAAGTGTACGATACTGCTCAATTTTTTTATCAAGTTCTGCTTGCTCAGCTACCAAGGCATCAACATCGGTATTGGTTAAGCGATACAGTTGCAGAGAAACGATTGCTTCTGCTTGACGCTCAGTAAAATCAAATTGCTCCGAAATATTTTTCTTAGCTTCAGTCTTATTCTTAGATGCACGGATAACCTTAATTACTTGATCTAAGATATCCATCGCATGAATCAGACCTTGAATAATTTCAAGACGTGCTTCTGCTTTATTCAAGTCATACTTTGTCCGTTTAATGACAACATCTTTTTCATGCTCCAAGTATGAAGAAAGAATATGCTTCAACCCAACTTGCATTGGCGTCATATGATCAATGGCAACCATATTGAAGTTATAGGAAACTTGTAATTCGGTGTTCTTGAACAAGTAGTTTAAAATGTTTTGCGCATCTGCACCCTTTTTTAGTTCAATCGCAATGGATAAACCATGACGATCAGTCTCATCACGTACTTCCGCAATACCATCAATTTCTTTGTTAAGACGGATTTCATCCATCTTTTTGACAAGTAAAGCTTTATTTACTGCGTAAGGTATCTCTGTAATGATAATTTCTTCGCGATGCCCGCGGATTTCTTGAATTGTTGACTTAGCACGAACCTGAATACGACCACGGCCAGTTTGATATGCTTCTCTTAAACCTTTTTTACCAAGAACAATCGCTCCAGTTGGAAAATCTGGTCCCTTAACAAACCTCATTAAATCATCAAGTGTTGCATCAGGATTCTTCAAGAGATAGATAGTCGCATCAATTACTTCAGATAAGTTATGTGGTGGAATTTCTGTAGCATAACCAGCAGAAATTCCTGTTGAACCATTAACAAGTAAATTGGGATAGCGTACAGGTAAAACTGTCGGCTCATATTCAGTATCATCAAAGTTAAGCACCATATTGACAGTATCTTTATCAATATCTTCCAAAAGCATATTGGAAATTTTGCTTAGACGAGACTCCGTATAACGCATGGCTGCAGGACCATCACCGTCCATTGAGCCATTATTACCGTGCATTTCAATTAGCGGCTCACGCATTTTCCAATCTTGAGAAAGGTGGACTAACGCGCCATAGATAGAGCTGTCACCGTGAGGGTGAAAGTTACCCATGATATTACCAACCGCCTTAGCAGCTTTTTTAAATGGCTTATCATAAGTATTATTATCTTGGTACATTGCGTACAAGATTCTTCTTTGTACGGGCTTCAAGCCATCACGAATATCAGGTAAGGCTCTTTCTTGAATAATATATTTAGAATACCTTCCAAAACGTTCACCCATGACTTGCTCAAGTGGCATTTCACGAATTCGTTCTTTTGTAGCCATTAATTAAACCCCTCTATTCATTTTCTTCTTCAAGAATTGAAGCATTTTCGCCTAATCTAAATTTGACGTTTTCCTCAATCCAATTTCTTCTAGCTTCTGCTTGGTCACCCATTAAAGTAGTTACTCGACGCTCAGCTAGTGCAGCATCATCAATCTTAACGCGAATCAGCATTCTGGTCTCTGGATCCATTGTAGTATTCCATAGTTGTTCTGCATTCATTTCACCAAGACCTTTGAAACGCTGCAAAGAATAACCACGACCCATTTCCTTTTCATCATTTACAAGTTCTTCATCAGTCCAGGAGTATTTAACTTGAGCTTTCTTCCCGCGACCTTTTTGTAAACGATATAGTGGGGGCAATGCAATATAAATTTTACCGTGCTCTATCATAGGTCTCATGTAGCGGTAAAAGAAGGTTAATAGCAAAATTTGAATATGAGCTCCATCGTCGTCGGCATCCGTCATAATGATTACTTTGTCGTAATTAGAATCTTCGACTTTAAATTCGGCACCAACACCGGCTCCGATGGTATAAATCATAGTATTAATTTCTTCGTTTTTAAAAATATCTTGTAATTTAGCCTTTTGGGTGTTTAAAACCTTACCACGTAAAGGCAAAATTGCTTGGAAACGACGATCTCGGCCTTGCTTAGCAGAACCACCGGCTGAGTCTCCCTCCACTAGAAAAAGTTCATTTTTCTTAGGATTGCGAGATTGCGCTGGTGTTAGCTTCCCAGATAGAACTTCTTTTTTACGACGTTTCTTGCCATTACGACTTTCGTTTCTAGCTTTCTTGGCTGCTTCACGTGCATCCCTTGCTCGCTGTGCCTTTTTGACCAGCTCCTGAGCTAGTTCACCATTTTCCATCAAATAGTACGACATTTTTTCGTAAACAATCGCATCTACAACGGATCTTGCTTGAGGTGTACCTAGTTTGCCTTTGGTCTGCCCTTCAAACTCTAGCTGCTCTTCAGGTATCTTGACAGACAAAACAGCACTTAAACCTTCACGATAGTCAGAGCCATCAATGTTCTTATCTTTTTTGGTTAGTAAGCCTTGCTTTTTAGCATAGTCATTAAACGCACGAGTAAATCCGCTTCTAGCACCCACTTCATGGCTACCACCGTCAGCAGTCCGCACATTATTGACAAACGAAACTAAGTTTTCTGAATAACTATCACTGTATTGGCCACTGAATTCAACTTCAATTTCGTCTTGCTTACCATCAAAGTAGAAGACATCATTAAGGGTTTCTTTACCTTCATTTAAGTAGGATACAAAGGACTCAATCCCATTATCATACTTAAAATCATCATGATGCTGTGGTTCGCGCTCATCAGTTAAAACAAAGCGCACACCCTTTAATAGAAAAGCAGATTCACGAATTCGTTCTTGAATTGTTTCGTACTTATATTTAATAGTAGAAAAAATTGTTTCGTCTGGCTTAAAGGTAATGCAGGTTCCTGTTTTTTCTTTAGTTTTACCTAAACGTTTTAAAGTACCTACTGGATGCCCACCGTCTTTAAATTCTTCTTCATACGCAACACCATCACGAACAACCTTTACATCCATATAACTGGATAAAGCATTAACTACCGAAGAACCAACACCATGCAAACCACCTGATGTCTTGTAGTTCTGTTCAGTGAATTTTCCTCCAGCATGAAGAACCGTCAGAATAACTTCAATTGTTGGGCGACCAGATTTGTGCATCCCAGTAGGCATTCCTCGCCCGAAATCACGCACGGTGACACTGTTATCTTGATGAATTGTAACATCAATTTCCTGACCGTATCCGGCCATTGCTTCATCAACAGAATTATCGACAATTTCGTAAACTAGTTGGTTCAGGCCATGAATATCAGTTGATCCAATATACATTCCTGGACGCTTACGAACAGCCTCTAAACCATGAAGAATCTGAATCGATGAATCATCGTAAGAATTTGCGTTTTTATTTGTTTTAGCCAAATAAATTCCTCCAGTTTTCAATCATTTATATATTTTAATCCTCAAGCCAAGTAATCTTTGATAAAATAGCCTTAGACTTTAAGAGAGCAGGATATAAATGATAAATCTAAAATTAATACTGGTATTTATTCTAGCATACTTAATAGGTTCCTTCCCCACTGGGGTAATTATCGGAAAAATATTTTTTGCTGAAGACATTCGTGACTATGGTTCAGGCAACATTGGTACCACAAACTCTTTTCGAGTTTTAGGTCCTTTTGCCGGGAGCTTTGTTTTAGTAGTTGACGTTCTAAAAGGAACTTTAGCTACTAACTTGCCACGTCTATTTCATATTGCTGGTCCTAAATACTTACTATTAATTTCCGGTGGCCTAGCAATTCTAGGTCACACTTTTTCAATTTTTCTAAAATTTAAGGGTGGTAAAGCAGTTGCAACAAGTGCCGGTCTCTTTTTAGGCTACAACCTAAAGTTTTTCGGCGTTTGTGCCCTAATCTTTCTTCCACTTGTTTTCATTACTTCATATGTGAGTTTAGCCAGTCTAATTGCGGTTGTCCTAATTTTTATTAGCACTTTCTTTTTTCATGACCTTTTCCTTGAAATTATCGTTGGCTGCATTATGGTTATACTTTTTATCCGGCACCGCAGCAATATTAAGCGACTAATTAACCATCAAGAAAACATTATTCCGTTCGGATTATGGTATTGGTACAAGAAAAAACACAACAAGTTATAAACATTAAGTGAATAAATACAGCTAGCAACTATTTGCTAGCTATTTTATTATAGTTATAAGAACAAAAGTTCGCAACGGAATATTTTGGCATCTTTTTGCAGGAAAAAGATATCCTACTTTCGCTTAAACTCAACTAAGCTAACTACACAAAGTACAGCTACAATAGCCGAGATTAGCAAAAGCACCTCAAAACTTAATTTTAGACTGGCAAGTGTTCCGTACACAATATCCTTACTTTGGGCTTGACCCCAAGTCAAAAGTGACGCTGCCATAGCTGTGCCCATTGCACCAGAATAAGATTGAGCCGTCATAAAAATCACATTGCCGTCATTAGACTCCTCATTTTCAAGCCTTGCTAAACTAAACGTCATAATATTACTGTAGCTCAGACCCAAGCCAATCATAAAAACTACATAACTAATCACTATGATAGAAGCCGATGACCCATTGAAACTTGCAATCAAAAAGCTAAAGCAAATAATAATTACACCTAAAATTATCGGCAGACGCGGATTAGTTTTATCGTAAATAATGCCGGCCAACGCTGCAACAATAGCATCTGTAATTGCGGCGGGAAGGATAAGCAGGCTAGTATTTGCAGCTGTCTGCGCAAATGCTGTTTGCAAAACGTTGGGAAGTAAAAAAGATAGGCATAGCGAAATCAATTGCAATAAGAAAAAGGCAATTAGTAAGCCATCAAAACGCACACTTTTAAAAAGAGCTAGTTTGATTACAGCATGATCACTCTTTTGTTCGCAATAAACAAAGACTAAGCAACTAATTAGCGCAACAAGCAGTAAAACAATCTGTCTTAAGCCAAATTGCTGGTCAGTTAAATCAAGTAGCAACCATAAAGTCGACACCAAAAATACACTTAAAAAAGCTCCACCTTGGAAATCAAATGGTACATGAACTGGCTGTTTGACTTGAACAATACTTCGTTCTCCTAATAACCAGGTAATAATGATTATCGGAATAATTAGAATAAATAAGGCTTGCCATGGTAAATAGTTCAAAACAAGACCACCATATGCAGGACCAACAGCAGGGGCAAAGGCAATAACTAGTGTTCCGATGCCCATCAAAGTTCCAACCTTCTCTTTTGGTGCCTGCTCCAATATTAAAGAGAACATTAATGGTAGGCCAATTCCATCTGCAATTCCTTGTAGGAGACGGCCACCTAAGAGCATCGTAAAGCTGGTCGTGAATCCTGCCATGATTGTTCCAATCAAAAAAGAGATGACCGCAACCCTAAACAAGGCGCTTGCTCGATACCTTTTACGCAAAAATGACCCGAAAGGGATGATGATCGTTGAAACAAGCATATATCCTGTAGTTAGCCATTGAACTGTTTTTGCTGAAACTGCAAATTGCTTCATTAACTGCGGAAAAGCGATATTTAGCGCAGTTTCAATTACAATTCCCAAAAAGCTCAGGACTCCAACTGCAATAATTGCTCCTACGAGTTTCTTATTGTTTGTCATTAATTTTTCCTTCCTTAGCACTAAACTTTGACTCTTCTAGAATATTATCACAATATATAGTGGTGCTAAATAGTAGGTCATTTATCAATAAGTGATTTGAATTATACAAAAAATTGCTAATTATAATTAAAATCAGTAGGAAAAATATTTTAATCATTCAATTTTGATTGCACAAAAAAAGTATGACTAGTCGCCATACTTTTTTGCTTAGTTATAAGTTATTCATCTTTATCATGGAACGCCATACTGAAGCCAGCAGTGAATGTTTCACCTGCAGCCAAATGGTTCATCCCATATTTTTCTTCTAGCTTTTGATTGGTATCACTTCGATCAGCTATTCCCCACCAAGGTTCAATACAAACATAGTCAGCTGTTTTTGGATATTGCGACCAAACACCAACAAATGGAGCATCCCGTAACCAAACGTTAACGTGGAAATTGTTTGCATCTGTTCTAAGAGAAACCCGATTATCATGACCACGTAATTGGAAAATTAATGCATCATCCTTAAACAAATGGTTACTCAGCGTAATCAGACTATTAGTTGAAGCTAAAGAACGATTTTGCCAATCCAAATAGGCTCCCTTTAAAGGAATCCGTACCCTTGCACGGGATGGTTTAGTACTAAAGTAGAAATCTTCTTTTGTTAGCTTAGAAGTAGTTGGAATATTAAAGCCAGGATGACCACCGATCCCAAAAATCATTTCACCATCGGACTTATTTACCACACTGAAATTTTCTTCCAATAAATTGTTGAGTAAGTTGTAGTTTACGCGTAATTCAAATTTAAATGGATAGACTTTTCTTGTCTCTTCATTATCAGTCAGTAGAAGAGTAATACTTTCATCAGTCTGTTGCTCAACTTTAAATTCTTGATCACGTGCAAAACCATGTTGATTTAAATGATAGGTTTTGCCTTGATAAGTATATTCATCATTTTTTAGTCTACCAACAATTGGAAATAGAATCGGTGCATGTCGATTCCAGACCGCTGGATCGGCTTGCCAAATATACTCATACCCACTATGTAAACTTTTAACACTCTGGACTTCAGCACCCCTGCTTGCAATTGTGACTTGCAAAATGCTGTTTTTAATTGTGTAATCCATGTTAAATCATCGCCTTTTGTTAAAGAATAAACTTAGTTAAATCCTTATTTGTTATTATATCACTAAGTTTTTCATCAACATATGCTTCAGTTATTGTAATCTCACCCATTGCCATGTCAGGGCCTTCATACAAAACATCTTCAAGCAACTTTTCCAAAATAGTTGATAGTCTTCTAGCACCAATATTATCCGTTCCCTGGTTAACATCAAACGCTATTTGAGCTATTTTATCAACTGCTTCTTTTGTGAAGACTAATTTGATGCCGTCAGCCTTCATCAATGCAACATATTGCTCAAGCAGAGAATCTGCTGGATCTTTCAAAATCTTCACAAAATCTTCCTTAGTTAAAGCATTAAGCTCAACTCGAATAGGAAAGCGACCTTGAAGTTCTGGAATTAAATCACTTGGTTTAGATTCTGAAAAGGCACCGGCAGCAATAAAGAGAATATGATCCGTTGATACAGGACCATACTTGGTTTGAACGGTTGATCCTTCAACAATTGGTAAGATATCGCGTTGAACACCTTCACGGGACACTTCTCCCGAAGTCTTCTTGTTTCCAGCAGCTATTTTATCAATTTCATCGATAAAAATAATACCATTGTTTGATGTACGCTCAATTGCCTTTTGATAGATTGAGTCATAATCAACTAACTTCTTTGATTCTTCTTGAATTAGAACTTCACGGGCATCCCTAACAGACATGGTCCGTTTAACACGTTTCTTTGGCATCATTTCATTAAGCATTGAGCCCATATCCACGCCCATTTGGTTCATCATGTTACCCATTGGGTTGATTTTTGGAGCTTGTTCTACTTCAATCGTCACATCACGGTCTTCTAGCAAGCCTTTGTCAAGTTGTTCAGCAACTGACAAACGCTCATTTCTGATTTCATCTGTTACTTCTTCTTGGTCAGCTTCAGGAACGTTATTAGCATTTTGCTCGTTTGGCATGAGCATTGACATCATGTCCTGCAATTCCTGCATTTGATTTCTTCTTTTTTCTTTTTTGATGCCAGGAACAAGCAAACGTACAATTGTCTTATTTGCTTCTTTTGCTGCTTGAGCACGAACATGGTCAAACTGATCCTTTTCTTCCATTCGAACAGCTTCACTGACTAAGTCACGTACCATTGATTCGACGTCACGCCCAACATAACCAACTTCGGTAAATTTGGTTGCTTCAACTTTGACGAAAGGTGCATCAACAATAATTGCCAGTCTTCTAGCAATTTCTGTTTTTCCGACCCCAGTTGGTCCTGCCATTAACATGTTTTTAGGAGTAATATCTTCCTGCATCTTTTTAGGCAGTTGCATGCGTCGATAACGGTTATAAAGAGCCACTGCAACAGCTTTTTTAGCTTCATCTTGACCAATAATATATTCGTCTAATAAGCTAACAATTTGTTTGGGTGTTTTGATCTCCATTACTTATTCACTCACCTTTAAAGTTCATCCGTATGAATTTGATCATCGGTAAAAATATCGATTCCAGAAGCAATTTCAACAGCTTCAAGAGCAATCTCACTGGCTGACATATCAGAAGAATGTCTAATCATAGCAATTGCTGCAGCCTGAGCAAAATTACCACCAGAACCAATTGCAACTACGTTTTCATCTGGCTCAAGAACTTCTCCGTTTCCTGAAATTAGTAACAAGTCCTTATCATCGAATGCAATCAACATTGCGTCTAGCTTTTGCAAAGTAGCATCTTTTCGCCAAGACTGTGCCATTTCAACTGCAGCACGACGCAAATCGCCACCAAACGCTTCAAGTTTTCCTTCTAGCATATCTTGTAAGCTAACTGCATCGGCAACACCACCAGCAAAGCCAATAACCACGCGATCATGGTATATCCGGCGAATCTTTTTTGCTGTTGCTTTTGCGATTACCTTTTCACCTAAAGTAACCTGACCGTCACCTGCGATTGCAGTTTTTCCGTTATATCTTACTGAACATATAGTTGTCATTATTTTGCCTCATCTTTCTTATCATTACGTGTAAAGAACTGATCATAATTTGCCTGTAAATGACTCATTGTTACGTGAGTATAAATTTGTGTTGTCGACAAATTAATGTGTCCTAATAACTCTTGAACACTACGCAAATCGGCACCATTATTAAGCATAGCTGTCGCAAATGAATGGCGTAATTCATGGGGATGAACTTTTCCGTTTATCCCCGCATTATTAAATACTTTTTGCATAATATATTCAATTCCGCGCGTAGTTAGTGGCTTCCCTAAATTATTTAAAAAAACAGTTTTAGTATCGTTTGAATTTTTCAAAAGCTTAGGTCGTCCTTCATTCAGGTAGTTCGACAGTGCTTCTTCAGTTTGCTTGTCAAAAGCCACGTAACGATCTTTATTTCCTTTTCCATGAACTAGGATGATCTTTAACTCCAAGTCAATTTGCTCAATTTTTAGTTCACTTACTTCACTTACCCGCATGCCAGTTGTATAAAACAATTCAAACATTGCTAGATTGCGCATTGTTAATGGCTCATTGGACTTAAGTGAATCAAAAACTTGCTTGATTTCAGGAGCATAAAAGAACTGCGGTAGTTTATGATCTTTAGCGCGCAAAACAACCGTTTGCGTTGGGTCTATTTTAACAATTTTCCGCTTAGTTAGAAAGCGGTAAAATGACCGCAAACTCGACATTTTTCGTGATTGTGTGGACCTTGCTACTTTGCGCTCTGCGAGATTTTGTATAAAAAGCTCAACATCCCGTCTAGTAACCTCTTTCCAGCCATCAAAACCACCATTATCCTGCCAAAATGCTTTTGCCTCAAGCAAATCATTTTGGTAAGAAATGACCGTATTTTTACTGTAATGTCGTTCGTTTTGAAGATAAGAAATAAAAAGCGTTAGTTCATCACTTTCATTAGCACCTGTCATTTTTACATCAATTCTTCCTGCTTAAAAGTTGCAAGATCTGCTAAACTACGTTCACTAATTTTTTCATGCCGTTCACGCTTATTGCGAATTTTCTTTCCTTCTAAACCAGGAATCAGAGCAAAGCTGGCATTCATTGGCTGAAAATGTTTAACACTAGTGGTTGTAACATAGTTGGCCATTGAACCAAGTGCAGTATCCTTCGGAAAGACAACAGGAGCTTGATCACAGGCAGTCTTTGCTGCATTAATACCAGCAACTAAACCACTGCCAGCACTCTCAACGTAACCTTCAACTCCAGTCATTTGACCAGCGAAAAAGAGTCCCGGTTGCTTTTTAGCTTCATAAGTAGCTGCTAAGACTTCAGGAGAAGCCATATAAGTATTGCGGTGCATTTTACCGTAGCGAATAAAGCGTGCATTTGCCAAACCTGTAATCATCGAAAAGACTCTCTTCTGCTCACCATACTTAAGATGAGTTTGGAAACCAACAATGTTATACATTGAAGCAGCTGCATTATCCTGACGCAGTTGAACAACCGCATAAGGAGTTTTTCCGGTATGCGGATCCTCTAAGCCAACTGGCTTAAGTGGACCAAAGAGCATTGTCTTTTCACCACGACCGGCCATTACTTCAATTGGCATGCAGCCTTCAAAAACATCTTCCTTTTCAAAACTATGCATTTCAGCAGTTTCAGCATTAACCAATTCATGAGCAAACTTTTCATATTCTTCTTGTGTCATTGGACAGTTAAGATATGCGGCATCACCACGGTCATAACGTGATTTTTTATAAACAATATCCATATCAATTGAGTCTGCCGCAATAATTGGGGCTGCTGCATCAAAGAAATGTAAGCTATCAGTACCAGAAAATTGTTTAATTTGATCTGCTAATGCATCACTAGTCAATGGGCCAGTTGCAACTACCGTAATACCATCTTTAGGCAATTCAGTAATTTCTTCTCCATGAAAAGTGATATTTGGCAATGCATGAAGCTTTTGCGTGATATATTCACTAAACTCATCACGATCGACTGCTAAAGCTCCTCCAGCTGGAACCTGTGTTTTATCGGCAGCTTCAATAATTAACGAATCTAGTTGACGCATTTCTTCTTTTAATAATCCAACGGCATTAGATAGTTGATTGGATCTCATTGAATTTGTGCACACTAACTCGGCCAATTCACCCGTTTTATGTGCAGGCGTCATCTTTTTAGGGCGCATCTCATAAAGATCAACTGGAATCCCGCGTTTTGCTAATTGCCAGGTAGCTTCACTTCCAGCTAAGCCACCACCAATAACAGTTACACTTTTTGGCATGTTTATATCTTCCTTTACTAAAAATCAGTTAAATTAAGCTTAAATAAAAGAATATCATCAAATCAAAACGATTTGATGATATTTACATAAATTTAATTTTATTTTGTTATTTTTTCATCCTTAGGTTCTTCTTTGTAGTCACCATTTGGACATGAAATTACTAAGCCCTTTTTAGTTTTCTTTTCAACTAAGAAATGTCCATCATTTGGACAATTACGGCTAATCGGCATATCCCACGAAACAAAGTCACATTCTGGGTAACGCGAACAACCATAGAATTTACGATTACGCTTAGATTTTTTCTCGACAACGTCTCCTTTGCCACATTTCGGACAAGTAACGCCAACTTTTTTGACAATTGCCTTAGTGTTACGGCAATCAGGAAAACGTGAACAAGCATAGAACTTACCATAGCGTCCCATTTTGATGACCATAGGGGCACCACAGATATCACAGTTAAATCCAGCAGGCTCATCCTTAATCTGAACTTTTTGAATCCCTGCTTCAGCTTTATCTAGTTCTTTCTTGAATGGGTGGTAATATTCATCAACCACTTTTACCCAGTTCTTTTTACCAGCCTCAATACTGTCGAGGTCATTCTCTAATTGAGCAGTAAAGTCGATATTAACAATATCTGGGAAAAACTTTTCGATTAAATTATCAACGATTTCACCCAACTCAGTTGGTACAATCGATTTAGCCTCAAGCTTAACATAGTAACGTCTTTGAATCGTGTCAATAGTCGGTGCATATGTTGACGGACGACCAACACCATTTTCTTCCAGCGTGTGTACTAAACTTGCTTCTGTATATCTAGCAGGTGGTAAAGTGAAATGCTGCTTATTATCGGATTTTGCAAGTTTAACTTCGTCTCCATCATTTAAATCTGGAAGCTCAATATTCTTTTCTTGCAAGTTATCATAAACTTTTGTAAAACCAGCAAATTTCATTTTTGAACCAGTAGTCCTAAATGTAACACCATTTTGTTCAATATCTGCTCTAACAGTATCATAAACTGCTGGTGTCATTTCACTTGCAACAAACCGTGCCCAAATCAGTTTATACAAACGATATTGCTCAGTTGTTAATACGGATTTGAGGGATTCGGGTGTGCGGTAAACACTAGTTGGTCTAATTGCTTCGTGGGCATCCTGAGCATCTTCCTGGTTTTTGAAGTGCCTTGCACCTTTGGCCGCGTATTCTTTGCCATACTTCTCATTTAAGAACTTAGAAGCTTCTGCTTGAGCAACTGGTGATGTTCTCTTAGAGTCGGTTCTCATATAGGTAATCAAACCTACTGTCCCCTGTTTACCCAAACTAATTCCTTCATAAAGCTGCTGAGCAATGCTCATCGTTCTTCTTGTACGGTAGTTCAACCGCTTATTGGCTTCTTGTTGAAGCGTTGAAGTCGTAAAAGGAGCTGCAGGTTGCCGACGACGTTCACGCTTTAAAACATTATTAATTTCAAACGGTTTCTTTTTATCAATTTTGGCCAAAACCTTTTGAACTGCTTCATTATTAGGTAGTTCTTGCTTTTTACCATCAACACCCCAAAAAGATGCTTTAAATGACTTAGTTTTCTTTTTAAACTCAGCGTCAATTGTCCAATATTCTTCAGGCTTGAAGTTTTTAATTTCTTTTTCGCGGTCAATTACCAGCTTGAGTGCAACAGATTGAACACGTCCTGCACTTAAACCTTTTTTAACTTTGTCCCATAATATTGGCGAAAGTGAATAACCAACAATTCGATCAAGAATTCTTCTTGCTTGTTGCGCATTAACCGTGTCCATGTCAATTGCACGCGGATTTTTAAAACTGTTTTTAACTGCATCCTTAGTAACCTCATTAAAGGTTACACGATTTTTAGCAGTATCATCCAAATTTAGCGTATGCGCGACGTGCCAAGCAATTGCTTCTCCTTCACGATCCGGGTCGGAAGCCAAATATACTTCTTTAGCCTTTTTGGCTTCTGACTTCAATTCTTTAATCGTATCGCCCTTACCACGAATAGAAATATATTTTGGTTTGTAATCATTATCAAAATCAATTCCCATCTGTGATTTAGGCAAATCACGAATATGGCCTTTAGAAGCAATAACTCGGTAATTACGACCAAGATATTTTTCAATTGTCTTAGCCTTTGCGGGTGACTCAACGATCACCAATGTCTTTTTTCGTTTACTTGGCTTTGATTTCGTAGGCATCAAAAGCCTCCTCATTAAAAATCTATTTAAAAATACTAGTCTGAGAATAGAATATTTGCCTACCAATTGTCAACTTATTCAAGCTAAAGAAGAAAAATCAGTTATTGGTGTTGCCCCTGCTGCAATTAACTTATTCGGACCAGCCGAAAGTTGGCTATTAATCGGACCGGGAACTGCATAAATATTACGATTCTCTTGAAGCGCAATATTGGCCGTTATTAACGAACCTGATTTTTCTTTAGCTTCGGTAACAATTACGCTGTTAGCAATTCCAGCCAAAATTCGATTTCTTTCTGGAAAGCGAAAGGGCCTTGGTGGTGTATCAGGCAAATATTCACTAAGAACTAAACCTTCATTAATAATCTGCCTTTGAATTTGACTATTGCGTTCTGGATAAAAGTGATTTAAACCATTTCCAATAACGGCAATGGTTTTTCCACCATTATTCAATGTAGCGCTGTGTGCCATTACATCAACACCCATTGCCAATCCACTGGCAATAACAAAGTTACTTTTAACTAATTGCGGCACTATTTTATTCAAAACCAATTGACTATAATCAGTTGCTTGACGCGAACCCACAATAGTGATGACGTTTTCCTGCAACAATTTCAAATTACCTTGCGCAAACAAAATTAACGGCGGTCGATATATTTCCCGTAATTTTTGGGGATACACTTGATCAAAAAAACTAATTATCTGACACTGCTTTTTTATTCGCGTAATCTTTGCTTCAGCCTGTTGATCATAAAATGCTGTTAACGCTGACTTGATCAACTTACTTGGCAAATCCATTTGCTTAATTATTTCAGGATTAACTTCGCTAGTAGGCAATTGACTAGCAATTTGTAACATCTTAACATAACCGATTCCGTTTTGTAATTTTAAGCGCAAAAGAAAATTTGTTATCTTCATAAAAAGCCTCCTAATTAGAATTACGTAAAAAGGAGACAAAATTTCTTATTTATAAAAATCACTAACTGGTGCAAAAGTTTTTCGGTGAATTGGGGTCGGCCCATATTTTCTAATTGCAGCAATATGATCTTTAGTTCCATAGCCAACATTCAAATCAAAATGATACTCGGGATAAATTTCCGCATAATCTTCCATCAATTTATCTCTGAAAACTTTGGCTACAATTGACGCAGCAGCAATTGAATTTGACTTACTATCACCTTTAATTAATTCTATTTGTGGTAAATCAACTGGAACGTTCATTGCATCTACTAATAAGGCATCTGGACGAACGTCAAGATCATTAACTGCTTGAGCCATGGCCAAACGGTCAGCTTCATAAATATTAACCTGATCAATTACTTCAGCGTCTTTAACACCGATTGCTACACTGACAGCTTCTTCCAAAATTTTAGGATAAAGTTCCAGTCTTTTTTGTGCACTTAACTTTTTGGAATCATTAACATCGATTAGGTCAAAATTCTCATCAATGATTACTGCTGCCGTAACAACTGGACCTGCTAAGGGGCCCCGTCCTACTTCATCGACACCAGCAACCATTTGATTCTTAACCCAAAAAGTTTTTTCATATGTAAATCTCTTTTCAAAAGATTCCCTTTTTTGAGCCAGTTTTTCTTTACGACGTCGATAGCTGTCCAAGAGCTTTTTGACACCTGAACGTGAATCACTTTCAAGTTCGGCAAGTTCAGTTTCATCTAATCGGTCATTGGTCAATAGTTCTTTTATCTCATTAATTGTCATGGGCGGTCTAAAGTTATCCTTCCTACTTTACCTTTGCGCAAGCGCTGTAACAGATAAAGTGAAAAGCGGTCATAATCATCCCTCATCCCATATTGTTCCGTTAATGCAAGCAATAAATCAGTATCATTAATTTTGCTAACTTCTTCTTTAGTCGAGCGAGCAAATTTAACGACATCGTTTAAGTAGTACTTACGCAATTTCGAAAGCAAGTATAGGGCAACATCATCAGCACTAAAAATACTATCTTTAATTGAACCAAGTGCTGCCAACTTATAGCCAACTTCCTGATCTTCAAATTTAGGCCAAAGAATACCCGGAGTATCCAAAATTTGAATGTTATACGGCGCTTTTAACCAAGTTTGTCCCTTAGTAACTCCTGGCTTGTTACCAACGGCAGCGACATTGCGTCCAACCAAGCGATTGATAATGGTTGATTTACCACAATTAGGAACACCAGCTAAGGCAATTCTAATTACTGGATTGGAAGCACCCTTTGATTCAAGTTTAGCTACCTTTGAACTTGCAGCTTTTTTAATCATTCGGATTAAGACCTGCATATTAGTGCTATGCAATGAATCAAGGGCCATAACAACTTTGCCCTTGCCACTGAGCTTTTTCTGCCACATCTTAGTCATCACAGGATCAGCTAAATCAGCTTTATTTAGGATAATTAAATGTGGTTTGTCACCCACTAGCTCACTAATCATTGGATTTCGGGATGATTCAGGGATGCGAGCATCCAAAACTTCAACTAAGACGTCGATTAACCCCATCTTATCTTCCAGTTGGTTACGCGCCTTGTTCATGTGACCAGGATACCATTGAATATTAGCCATTATTTCGCCTTCTTTTAACACTAAAAGGCCCAAAAGGGCCTTTGTTAATACATCATTTTATCTCGATACATTTGATAAGCTTGATCAAAAATACTCATGCTAGACAAATATCCTGCATTTAGTTCAAGATAGTCAGACAATTTGTCATAGTCTTGTTCCTGTTTAGGAAAAGTTTGATCATTTTGAGCATTATTTGCGAATTGCGCAACTTCATCGTTTGAATCAGCGTCACGTAATGTCATTAAATATCGGTAAAAACTCTCTCGATAGGCCAATTATTTACTCCGTGTAATATAAAATTGCATATGCATCCATACCAGCATGTGTTGCAATAATTGGACTGGTCTCACGAACCAAGACATCAATTTTTGAATTAATATCTTTAATTTTTTGGGCAAAATCGAGCAATTTTTGCGGAACACCATCTAGTGAAACATAAGAAATTCCAACTTCTTTGATTTTTTCTTTATTTGCTTCAATATCATCAAGCACGCGTTGGTCAAAAGCCATCATGAATTTCTTACCACGACCTTTTTTGGCCACCTTCAATTCGCCGTTAGGCATTTGTAACTCAATTCTAATATTAAGCATATTAGCGATTTTACCTGAAATAGGACCCAAACGACCGCCCTTGATAACATTTTCCAAGTTGACAATCATCAGCCGTAAACGCTGAGTCTTCTTGATTTTTTCAAGATGATCAATTATTTCCGAAATTGATTTACCTTTTTCGGCATCACGAGCTGCTTCTAAAACTTGCAGACCTTCGGCCCGATCCGTCAGCTCTGAATCAACAATGTGAACTTGGTCAGATTTACCGGTAAGTTTCACTGCTTGACGAGCAGCGTCAATTGTACCGCTTAGAACTTTCGCTAAGAAAATACCGATAACTTCACTACCATCACTAGTTAAATCGTTAATTGTATCAACTAAGCGACCAATTGATGGTTGGCTCGTCTTTGGTAGTTCAGCTGACTCACTCATTTTTTTAACAAACTCTTGTCTGGAAATTTCAATACCATCAAGATAAGTATTTCCGCCAACTGTTACCGATAAGGGCACAACCGTAATATCATATTTTTCAATTTCTTCTGGTGTTAATTGTGCAGAAGAATCGGTCAAAATTTTTATTCTTGACAACTTACTCGACCTCAATTCTGAATTGCTTTACACATTCTATGATAGAATGTGAACTGAATCAATTATAAATTATTATATCAAAAAAACCAGTAAAAAAAAGAAAGCGGATAGATTGTTGCATTATGAAATTTAAAGAGTTTTGGCAAGAACCGAAAAACAGAAGTAAGAATTATCAAATTTTGGACAATACACTAAGTGCAGTAACACATGGAATCGGTTTTTTCCTAGCCGTTATCGGTTTAATTCTGTTGATCATTAAAGCTATTTCTCTTCAGAGTCCACTCAGACTAATTACATTCACTGTCTATGGTGTCTGTTTGATTTTGCTATATCTTTTTTCAACTCTTTTTCATAGCCTGATTTTTACCAGAGCAAGAAATGTCTTTCAAATCTTTGATCATTCCTCTATTTATCTCTTAATTGCTGGCTCTTATACTCCATTTTCATTAGTCGCCATAGGTGGAAAATGGGGTTGGCTGTTATTCACTTTAATCTGGCTAATTGCTATTTTTGGAATTGTTTATTACATCTTTAACCGCGGCAAGCACGTGATTTTAGATACAATCCTCTATGTCGGAATGGGCTGGCTAGTCATTTTAGCAGGCAACTATTTGTATGTTCGTCTAAGTCCAACCGGTTTTTGGCTACTAGTCGGAGGCGGGGTATCTTACACAGTTGGTGCAGTTTTATATACGATGAAAAATGTACCATTTATCCATGTTATTTGGCACCTATTTGTTATCATAGGTTCTGCCTTAATGTACTTTTCAGTTTTGTTTTACGTTTAGGCACTGAGTCCGTTTAAATAAACCGTAATTGCTTCTTCACTATTTTCAAGCTCACCTGCAATGACTTTTTGCTTAATTTCGGTTAAAAGTTCGCCCAATCCAGGTCCAGGATGAATTCCTGCATTAATCAAAAAGCGTCCATCAATTGCTAAATCAGCTGAAGACTTAATTGGTAAAGCAGTATAGCGGTCTACTAAAGCTTCTGAATTAACAGGCTGTCCAAGTATTTTAGCCACATCGATTGTGTTTAGCAAAACATCCTTACCCGCCTTAAATAGCTCATAATCCGATGGACTATGTTCAGAAAGCAAGTCAAATAGTTCAACGATTCGTTCTACATTAGTTGTCATTGCATTTGAATTTTTCCAATCACGCATAAAACTGGTGATTTGATCATTAGGCAATTTTAACAAAATGATAATGATTGCCCACAAGCTAGACTCCATGCTTGGACCAAATTTCAAACTAGGAAAAATACTTAACAGTTCTTTTTTACCTGCAAAATCAGGAACTCCTTCACTTAATTCTGTATCTAGGAAAACCTGAAATGCTTGACGTGAATTAGGACCGGTTCCCATTTTGATGAACTCATCGCGGATCCGTTCAACAGAGATTTTAGGCAAAAGATCATGTAAATTCTTAATTGCCTCTTTTGTCTCATCCTCAAGATCAAACTTTAGTTGGCTCATAAATCTAACTGCTCGCATCATTCGAAGCGCATCCTCGTGGAAACGTTCCATAGGATCACCAACAGCTTTAATTAGGTGATTATTCAAGTCCCCTAAGCCATTGAATAAATCAACAATTTCGCCTTCTGTATTCATTGCCAGCGCATTAATTGTAAAGTCACGTCGTTTAAGATCTTCTTTTAAGCTACGGACAAAAGTAACATGGTCAGGTCGTCTAAAATCTTGATAACCGGATTCAGTTCTAAACGTAGTAATTTCATAACTTTCCCCTTCAAAAAGTACTGTTACCGTACCATGCTTGATACCGGTATCAATCGTTTTATGAAAAAGGGATTTTACTTCTTCAGGATATGCACTAGTAGCAATATCAATATCATGGATATGCCTTCCTAAAAGCAAATCTCTGATTGAACCTCCAACAAAATATGCCTCATAACCAGCTTCTTCTAATCGCTTTAGGACAGGAATTGCTGATAAAAAAATTGGTGGTAATTCATTTATTTTTTTCATTAATAATCAACTCATTTGTTTCGTGTTTTTTAGATCAAAATATGTTACGTTTAAGGTGATGAAAATAAAAAGAAAGATGACAACTTTATGCATAAACTTACAAAAAGAAACATACTTGAATTATTCATGATAATGCTTGGTTGCGCCATATACGGCCTAAGCTTAGATATGATTTCTGCACCTAATCAACTAACCGATGGCGGTATTAGTGGAATCACCCTTTTGCTCAGACACTTCTGGGGCATTAACATGGGACTTTCTTCACTTCTATTAAACATCCCTCTTATAATTCTTGGTTACCGTTTTATGGGTAAACGACTTTTAGCCTACACAATTTGGGGAACACTTTGGCTCTCTTTTTTCTTGTGGTTCTGGCGCTTAGTTCCTATTATATATCAATTAAACTTGGAACACGACCTCTTCCTGTCCGCAATTTTGGCCGGAACTCTTTCCGGAATAGGATTAGGTTTAGTTTTTCGCTATAATGGTACTTCAGGTGGGACTGATATTATTGCTAGAATTTGCCAGATAAAATATGGCCTATCTTCTGGGAAAGTTTTATTATTCTGCGATGCAATTATTTTGTTTGCTTCTCTTTCGTACTTAGACTTGAAACATATTATGTATACACTAGTTGCCTCATTCATTCTGTCTCGCGTAATGGATACAGTACAACAAGGGGCATATTCTGCAAGGGGTCTACTCATCATTTCGGATAACTATGAAAAGATTGCTGAAATGATTGATTTAAAACTAGATCGCGGTTTTACTTATCTTGAGGCCCGCGGCGGTTACAAAAAGACAAAGCGTCCTGTAATCTACCTCGTAGTTTCACCGCGTGAAATTCCTGCAGTTAAGGAACTAATCGCAGCAGAAGATCCTAAAGCATTTGTGAGCGTAATTGAAGTGCACGAAGCCTTAGGTGAAGGATTTACGTATAAGCAAAAACGACAACATTTACTGATTCGTAAGTAACTAAAATAAAACTCAACATGTCAATAAGGCCCCCTGTTCTTGCTGATCTGCGAAAACCAGGAGTTTTATTTTGCGAATTTGTTCCTATCTAAAAATATTAGATAATAATTTAAAAGGCATTTACGATAGAATTAGCTGATAATTTTTATTATAGAAGGAAAAAAGCAAATGTTAATTGACGCGCACTGCCATCTAGCAAACAATCAAGAGCTCGCACAATTGCAAATCAAACAACAAATAAAAGCCATTATCAACTGTCAAACTCCAAAAGAGTGGCAAATCAATTCTAAGTTAACCATGCATAGACAGCCACTTAGTTTTGGTATTCACCCATGGGATGTTAACAAATTAAAGTTTGAAGAAATTGTTCCTTATTTAGAGCAAGCCGACGCAGTTGGTGAAATTGGGCTTGACTCGGTTTGGACAAAAAATGATATAAAACTTCAAACAAAAACTTTTAGAAAACAACTTGCTTGGGCAGCTAAAAAGCAAAAACCGGTTATTCTTCACACCAAAGGCTGCGAAAAAGAAATTCTCGCAATAATTCGGCAATATCCCAATAATTACTTTGTGCATTGGTATGATTGCCTAAAATATCAAAAAGACTACATTGACCTTGGCTGCTATTTCAGCATTTGTCTTGATATTTTAGACAATCCTGCGGTTATTAAATTAGCCCAAAATGTTCCATTAGATCATTTGTTAATCGAAACTGACGGTTTGAATTCAGTAGAATGGCTACTAAATAAACCGGTTAGCGTAACCGACTATCCTGGTATCTTGAAACAAACGCTCACTGCCTTAGCTGACTTGCGCCATATTAATTCAAATAGGCTAGCTACAATATTAGGAGAAAATTTAACACATTTTCTTAAACAAACCAAATAACCAAAAACTTCTTAACTGGATTTTCTCAGTTAAGAAGTTTTTTTAATTATCTAAAAGATCATTATTAAGTTCTTGCATTTCAGTATCTTCAGGTTCAAGTTTGAGATAGCGCGTAAGCAATTCCTTAACTACTTGTTGTGAATTTGCCTCAGTATTAAAGAAGCGAATCATTTGTTTCAAGAAATCTGCATTATTTTGAAATTCGGGATAGGCAAGCAGAAATTCACTTTTTGCTTGCTCATTTTGATCCAAAGCTTGATATGACAATGCTAAGTTCCAGTGTGCCTGTGGATCAAGATCATCTTCATCTACATCTTTAAACAGCTGCAAATTTTCTTCATACTTGCCTTCTTGCAAATAGACGTTTGATAACTGTAACAGTAAATCAATATCTTCTGGTAGGAATTTTAACCCCTTTAGAAGCAAATTCTCAGCAGTGGCAAAATCATTGAGTCGTACAGCAGCACTAGCACCCTTAGAATACAGCACTGGGTCGAGCTCATTATAAGCAATCCCAGCTTGTGCTGAACGTAAGGTTTGATCATCATCATTTTTATTTTCATACGCTGTAGCTAATAAGCGATATGCATTAACATAATCAGGACTTTGGTCAATTACTTCATCAAGGTACTTAATTGCTTGATCATTTTTGCCAACAGCAAGCATAATTAGAGCAGCTTGATATTTGCTATCAATATCTAAGATATCGCCACCATGCTGATCGATTACTTCACTAGCTTCTTCATAGCGGCCCAATTTTGCAAGCGTCTGAAACAGGCGGTCATTCAAATTGATCTCACTAAAAGTGCTTTGCCGTTTCAACAAGTCACGATATAAATCAAGTGCTTGCTCGTAGTGGCCACTTAGGTAGTCTAATTCAGCCAAACCAAATTTAACAACATCTTCATCAGGAGCAATTTTAGCTGCTTTTTTCAGCTTGCTATATGCCGTTTCAAGCAAACCATTGGTTTGATAGTAATCAGCCTGAACTAACAGACTATCTAGATATGAAGGTGAATCCTCAGGAATATCGTAAAGTAAGGACAAGCCATCATCGTCTTTACCATCATTTAATAAAATCTCTGCTAAATAAATTTTAAACAAATCTTCTTTAGGAAACCTCGCAATTAGACTTCGATATACATCCTTGGCCAAGTCAGTAAAACCAAGTCCCATTAAATTCTCAGCTAGCGACGCCAAAACTTCTGGTTCATCCTCGTCTAAAGCTTTTTTCAGTAAAACCTTTTCTTGCGAAAAATCTTGCTTCTCTATTGAATCAAGAAGTTGTTCGGAATAGCTCATCATTATCACCTTTTTAATTATGGAAATAGTTATCATCTAATGTTCTTTAAAAGAATAACAATCAAAAAAGATGATAGCAAGTACGCCATCATCTTTTTTGATAGAACCATTAGTTTTATTTAACAGCGTCTTTAAGCGCTTTACCAGGTCTAAATGCAGGAACAACACTAGCTGGAATTTCAATTTCATCACCAGTTTGTGGGTTACGTCCCTTGCGAGCTGCACGTTGACGTACTTCAAAAGTACCGAAGCCAATCAATTGTACCTTTTCACCTTTAGCAAGGTCTTCTTGGATTGAATTAAAAATTGCATCAACAGCTGTTGCAGCATCTTTTTTGGTCAATTTAGTTTTTGAAGCGACTTCAGTAACTAATTCTGCTTTATTTGCCATCTGGAAATTCACCTCCCAAAATTGAATTTCATAATAGAAATTCATACTTATTTCTCAAGAGAGAAACAAGGAATAATGATTCTTTCCTAATCATTCTTTCCTTGTTTCAAAATAGCACAAAACCTATAGTACAACAAGTAATTTAGTCAAAAAATGCCATTTTTCTTCATTTGGTAGATACAAAGTTATTTTCTCTTTCGTCCAATAACTTTGATTGGTGTACCAGTAAAGTCAAAGTTATCTCGCAGCTGATTAATCAGGAATCTTTCGTAAGAAAAGTGCATTAATTCAGGATCATTGACAAAAACGACAAAAGTAGGTGGATTAACTGCTACTTGCGTCATGTAATATACTCTAAGACGCTTTCCTTTAATCATTGGTGTTGGAACTAACTTACTTGCTTCAAGCAATAGATCATTTAGCACACTAGACCTAATTCTCTGAACTTGGTTTTCGTGTACACGTTTAACCATTTTGGGAATCTGATCAAGATTTTGTCCTGTTTTAGCAGAGACAAAAATAATTGGTGCATAATCTAAGTATTGAAATTCTTCTCTTATTGTTTGTTCAAATTCCTTGCCACTATTACTATTCTTCTTTGGCAAATCCCATTTATTGACAACAATAATAATTCCACGACCCGCATCATGTGCATATCCGGCCACATGCTTATCCTGCTCCCGGATACCAGTACTTGCATCTAAAACTAAACAAACTACGTTTGAATGTTCAATCGCACTCATTGCTCTCATTACAGAGTACTTTTCAGTTTTTTCGTATACTTTCCCACGTCGTCTGATTCCTGCAGTATCAACTATACGATACTTAGTGCCATCTTCACCTTCAAATGGCGTATCAACTGCATCCCTAGTTGTTCCTTCCTCATTGTTCACGATTACTCGTTTTTCACCGAGTAGCCGGTTGACAATTGATGATTTTCCAACATTAGGACGCCCAATAACGCTGAAAGAAATCTGATCATTGTCATTATTGTCCAAGTCTTTTGGTAATTCACTGACGATTCTATCTAGCAAATCACCTATACCAGTACCATGAACACTTGAAATTGGAATTGGCTCGCCAAGACCTAAACTGTAGAAATCATAAATATCCATTCTTTGTTCAGGATTATCAGCCTTATTAACTGCCAAAATTACAGGTTTTTTAGTCTGGTAAAGCATTTGTGCGATACGTTCGTCTAAATTGGTTACTTGATTAGTTGCACTAGTCAAAGCAACTATGACATCTGCTTCATCAATTGCTATTTCAGCCTGCGCCCTGATCTCATCCTCTATCCGGCCGTCTTCCCATGTAATACCACCGGTATCGATCAAATCAAATTTGTGCCCTAGCCATTCACCTTGTGCGTAGTTTCGGTCTCGGGTTACCCCTGGCTTGTCTTCGACGATTGCCAAACGCTCATTAATAATCCGGTTGAAAAGCGTTGATTTACCAACATTTGGTTGTCCAACAATAGCAACTACGGGTAAAACCATATTTCCAGCCTCCTAACAATAAAAGAGCCGACTTAACAAAGTCGGCTCTTTTAATTAAAAACTAACGACGATCTTTCAATTGGTCACCAATTATGTCACCTAATGCAAAACCGCTGTCATCATTGCTCATATACTTCTTGTTAACTGCGTTTTTGTTGTATGAACTGTGTGAATGTGATTCTTCGCTATTTTCAGAACCTTTAGAATCTGCAGCCTTCATTGAAAGAGAAATTCTACGTTCACTAGGGTCAATGTTTAAAACCTTAACCTTAACCTTTTGTCCAACTTCCAAAACATCACTTGGCTTATCTACATGCTTAAATGAAATTTCAGAAACATGTACTAAACCTTGAATGCCGTCAGCAACTTCAACAAAAGCACCGAAGTTAGTTAAAGACTTAACTTCGCCTTCAAAGATATCGCCTTCGTTTAATTCAGCAGTAGCTTGCTCGAATGGGGAAGGTTCTGTTTGTTTAATTGAAAGGGAGATACGATGTCTGTCATCGTCTATACCGATTACTTTAACTTTAACATCTTGACCAACCTTCAAAACATCACTAGGTTTGTCCACGTGCTTATATGAAATTTCAGATATGTGAACTAAACCGTCCACACCACCAACGTCAACAAAGGCACCAAAGTTAGTTAAACGAGATACTTTACCTTCAACTACATCACCAACAACTAGTTGTGATGCAACTTTATCAAAGGCTTCTTCACGTTCTTCTTCGATTAAGTCTTTGTGAGAAAGAATCAGACGGTTCTTACTTGGGTCAATTTCTGTAATCTTAAGCTTCATTGTTTTACCAATGTAAGGTTTAAGATCAGAAACATAACGGTTAGAAATAAGTGAAGCTGGTAAGAAACCTCTAGTACCAACATCAACTAATAAACCACCACGTACTGATGAAGTAACAGTACCTTCGATTGTTTTACCTTCTTCGAAGTCTTTTTGTAATTCGTCATAAGCTTCTCTTTCCTTAAGACGAGTTACTGAGAAGAAGAATTCACCGTTCTCCTTGTCACCACCAGCTTTTCTCAAAACTAAAGCTTTGAATTTATCACCTGGTTTAACTGCTTCGCGTAAGTCTAAGTTGCGATCTGAAGTGAATTCACGACGAGGAACAACACCTTCGACACCAGCATTTTCTACACCAACATCGATTTGACCATCTTCAACGTCTAAAACTTCAACGTCTACAATATCGCCAACCTCAACTCCTTGCATTTGCTTTAATGCATCTAAAAATTGATTACTGTTTTCTGACATTATTTACCTCCCAATATCATAATCTAATTCTAAATGAAAGTAAGATATTTTTCTACTCTTTTAGCCCGTTTTTTAAATATTTTTTTGAGATTTTTTGATTTGAGCCAAAATTGCTTCAACTACTTGATCAATATTCATCTCAGTTGTGTCAATTTCAACAGCATCAGCCGCCTTTTTTAAAGGAGAAATTTGACGATGAGAATCTTTATAGTCTCTTTCCTGAATACTCTGCTCTATTTCTTGCAAAGTTTGATCACTTTTAATTCCTTGTTGTTTCAAGTCAAGCATTCTTCTTTGTGCTCGAGAATGGGCTGATGCAACCAAAAATATTTTCACTTCCGCATTTGGTAGAACTGTAGTTCCAATGTCTCTTCCGTCCATCACTACATTCATTTCACCGGCCATTTTTCTTTGAAGACTGACCATTTTCTCTCTAATTTTTGGAAGAGCTGAAACTTGAGAAACATTGGCGGAAATTTCAGGTAGCCGGACGTCACGAGTGATGTCCTCATCACCAGCGTATACCTTTTGCTCACCGTCAATTGCTTTAAGTTGAATTTCATTGCGGTCAACTGCAGCCAAGATGCCTTGTTCATCACCATAATCTAGGTTATTTTCTTTTGCGATAACCGTACAAGCTCGATACATTGCTCCTGTATCAATATATGTAAAATTCAATTTTTGCGCAATAATCTTTGCTACTGTACTTTTTCCAGCTGAAGCTGGTCCATCAATTGCTACTTGCATGCCAATAAAAAAGGGACTGTATGTCCCAACCTTTCTACAATTTATTTTAATTTAAGAACTTGTCCAGCATTAACTTGACCGGTTGAATCAAGTTGATTAATCTGAATCAACTCACCAACTGTTAAATGGAATTTATCCGCAATACTGGTCAGAGAATCCCCTGTTTGTACAGTATACTCTGTTGGCTGTGAAATTTTCTTTTTAGTTTTAATCTCACCTTGGGAGTTAACTTGTGGCTTTTTCCTTGTCTGTTTCTGGACAGTAGATTTAGTTTTTTTCTTGCGCATCTTCTTAAGCTTAGAATGCACCTTTTTCTTAGTTGACTTTTGCAATTCAACAACCCGTTCATTCGTTTTTCCAGCCGAAGACAAGTGATGAACTACTGGAACAAGTGCCACTAAGATAACAACCAAAAAAATAACTACCACTAGCCATGCTCGAGAGCCAGTTTTATTTATTATCGCTCTTTTGCTGCTAGGACGTTCATAGTGTTTATATGGTCCTTCATGGTTTTGCTGCATTTAAAAAACTCCTTCAACCTAGCTGGCTTAATTTTAGCATATTTACTTATTAAAATGGACAAAAAATAATCTAGAAAAATTCCTTTTTCTAGATTATTTAGTCAGTTTACTTTTTACTTTACTTATCTTTATTTTTTTGCAAAATTTGATTTACAACTTCTTGTAGAGAAATCTCTTTCATTTTTTGTTGTGCACTTTGTTCAATTTCAGAATAGACTTCCCCTAATACTTCCTGAATATTGCCACCAACAATACATTTGGGATTAGTCTCAGGATCAACATGCAAAAGATGATGATTGATATTAATTGCTTGGTAAATATCAAAAATACTAATTTCTGCAGGATTTCTGGTTAGAGTTGGTTTAGCTAAGCCTTGACGCCCAGTAATGATGTTGGACTTTTTCAAATCACTCATCAAACTTCTAATTACACTCGGATTTGCTTCAATACTGGCAGCGATTGCTTTACTGGATTGGTCACAGTCCGAACATATTACTAGATAAGCTAGCAAATGAATCGCGTCACTTAATTTATATGAGTATTTGATTTGTCCTCACCTTACTTCGAAAGTATCTCTTTGATACCATCACTTAGAGTAGTCAATTCTCTTCCAAGTACGTTTTGCAGATCACTGCTATTCTCATTTAACGAGCCATTGTCAATTGGATCCTGGAAGGAAGCATATAATGAAGCTGTTTGATTGTCTAAGCCTTGATTTTCTAAATCAAGAGTATACTCCTGTTTAGAAACCTGTGCAACATCACATGGCTGAGCAAGTGCCTTATTTAAAGCTTCTCCTAGCACTTCATATGTAACTGCTTTGCCTGAAAATTCATAAATTGCTTGTGGATTTTCAGAAGTAAGAACTTTTGCAGCAGCTTCCGCATATTCACGCTCAAGAGCCCAACCTGCTTTATTACCTGCCCAGTAAATAGCCTTTTGGCTCGTCTTTCCACTTTCAAAAAAGCCAGCCTCATTTTCTAGATACCAATTGTTTCGTAAAAATGAATGTGGGATGTCTGCTTCTTCAATTAGGTTTTCTGTCAGCTTATGGTCAGCTGCCAATGCAGTTTTTGAAGATTGCGCATTAGCAAAACTAGTATAAGCTACAAAACTCACATGATTTTTTTGAAGTGCAGAAACAACATTCTGATGTTGAACACTACGCTCTACCGAACCACCAGGCTGTGATGAAATAAAGAGTACTCGATCAATTCCTTTAAGTGCGTCAGTCATTTCTTCTGCACTATCATAATTGCCTTTTCTAATTTCAAAATCTGGGAAAAGTTGTTGAGCCTTTTGCTCATTTCTAGCGATAACAATAATATCTTTTGGATCAACTAACTTTGATAAATAATTGACTGCTAACAAACCAAAGTTGCCTGTAGCAGCAGTAACAGCATATTTCATTAATAAACGCCTTTCTTTCATGTTGGTTTATAATTAACAAGTTATATTATACTAGATGTTGAAATAAAAACAACATGTTTAAGAAAAATAAAAGCGCTAGGAAAATCCTAACGCTTCTCATACTTATTTATTTAACTTGAAATATTTACGCACGAATGGTTTTAAGCTTCTTAAAACAGTTTCAAATAGTAAGAATACAACTACACCATTAATTGCACCTTTTAATAAATTAAATGGCACAATGATTCCGAAAATGTAAGCACTCATTGATGGAATATGAAGTAATTGCCCTAAATAAACCTTTTCTGTGAAGTTAAGTAAACCAGAATAACCGTGAATAGCAGGTAGATTTGGTACTGTTGATACAGCATAAATTGGTGTTAGAACAAGTGCATTCAATGTTGCCAAAACAATTGTCATTGCGACAATCCCGATTAATATTCCCAAAAGTGGCTTCAGATGCCTTTTTGTTGTGCTTTTTTCGTCAACAGAAAGATCTTTAGTAACAAAGTAAAACGGTAGTGCGAATGACATGGATGCAAGTAAAGCAGCTAATTGACCAATAATACTTGGTAACGCGAAACCCTTATATATCAAATCAATTACCATTCTGATAAAAGCGATAAACAAGCCAGGCAAAGGTCCAAATAAAAATGTTCCAATTGTCACGATAACATCCGAAAAATCAAACTTCAAAAAACTGGCAACAGGCAACGGAAAAGCAATTTCCATTAAAATGAATGCAATTGTACCGATTAAAGCGTATGCAATAATATTGGCTAAATTACTAGTATTTTTTCTTTTCAATATGTTTTCCTCCAAAAAACAACAGGTCTGTTGCTCCTAGCAACAGACCCGCTTAAATGGAATGAACCCATATCTCATATACATCATTCACAGCTTAAGTTTAGTCTGTCTTCTTTCATCTAGACTTTAACTATCGGTATCATAACTGATTCCACCACTTACGTGGGTCGTGGACTCTCACCACCGGTCGGGATTTTCACCCTGCCATGAAGACAACAAACTTATATTTAATTACAAACATATACTAGTCCACATGCTTTAGCCTGTCAACTTCAGCATGAGATAATTCACGATATTTTCCTGAAACAAGAGATTCTAAAGTTAAAAATGAATAGCGCTCACGTGACAGTTTAATAACCTGATGCCCAACTGCTTTAAACATTCGCTTAACTTGATGGTAATGTCCTTCGTGGATAGTAAGCTGCACAATTTGGAATTTTTTCTTTTTATCAGTGCGAACAACTTTAACCTTGGCACGTGAGCTTTTACGATGATCAATTTCTACACCAGAGGATAATTTTTTAATTTCTTCCGGTGTTAATTGACCTTCAATTTTAGCTACATAAACTTTGGCTACCTTGTTACGTGGATGCATCATCAAGTTAGCTAATTCACCATCGTTTGTCATTAATAACAAGCCTGACGTATCATAGTCTAAACGACCAATTGGATATAACCGATAAGGTACGTCTTTAAAGAAGTCAACCACAGTCTTACGTCCCTTATCATCCTTAACGGTTGAAACAACGCCTCGCGGTTTGTAGAAAAGATATGTATGCAGACTCTCACGCTCAATTGGCTCACCATCGACGGTAATATTACTGAAAGTATCAACTTTTGTGCCAAGCTTAGTAACGACATTACCATCAACCGTTACCCTACCTTCTTGAATTATTTTTTCAGCACCTCGACGTGAAGCAATGCCTGCTTCCGCAATAACTTTTTGTAATCGTTGTAAGACCATTATTTTTCTCCCTTTTGTGCCTTGGCAATATTTTCATCAGCTTTTCCTCTTGCAGAGAATAAATCAATTTCTCCCTCAGAGTTAATGCTCTCATCTTCAAAATCTTCTATTAAAGGTAAATCAGCCAAACTTTGATAGCCAAAATATTGTAAAAAGTACGTTGTAGTTACATATAAATTTGGATGTCCTGGAACATCTTTTTTTCCTTCAGTTTTAATCAAACCGCGCCAAACCAAGGTTTGCAAAGCACCTGAGGAATTAACTCCCCTAATTTCATCTATTTCAACTCTAGTAATTGGCTGTTTATAAGCAACTATCGACAGAATTTCAAGTGCCGACTGACTGAGTGTTTTTGTAACATCTTTTTGGAAAAAGTTCGAGACTAACTCACTTACTTCAGGCCTTGTAGTTAATTTATAGCTGTGATTTATATACAATACCTGGAGGCCAGAATCAGGGTCTTTACTTAGTTTGTCAGCTAACTGCTTGGCCAGTTCTCGCAATGCAGCATGCTCCACTTGCATCAGATCACACAAGTTACTGGTTAGTATGCCGCTATCCCCTGCCACATATAGTAGAGCCTCTAATTGAGCTATTTTACTTATCATTTTGGTCTATTCTTTCTAGTTCTAAGTCACCGAAGGTATGTGCCTGCTGCACTCTGATTTCCTGCTTTTTACAAAGCTCAAGTAATGCTAAGAACAAGCCGATTACATCAGATAAATTCTTCATTTTATCCGTACAAGAAAAAAAGCTAATTTTTCGTTGTGTAGCCAATTTTTGGTGTAAGTAATCAATCATTTCGGTAATTGGCGTTTCCTTGACGTCAACCGAGACAGCATCAGGCTGTCTAATTTTTAACCGCTGCAGAACCACAATAAAGGTATTTGCCAATTCTGAAGAGGTAATTTGTCCTAATGGTAGCGGCTGAACTTTTTTAGTTTGCGGAACACTTTCTTCTTTAGCAGCAGTAATCGGAATCTCCTCATTTCGTTCTTTAAAATAAGCAGAAATCTTTTTAAAAACTGAGTACTGCACTAATTGTTGAACAAGTTCATCCCTTGGGTCTTCTTCAGGCCCCTCATCTTCCGTAAAATCGTTTTTGGGCAATAAAGACTGTGACTTAATTCGTAACAACATTGAGGACATCACAAAATACTCACCAGCAATTTTTAAATTTAATCTTTGCATTTCATGCAAATAGGATAAATATTGACTAGTGATTTGTGCAATCGGAATATCATAAATATCAATTTTTTGCGATTTGATTAAATGAAGGAGCAAATCTAATGGTCCCTCAAAGTTTGGTAATTCTAAAGTTAAATTACTGTTCATCTTTTAATTATCTTTAGTTAAATATTTTACTAAATAAATGTATTCTGGTACGGCGGTAATCTTTTTGTTCGGATTACTGCTTGCCAATTCTTGCATTATTTTACTCTCTGTTTTGGCTTGACGATAATCTGGCGCCAGTGAGAGATAACGTACAACAATAAACTCATTATCCCATTGAGTTCCCATTACACCAACAAAGTTAGGATCATCATCCCGATACAAAAACAGCCGAAATTCTTCACTATTTTTATTGAGTTCAATTTCGTCTCTTAAATTATCCAAATTTTTAAAATCTGGCAAGTAGGACAATAAGCCCATTGCCACTTTTTCTTTATCTTTTTTACATTGAATCAGCATACAATCACCTAGGTTCGTGGATGTGTTTTAGCATACACTTGCAAAATATGCTGCTGCGATAAATTAGTATAAATCTGCGTCGTACTGATATCTGAGTGCCCTAATATTTCTTGCACCACTCTTAAATCAGCACCATTTTCAAGCAAGTGAGTTGCAAAAGTATGGCGTAATGTATGTGGAGTAACATTTTTCTTGATTCCAGCCATTTGACAATAACGCTTAATAATTTGCCAAACAGCCTGTCTAGTCAATGCACCACCACGATTATTCAGGAAAATGGTGTCGGTGTATTTGCCAGATTTTAAAAGAAGCGGATCTCTTACTTTCTCCTGATAACTCTTAATCCAAGAAATTGCCACATCACTAATTGGTATCAGACGTTCTTTTGATCCTTTGCCCAATACTTTCAGCAGCTTTAGTTCTTCGTGCAGGTCACTAAATTTCAAATTAATTAGTTCACTCACCCTAATTCCTGTTGCATATAAAGTTTCTAACAGGGCTCGATCTCGTATGCCCAATTTTTTAGTTACATCGGGTTGATCAAGCAACTTTGTTACCTCATCAACACTTAATGCTACAGGTAAACGGTGTTCTTTTTTGGGTGAATCAATTTCAAGCATGGGATTTATTTTTTGAATGTTTTGCCTAACCAGCCATTGATAAAATTTTCTTAGACTTGAAATCATCCTACTAATCGAACTTGTTGCTTTATTTAAATCACGCTGTTCGGCTAAAAAAGCATCTATATCAACCGCTTTTGTTGGCCAAGAATCGAGTCCTTCTTTTTTCAAAAAGGCCAAGAAATCCATTAGATCTTGTCGATAAGCAAAAATTGTATTATCACTTAATCCACGTTCAATTTGACTATAGCGCAGATAATCTTCAACATCTTCTTGCAGTTTATTCATTTTCTTCAGCTTCAGGATCATTAATTAAAGTAATCGATCCTGCTTCCTTATCTTCTGAAATGTATCTGTTTTTAAGTAAATGGCCCACAGCACGTTTAAAAGCTGACTTAGAAATGCCAAAGTAGTTTTTAATTTTCTGAGCATCTGACTTGTCATAAAAAGGCAAGGTCTTATCTCTTTTACGACGTAAGCTCATCAGAATCATTTGAGCGTCATCATCAATTTCTTCAAATGCGCGCGGCAAACTACTTAAGTTTAAGCGTCCATATTGACTAATGCCCACTACACGACCTTTAAATTGTTCACCAACACGTAATGGCTGTGCCATTTGTGAAGCATGAACGAAAGCCAAATAATAGTCACTAGTAATGACAAAAGCACCTACATCGCGACTAGAATACACTGTTCCAAAGACATCTTTATTTTTCATATCAGTTGGAAAGTGAGCTGAAAGTTGTTCAAAAATATCTTCATCTGCCAGCTTGGCCCAGATACGGTCTTTATCATCTGTTTCAAGATGAACTAAAAGCTGATCATCTTTTCTTGGCCATACATCTTTGTTAAAAGGTAAATCATCGACTGATAAAACAACATCTTTATCAGGCAACCCGATATCAACAAAAACCCCTAAGTCAAACCTTACATCTGTCACTTTACTCCAGCCGTACTGATCCGCTTGAGCAAAAGGTAAAAACTGGGTCATTTGGCGATTGTGCTGTTTATCGTCATACAGAAAGCCTTTTACTTCATCACCAAGTTTAGGTGGTTCTTCTTGAGTTATTTCTTTACGTTTCAGCTCATAAGTAACACCCTCAATTTGAACGTAATAGGCATCATCATTTTGATCGATGACCTTTCCTTTTGCAATTGTGCCAAGCATAAAATTCTCCCTTTAATTTTACATATTCTATTCACTAAGTATAACATTTTACCACGTAATATTTTTCTTAAGAAGCAATTTAATTTATTTACAAGGTGATAAGAAAAAAGCAAAACAAAAAAGCCAGCTAACTAAGCTGACTTTTTCGTTTAAAGTTATTAATTAAAGGTTTGAAACTTCACCTTGGTAAATTGCACCACGACGAGCATCAACAGTAACAGTAGTACCACCAGCAATCTTTTCAGTTGCATCAGTTACACCTACAACTACTGGAATACCAAGTGATAAACCAACAACTGCAGCATGTGAAGTTAAGCCTGAAGCTTCAACAACTAAACCTGAAGCCTTCTTAATAGCAGGCATGTAATCAGGATCAGTGTTCTTAGCAACAAGGATATCACCTTCATTAGTCTTGCTAATTGCTTCTTCAGCACTGTTTACAACAACTGTTTTACCAACAACTGAACCGTTACCAACGCCTAAACCTTGAGCTAATTTGCTACCAATGATTTGAAGCTTCATTAAGTTAGTTGTACCTGAATCACCAACTGGAACACCAGCTACGATGATTACTAAGTCGCCATCCTTAACGTAACCTTGTTCTTTAGCAACTTTAGCAGCTACATCAAACATGTCGTCAGTTGAAGCAGGTTTTTCAGTAAGTAATGGTTGAACACCCCAGCAAATGCCAAGTGAGTGTTGAATCTTTTCGTCAAAAGTCAAAGCTAAGATGTTAGCATTTGGACGGTATTTAGAAATCATTCTTGCAGTGTAGCCAGAGTTAGTTGCAGTAATGATAGTCTTAACACCTAATTCTTGAGCAGTACGGACAACTGATTCACCAATAGCTTCAGTAACGTTTGAACCCTTGTATTCTTCAAATCTTTGAAGAGCTAAAGTGTTACGCTTAAGAAGTTCTTGTTCAGTTCTTTCGTCAATTTCAGCCATTGCTGAAACAGCTTTAACTGGGTAAAGACCATTTGCTGATTCACCTGAAAGCATAGTTGCGTCAGTACCGTCAAGTACTGCGTTAGCAACGTCAGAAACTTCAGCACGAGTTGGACGAGGATTTTCTTGCATTGAGTCAAGCATTTGGGTTGCAGTGATAACTGGCTTGCCAAGTGCATTAGCTCTCTTGATTAAGTCCTTTTGAACAAATGGTACATCGATAAATGGAATTTCAACACCCATGTCACCACGAGCAACCATCAAACCATCTGAAACTTGTAAAATTTCGTCTGCGTTATCAATACCTTCTTGTGATTCAATCTTAGGATAAATCTTAACATAATCACAACCAGCATCTTCACAAAGCTTACGGATATCAAGAATATCTTGAGCTTTACGTGCAAATGAGGCAAAGATAAAGTTAATACCGTGCTCTAGACCAAACTTGATGTCATCAGCGTCTTTATCAGTAATTCCTGGGAGGCGGATTTCAACACCAGGTGCGTTAACACCTTTCTTAGAACCAATAACTCCAGTATTTTGAGCTTCACAAACTAATTCTTTCTTAGAGTCGTCTTTTTCTTTAATTAATAAATCAACTAAACCATCATCAATTAAAACATGACCACCAACGTGAGTATCACCATATAGACCTTCATAAGTAACATGAATCATGTCCTTATTACCAGGTTTTGAAGCATCCATTGAAACGCGGATTTCGTCACCGGTATTAATAGTGAACTTGCCACCTTCTTGATCAGTGGTTCTAATTTCAGCACCTTTAGTATCCAAAGCAATACCAAGAAGTATTCCAGTTTCTTTTTCAACTTGGCGAACCATCTTCATACGTGATAAATGCTCAGCATGATCACCGTGTGAAAAGTTGAAACGAAATACGTTTACGCCTGACTTAGCCAAAGCTGTAATAGTTTCAATATCGTTTGAAGCTGGCCCTAAAGTACTAACAATTTTAGTTTTCTTCATTATGTAAAATTCTCCCCAAAATCGACTAAATTATTTAGTCATTTCATCATTTATATCTAATAACGTCTCATCACTGCGATGAGTATCATCAAACAGGTCTAAGATATCGTGTGTTTCAAGTTGCCCATTCTCCATGCCGACAGCCAAACCGCCTTTACCATCGAGAAGCAACTTAACGGCATAATTACCCATCTTAGTTGCATTAACTCTATCCAGAACTGTTGGTGATCCACCACGTTGCATATGACCTAAGATATTAGCTCTAGCGTCAAAGTCACCGTATTTTAGAAGTTCAGTTCTAAATTCTTCGGCATCCATTACGCCTTCAGCTAATACGATAATACCATGATCCTTACCTGCTGCAAAGCCTCGCTTAAGTGTCTCAGCAATTTCTTTAACATCGTATGGACGTTCAGGAACAACAATTGCATCGGCACCACTTGCTAAACCAACACGCATAGCAATATCACCACAACCACGTCCCATTACGTTAACAATGAACACACGGTGGTGGCTACTTGCAGTATCACGAATCTTGTCAATTGCTTCTAACGCAGTATTGCAGGCAGTATCTAAACCGATTGTGTAGTCAGTACATGGAATATCATTATCAATTGTACCTGGTAAACCGATTGAGTTAATGCCAAGACGAGTTAAGGCTAAGGCACCGTGATAAGAACCATCACCGCCGATTACGATAACAGTGTCAATATCATGCTTCTTTAGTTGTTCAACTCCCTTTTTTTGCACCTCTGGTTGTGCAAATTCTGGGAAACGTGCACTATATAAAAATGTGCCACCTAAACTTATCATGTGGTCAACGTTTTCAGCAGTAAGCGTAACAAAGTCACCAGCAACTAACCCGGCAAAGCCATAACGAATACCAACGACACCAAGCCCGTTATGAATTGCAGTCTTAGTAACAGCTCTAACAGCTGCATTCATGCCGGGAGCATCGCCGCCGCTCGTTAAAATACCAATTCGCTTCATGAATTCACCTCATTAATATTTATTGTGTAATTTCTCACATCCACTAAATTCTAACATTCTTTGCCAAAAAAATCTCAAAAAAATGACTTATTTTACCGTTTTATCGGTCTTTTTGCTTGTTAGCGCTAACAGTCATTACTCACCAAAAATTGTTAGAAAAAACGCTTTATCCCTTAAAGTTCACTACTTTTATGTTCAGTAAAACGTATTGTTTTTTACTTGAATCAAAGCGATCATTTTGAACTTTAATATTCAGAAGGTAAATATCACCCTCCTTTAAAATAGACTGGGCTTTTTCATAAACATTTGGAAAAATAACAATATCTTCTCTACTTGAAGAATCAACAAAATTAGCAAATGCCATCGTTGTATTTTTCTTAGTTTTGACAAGTTTTAATGTCATCAGTTTTCCTACTGCGACACCAATTTCGTTAATTTCAAACTCATTAAGTGCTTTTGCATGAAATTTTTCGGCATACTTTTGTACCGCAACTATTGGTGATGTCATGGTCGAAAAGCCTAGTGCTTCTTGCTCCATATCAGCTTTTTCAGTACTAGTTGGTGCTTCAGCTGGTTTTATTGGTACGCCACCCAAGCTTTCCGATAAAGCCAAATTGTTACCAGTTAGTTCAATATTTTCAATAATCTCTGGGCTATTTTTGAGTAATTCATTTCGATTATTATTTAAACTATCAAAGCACCCTGCCTTGATTAAAGGTTGAATTAACTTAACTTTTAAAAACTTGGAATCAATTCGACGCAAAAAATTAGTAAATGAAGTAAAAGGTTTATTTCCGCGTGCTTTTAAAATTTCCTTAAGTGCATCAATTCTTATACCCTTGATTGCGCGAAGACCAACCAGAATTCGGCCATCAACCATCTGATAATTTAAATCACTCTTATTGATATCAGGCGACAAAATTTTCACTCCAGCTCCTTGAGCACGCATAATGTAATCACTAATTTTAAAGTGATTACCACTATTAGAATTTAGCATTGCGGCATAAAATTCTGCTGGATAGTGAACCTTTAAGTATGCGAGCCAAAATGCCATTTTAGTATAGGCAACTGCATGGGAACGATTAAAACCATAGTTAGCAAACTGCTCAATATAGCTGTATACACGTTCTCCTACTTCACGAGGGCGTCCATTTTTTACTGTGCCCTCAATAAATTTATCTTTTTCTTGATCAATGACTTGCTGGTTCTTTTTAGACATTGCCCGACGTAAGATGTCGGCTTCACCTAAAGAAAAGCCAGCTAAAATCTGAGCTGTTTGCATAACTTGTTCCTGGTAAACCAAGATACCATACGTTGGTGCCAAAATTTCCTTAAGGCTTGGATCCGGATAAGTAACTTTTTCCTTTCCTCTTTTCCGAGCAATAAAAGAATGGATATTTTGCATTGGACCCGGACGATATAAAGCATTAACCGCAACGAGATCTTCAAAGTTATCCGGATGAAGCTCACGAAGAACATTCTTAATCCCACCAGATTCAAATTGAAAGACTAAATCCGTATCCCCTTTCTGGAAAGCTTCCATTGTCTTTTGATCATCAAGCGGTATTTGATTTACATCAATTGTCTTACCTTGACTCTGAATCATATCTACAGTGTCACCCAGAATTGTTAGGTTACGGAGTCCTAAAAAATCAATTTTTAATAAGCCAAGGCTTTCAACATACTTTTTAGTTTGTTGTGTAATCGGTATACCGAGCTGACCGGCTTGCAATCCAGAAATCGCTGCAATTGAGTTATCGCTTAAAACCAACCCAGCAGCATGGATTGAGTAATGCCTTGGCAGGCCTTCAAGCCCCTTTGCCGTTTCAAAAAGGAGCTTATTCTTCGAACTAGCGTCAACCAATAAGCGCATTTTATTAGAATTTTTATAAGACTCTTCAAGTGAAATTTTTGTTTTAGAAAACGGCACACTTTGCGACCACTTACTCATTTCAGCTTCACTTAAACCAAATGTACGTCCAGTATCACGTAAAACTTGTTTAGCTGCCAAAGTACCAAATGTTAAAATTTGCGCTGCATGATCCATCCCATACTTTTCAAACATATACTTGATAACATCATCTCGGCGATTATCAGGAATATCTAGATCAATATCAGGCATTTCGTGTCTTGAAGGATTCAAAAAACGCTCAAACAGAAGATGATATTCAATTGGATCAACTTCCGTGATCCGCAATGAATATGAAACAAGTGATCCACAAGCTGAACCACGTCCCGGACCTGTGACAATTTTAGCACGATGGCAGTAATTAATTACATCCCAAACAATTAAAAAATAATCGTTAAAGCCCATTTCATCAATTATGCCTAATTCATAATCAAGTTGTTTTTGGTAATTAGCAGGAATTGACTTATTTTTAAACCGAGCCTGCAAACCATTTTGCGCCAAATAAGTAAGATATTCTTTTGAAGTTGGAAATTTGTTTTGTTTATATTTTGGTAAAACAGGTTCTTGAAAAACAATGTTAGCGTTACATTGCTCAGCAATTTTCCAAGTATTCTCTAGTGCTTCATCAAGGTCCAAATCATGGTACCTGATGCTTAATTCTTGCGTACTTGGTAAATAATGCGAGCCTTCTTGCTTAGCTAGTGATTCGATGTCTTCCATGACAAGACCATTTTTTACAGCCTGTAATGTTTTCTTTAAAAATTGATCATGCGGTTTCAGGTAGTTGGTATCTTCCAGGCTAACAATTGGTAGTTTAAACTGTTTAGCCAGTTCTTTAACATATGTAAGATAAACTTCCTGTTTTTTCGAGCCATATACTCCCAAGTACAGAGAGCTTGTTTCTGGCACCAAATTAAGCAGCTTTCGTACAAAATCGTTGCCGAGCTGGTCATCCTGCTTTTGTAAATTAAGCAACTCGCTATATGAATTTGCCGGAACAATTAAAACTAAATCACCAAGATCTTTAGCCAATTTGTCTAAAGTTAGTATTTTCTTATTAGCCCCATTCTCAGTTAATAAGTTAATCCTACTAGATAAGCGTAGAATGTTGCGATAGCCCTCATCAGTTTTTGCCAATGCAATTATGTCATATTGGTGCGAATTATCAATTAGGCCGTTTAATCTGAGCTGCATCCCTAAAATAGGTTTAATGCCAACATCTTGCGCCACTTCAAAAAAGTTAACTAGACCATAGGTAACATTTATGTCAGTTAGGCTAACTGCCTCATAACCTTCACTTTTAGCGGCAATTAAAAGATCTTTAATTTTAATTGGACTTTCAAGAAGTGTGAAAGAACTTGTATTTTGTAAAGCAGCAATTTTCATTTGGCATCTTCCCTTCTATTAAAATTAGTATACCAAAAACTACTCTTTTAGTTTGAAAACCTGCCCAAACTTTGCTAAAATTCTCCTATGAAAGAGGGCAACACTATGGGACGTTATATTGTAACCATCTGTTGGAGCGTTGTTTATATGTTAATTGTGGGCTTTATTGCGGCTCCTTTAACGCAAAACGTCTTCAACCTAGGTGAAGCTGCTATTATTGGTGTGATTTTTGGTGTTCTATTTGCCGCTATTATCCCAACAATTACAGCTCATTCTGTTAAAGATAAAAGTCAATACACTAAGCTAAAATAGATCTTAAAAAGCCGCTAGCATAGACTGCTAGCGGCTTTTTTGTTTTAATAAAATTTATAATTTTTTCTTGGATCAACTGGTATCTTTGCTTGAGTTAAAAATTCTTGAAACATTTGGACATAATCTTTATCAAGTGTTTCCTCAATTTTATCTTGACTATAACATGGATAAAAGCCGCCACCCATTGCCCGATAATTGTTAACTGCTAAGTAGTAGCTCTTTTCTGGCTCAATTGCTCTGCCTTTTAGCTCAAATTTGGTTAAGCGCTGGCCTACTTCTCTATCAAGATCAGCTTCATAGTCAATTGGATAAAAAACGTCAAAGTTAAATAATAAATCTTGATATTCAGGTGCAAAACTAATTTTTCCTAGATCATCTTTTTTTAAAAAAGATAAACTATGTTCAACAATTGCTCGTAGTTCAGAGCCTAAAACCTTTACTTTGCATAACAAATTGGAATACGGATAATTTAGCAAAATGTCACGCATTGTTACTTCTTGTTTAAAGCCTTTCGCCGTTTCACTCATCACTGCAGTGGCTGAAACATCTGCTCCAGTAAAATAAAGTTGCATTTGCTGTAACAAGTTAACAAACGGTGATCCCTCAATCCGCGCTTTATTTGCATCTTCAATTGGTGCTGACTGGCTTAACTTTGCTATCGGCTGATCCAGCCATTTTTGTGTATTTTTGTTTAAATCCGTAGAAAGATTAATAATTTCTGAATCAGGAGTGGCTTCTGCAGTATCAATCAACATTGCCTTTTTAGAGATGATTTTTTTAGTCTGTTCGTCAATCTCTAATACCACTTTTCCGACGGCTTCACCGCGATATCCTGGCTGTACAATTGCTGTGTTATTAACTACCGCACTCATCTTTTTGTGCTGATGCCCTGTCAGGAAAACATCAATTTCTGGAATTTCAGCCAGCATTTTGTAGCCTTCGTTTTCTCCTGTTGCTGGTTCAGTTTGCATACCACTTTCGGGATCAGCTTCAAAGCCACCATGATAAATTACGGCTAAAACATCTACTTGTGGGCGTAGAATTTGCGCATAATACTTTGTTTGAGCAAATGCAGAGGCAAATCTAAGCCCCGCGACATGTTCCGTAGGTTCCCATGAAGGAACTTTTTTAGTTGTAGAACCAATTAATCCTACCCTGATTCCATTTTTATTGACGATTAAATAGTCTTTTCCAAAAGCTGGTTGACCGTTTTTTTCATCTAAAACATTGTCATTTACAAATGGCGCTCTACTATTATCAATGCAGTAGTTTAAGTAATTAAGTCCATAATTGAAGTCGTGGTTGCCCAAGCACCGCGCATCATAGTCGATTGCATTATATAAAGAAAGAAATTCTTTCACCTGCACAATATTTTTAGCTGATCGAGCAAATGAGGCTAATGGCGAGCCCTGCAGAAAATCGCCGGAATCAGTAATGACAACATTATCCTTTCCATACGTCTCCTGTTCACGCTTGATGACGCTACTAACCCTACTTAATCCAAAAGGAGCATTGCAATCTTGGCGACTTTGATAGTCTGTCGGTAATATATAACCATGTAAATCACTTGAACTTAAGAAAACTAATTCCATCTTGTCTAATCCTATCTACGTGAACAAATTTTAGGTAAAAAAAAGACACCCTTAATTGAGGTGTCTTTAAATTAGTTGTTGTCGCTTGCGTTAGTTTCACTAACAACTTGACGACCCTTGTAATAACCTTTAGGTGAAACGCGGTGACTCAAACGGTATTCACCAGTAGTTGCATCATAGTGCATTGCTGGAACAGCTAACTTGATATGGCCACGACGTGAACGTTTCTTTTGCTTAGAAGTATGTCTCTTAGGAACTGCCATTTTATTTGATCTCCTTTATTGTAGAATTACGTTTTTAGGTCACTAATAAAACAGTGCCTAAAACACTTCACGTTTGTTAATGATACTATTGTATCTTAAATAAATCAAGATATATTAGTTATTCTTGTCCCTTTTATGCCCATTTGCTCCAAAAAACCAGCCAATTAAGACGCCTATAATAATCATTAACACTAAAATAATAATTAGTGGTACCTTGACATTAAACAAGCCGAAATTGATTGCAACATTTTTGGTATTAAGTACGACAAAAATCACTGCTAAAAGAGTAAGGATCAAGATTAAGATCAATTTTATTTGTCTTGTCTTATTTTTCATTTATCGCACTACTTTCTTGAGGCAAACTTAAGGGATAATTTATCCCCAATTGATGGAAATAGATTATAAAGCTTAGCTAAAGTGGCCAAACTAAGCGGAATATTTAATTCACGCTTATTGCTACCAAAGAAGTGAACCACTTGCCAAGCAACATCATCAGGATCAAGAATGTATCTTTCAACGTTTTTAACATATTCACCACTTTTATCAGCAATATTAAAGAAATTCGTATAAACAGGGCCAGGATTGACCGTCATTACTTTAACACCGAATGGCTTTAGTTCTAGACGTAAGACATTTGAAAATTGAATTACGGCAGCTTTTGATGCACTATAAGCAGCCGATTTTACAGTTGGAACCTTGCCAGCCATTGAACCAAAGTTAATGATTTGACCAGTCTTTTGGTCCATCATTAGTCTTCCGATCAATCTAGTAAAGTACATCAAGCCCAAAACATTAACTTGGAACATTGCAGTAACTTCACGGCGATCCATTTCAACAAAATTTTCAAATTTACCGAAGCCGGCACAGTTAACTAAATAATCAACATGTTTAGTTACTTTAACAATGTCCTTGAAAGTAGCATCAATTTGCTCACTTTCACTCATATCAGTAACAAAGCTGTAAGTTGGTGCACCAGATAGTTCATGTGCCTCAGCTGCTACCTTTTCCAACTTTTCTTTGTTTCGTGCTATCAAAATTACGGTTGCACCGCGTCCCGCACTTTCTAAAGCAATTGAATGGCCTATGCCACTGGATGCCCCAGTAACAACCACGACCTTATTTCTTAATGAGTCACTCATTCTGCTCACCCTCCATTGGAATTATTACCCGGTCAAAATCATTCGCTAATTTCGTATTAGGGAAAATTTTTTCGGCTTGATTTACTAGTTTTCTGGCTTTTGCCCCTAAATATCTGGCTGAAATATGATCCAAATATAAGCTCTTTACTCCATTATCGCGCGCAATTTTAGCTGCTTCAACCGCTGTTGAATGAAAATATGAATGCGCTAAGTCGGCTTCATGACCAGCAAAAGTTGATTCATGGACCAATACATCAGCATCTTTAGCAAGCTTTGCAATTGTTGGCGTAGAACGAGTATCGTAAATAATTGTAATTATCCTACCTGGCTTACTTGGTCCTAAAAAATCATTTCCATCCAATATTGTACCATCGTCTAAGGTCACTTTTTCACCATTTTTAAGTTTACCAAGTAATGGTCCATTAGGAATATTATATTGCGTTAACTTACTCATTAGCAACTCACCTTGATGGTTATCTTCAACTACGCGGTAACCAAAGCTTGGAACACGATGCGCAAGTTTTTCTGCATATACTTTAAATCCTTGGCCTTGGAATATTAGACCACCCTCTTCAAGTTGAACAAACTTGATTGGATAGGATATTTTTGTACGCGAAATTTTAAGGGCAGTGCGAACAAACTGTTCTAGTCCTGGAGGACCATAAATAGTTATCGGACCTACATCTCCTTGAAACGATCTGGTTGCAAGCAAACCAGGTAACCCAAAAATATGATCACCATGATTATGAGAAATAAAAATTTTGGTCACTTTTCGCAATCTAATATTTGTACGTAAAATTTGATGCTGTGTTGCTTCTCCAACATCAAATAACCAAATTTCGTTAATTTCATCTAACATTTTAAGTGCAATACTCGAAACATTGCGCTGCTTAGATGGCTGCCCTGCACCCGTTCCTAAAAATTCTAATTCCATATGTCCCTCGTTCTAATATTTGGCGTTTTTTGTGATTGTTTTGACGATTAAAGCACTGTAGTACTTTGATCCTATTGGTGTTGGATGAGTCAAATCTTCGTAAAACCAGTCAGTTTTATTTTTAGAAAAATCATACCAGTCAATAATTGTAAGATTGTGATAACGTTTCGCCGCATGTGCCAGTAATTTATTTACTTGATTCTGCCATGGTTTATTTGGTACGTGTGTATTTATCCAAAAAACATGGCGCTTTGGACCAACTTCTTTCATCAACTGCTCTAAATCAGACATGGCAAATGGCCCATTTGTACCTAAGCCAATTAGCACATTGTCAGCAAGTGCATGTTGGGCCTTATATTGACTAACCAATCCAAAAGCAACATTTAGCTGACGTGAAATAGCCGCATCAATAATTGCTTTCGGCATTAACTTAGTTAAGTCATTACTCGAACCGGCCATGACCGAATCACCTATTGCAGTAAGGCGCACTTTTTGTCCCAGCTGTAGGTCAACTTGGCTAATCCCATATTTTGTATAGGACCGATTTAAAGGATGCTTTTTAGCACTTCGCTTCGCTTGAGCTATCAGCTTGCTCTTTTTTTCATCCTTCTTTTTTGCCTTTTTCATTTTTGCAATCAAAGCTTTATTATCTTTGTTTTGTTGCTTTCGATTTGCACTGATTCTTAAGGCAAGTTGGGATTTATTAAAGTCTTCCGCCTTAACCGTTGGCGAAACAAGCATTGCAATACTACCAACGATAAAAACTAAGCCAATTAAAGCTGTTCTTATTCTAAGAAAATTGTTTTTGGCATCCAAGTCACGTAATCTGAAGAAAAAAGCTTTACATTTAGCCCAAGTAATCTTCCCCAGTGGCTTTTCAATAATACGATATGAAACTTCACTGAATACTAAAATTAATAATAGCTCAATTAGTCGGTATAACACCACATGATCGGCCATATTAGTGACCTTATCTTCAAAAAAGATCATAATTGGAAATTGATACAGGTAAATACCATAACTCCTAGAGCCCAACCAATTAAAAATTGGATTAGTCAGCCAGCTATTCCAATGGCTTCCCGGATGAGCAATGACGCCAACCAAAATAACAGTAAAAATAGTGAACAGTAGCATGCCGCCATAATATGGGAAGCCCTTTTCTGGATTCATTGTTGGACCAAAGAAGAGAAAGAGCATCGTAACTAGCGATATCGCACCTACAATATCAAGTAATGTCGTATCTATTTGCTCAATTCGAGATTTCATTCTGTCCATTGGCCAAATAACTGCAAACGCGGCACCTAGACCAAGTGAAAAGAAGCGTGTATCAGTCCCATAATATATCCGATTAAGATCAACGCCGGTTTTATACATTATTGCCATTTCCAACGCGGAAAGGATGGACATACCAAAAAGAATTTCAAAGATTCTCTTCCTTTTTTTACCGTATTTTACGAGTAAAAAAATCACTAGTGGCCATAAAATATAGAACTGTCCGTTGATTGACATTGTCCATAAATGCGTGAAGGGAGATTCATTTGTCGCAAAACGCTCAAAATAACTCTGCCCGTTAAAAATTTGCCAGAAATTATAGACATTTAATAGATTAGCAATAACAATTTGATTTAATTTCGCTAATAAATTTCGTTGAAATAAAATAATATAAGCAGCAGCTAGCCATAAAACAGCAATTAAAGATGGATATAGCTTCTTTAACCTACCTAGATAGAATCTCTTAACGTCAAAGTATCCTTCCTCATCATAAGATTTAAGTATCTGACATGTAACCAAATAACCTGTTAAAACGAAAAAAATCGGCACTCCAAGATAGCCTCCAATAAAAGTATTAGGATCCAGGTGATATAAAATCACACCGATAACTGCTAACGCTCTGAGTCCAGAATATCCCGTAATAAACCGATTTTTTGCCATTTTTCTACTTTTCTATTTTTAATTATTGCACAAATTCAAAATTAAATGTGCCAATTATTACATCGTCGCCGTCAACGGCTCCTTTTTCACGTAATGCTTCATCCACACCAAGGTTTTTCAATTTACGTGCTAAACGGACAACACCGTCTTGATAATCAAGATTTGTACGTTTAACTAAATTCTCTAAACTTTCACCCTTAATTTCAAAAACATGATCTTCAAGTTTGATAACTGTAAATTCATTCTTCTTAGGTGAACTATAACGATATTCTTTAACTTTTTGAACAGCTTTTGGTTCTTCTTGGGCTTTTTCTTTTTCAACTTTTTCGACTAATGAAGCTGTATCCTGCATTAAGACATCAACTCCCTGATGCGTAACGCTAGATATTGCATATACCGGCTCCGTAATGCCTGCCTCTTTCAAGTTTTCCTTAAATTCAGCCAGTTTTTCTTCAGAACCAGGAATATCCAATTGTGTTGCTACAATTAGCTCTTTTTTGTTTTTAAGTTCTTCGTCATAGAGCAACAATTCCTTACGGATTTTTTGATAATCCTCAAGTGCATCACGACCATTTTCAGGATCCATTGATACTAAGTGTAAAATAACTTTTGTTCGCTCTATGTGTCGTAAAAACTGAATTCCCAGTCCAACACCTTGACTTGCACCTTCAATTAATCCAGGCAAGTCAGCCATTGAAAAGTCTCGACCATCTGGTAAGATGACCATCCCTAAATTAGGAGTTAATGTGGTAAATGAATATGAAGCAATCTTTGGTTTGGCTTTGGTAACAACAGAAAGTAAAGTTGATTTACCAACTGATGGAAAGCCAACTAAGCCAACGTCTGCCAGAACCTTTAGCTCTAAACGCAAGACACGGTCTTCACCAGGCTCACCATTTTCGGCAATCTCAGGTGCAGTGTTGACACTTGTAGCAAAGTGAATATTTCCACGACCTCCACGGCCTCCACGTGCAACAACTAATTCCTGCTTATTTTCAGTTAAATCGCCAATTTCTTCATTAGTATCAAAATCATATACCGTTGTTCCAATCGGGACGCGCAAATATAAGTCCTTTGCGCCGCGACCGTATTGTGATTTGATACGGCCATTTTCACCGCTTTCAGCTTTAAATTTGCGCCGGTAACGAAAATCCATCAAAGTTCTTAAGCCGCTATCTGCAACAAAAATAATGCTTCCACCACGGCCACCGTCTCCACCAGCGGGTCCGCCATTAGGAACGTATTTTTCATGGCGGAAAGCAACCATACCATCCCCGCCTTTACCGGCTTGAACTTCTATCTTAGTCTGATCGACAAATGTAGGCATGCTAATTCTCCTTCCGTCTTCTCTAACTTTACTACTATACCACAAAAAAGCAGCTCTTTTGTGGTAATTTAATTGCTATAACGTTAATTTTACTGTTTGTGCTTGCGGGAGTGTCAAACCTACTTCGCGCAACTCATCAATTGATGCTTCTTTAATTTTCTTAATTGAGCCAAAATGACGCAATAGCTTGTTTCTACTCTTCGGACCAATTCCTTTAATTGAGTCTAATTTACTCGATAAAGCATTTTTCGCATGTGTCCGCCGATGGAATGTAATTGCAAAGCGGTGAACTTCATCCTGAATCCTAGTCATCAAATAAAATCCTTGTGATTTTGGATCTAGTGGAATCAGTTTCATTGGCACGCCGTTAATCGGATCACCATACAATAGATGATTGGTTCTATGCTTATCATCTTTAACCATTCCTGCTACAGGGATATTAAGGTTCAGCTCATTACGTAAAACGTCTTGACAAGCATCTACTTGGATTTGACCACCATCCATTAAAATTAAGTCAGGCATCGCTTTATGCTCACGTAAAAGTCTTCCATATCTTCGACGCACAACTTCTCTGGTATTGCGAACTTCATCGCCACCATTTTGATGTTCAACTTCTCCCTTTAACTTATACTTTCGGTAAGAATTTTTGTCTGGTTCGCCGTCTTTAAAAACGACCAAAGCAGAAACAGGATCTGTTCCTTGAATATGAGAGTGGTCAAAACTTTCGATTACATGGCCATACGGTAAGCCAAGTGCATCAAAAATTTCTTTTTGCGCACCTTTGGTTTTTCTATTTCCTAGTTCCAGCAAACGAAATTTATCATCGAGTTTAAGCTTAGCATTCTCTTTAGCCATCTTTAAGAGTGCGCGTTTTTGCCCTCTTTTTGGTGTTCTTACAGGGACCTTTAATACTTCACTTAAGGCTTCATTATCAATTCCTTCAGGTACAAGAACTTCCTTAGGAAGAACTCGATTTTTCTGACCATAAAACTGAACAATAACTGATGCAAAAGCGTCTTCAGGATCACCAGTATCTGTCAAAGGATACATTCTTGTTTCTCTTCTAAGCAATTTTGCCTGGCGTAAGAAAAACACTTGAACTGAAATCCATGATTTATCAACGTAAAAATTAAAAATATCGCGTTGAGTATTATCGTTAGAAATGATTTTCTGCTTTTCGACTGTTTCTTCAATATATTTGAGTTGATCACGAATATCAGCTGCTCGCTCAAACTCAAGGTTTTGCGACGCCTCTTCCATTCTTTGATTTAACTCTTGCTTAACAGAAGCAATATCACCGTTCAAAAAGCTTTTAATCTTTTTGATTTGGGCATCATATTCTGATTTAGGAACTGTCTTAAAACATGCTCCTAGGCATTGACCCATGTGATAATACAAGCAAGGTCGCTTTTGCTTACCGTTACACCTTCTTAAAGGAAAAACTTTTTGAATAAATTTCAGAGTTGCCTGAGCAGCATAAACATTAGGATATGGACCAAAATAATAGCCGCCATCTTTTCTAACAATACTAGTTAGTTTTGTCTGCGGATCCCGTTCATTGGTAATTTCAATGTAGGGATAACCTGTACCCTGCTTCAACTGAACGTTATAGTACGGTTGATACTTTTTAATTAAAGTTACTTCTAGAAGAAAGGCTTCTTTATCAGTTGAAACGGTAATAATATCATAGTCCCTAATTTCATTAACTAATTCAGCCCTTCGACCAACTTGGGTGCTCTTAAAATAAGAACGTACTCGATTTTTTAGATTTTTTGACTTTCCAACATAAATTATTTTCCCGTTGATATCCTTCATCAAATAGCAACCAGGTTTAGCAGGAAGAAGTTTTAACTTGTTTTCAATTAATTCTGACGCCAAAAAATCACCCCTTCTCTAAATTTGCTTTATCAATTTTAACACAAAATACGAACTAGTGATTCTGTCAGCTTTTATTCTTACTACCTATTTTTATACTAGCTTGTCACAGCTTTTTCAATTATAATTATCAAAAATGAAAGGAAAAAAGCCATGGGCCTAACATATAAAAAACAGGATGAACTGGAAAAGTTATTTGATAAATTTGCGACAGTTCCAAAAGACAAAAAGAAAAAGCTTACTAAAGATAAAGACGATAAGAAGAAGAAAAAATGACTCTCAAGATGAGAGTCATTTTTTTTAAAGCTTTTCTTCTATCCAGTCCCATACTTCTTTGACATGCGTTTTATTAACTGAACTATATGTTAGAACAGTAACATTGTCATGTGCCAAATCAAGGTGCTTCTTTAAATTGGATAGTACTTTATTTTCTTGGTTTTTCTTTACCTTATCAATTTTAGTACAAACAACCAAAATTGGTAAATTAAGATAGAGCGAATAATTATACATCGCAATGTCATCTTTAGTCGGCTCATGGCGTGAGTCAGTTAATAGGATTAAGCCTTTTAAATTTTCTCTAGTTTCAAGATAATCTTGAATCATTTCACCAAATTGTTGCCGTTTTACTTGAGAAACCTTCGCATAACCATAGCCAGGAACATCGACTAAATAAAATTCTTCATTAATAATATAAAAATTTAATGTCTGCGTCTTACCAGGTTGCGATGAAGTTCTAGCAAGGTTTTTTCTTCCTAATAATGAGTTAATCAAACTTGATTTACCCACATTTGATCTACCTGCCAAAGCTATTTCAGGAAGTTGATCCTTAGGATATTGTTCTTCTTTTACAGCACTGATTGCATAGTCGCTCGTTTTAATTATCATTTGCGGCCTTAATTTCTTCACTATCTTCATCAGCATTTCGCCGAATTACATTTGGCTTTGCTTGATCAGTAATAACTTCTTTAGTAACTTCAACCTTTTCAATATCAGGTTCACTTGGTGTTTTGTACATTATGCCCATCATTGCATTTTCAATGATTGTTCTCAAACCACGTGCACCCATGTTACGTTCGATTGCTAAATCTGCAATTGCTTTAAGCGCACTATCAGTGAATTCCAAATCAACTTGATCAAGCGAAAGCAATTTCTTGTATTGTTTTACCAGCGCATTCTTAGGTTCTGTTAAAATTCTTACCAAGTCTTTGCTGCTAAGTTTATCAAGCGTCGCAATGATTGGAATACGACCGATAAATTCTGGAATCATACCAAATTTAACCAAATCACCTGTAGTTAAATGCTGTGTCCATGAATCATCTTTTGTTTTGTTCAGTTCATTTTCTGCACTAAACCCGATAATTTTTTTACCCATACGGTTTTTAACGATTTGTTCAATTCCATCAAACGCACCACCAACGATAAACAAAATATTGGTGGTATCAATTTGAATCAACTCTTGTTGTGGATGCTTTCTTCCCCCTTGAGGTGGAACTGAAGCAATGGTACCCTCAAGAATTTTTAGTAATGATTGCTGTACTCCTTCGCCGGAAACATCACGAGTAATTGAGACATTTTCAGATTTTTTGGAAATCTTGTCTATCTCATCAATATAAACAATTCCTCGTTCAGCACGTTCAATGTCGTAATCAGCGTTTTGTAAAAGCTTTAATAAAATATTCTCAACATCTTCTCCGACATAACCAGCTTCAGTTAAAGTTGTTGCATCAGCAATTGCAAATGGAACGTCGAGAATACGAGCTAAAGTTTGTGCCAAATAGGTTTTTCCTGAACCAGTTGGCCCAATTAAAGCAATATTTGATTTTTGTAATTCAGTTGAAGAGTCAATATCCATTTGACTTATACGTTTGTAATGGTTATAAACGGCCACTGACAGTACCTTTTTTGCCTGATCTTGGCCAATAACATATTGATCAAGCTGTTGCTTAATCTCCATTGGCTTAGGTAAGTCTTTGGCTTTTTTGAGTGAATCTGATTTTAATTCATCGTCAATAATTTTTTTGGATAAATCAACACATTCATTACAAATATAAACGCCATTGCCAGCAATCATTTTCTTAACTTGATCTTGTGTTTTATCACAAAAAGAACATCTAATTTCATCCTGATCAGTAAACTGTGATGCCATTCTATTCCTCCTAATATCTACAAGCTTAAGGGTATCATAAATCAAGAAAATTGCATAAAAAATTTGCTTGTAGATAAATAAAAAGGCAGTTTTAACAACTACCTTTTTATCTAGAAATTAAATCCGACTATTTTTCAGATTTAGTTTCATCTTTCTTATTCTTAGACTTAGCAACTTGTTTTGCATTATCAGTTACTAAATCGATTGCCTTACGAACATCAATATCGTGTGAAAGCATATCATCAGTCAAAGTGTTACGGACTGTCTTTTCATCCATGTTGTATTCGCCAGCAAGATCCTTGATTTCTTTATCAATTTCTTCCTTGGATGCTTTGATATCTTCAGCCTTAACAATTGCTTCTAGAACTAAGTTAGTCTTAACTCTCTCAGCAGCGTCTTTACTAAATTGAGCACGTAATTGATCTTCAGTTGTATTAGTCAACTTGAAATAAGTTTCTGGACTAATACCTTGACGTTGCATGTTACCAAGATATTGGTTCATTTGAGTATTAACGTCTTCTTGAATCATTGCATCTGGAATTTCGTCAATTGTAGCGTTCTTAACGGCGCCTTCGATAGCTGCTTGCTCAATTGCATCGTTTGCAGCTTCTTCTTTCTTAGCCTTTAAATCTTTCTTGATCTTTTCTTTTAATTCATCAAGAGTTTCAACTGAATCATCAACGTCTTTTGCAAATTCATCATCAAGTTTAGGTAGTTGTTTTGACTTAACTTCGTGAATCTTAGTTGCAAAGTGAGCTTCTTTACCAGCTAAATCTTTAGCACCGTAGTCTTCTGGGAAAGTAACTACAACGTCAACTTCGTCACCAGCTTTGTGACCAATTAATTGATCTTCAAAGCCAGGAATAAAGGTATTTGAGCCTAATTCTAGTGCATAGTCGTCTGCGGAACCACCATCAAATGCCTTGTCATCAACAGTACCCTTATAATCAATAGTTACTGTATCACCCTTGGCAGCAGCACTCTTCTTAAGTACAAGTTCTGCATTCTTTTCACGTTCTGCATCAAGTTGAGCGTCAACATCCTTAGCATAAACACGAGTGTTTTGCTTAGGTACTTCAATGCCCTTGTAATCACCTAATTTAACTTCAGGTTCAACAGTTACAGTGGCCTTCATTGTCCAGTCTTTGCCCTTTTCCATTGAATCTGGAACAACTTGAGGTTGACCTACTGCAGAAATACCAGCTTCTTTAATAGCAGCAGCATATGCGTTAGGTAAAACCATGTTTAATGCTTCTTCATATAAAGCTTCTTCACCATAGTATTGATCAAAGATTACCCGTGAAACGTGACCTTTTCTAAAGCCGGGAACACGCAAATTCTTTTTTATTCTTCTGAATGCTTGATCTAACCCAAGCTTTACTTCAGCTTGAGAAATATCAAAAGTAAGTTCACCGGTAGTTTTACCAGTTTTATTCCATTTTACAGACATTAATTAAATACCTCCAATGTCAAGTTTAACTGCATCTTGCATACTAAATTATCTTACATTAAACGCACGCAAAAAACAAATTTAGGCAAAAAAAGATGCACTTCTATGAAGAAGTACATCTTTTTAAACTGTTTTATTACGAACTAGTCGAGGATATCAGTAACCTGACCAGCACCAACAGTACGACCACCTTCACGGATAGTGAACTTAGTACCTTTTTCAATGGCAGCTGGTTTGATTAACTTAACAGTAAATTCTGTGTTATCACCAGGCATAACCATTTCAGTACCCTCTGGCAATTCGATTTCACCAGTAATATCAGTAGTGTGGAAATAGAATTGTGGACGGTAGTCTGAGAAGAATGGAGTGTGACGTCCGCCTTCTTCCTTCTTCAAGACATAAACTTGACCCTTGAATTCGCGGTGAGTTTGGATTGAGCCAGGTGCGGCTAAAACTTGACCACGAACGATTTGGTCACGGTCGATACCACGAAGCAATACACCAACGTTATCGCCGGCTTCACCTGAGTCCAAAGTCTTGTGGAACATTTCCAAACCAGTAACAACTGATTTAAGAACTTCTTGAACTAAACCAACGATTTCAACTTCGTCGCCGACTTTAACAGTACCACGATCGATACGACCTGAAGCAACAGTACCACGACCAGTGATAGTGAAGACATCTTCAACAGGCATCAAGAAAGGCTTATCAGTTTGACGTTCTGGAGTTGGGATGTATTCATCAACAGTGTCCATTAACTTCATGATAACTTCTTCTTGTTCCTTGTCGCCTTGTAAAGCTTTCAAAGCTGAACCACGGATAACTGGAATATCATCACCAGGGTAATCGTATTCAGTTAACAAGTCACGAACTTCCATTTCAACTAAGTCAACCAATTCTGGATCGTCAACTAAATCAGTCTTGTTTAAGAAAACAACGATGTAGTTAACACCAACTTGACGAGCAAGCAAAATGTGTTCACGAGTTTGAGGCATAGGACCATCAGTTGCAGCAACAACTAAGATGGCACCATCCATTTGTGCGGCACCAGTGATCATGTTCTTGATGTAGTCAGCGTGACCTGGAGCATCCATGTGAGCGTAGTGACGTTTTTCAGTTTCGTACTCTACGTGAGCGGTATTGATAGTAATACCACGTTCTTTTTCTTCTGGAGCTGCATCGATGTCTGAATAGTCTTCAGCCTTTGCTAAGCCCTTTTCTGATAAAACTTTAGTAATAGCCGCTGTTAAAGTGGTCTTACCATGGTCAACGTGACCGATAGTACCAATGTTTACGTGTGGCTTTGTTCTAACGTAATGTTCTTTTTCTGCCATTAAAATGACCCTCCTGTAAATTTGCAAGAAGTCCGTTGAGTAAGTAACGGATAGTTCTCTGTTGAATATTGTACTACTTTCATTGGCAAATGCCTAGTATTTTAATGCATAGAGCCATGCCTAATGAAAACGTCCTTTGATATTATACTAAATATGAAAAAAATGTAAAGGCCTTTTATCTAAATTATTTTGGCAAATCATGGTCAATTTGTTTGAATAAATCATGGTGACTTCGACCATCTTGAAAATCAATGTATGATGCAATGTCACTCGCAAAACTATCTGGTTCTTCCACGTATTTAGATAGTTTTGGATACAAACTACCTAAGATCAAATTAACTTCGCCTAAGACGGCGGGAAGCTGACTCGGGCGGTGATAATATCTTGATCCGATTGCCGAAACTACTTCACGATAAACTGGATCCTTCTCTAGCAAATTAATCTCGTTAGGAATAAACTTTTCTCTTTTACCTAACACCAAAACATCAAAAGATTCATTAATTCCCAAGCGAAAGAGGTCTTCACATAATACTAGACGCACAGCAAAACTTAAGCTGGGGTCTAATAATAGACTCTGTGCAAAATTCGTAAAGTTAATTAAATCCAATGTAAAAAGTTGGTCATATTCATACTTAGTTGGATTTTTACTAAGACGAAATTTCTCCATTGTTGCTTGCTGCTCAGAAATCGAAACTGGTAAGACTTCAACTTTTTTTTCGCCCTTACTCAAATTTTTAATCTCGAGTGCTTCAATTAAAAAGTGATTGGCTTGCAAAACCCTAGAATAAGCAAAAAAGATCTCATCATCTGAAAAGAGATCTTTTTCCTCTTTGATTAAGCTATACGCAGAATAGGCTTGATTGGCTTTTAAATATAAGTCGCATAAGCGAAGAACAATTTCCTTGTTACTGCCAATTCGCAGAGCTTCTTCAACATTTTGAATTGCTAAATCTAATTTACCGTTTGCTTCATTTTCTTGTGCTAGAGTTAGTAAATTTTTTTGGCTTAAAGTTGTCATACTAGTCTTTCTTAACTATTTTCTTACCAGATTTTTTCACGTCAACGGAATGATGCTCATTATTTTTTCCAGTAGTCGCATCTTTGCCCGTACGCTTTTGCATCGCACGATGTCTATTCTGGTTTACTTCCATGACCACTGGTAATACTACAGGGCGACGATTAGTTTTCTTATATAAGAACTTCTCTAAATCGTTTCTAACATCCTGCTTTATTTCAGTCCAATCAAACTTCTTATGTTCAAAGTTATTATTTATAGTCTTTTTAATTAATTCAATACAATCATTCATCAATTGATGATTGGCTTTGATGTAAACGAAGCCACGACTAGTAACTTGTGGTTGTGCAATAATCTTTTTCTTACGACGATCAATTGTAACAACGGCAATAAAAATACCATCATCTGACAAAATTTCTCGGTCACGCAGGACAATATTGCCGACATCACCGATGCCTGAGCCATCAATCATTATATCTTCGCCTGGAACAGGATCAGTTAAATTAAACTTCTTTTGTTTAAAATCGTAATCCAAACAATCACCATTTCTGGTAATCAAAACATTTTCTTTCTTAATTCCTGCTCTTATTGCAAGGTCGCGATGAACTTCCAATAAGCGATATTCACCGATTACCGGGATTACAAATTGTGGTTTTAGAATATCAATTAGCATTTGCAAATCACGTCCAGTTGCATGACCGCTTGTGTGCTTAGCCCTGCCAAGCTCAATTACGGTTCCGCCTGCTCGATAAACAAGATCACTAGTCTGCGCAACTACTGTTTCAACAGAATGAGATGGTGTTGTTGCGATGAAAACTAGGTCATTTTCATGAATCGTAATCATACTGTGACGTTTTTTAGCCATTTTTTGCAAAGAATTTAATGGCTCACCCATTTGCCCAGTTTCAAGAATTACCACTTTGTTATCTGGTGTAGTGCTCAAATCTTTGACACGCATTAACAGATTTTTAGGAACATAAAGATAACCTAAGTCCATAGCTGTACGAACTATTTTTGCTACATCACGTCCAGTTAATAGTACCTTCCGGCCTGTTTCATGCGCAGCATTTAAAACTTCTTGAATTCTAATTAAATTAGAAGCTTTAGCAGCTACAATTACTCGGCCAGTGGCATTACGAAAGACATTGGTCACATATTCACCTATTTCTTGTTCAGAAACATTAGGTAGTGATGCTTCTGCATTAGAAGAGTCACTTAAAAGTGCCAAAACTTTCTTCTGTGAAATTTCTGCCAACCGATCTAAATCAGTTCGATATTTTGGCGCTGCAGAAGGATCAAACTTAAAGTCACCAGTATAGACTACTTCTCCAGCTGGAGTGTGCACATCAATTCCGAGCGAGTCAGGAATTGAGTGCGTCGTGTGGAAGAATGAAATATTCGCGTTTTTAAATTCAATTTCAGTTTCAGCGTCTATTACATGGAACAAACTGTTTTTAATTCGCTTATTCTCTCTTTTAACTGTAATTTTAGCCAGTTCAATCGTTAACCGAGACCCAAATACAGGTATATCATATTGACGCAAAATATATGGCAAGGCCCCAATTGAATCAGCGTGTCCATGAGTTAGAAAAATACCAACAACTTGGTCACCATATTTTTCAAAGAAGTCGAGATCCGGAATAACCAAATCAATTCCATATAAAGAACTATCAGGGTATTTTAATCCAGCATCAAGAACAAAAATTTCATCATTAACTTGAACAGCAAACATGTCCTTTCCTTGTTCACGAACACCGCTCAAAATCATTATCTTAACTTGATCAGCCATTTTATTTCCTTTTCTATAATAATTGTTATTAAGTTGTTTATTTATGGATCGTAAGATCACAACGTAAAAAGTATCTTTTTTTATTCTAGCATAAAAAGCACTTATGGCAAAAACAAAAAGCCAGTTCTTTAATAGAACTGACTTTTTTAAATCTAAGTTTAGAAATTAACGACGTAAACCTAACTTCTTGATTAATTCACGGTAACGATTAATGTCGTTATCTTGTAAGTAACGAAGCAAGTTACGACGGTGACCAATCTTCTTAAGTAAACCAACATATGAGTGGTGGTCATGAGAATGTTGTCTCATGTGTTCAGTCAAGTTGTTGATGTCTTTAGTTAAAATAGCAACTTGTACTTCAGTTGAACCTGTGTCACCTTCATGAGTAGCAAATTGCTTAATGATTTCATCTTTTTCTGCTTTTGAAATTGCCATAATTATTCACCTTTCAATAAAAAAATTGCCGTTAACAACGTTAACCGTCAGGTGTGAGCGAGCAAACAGCGTTAACGGTTCACAACAATAGTATAATACAGATTATTTTTTTAAAAAGCAAGTATAAATTGTCTTGCATCTACAACTATTCTTCAGTATAATTTACTAAGTAAAATTACGATTAATGGAGGTGAATGTTATGCCACAAATCAAATCAGCTATTAAGCGTGTTAAAACTCAAGATGCTGCTAGAAAGCGCAGAGCCGCTCAAATGACAGAATTAAGAACTGCTGTTAAGAAGTTCAAGACTGCCCAAGCTGCTGGTGCTGAAAACGCCTCCGAATTACATGTTGCTGCTGCCCGCGCATTGGACAAGGCCGCTTCTAAGGGTCTTATTCATAAAAACAAGGCTAGCCGTGATAAGAGTCGCTTAGCTAAGTTAGCTAAATAATTTGAATTCAAAAACTAAAAAGCAAGGATTGAATAATCCTTGCTTTTTTCTTTGCTCAATTTATTACCTCATACGCTCAAAACAAATAACTTTAAGAAATTGTTTTCCCGATACTGCCCATTTTTATAGTTATAATCTAGCTTGATTGCCTGCTCTAACAAGCTCGCCAGTTTATTAGTCGAAATTTTATTATTAAGAGCTAGCTTTACTCGATAAGGGTGAACCCCTAGCTCTTTAACAATTTCAGTTTCATTTCTGCCACGCTCGTGCAATGTCTTTGCAACTAAAATTAATTCTAACTGGTTTTCAAAGACTGCAAGTAATTGAATCGGATTACTACCCTCTCTCAATTGGTTATCTAATCTTGCAATCGCTTCTCGATAATTATGCTTTAAAGCTGCTTCTAAAATTGCAAAAACATTTTGGGCAAATGATAAGTCAACGTTTTTACGAATTAGTGTCTCATCAATTTTATTCTCAGTGGCAGCCATCTTTAATTTATTAAAATTGCTCAGTACAGTATCAAGAACCTGATCACTTCTTTCAAGTAAAAGCTGCAAAGCCATCTCTGTAATCTGATATCCTTCAGCACTAATTAGTGCCTTAGTTACCTTTTTAACTTCATAACTTTTAACTTCAGTATCTACGACATTAAACTTCTTCAAAATTGTTTTTGTCAGCTTCTTTCGCCGATCAAGCTTTTCATACGATGCTACTATTACTAGTTTGTTGTCGAGCTGATCAACATGATCAAAAATTTGCTGCAACTGATCAAGTTGCTTTTTTGCTTTTTGCGGAACTTTAGCAGTTAAAAAGAACGGATTTTTGATAGTTATTATCTTTTGCTGGCTAAAAAGACTTGATTCTGTTAATTCAGCAATCAAATCATCTAGACTATCGCTTTCACAATCAACGGATACTTTCTCTAGTTCTTGAAATGATTCTTCATATATGTATGAGCGCGCAATATAATCATTCAAAAAACTATCTGAACCCAAAATTAAGGTTTGCGCATTGCTATTATTTGAATTTTTAAACAAAGAAAGTAAAGTCATTTTTGATTCACCACTACAAAACGTTTGAATTTTGGCCTAGAAAAATAGCCATATGTCCAAGTAATCATACCACAGTCCTGCGTCGAAGCCCATGGAATGTGTTGATTGCTTAAAGTATCAAGCGTTTCCTTATGCGGGTGCCCAAAACGATTATTTCGACCAGCTGAAATAAAAACTAATTTTGGCCTTAAAGCTTTTAAAAAATCAGGATTTGAAGAAGTGCGACTACCATGGTGTCCTAGTTTGAAATAGTCAGCTTGAATATTAAACTTGTTCATTATTTCTTTTTCACCTTCTTGACCTAAATCACCAGTAAAAAGCCATCTTTTACTCTTCACAACAAATGTCAAAGATAGTGAATCTTCATTTTTACCTAGGCCAGGCTTAAAAGGATAAACAACATTAAATGTAATTTGTGGCTCAGCTACTTTCTGACCAGCTAATAGTTCTACAACTTGATCTCGCTTAATTTGTCCCACTATTCTTTTTATAAAAGACGGATTACGAATTAATCCTGCTGCCGTATACAATTTTTGAACGTGAACTTGTTCGAGCAAGGGTCTTAAATCTCCAACGTGATCTGCATCTTGATGAGTTACAAAAACACCATTAAGTTTACTGATTCCCAGTGCTTTCAAAAAAGGAATGGTAATTTTATTAACTTGAGGCGTCGTTTTTTGGCCACTAAAATTCAATTTTCCACCAACATCAATTAAATAAACACGCCGCGGAAAAGGTGTAGAAATTAAAATACTATCGCCCTGACCCACATCAATCAATGTAACCTGACCTGTTAAGGGAAAATGAATCGAGAAAAAGATCATCACGTACAAAGCCGCAATGCCACCAATTGCTTTTAACCTCCTTTTTTTCGTCAATTCTTTCTCATTTAGAAAAGCCAGCAAAATAGCCGTAAATATAGTTAATATCACACATTGCCACCAGTTGATCTTACCAAATGTTAATAGTCCCAATTTAGAAGCGGATACTTGAGCTATTAACTTTTCACATGTCATTAAAACATTTTCAAACCACCAGGAAATTTCAGGACATAATTTAAAAGTAGCTAAGTTCAAAAAGACAATTGGCATAACTAGCCAATTAAAATATGGTACTACTACCAAATTGAAAAAAACGGTCAACAAATTAAATTGAAAAAAATGAAAAAGTAGTAATGGTGTTAGTAAACAATTTAAGGCAAATGACTGTTTAAATGAGGTTAATTTAGTTGTTAATTCTAAACCTAGAGCCAAGACATAACTTAAAATGGCTCCCACATTGAGCATCAAACACGGATTAATTATTAAGTGAATCATATAAGTGAGACCTAATAAATCAAAATGAGTAATTTTTTGCTTCTGGAATTTAAAAATCTGATCAAGTATATAAGTTAGACTGGCTCGAATAAAGCCAGCTTGACCATTACTTAAGAAAATACCAATTAATAAAATGAATAAACAAATTGCAAATGTTTCTTGTTCGGTTAATTTCAGATAATAACAAATTGTACTAATTACTAAGGTATAGATACCAACGTGAAGACCGGAAATACTTAACAAGTGAATTACGCCAAGGTCACGGTAATTAGATAAAATCGATTGGTCCGCTTGGCTTGGACTTTCGCCAAGAACTAATTGGCTACTGAAAAAAGACAAAATCGGTGGCATTTGTGCAAAATACTTTTGCAAGCAAAAACGAATATGATGTGCAACATCCCTAAAATGTTGCTTTTTATTTGTGATTATACAATTCTCCAGTTCAATCTTTTGTTTAATGTTTTTGCTAAGATAATATTTTTTTGCATCAAATTGGCCATAATTTGTAGCAGGCTCGATTTCTTTAACCTCTCCTTGTAAATGCGAAAGATAAAGTGAGTACCCAGAAAGGAGTTCTTTTTTCTGCATTTGGCTAATTTTTGTTGAAACTAGTACTGACTTTCCATCTGCTTTTCCTTGGCCAAACATTCGGTTTCCAGACACTTTGATTTGATCTGGGTATATGGTAACCACAGAACTATTTTTGAGCGAAAAATTTTGTTGGTTCTGATTAATAGCAAAACTGATAAGTGCAACAAATAGCACTAAAAAGGCTAAACAACTTGTTTGTCGGTGTTTATGAAACAAAAGAAATACCAAATAAAGTGCAATTACCAAGCAAAATAGCCATTGAAGAGGCGTAATAGACTGTGAAAGACCAAAATTTATGTCTGCTAATAATAAAGAAACTAGCAATAAAAAACCTGGTGTCAGAATTTTAGACTTCCAGTTGACTTCGAAGTGCCTCAAAAGTCTTATCTCCTATCCCAGAAACTTGTTTCAAATCCTCAATGCTTTTAAAATTTCCATTTTTTTGCCGGTACGCAATAATCTGTTCAGCTTTTTTAGCGCCTATTCCAGATAACTTTTGCAAATCTGCAGTGTTTGCCGTATTGATATTTACTTTTACTCCTGAAGCTTGGTTGGCACTTTCACTCTGGGAAGAATTATCTAGTTCTCCTGAATTAGAACTACTATTAACAGAAGAAACAATTTCGTTTTCCTTTAACTTTTCTCCATGATAAGGAATATGAACTTTGTCCTGGTCACGAAGAATTAATGCACGGTTAACTTTTTCAATTTGAGCCTTACTTGTCAGTCCACCTGCTGCTGCAATCAATTCATTTAAGCGAGCACCATACTTCAATGTATAAACACCTGGATTTTCAATTGCACCTGAAATATCACAAGTAACTTCTTTAGGCTCTTTTACTTTCTTCTCTACCTCTTTATTAGCAATTTGTGTTTCTTCTTTTATTTCAGTTCCTTCTTGCTCATCAGTCTCTGTTTGCTTTATGGCAAAATCAGAATCATTAGATTGTTCATTTCCAGAATGACCAATTAACCAAAGCAGGACAAGCAAAATCCCTATTCCTATAACAAAATACTGTTTATGCTCAATTATGAATTCCTTAACTTTTGCCCAATCCATATTTTCACCTCCTAATTTTAAGTACGAAAAAAGTTCAGAATTTCTTCTGAACTTTTTACTTTTTATTAGTAGTGTTTTTGCAAATAATGTAAAGCATCTTCAAAGGTACCTACTGGGACAATTTTCATCTTCGTTTTTATTTGCTTCGCCGTTCTTTTAGCAACTTGATAGTTACTATCAGCTTTTTTCAATTGAGACGTATCTGTCGGCGCAAAGAAAACTTCTGCTCCGGCTCTGTCGGCTGCGACTACTTTTTTGTCAACACCACCGATTGCCCCAACTTTGCCTCTAGGAGAGATAGTGCCCGTTCCGGCAATTTTATGTCCCTTAGCCAAATCCTGTTGCGTGAAAGTTTCATAGCTCGTTAGTGTAAACATTAATCCTGCTGAAGGCCCCCCAATTGCACCAGCATCTATTTTTAGCTCTGGTTTTGTCGTGACTTTGACATGTTCAACTAACTGAATTCCAATTCCTGGTTTATTAGTACCCTCAACTTTAACAATTTTTCCTGAAAAAGTTAGTGGTTTATTATTTCTTAAAACGTTAATTTTAACTTTAGCGCCAATTTTCTTTTTCTGAAAATATGAAAGCATTTCTTCTGTTGATTTAAAACGATGGCCGTTTGCGCCCAGAACAGTATCACCAATTTGCAGTTTTTTCTTAAAGCTTGAGTGCTTCTGAACCTGCATGACATAAACGCCTTCGTAATTCAGTTTTGGCTTTAAGCCTGCCTTCTTTGCTGCATAATAGATAGCATTTTGCTGACTGGTTTCCATGTACCAATTCTGCAATTCCTCATACTGACTACTTGTTGCATCCCCCAGCAGTTCTTCTTTTGAAATTCTCGTTTCGTATTTTCTAGTATAACTTAACAAATACCGCAGCACTGAAGCTGGACGTTGGGTTTCGCTAACTGTCACTAAATAATAATTATCAGGTGCTTTTTTACCACTTCTGATAAATTGACTAACTTGGAATGCCTCGCCAGGCATTTCAAGATAATAATTAGTTGGCCAGCTTAAGCCTACTACAATTGCGACAACAGCTAAGAAAAAGAAGAGCCATTTATGACCTTTTTTCTTACCTTTATCTTTAGTTTTATCGTTCATTAATCTTTACCAATTTTTTCTTTAAAGCAGTTGCAGCTTCTATTGGCATAAATGAACTAATATCACCGCCAAATTGAGCTACCTCTTTAATAATACTAGATGCCACAAAGCTGTTTTGCGGCGAAGTAAACAATAATACAGTTTCAAGCTCATTCGCTAGCTTCTTATTCATTGCTGCAATTTGTTGCTCGTAAGTGAAATCCTCGCTGTTCCGCACTCCGCGAACAATAGCTGTTGCACCAATGTCGTGTGCCACATCGACAGTTAATGATTGTGGTCTTTTTTGAACCTCAACATTAGCAATATTTTTAACTGCACTTTTAATAAATTCTATCCGTTCATCTGCACTAAATAAATAGTGTTTAGAGGTATTGTCCATTACTACTACAAAAACCTGGTCAAAGATTCTAGCAGCCTGCTGAATTACATCAATGTGTCCATTAGTAATTGGGTCAAAACTACCTGGAAAAAGTGCAATACTCATCTTTTTTCCTTTCGATAAAAACGAACGATTGTTTTACCTAAATGGTGAGTTTTTGTTAGCTCAAAATCTTCTATTTCGCCAAGATTAGTTTCATCGTCTGTCTCTGCTACGATAACTGTATTATCTGTTAACAAATTTAAACTGTCCATTTTCTTCATATCAGAAGCAATTTTTTGTTTGGCATATGGCGGATCTAAGAAAACTAAATCAAATTTCTTTTCATCTTTGGCAAGTTTGGTTAATGCAGCATTGCTTGACATTTTATAAACAGAAAAACAATCTTCTTCTTTAGTTAAAGCAACATTCTTCCGGATGATTTCTACAGCTTGGTAATTAATATCAATAATTGTTGCATGACTGCAGCCTCTTGACACAGCCTCGATTGCAAGAGCGCCACTGCCACCATACAAGTCTAATACTTCTCCACCTTCAAAAAATTGTCCTAGGCTATTAAACAAAGATTCTTTAACCTTATCACTGGTTGGCCTAGTTTTTTGACTTTTTAGTGTATACAAGTTGCGCTTAGCGTACTTTCCCGAAATAATTCTCATAATAAGTAGTCCGTATTCTGTTCCTGCTCATCAAGTAACTTTTTTTCTGCTTCAGCAGCAAGTTCAGTAATTTGCTCTTCAATATGCTTACTTGACAAGTCAATTTCATCATCACTAGATTTTTGTACATCCTTGACAAAATCCAACTGTTTAATAGCGTTTATCGTTTTGTCAGCTTCTTTTTGGTCAACATATAAGACACAATATGCATTTTTCTTAGAAAAATACACGATGTCCCCGTAACGCCTAAGCTTAAACTGACTGTTAATAGAATTAAGATAAACAATTAGTCCTTGTCTCTTAGTTAAGGAAGTATTTGCCAAATCATGATTGATACTCATCAGCCAACTCCTCTTCTTTCTTAATACGTTCATTTGCAGCAATATTTAAAACTAATCCAATTGAAGCTGATAAGACAATTAGTGATGACCCACCGTATGAAATAAAGGGCAAAGTAACACCTGTAATTGGTAATAGTCCCAAAACTGCACCAACATTAAACAGAGTTTCAGTAAAGATAATTGTCGTTACGCCAAAACAAACCAAGGCATTAAATTGCGTACTAGCATGAAGACCCACTTCCATAATGCTCCACATCAAATAGAAAAGTAAGCCTAAAACTAGTAATGCACCGATTACTCCAATTTCTTCAGCAGCAATTGCTAAGATAAAGTCCGTATATGGTTCCGGTAAATAGCCTCTCTTTTGCATACTATTACCTAGACCAACACCAAACAAACCACCATTATGAATCGCATAATATGAATTAACTAACTGGGCACCACCTTTCTGCTCTAGCTCAAAGGGATGCAAAAATGACATAAGCCGTTGATATTGATAACTGGACTGTAAAAAATCTGGATTCCATTTAACAATTAGGAAAACCAAGAATAAAACTCCAATTCCAATTCCAATTAAACAGAGTAGTGCATTCTTAGCAGGCACACCTGATAGAGAAAACATAATGATCACAATTGTTGCTAAAATGGCAGTACCACCTAAATCTGGTTCAACTATCACTAATAGCATCATTACCCCAGATAAAACTGCTGGTCTAATCAAATTATTAACAATATTCCCTTGGCGGAAAGAACCATCATGACGATCTAAATAGTACGCTAAATATATTACCAATGCTAATTTGGCAATTTCCAATGGCTGAATACGGATAACTTTTAAATCAATCCAGCCAACCGCACCATTCACAGCAGCGTCCGAACCCTTAAACACCTTTAAAACAATCAGGTAAAATAATAGGAACATGCTAATTCCGAGGAACCAAGCAACAAACTTAGTTCGCTTAAAAAGTTCTAACCGCAAAAAGAACGCCAATGTAGCAAAACAAAAGAAAGCTACCACCGCATATATTGCTTGCCTAATCCCATATGTCGCCGGCTTAAAACCATTTACGAGCAAAATGTCTGAACTAGCTGAATAAACCATAATTATGCCGAAGAAAACCAGTAATAAATATGGTGATAAAATTTTGTAGTCCAGATGTTGAAGTTTCCGTCGCAAAAGTAGCCCTCCTCTTACGAAAAAAATATATTTTTATTATAAAACAAAAATGACACTACTTCATTAAGTGAGTGCCATTTTAATTATTTGATTTAGTTTTTATTGCGTTTCTTATCTGCTTTTTGACGTTCAGAAGTGTTTAAAATCTTCTTACGAAGACGAATTGATTCAGGTGTTACTTCACAATATTCATCATCGTTTAAGAACTCGATTGCTTCTTCTAGTGTCAATGTCTTTGGTGTTCTGATTGCAGCCGCATGGTCTTTACCGGCAGCACGGGTGTTAGTTAAGTTCTTTCCCTTAATTACGTTAACTGCAATATCACGATCACGTGATGATTGACCAACAATCATACCTTCGTAGACTTCAACACCTGCGCCGATGAATAATTCACCACGTTGTTCAACAGTTTGAAGTGAGTATGTAGTTGACTTGCCTTGACTGATGGCAACAAGAGCACCATTTTTACGTCCTGGTTCCCAGTTCTTAACTACTGGTTTGTATGAATCAAAGCTGTGGTTTAAAATTCCATATCCACCAGTTTGAGACATAAATTCATTGTTGTAACCAATTAAGCCACGTGACGGAACTAAGAAGTCCAAACGAGTTTGATTATTTCCAGTTGATTCCATGTTCTTCATTTCACCTTTACGTTGTGAAAGTGAATCAATTACTGAACCAACGTATTCATCTGGTGTATCAACTTGAACAGCTTCATATGGTTCACACATTTGACCATCGATTTCACGATAGATAACTTTTGGACGTGAAAGTTGTAATTCAAATCCTTCACGACGTAATTCTTCTACAAGAATTGAAAGGTGTAATTCACCACGTCCAGAAACAGTCCAGGCATTGATTTGATCAGTAGGTTCAACCTTCAAAGAAACATCAGTACGAGTTTGTTTGATTAAACGATCCTCTAACTTTTTAGGAGTTACCTTGTCACCTTCACGGCCAGCAAATGGTGAATCACTTGCAACAAAGTCCATTTGCAAAGTTGGTGGGTCAATCTTAAGGAATGGCAATGCTTCTGGGTCTTCTGCAGATGCAATTGTTTCACCAACGAAAATGTCGTTAATACCACTAATGGCAATAATATCTCCGGCTTTAGCTTCTGTAATTTCATTACGCTTCAAACCAAAGAAACCAAATAGCTTAGTTACACGGAAGTTTTGCTTTGAACCATCACGTTTCATAACTGTGATGTTGTCACCAACTTTTACACTACCGCGGTAGATACGGCCTACTCCAATACGACCAACATAGTCATCCCAGTCAAGCATAGTGATTTGGAATTGTAAAGGCTCATCAGCATTATCAATTGGTGCTGGGATAGCTTTAATAATAGTGTCAAAAATTGGATCCATTGTTTCTTTTTGAGTGGATGGATCAGCTTCGTAAGAAGAAGTTCCGTTCAATGCTGATGCATAAACAACTGGGAAATCAAGTTGTTCATCATTGGCACCTAATTCAATGAATAATTCAAGAACTTCATCAAGAACTTCCTTAGGACGAGCACCTGGACGGTCAATTTTGTTGATAACAACGATTGGCTTAACTCCTGCTTCTAATGCCTTCTTAAGAACAAAACGAGTTTGTGGCATTGTTCCTTCGTACGCATCAACTAAAAGAAGGGCTCCGTCAACCATATGCATGATACGTTCAACTTCACCACCAAAATCGGCGTGCCCTGGTGTATCTAAAATATTAATTGTGGTATCGCCATATTTAACCGCAGTGTTTTTAGATAAAATAGTAATACCACGTTCACGTTCAATATCATTTGAGTCCATTGCACGATCTTCCAAAGCCATGTGCTCAGGGAGAGTGTCGGATTGCTTCAATAATTGGTTAACCAAAGTTGTCTTACCATGGTCAACGTGCGCTATGATCGCTATATTTCTAATATCGTCTCTTCTTTTTTCTGACAAAAGTATTCCTCCTCCACTCCTCAATAAAAAAACTGTGACAATGTCACAGTTTCGCCGGCACGTTCAAGAACATGCTAATCGAAGTGTTTCATATCTGTATATTTACGCTCATTGATTTTAACACCTAATTGTTATACTGGTCAACGTTTATCACTCTTTTTCAATTTTTAAATTTACGATAGAATAAAAAGCAGACAAAATGTCCTTATTTATGGTAAAAATATAGAGATAACTTTTTTATGAAAGAGTGAATTTAATTGATTTTAATGAAAGATATTGTTCGTGATGGGGATCCTGTATTGCGCAAAGTTGCTGAAAAGTTAACTTTTCCTTTGAGCGACCATTACCAAAAATTGGCCGAAGACATGATGGAATACCTAATCAATTCACAGAATCCGGAAATTGCTAAAAAGCATCAGTTACGCGCTGGAGTTGGTTTAGCGGCACCTCAAGTGGGTGAAAGTGTGCAAATGGCATCACTTCTTGTTCCAAATGATCAAAACGAGATTGTTTTTAAAGAAACAATTGTTAACCCTGAGATTTTGTCCGAATCCGTTCGTCAGGCATGTCTTAGTGAAGGTGAAGGATGCCTAAGCGTTGATAAAGTTATTGACGGCTATGTTCCCCGTCCTGATAAGTTAAAGATTCATTACTATACCGTTGATGGTGAGGAAAAGACGATTAACTTAAAGGATTATCCTGCTATCGTTGCATCTCATGAAATTGAACATTTAAGAGGCCACCTATTTTATGACCGGATTGATAAGCAAAACCCATTTAAATTGGATGATGATACAGTCCTAATTTATTAGTATCATCAGTACATGATAGATTAACCGCCAATTTACTTTGACGGTTTTTTTATGAGTCAAACAAGTAGTGTTTCTATACTTAAAATTATAATTATGGTAAACTGAGATAAGCTATTGGATACTTTTAGTTATCCAAAATTAAGAACGTTTTTATAACTGAATAAGGAGAATACAAATATGATCTACAAAGTTTTGTATCAAAAGGACAAAGTTGTTAATCCTAGACGTGAAACAACTCAAACCCTTTACCTAGAGGCTGATAATTTGGTCAGCGCTAGAACCTTGGTTGAGGACAATACCCCCTACAACATTGAACTCATCCAAGAATTAGCAGGAAATTCACTACAATATGAAAAAGAACACGCCGATTTTAAATTGACGACTTTTGATAGTAAGAAGTAGTTTCTGTGCGAATTAAAAATAATGAAGTAGCCGTCTTTGCAATCGGGGGGTTGCATGAAATCGGCAAAAATATGTATTGCGTTCAATATCAAGATGAAATTATTATCATGGACTGTGGTATTAAGTTCCCAGAAGATGATCTTCTTGGTATTAACTACGTTATTTCTGACTATTCATATTTAGTCAAGAATCGTAAAAAAATCAAAGCACTGGTTGTCAGCCACGGTCACGAAGATCACATTGGTGGTATACCTTTCTTACTTGAAAAAATACCCGAAATTCCAGTTTATGCTACACCCTTTGCCTTGGCATTAATCAAGGGTAAGCTTGAAGAACACGGAATTCTTCGCACTACCGAACTGCACGAAGAACACGAAAACACAGTTCTAAAATTCAAGAAGCTTTCTGTTTCTTTCTTTAGAACTACCCACTCAATTCCTGATACGTTAGGAATTGCTGTTCACACTCCTCTCGGTGCTGTTGTCTTTACTGGTGACTTTAAATTTGATTTAACTCCAGTAATGAACCAACCTGCTCCTGATTTTCAAAAGATGGCTCAAATTGGTAACGAAGGCGTCTTAGCCCTTCTATCAGATTCAACTAATGCAGAGGTTTCGCAATTTACCAAGTCAGAGCGCTTTGTTGCACATTCGTTGCACGATATTATTACTGGTATCCATGGTCGAATTATTTTCGCTACGTTTGCCTCTAACCTTTATCGTGTTTCAACGGCAATTGAAGCAGCAATTGATACTGGTAGAAAAGTTGCAATTTTTGGTCGAAGCATGGAAAACGGTGTGCAAAATGGAATCGATCTAGGATACTTAAATGTACCTGAAGGTTTAATTGTTGATTCAAATGAAATCAATCACACTCCTGCCAATGAGGCAATGATATTATGTACCGGATCACAAGGTGAGCCATTAGCTGCTCTTTCTCGAATTGCAAACGGAACACACCGTCAAATTAGTCTTCAACCTGGTGATACAGTCATTTTTTCTTCTAACCCTATTCCTGGTAATACACTTAGTGTAAATCATTTGATTAACAAATTGATGGAAGGTGGCGCTAACGTCATTCACGGACGTGTTAATAATGTCCATACTTCTGGTCACGGTGGTCAAGAAGAATTAAAGATGATGGTTAGATTGACTAAACCTAAGTATATGATTCCCGTGCACGGCGAATATCGCATGCAAGTAGTTCATACAGAACTTGCACAAGCTGCTGGCGTCCCCGAAGATCATACTTTTGTTTTGGAAAACGGTGAGGTTGTCTGCTTTGGACCTGAGGGTGCTAGAATTGCTGGACACGTTCCTGCAGGCGATGTGTATGTTGATACTTCTGGAACTGCTGACGTTGGCAATGTTGTTGTCCATGATCGCCAGGTTTTATCAGAAGATGGCTTAGTTGTTGTAGTTGCTACCGTTGATTACAAACACAAGCGTGTTCTAGCAGGACCTGATGTTTTAAGTCGTGGATTTGTTTATATGCGTGAATCAACTGAATTGATTAGCCAAGCTCAAAAACATATTTACCATATTATAAAAAGTGAAATGGATAAAACAGATAATCCTAAAGATGCTGTTGTCCGTAAGGCAATTGTTGAAAATCTTTCTGATTTCTTATATTCCAAGACAAAAAGACGGCCAATGATTTTACCTATGATTGTTGAGAAAAAGTAAAAAAGCCCATTTGGGCTTTTTTTAATAAATAAAATATGAAAAATAAACTTAAAATCCATCTTCTAGTTAATGAAACTGCTGGAAATGGACATGCGAAAAAGATATTAGACCAAACTACCCTCTTACTTGTTAATGAAAATATTGCTTTTGATGTTTACAAAAGCTCTTTTGCAGGTGAAGCAATAAAAATTGCACAAGGATATGGCAATAGAAACCATCTCTCCAATGAAGTTCTATTAGTAATTGGTGGAGATGGATCTTTGAATGAAGTTCTTAATGGAATAAAAAGATCAAGTCATCCTTCCACGCCGCTAGCATATTTACCTGCGGGCACCGGAAATGACTTCGGCAAGGCTGCTAATCTTTCTGGAAACCCTGAAGAACTTATTAATCACTTAAAAAATGGTATTGAGCCTGAAAGAATTGATTGTGGTTCTTTCCACTTCCCTCATTCAAGCAATGATGTTTATTATTTTGCAAATAGTCTAGGGGTTGGTTTTGATGCTTATGTTAATCATCTTAGTAACATTTCAGAATTAAAGAAACTCTTAAACAAAATCAATGAAGGCAAAATGATTTATGGACTTCATATTTTGTCAGCACTGCGTAAGCAAGATACATTTACTGTTGATATTAAGTGCGACAATAAAAGATATCATTACGATGATGCTTTTCTAATAACTACTACTAATCATCCCTATTTGGGTGGTGGCATTCCATTATTACCAAGCGCAAGTATCAAAAGTCGTGTCCTTGACACCGTTGTTGTTGAACGCTTCAGTTTAGGCAAACTAATCAAACTCTTTGTTAATTTGTTAAAAGACGGCTCACATGTTCATGATCCTCAATTTCATTATTTTGAGGGTAAGCAAATATCTATTCAAACAACTAAAAAAGAGTTTGCCCAAGTTGATGGTGAGCAAATCAAACCAGATTCATTCAAAATAGATTTTAAAGTTAGCCATTTTTATTTATTAAGATAATCACTAAAAAAGGAAAAGATACACGCTTTTCCTTTTATTTTATTTCAAATTTATACAACCCAAAGCTCAGCCATTTCAGTAAATGACTGAATTTTTTTACATTAAATTTCTTTCCCGAAATTAAGATTGAGAAGGCCCCTCCATCATCAACTAGATAATTAGAAGTCTGCCTAAACCCATTTTTTTCATAAAAAGATAATCTCTTTAAGCGTTGCCTATAATTGACCGCTTTTTCATTCACTGGTTCAATGTCAATAACGATATTCTTGGGCGCAAAACGCTTTTTTAATTGAGTTAAAATTTTTGAGCCATACCCTTGATTTCTTTTGTTCGAAACTGTTGCCAAAAACATCAAATAAACTGCTTCACTGCTCTCTGCAAGAAATACTAAGCCAATAAAGTCGTACTTGTCATAAACCGCTTCGAAATGAACTTGGCGGTGAAGTGACATTAAAACTAATTGCCATATTGAAAAGCGCTCATTTTTTGGAAAAGCGGTTAAATATAATTTTCTTACGGCAAAATAATTCTTTGTTCCCCAAACAACATTCTTAAATTCTAAAATAATATTCTAACTTCCTTTAATGCATGAACTACTCTATTAAGTATAATAAAAGCAGTTAACATCTTTTCATGAATATCAAACTGCTCTATTTTATATTAAGTTTTATTTTAAAAAGCGTCAAATGAACCATTTTTTCGTTCATACTTAATGCTATAGGAAAAAACAAAAGTAAGAAGCAAAGAAGATATTAAATTATTAAAAGTAAAGTACGACAAAAACATGTGACTATGCTTATGACTAATAACTCAAGCCAAACAATAATGTTTTCTCCAAGAATTTGAAATAGATAAATTAACCACAAAGGGTATGCAGATTGCATTTCACTTTCTAAGGTTCCTTCCCTCTCATCTATTTCAACTCCATTACTGCACGATTGAAAAGAAGATTTACTTACTGTATTAACCTAAATAAGATACGGCAACTACTAATTGGGTTAGCTTCATAATCGTTGCAATGACATTAGCTCGGCTTACTTCCTTCCAAATTTCTCCAGTATTGTAATCAAAATCAAAGCCTGCAGACTTAGCAATTTCCTCTGTCATAGCATACAATTCTTCATCACTTGCACTTGGGTCAATTTTAAACAATGTTCTACTGTCATCACCTATCCGATATACATCATTACTTTTCTGGATAAAGCAGTATATTGTTTCTCCCAAAGAGTCTTTTTCACTAGTTGCAATTTCAAGTGTATCATCACTAATAAAGCAAACCTGAGTGTGATTAACTACCCAGTTTCCAATTTGATCTTTTATGATTTGCTCAATTTCTTTACTCATTATTTTTCTCCAAGCTATTTTGCTTATTGTTGAACACCTAATTTAATTCCTTGCATGCCAATCATTGGATCTATTTGACCTGAATAAATTAATTCTGAAGTTAAAACGTAATCTTCATCTTTTGGCAAGTCAGTGGTGCTACTTGCAAGATTACTATCTTTTTTTTCATCAACTACCTCTGTATTAGCTTTCTTACCTAGCTGTTCACACAGTTTGGCACTTAAGCCAGTTTTACGGTCATTTCCTGGTGTATTAAAAGCCATTGCGTATGCACGCGGGTCTCCAATTAACACAAGATTTTTCTCCGCTCGGGTAACGGCTGTATATAAAAGATTTCGTTTCAACATGACATAGTTTTGCATGGTCAAGCTTAAAATAACCAAGGGAAATTCAGAACCTTGTGCTTTGTGAATCGTAATCGCATAAGCTCTAGTAAGGTCAAACAGATCTTTCTTACTAAAGTTAATTTCACGTCCATCAAAATCAGCTATCATACACTTTTGCGGATTTTTTTCATCGATGGAGATTATTTTTCCTATTTGTCCATTGTAAATATCTTTTTCAGGGTTATTTTGCAGTTGTAGCACCCTGTCGCCAATTCGAAAAATTTCATCATGAGCTTCGAGAATTTTACTATTAGGTTTGGCTGGATTCATAATTTCCTGAATCACATTATTTAGGTTAGTTACGCCACCAGAACCTTGATACATTGCGCCCAATACTTGAATATCATCCTGATAAAAACCACGTTTAAGAGCACGCTCAACAATTTGACTAACTACGTGATCAACTTCATGTGGCGGACAGGAAATGAAAGAATAGTTCTTAGTTTTATTAAATAATGCGTCTTGATCCTGTCCCTCATTTATATCGTGGGCAAGCGTAATAATACTTGAATCGTCACCCTGACGGTGAATTTGCTTTAGAACAGTTGTTGGAAAAACATCTGCACTAATTAAGTCACTAAAAACATTTCCTGCACCAACTGATGGCAGCTGATCCTTGTCTCCAACAAATACAACGTGTCGTGTTTCAGCTATGCAAGAAACTAGTTCTTTAAAAAGAAACATATCAACCATCGACATTTCATCAATAATTAGAATTTCGCCGTTAAGTTCGTTGAGGTCAAGAGCATCACTATCGCCAATTCCTAGGCCCAGCATGCGGTGAATTGTTTTTGCTGTAATACCAGTTATTTCTTCCATGCGCTTTGCTGCTCGCCCAGTTGGAGCTGCCAGTAAGAATGGCGGATCACTACTATAAAGTGCTGATGCAGGAATATCAGCAAGTTCACGTAAAGCTAACAAGATACCATTAATAATAGTTGTTTTACCGGTTCCGGGTCCACCCGTTAAAATCGATATTGGATTAGTTAAAGCATTTTTTATTGCAAGCTTTTGTGTTTGGTCATATTTAATTTTTAGCTTTTTCTCAGCATTTTTTATAGCTTTGTCGATTGCCTTATCTTCAAAATGCTCACTTTCATCTTTACGATCAACTAAGTTTTTCATCATTAAAGCAATGTCATTTTCTGTTGCATAAATGTTTTGTAATGCAGCATTCTCACCAGAAACCACAATTTTGCCTTCATGCTGCAATTCATTGACTGCATTGGCAATTGGATCAAAATGCTTAAATTGCAATAATTCGCTAGCTGACGTTAGAAGCTGTTCTAACTTGATATAGGTATTTCCAGCTTGGCTAAGCTCATCCATTAGAACCTGAAAAACTGCACCCTTAATTCTGCGGGGATCATCAACCTCTATCCCCAACTTATTTCCTATTTGATCCGCACTTTTAAAAGCATAACCTGTCACTTCTGAAATTGCAGCATAGGGGTCATTTTCTATTTTAGTTAAAGTATCACCATGATAAAGTTGGTAAAGACGTCCAGCAACCTTTTTATTTAAGCCAAATTGGGCAAGCTTTAGAACAATCTCTGAATATGAATCCATTGACTGAACCCCATTTAATAGACTATCCTTTTGCTTCTTAGTTAACGGTAAAACTGAAACTTTTTCAGGTTTTTCTTTTAAAACTGATAATGCATCAACACCTAAAACCGAAATAATAGAGTCTGCTGCCTTTTTACCAATTCCGGGGAATTTATTTGAACTCAAATAGCGCGTTAAACTACCCTTTTCGTGTGGGACTGATTGCTTATAGCTATCGCATCGAAATTGTAAACCAAACTTATTGTGAACAACGAGCTTCCCTTCAAAGCTATAAGTAGTATTTTCTTGAATTTCGCCAAAATTACCAGTTACTTTAATTTCCTCGCGATCATAGTCTTCCAATTTGCCAATGATTGTTACATCAAGGATTTTATATAAATCTTGATCGTTTTCGAAAACGATTCTGTTCACTTTTCCAACAAACTTAGTCATTTTTCTTTTCCGCTTCGTTAACCATTTTTAAAATTGCACCATATTGTTCCTGGGCTTGCTTAAAATATTCAGGATCTTTTTCTTTTGCATTTTTAAGATAACTAGTTGCTTTTTCACGGTCACTATCCAAAATACTAATCCCAAGCATAAAATAAACTTTTGCCGTCCTCTTGTTAGGAGAAATCTTTTCATAACAGGTACGAGCTTCGCTTAATTCACCAAGACTTAGCCAGATATCACCTAGTAATTCTAGAACCTTATCATCAACTTGCTTAATCGTTAACGCATGAGCTAATGCCTTTTGTCCTTGACCAAGTTTTAAAAAAACTAGTGCTTTCTGGTATAAAACTAAATCATCATTAGGAATTTGATTAAGTAAGGTAAGAGACTTATCAAAATCACCTTGCATGTAGTAGCAAACTGCTAAATCATAGTCTAAGTCCTGTGGGTGCTTAACAAGATGTTTAGCTTGCTCAAGAAGTTGAGTTGCTTGAGCAAAACTTCCCTGCTCAATTAATTCTGTCGCTAATTTTAGATAATTTTCTGTTTTTTGTGGATTCTGATCTATTTTTTCGATTAACTTGTGTATACGCTGATTAACTACAGCGTCCTCTTTCATACTTTTACTTTGTTTATCTGTCATAATGCATCAGTTCCTGAAGTATCCCTTTCCAAAAAGCTTGTATCATTCCACACAATTAACTTAAAGGTTGCACCTTGATCAAGTGTTTCCAAAATCGTTAAACTAGTATTACTTAATGGACCATTACACCTAACATCTTTTAATGGGTATCCTAGTAATCCCCCCATAATAGCACCCAAAGCAGCACCATGACTAACGGCAAGCACTTTATCGTCAACACCAGTAAATTGGCTGGCTTTTTCAGTAGCAAAGCTCTTTCCACGCGAAATTACATCTGGATAGTTTTCACCTTGAATGCTTTTACCATCATATTTATCAGGTCTATTCCAGATATCGTCAACCTGTTTAGGAAATTTTGCGCTCGCTTCATCAAACTTTAAGCCTTCCATTAGCCCCATGTCAAATTCACGTAGACGCTCATCTTTTTTGACACTTAAATCCGAAGATATAGCTTTTTTCACGCCATTAGCTGTATCAAAAGCACGTTTTAATGGACTAGAATAGATTCCATTGAAATTAGTTCCTTTTAAGTGATTGCCAAGTTTTTCTATATCATTTAAGCTTTCTACCAACAATGGAGAATCACCATGTGCGCCCTGAAAACGACGCTCCAAATTCCACTCGGTTTTTCCATGCCTTACAAAATAAATCTGCATCTATTACTAGTCCTATTCTTTATTAGCATTACTTTTCTAGTTTATCATTTAATTAATATAAATGAAAAAGCAGAATCAACGGCCTGTAAATATATTTCAGAGTATAAAAAAAGAAAGAACTAAGTCTTTCTTTATAGCTATTCTAAACTAATTGTAATTTCCGCTCTTCCTGGTATGCACAGTCAATGTTGCCACCACCTAGACATTCTTCACCGTTATATAAAACTAGAGCCTGTCCAGGTGTTACTGCACGAGCTGGCTCATCAAAGTAAACAGTAGCTGAATTATTAGCAGCATGATATTTAACAGTAACTGCAACATCAGGCTGGCGATAACGGAACTTTGCACTACAACGAATCTTGAAGTCACGGTCAGGTTGACCAGTGAAAAATGACATGCCGCTTGCTTCAAGCTTAGTAGCGTAAAGCAATTCACTATCATATCCTTGCTCAACAATTAATTCGTTCTTTTTCAAGTCCTTACCAACAACAAACCATGGAGCAGTTGATTGCTTAGTAGAACCTAGACCCAAGCCAGAACGCTGGCCAATAGTATAGTACATTAATCCGGCATGCTCACCGACAACGTTTCCATCAGGTGTGACCATTTTACCAGACTTTGCCGGTAAAAACTCACTTAGAAACTTGCGGAAGTTTCTCTCTCCAATAAAGCAAATTCCAGTGGAGTCCTTCTTTTTTGCGTTAACTAAATTATTTTCAATTGCAATTTCACGTACCTGTGGCTTAGTCAAATTAGCCAATGGAAAAATCACCTTACTGATTTGTTTTTGGCTCAGTTGACTCAAAAAGTAAGTTTGATCTTTATTGCCATCTTTTGGCCGCATCATATGCGTAATGCCATTTTCATCAGTAATCGTTTTTGCATAATGTCCCATTGCAATATAATCTGCATCTAAGTCCATTGCGAAATCCAAAAATGATTTAAATTTAATTTGGCTATTACACATTACGTCTGGATTAGGTGTGCGCCCCTTTTTGTATTCACTTAAAAAATATTCAAAAACACGGTGCCAATATTCTTTTTCAAAATTGATTGAATAATATGGAATACCAATTTGATCAGCTACCTTTTTGACGTCTTCATAATCTTCTGTTGCGGTACAAACACCCGCATCATCAGTGTCATCCCAGTTTTTCATAAAAACGCCAATTACATCATAGCCTTGCTTCTTAAGTAGTAATGCAGAAACAGAGGAATCAACCCCACCACTCATACCTACTACTACTCGACCCTTTTTTGCCAATTAACTCAGTCCTTTACAGCAACAATAATATTTCGCTCTTCTAAGTCTTTTAGAATATAATCTAACAGCTCCACCGTAGGTGCCAATTGTTGGTTTTTAAAAATATTAACCTTCTTAAGACCATTGCGGTCAGTCACAACCATTGTTAAATGACTCATTTCTTTGTCAATCGTCATTTTCAATTTGGTAGGAGCATTATATGGTGAATCATTATAAAGTGGATGTTCGTAATTAAAATTACCTTTAGCCGTTTTAACAAAGCCAGCGTCAATAAGCGCGTACAGCTTCAAGTCAGGACTAAGTGTAAACTTACGCGTATCACCATTAATTTCTACAGTATTTGCCATAATTATACCTCACGCTTACTAATAATAAGTTAAATTAAATTAAAAAGCAACTATTTTTCTTTTTTCTGGACTTTCTGAGCAATTTTCACTAGTTGTTGAGCAAAGCTAGTAATTTCTTCATCAGTCGTATATCTACCAAATGAAATTCTAATTGACTCTAGAACACGCGGAGACTTTTTACCAAAGCATGCGCATAAAACATGTGACGGTTCAAGTGAACCTGCTGTACAAGCTGAGCCACCTGAAACGGCAAAGCCAGCTAAATCAAGATTTGCTTGTAAAAGTGTTGTAGATATACCATCAATACGCAGGTTCAAAATATGATGCGAAACATTTTCACCTAAACCGCCATTAACCTGATAAGCAATTTTTGCTTGATCAAGTTCAGTCAAAATTATTTTTTGGAAGTGATGATACTTTTCTTGCAATTTTTGCTTGTCTACTTCAGCAATTTCGCTTACAGCTTCGCCCAAACCAGCAATTCCAGGAACGTTTTCAGTACCTGCCCGTCGCTTCGTTTCCTGCTCTCCACCATAGACTAATGGTGGTAATTTCACATCAGCTTTTTCATACAAAAAGCCAAGAAACTTTGGGCCATTTATTTTATGAGCAGATGAAGATAGTAAATCGATTTTCATTTTAGCAACATCAATGTCAATGTTTCCTAATCCCTGAACCGCGTCAACATGGAAATATGCGTTACTCTTTGCGACAATTTCACCTATTTCAGCAATCGGATTAATTGTTCCTATTTCATTATTGACTGCCATGATCGAAACTAAAATTGTTTCAGGAGTTAAGTTCTTTTTCAACTCTTCAAGTGAAATATGGCCTGTTTCATCAACATTAAGATAAACTACATCGAAGCCCTCACGTTCAAGTTGCATCATTGGCTGTAAAACAGATGGATGCTCAATCTTAGTAGTTATAATGCGCTTGCCAATATCAGACCTACTATGAGCGGTACCGAAAATTGCCGTATTGTTACTTTCCGAACCACCAGAAGTAAAAATTATCTCGTTATCCTTAGCATTAATTGCTTTAGCAACCTTTGAACGCGCTTGGTCGACTACATGACGCGCTTTTCTTCCCAGCTCATAAGTACTAGAAGCATTACCAAAATCGTTCTTCATTTCTTCAGTAACCACATCAATTACTTTTGGAGACATTGGAGTAGTCGCTGCATTGTCTAAATAAATTTCTTCCATAAGCTATTTCACTTTGTCTAGATAGGCACAAATTAACTTTGCAGCTTTAGCGCCAACTTTTTTGGCAAACTGATCAAAATCTTCGTTTGCATTATCATTTCCATTATCCGAAATCGCACGTAATGCAATAAGAGGTTTAGCAAAATGATAAGCTACTTGAGCAAACGCCGCACCTTCCATTTCAACACCAAGAGCATTAGCAAAATTAAGTTTAATTTCGTCCTTCTGCTTATCAGAACCGATGAAGGAATCACCAGTGACTACTAATCCTTCTTGATACGATACTCCTTCTTTATTTAAGAAGCTAATAAATTCATTTCTAGCAGATGAATCTAGTTCAAATACTGCTGGTTCACCGGGAATTTGTCCCTCTACGTAGTCCCCAGCAAGCGTATTATGAGCATCATGGTAAGCAAAAGAACTAGCTAAAACTAAATCACCTTTATGAACAGTTTGTTGCAAAGAACCTGCCGTTCCCGTCATAAAAATCAAATCAATATCTACGCTGCTCAATAAGCTTGCTAAGTTCATTGCAGCTTGTACTTTACCTATTCCACTCAATCCAATGTAAATTTCATTGCCGTTAACGCAAAAATGCTCGAACTGTGTAGATCCGAACATTTCTGTGCTACCAGAGTGAAAATACTTACGATAATATTCTGCCTCAATTTCCATTGGGACAATAATTGCTATCTTCATTTTCCCCTCGATTATTTATAAATGAAATAACGCTAATAATACCAAAACAATCAATACAATCACAATTAATATTGCAATGTTTAAACGCCTTTTTAGTCTTAAGCCCTTTTCTACCCAAGTCTTAGGCTGAGCTTTCTGCTTATTTTGATACTTGGAATTATTTTCATCACTAGAAGTTTGCGTTTCTCTTTGAGGTTCTCTTATAGTTTTTGAGCTTTGCTCATCATTAAAAGGACGCTCAGTTGAGTCACGTGTAAATTCTGGATTTACATCTACTTCTTCCTCGTTATCAAAAGCCGATTTAATTGTCTTAAAAAAGCTGTTTTTCTTTTTTCGTTGATTCTTTTTTCGATAATCAGATCGCTTTTCAGTCATTTTATTCCTTTGCGCTTGCGCCAGTTAACAACATGTTTTCCCAAACACTCATTGCGTACAACGTTTTTGCGTCAACAAGTTTACCTTGAGCAAAAAGACGCTTTAGTTCTTCCAAATTATACCAGTGACTAGTCAAAAATTCATCTGAATCTAATGGTCTTTTATCATCAAGCTTTGTCAAAGTGTCACAATAAAATAAATGTAGTTTCTCATCAGTAAAGCCAGGTGAAGAATAAAATTCGGTAATTTTTTCCCAATAATCGGCATGATAACCGCCTTCTTCATTCAGCTCGCGTTTCATTGCATCCAATGGACTCGCATCGGTCTCATCAATTAAACCAGCTGGAATTTCCAAGGTTAATTCTTTAATTGGTTCGCGCCATTGTTCAACTAGCAGCATTTCTTGCTTATCATTTACTGCAATCGCTGCAGCAGCAGGTTGATGTTTGACTACTTCTCTTGTTGCAGTTTCACCATTAGGCAATTTAATTGTTCTAACAGAGAGATCAACAATTCGCCCCGAAAAAATCTGTTTTGAAGAAATTTCAGTTTCTGTTAAATCCATTTATTCACTTTCCTATTAATTAGCTAGATATACATTCACACATTGCAAGCCATTTTTTCCTTGAGCAAGTTGGTATTTGACTTTTTGACCAACTTGAAGACGACGATATCCTTCTTCTTTAATTGCAGTGTAAAAAACAAAATAAGATTTGTGGTTTTCGTCATCTTCAATGAATCCAAAACTACTTTTTGGATCAAATTGCTTTACTGTACCTAAACGCATTATTCTTCTAGTCCTTCTTGAGCTGTTTCTGGATAATCAGCCTTGACTATCTCAGCACAGCGTCCACAAAGCATTGGAAGGTCGTTATCCTGCCCAATGTCATTTCTAATCATTCGGCATCGTGGACAAACTTCACCCTCAGCTCGTTCAACAATGAAAGCACCATTTTGTAGTTTCTCAGCATTTTCAGGAGCCGGACCATCAGCGATAGTTAATTTAGAGACAATTAAAATCTGTCTGAAATTGGCATCTAGTGAATCTAAAACCGATTTCATTTCTTCAGTAGGATAAATCGTCACAGCTGCCTCAAATGATTTACCAATTAGCTTCTTGTCACGTGCTTCTTCTAGGACCTTTAAGACATCATCTCTTAATGACATGAACTTTTGCCATTTAACAAGTAGTTCTTCACTATTTTCATATTCTTCAACTTCAGGCATATTCGTCAGTTGGATGTAGTCTTCTTTTTCTTTTAAGAATGACCAGATTTCTTCCATTGTGTGCGGAAGGATAGGTGTCAAAACCTTGGCTAATTTAACCGCAGCATCGTAAATGACCGTTTGCATTGAACGTCTTGCATGACTATTCTTGCCTTCAATGTATAAAACATCTTTTGCAAAGTCCAAGTAAAATGCTGATAAATCGTTAGAAATAAATGAAAAGATCTTTTTATAGACGTTATTGAAATCATATTTTTCATAACTTTCCAAACAGGTCTTAACAAGTTCATTCAAACGAACTTCAAGATATTGATCAATCGAATTAAGATCTTCATATGCAATACGGTCTTTTTCTGGATCAAAATCTGAAGTGTTAGCCAACATATAACGGAAAGTGTTTCTAATTTTACGGTAGCTTTCAGAAGTTTGCTGCAAAATGTCTTGGGAAACTGCTACATCTGAAGTTGCATCAACTGAAGCAACCCATAAACGAATTATCTCAGCACCCATCTTTTTAATTATATCGTTTGGTGCAATGATGTTACCAAGCGATTTAGACATTTTATGACCTTTATCATCTAAAACGAACCCTTGAGATAGGATGTTGCGATATGGGGCCTGACCAGTTGTTGCAACTGAAGTAATCAAACTAGAATTGAACCAACCACGATATTGATCACTCCCCTCAAGGTACATGTCTGCTGGAAAACGTAAATCTTCTCTTGCAGCCATTACTGCTCGATGTGAAGACCCAGAATCAAACCAAACATCTAAAATATCTGTTTCTTTTCTGAATTCTCCATTAGGAGAATGTGGAGAAGTAAATCCATCTGGCAAAAGTTCTTTAGCAGTGCGTTTATACCAAGCATTCGAACCTTCCTTGGCAAAAATTTGCGCAATGTGTTCAATTGTTTCTGGAGTAACAATTGGAGTATCATCTTCTGCGTAAAAAATTGGTAGAGGAACACCCCAAGCACGTTGACGTGAAATTACCCAGTCGCCACGATCTTTGATCATGTTGTGCAAACGAACTTTACCCCATTCTGGCATAAAGTTAACCTGATCAATTTGTTCAAGAATTTGTTTACGACATTTTTCGATTGATGCAAACCATTGGGTTGTTGCACGATAGATAACTGGCTTCTTAGTTCTCCAGTCATGTGGATATGAGTGCGTGAAAAAGCTTAGTTTCAATAAGTTACCAGACTGCTTTAATTTTTCGCTGACAACTTTATTAGCATCGTCATAAAACATGCCGACTAATTCAGGGTCGGGAACTTCATCGGTATAGCAACCCTTATTATCCAAGGGACTAAAGACAGGTAAATCATAGCGTTGAGCAACATTATAGTCGTCTTCACCAAAGCCAGAAGCAGTGTGAACTAAACCAGTACCGTCAGCAGCAGTAACATGCATCGCATTCATTACCAAAACACCTTGTCCATATAGTGGATGTGAAGCAAGCATGCGATCCATCTCAGAACCTTTTACGTGTTGTACAACTTCATAATTTTCCCAATCAAGCGCTTCTGCTACTGCTTCAAGTCGATCAGTACCTACCACATATCTCTTATCGCCAACTTTGACTACTGAATAGTCAAAGCCTGGGTTAACTGTAATCCCTTGATTAGCCGGTATAGTCCAAGGTGTTGTAGTCCAGATTACGAAATAAGTATCCTTTGGGTCAATGATGCCCTTACCATCCTTAACAGGAAAAGCAACATAAATTGAAGGAGACTTTACATCATGATATTCAACCTCGGCTTCAGCCAACGTTGACTCACTAGAAGGTGACCAGTAGACCGGCTTCTTACCCTTGTAAATGTATCCTTGTTCATACATTTTACCAAACACACGAATTTCTTCTGCTTCGTATTCAGGTTGTAAAGTAATGTATGGATGATCCCAGTCACCCATCACTCCTAAACGCTTAAAATCAGCTTTTTGTTTACTGATTTCTTTTTTAGCGTAGTCTTCACACAATTGACGGTATTCCGCACGATTCATTTTTTTACGGTCAACGCCTTGTTTTGCTAATTGTTGCTCAATTGGCAACCCGTGTGTATCCCATCCGGGAACGTAAGGTGCGTAATAGCCATCCATATTTTTAAAGCGAACAATAATATCTTTAGAAATCTTGTTTAACGCATGTCCCATGTGAATATTACCATTGGCAAATGGAGGACCATCATGCAAGTCAAAACGAGGTTTACCCTCATTTAGTTTTAGTCTTTGTTCATATAATTTATTTTCATCCCATTCTTTTTGCCATTCTGCTTCTCTAACGGGAAGATTTCCACGCATTTTAAATTTAGTTTTTCCTAAATTTAGCGTATCCTTTACTCTCATTATTTATTCCTTTCTGCAAAAAAACCTCGTCCTAATTAGGGCGAGGTTTAATATCGTGGTACCACCTAAATTGAGCCAATTAAGCTCCACTTAAAGATTGCGTAACGTGCAATTGACGAAATAAACTGTATCGCGATAGCTGATCAACCATCAAGCACTTAATACTAGTCTCACACCACCACTAGATCGCTGAATTGTCTGTCGGTTTTACTATCCGTTTATTAATCCCTTTTTTTATAATCCTCTGGAAAAACGATTGAAGTGCCTGAAACTTGTACTTCAGGTCCCTCCTCATTATTCAGATCAATTGTTTCAGAATTTGAACTATCACCAGCCATTGGCTGTGGATCATCTTCTTCATCAAAGTTTACTTCATAGTTATCATCTTTGTCAACTATTCCCGTATCCTCTTCATCGTCATCTTCATCAACAATTTCTTCTTCATCGGTTAAAGTAATTGGCTCTGCACCGTCTGGTGGATAAAAACGCTCTGTGCCAAAGTACTTATCAAGCGCCTTTTGCCAATCATCGTCATTGAGATTTTCAATTGCCTTTTGAAGCAAATCTTGAATATATGTACGATAACCAGCGACCTCTTTCTTAACTCGCTCGTAATCATCTTTGATCGTATCCAATTGCTGCTTTTGGTAGTCAACATCTACTCTTGCTTGAGTAGTTTCGTTATGCGCTTGCTCTGTTGCCGTATTGATAATCTCTTGTGCACGAACATGTGCATCAGCAAGTTGATGCTTAGCTGCTTCTTCGTTCTGCTCATATTTCGTAACTTTAGCTTGTAAGTCATTAACTTGCGTTTTTAGCCGAGCTACTTCATTTTTTAAATCAATTGTTTCATCAAGTGCATCACCATAGTCATCCACAACATGATCTAAAAAAGAATCAACTTCGCGACGATCATAGCCACTAAGTCCACGTTTTTTAAATTCCTCATTGTGAATATCCATTGGCGTTAATTTCTTTGTTTGTGTTTTTTTGTCTGCCAAAGTCTCAGCACCACCTTGTATTTGCCTTTTCTCGTTGTTCTAATATCCTCAACTTTGCATCGACCAAAATGCCTTAAGCTGAGAACATCATCTACTTTTACTATTATATTAGAATCTTTGATACCATGCCAATTTAATTTAACCAAATTTGTCGAAATACTATTTTGAATTTGGCTACGGCTTTGGTTACTAATTCCTGATAAAATTGCATCAACACGAAGTGAAGTTACAACAATCGAAGTTTCACTACTATCATCTTCTGGGACTATGACATTTCTAAAGTCTATAGGTTCAACTTTAACTTTGACTCGCCCTATTCTAGTAATTTCTTTTTGAAAAAAATCAGTTAGTTCACTTTTTCCAAAAAACTGCCACTGCCCATTTCCGTCAGTAATAATATCACCAAATGTTTCAGTCTCAATTCCTGAATTAGCTAAGCTACCCAGAATGGCACTATGAGTTAATTTTTCAAACTTATTCGGATAGTTAATTGAAAATGCAGTTACACCATAATCCGATAAATCAAAATTAGTCCAGTCTACAGTTAGATAAACTCTTTTCTTCTCAGCAGCTTGGTAACCACCAAAATCCTGCATAAAAAGATCATTTCCTGCAATTGTGCGTAAAATATCTCTTTGAGCAGGATCCAAGAACTCAGTAAGCAATGGTTGCTGTTTAAAAACCACACTATTGAAAAAACCGGTCATTTTATCAATGACCGATTTTTCTTCAACGTCAAAATAAGGATAAAATTTACTTGCTTGTCTCTTTTCCATTATGCAAAGATCCTAAACAAAATATCGCATAGCCATCCTATAGCATATTCCTGCACAAAGTACAGTAATAATAAGGCTAAAAGAAATGAAAAATCTATACCAGTAGAATTTGATAACTGTTCGATTGGTCCTTTACGAAAAATACTCACATATGGATCAATGATGCGATTAATTATTTGCCCAATTGCTGAATCACGTAAAAAAGGTACCCAACTCATGATTGCATCAATAACCATCACAATACTGTATAACCAAATAATCCAATTTAGAATATTTTGTATATAATAAATTGCTACAAGCATTAACTTAAATTATCTTTCTTATCGACTAAATCGCTGATTTTTCCATTAGTTACGAATTTAGGTGGTGTAGCTAAAAAGATCTTATCACCAATGCGTTGAATTTCACCATTTAGGGCATAAACCGTCCCTGTAATAAAATCAACAATTCGTCTTGAAGAAGCATCTTCCATACGACTAAAATTGATTATTACAGCTTTGTTATTTAATAAATTTTGGGCTACATCTTTAGCATCTGAATATACACGAGGTTCATACAAAACGATCTTGCTTTTAGCAGAATTATTCCCAGACTTAATAGAAACTACCTTGTCATGATCAATTGCACCGACAGGAATACTGTTTTCATTTTCTTCCTGCTCATCAAGATATTCTTCGTTATCTAACATCTCGTCTTCATCATCAGAGACGCCAAAAAATTTACCTATTTTACTAAAAGCCATTTCTTTTACCTCCTATTAGTTTTCGCCACGGTGTCTAAAGAATGGAATGTCATCTGTATCGTCATCATCAAAAGCATTAGTTTCAATCTGAGAAATATTGCTTTGATCATCATCAAATGAACTTGGCTGTTCATTTTGCTCAACCTCGCTTGGAGTTGAACGACGATTAACTTGATCATCATTATCTAAACCCCAAACGCTTGTTGGATCAACCATTGTTCGATGCTTAGGTGCAGGTTCAACATCAGAAGCTTGATCAACAACTTGCGCTTCGCCAACTGGTTCAGCAACATTTTGGTTAGCTGGTTGGCTAGGTGCTTGCTTGTTCTGATTTGCCTTGACCTGATGACTTTGACCAGGTAATTGCTTTGAAGCCTCTTCTTCAGCCAAAGAGCTAATTCCAGTCGCAATTACAGTAACAACAACTTCATCGCCTAAGTTAGGGTTAATAGATGTACCAAAGATAATATTGACGTCATCGCCAGCAGCCTTTGAAACAATTTCAGAAGCATCTTGAGCTTCAAATAATGTTAAGTCTGGTCCACCAGTAATGTTTAGTAAGACTTGTTTTGCACCATCAATTGAAACTTCAAGAAGTGGTGAAGAAATTGCCAATTTTGTAGCTTCAACAGTTCTGTTTTCACCACTAGCACGTCCGATTCCCATCAAGGCAGCACCTTGATTTGCCATTACAGTTTTAACATCCGCAAAGTCTAAGTTTACGTAGTCAGTAGAAGTAATTAAATCAGAAATCCCCTGAACACCTTGCTTCAAGACATTATCAGCCTCTTTGAAAGCATCCATCATTGGGGTCTTCTTATCAACCATTTCCAGTAAGCGGTTATTAGCAATAATAACTAACGTATCAACATATTGCTTTAATTGGGCGATTCCTTCAGTTGCATTTTTCGAACGCTTAGGTCCTTCAAATGTAAATGGTCTAGTAACAACACCAACTGTTAATGCTCCCGTTTCACGAGCAATTTTAGCAACAACAGGAGCTGCACCAGTACCTGTACCACCACCCATTCCGGCAGTGATAAAAATCATGTCAGCACCCTTAAGTGCATCTTCTATTGTTTGCTCACTTTCTTCAGCAGCCTTTTGACCAACCTCAGGATGAGAGCCTGCTCCTAATCCTCTCGTTAATTTTGGCCCAAGCTGAATTTTAGTTTCTGCTTTATTACTATTTAATGCTTGAACATCTGTGTTAGCAGCAACAAAGGAAACCCCTTGAACGCCGTCATCGATCATTCGATTAACAGCATTACCACCAGCGCCACCGACACCAATCACTTTGATGACAGCATTTTTATTGTCGTCTGAATCGAATGTGAAATCCATCTAATTAACCACCCTTTAATCAAAGAATTTTTTAAAGAAATTCTTTATTCCTTTTTCTTTATTTTGCGTATCTTTATTTGATTTACTTTGCGTTCTTCGTTCCCGCTTCAGTAACTCAGTTCTATTATATTCTTCTTTACCCTTTGTTTCATTACCGGTACCTGTTCTTTTTGAATTTTTATTATTTTTTTCAGGTAGCTCAGTTTTTTCTCCAAGTGTATTCTTGCCATAAATTGCACTTATTACCAAAAAGTCAATATCAGACATCCTATATGCATAATTGACAATACCATATGCAGCTGAATAAACAGGATTACGCATCCCAATTTGATCCGGTTGATAAATACGGGTTTTAATATTTAATTTTGTTGCAATAATATCATCAATTCCCTGTAGTAAACTGCTACCACCAGTAATAATAACACCACCAGGAAGTTTTAAAGCATCATGCTTAATTAAGCCCTTCTCAATCCGGTTAACTATTTGCATAATACGCGCATTAATAATCTGACTTAAGTAAACTTCATCTACCATCTGTTGCCCATTTGAGCCAACACTATTAATGGCAAACTTATTCTTCTCCGAAGCAAGCTTAGGCTCAGCATAACCGTAGTCAAGTTTAAGTTGCTCGGCATCTTTTTTGGAGGTACTTAAGACGGTTGAAATATCATTTGTAATGTCGCTACCGCCTTCAAAGTCAATATTTGCATATTTAATCTGACCATTATGAATAACAGTTGCAGTAGTTATGCCACCGCCCAAATCTAAAATAATAGAGCCAAATGTCCGTTCACTTTCATTTAAAGCAACACTTGCAATTGCTAGTGGCGTTGGAATAAAGAAATTATTTTGATAGCCTGCACGTTCAATTGCTTTTTTTATATTGTGCAATGGACTTGCAGGAGCAGTTAGTACTATACCTTGGACAGCCAACGAGTGGGCAATCATCTTTCGTGGATCGTCAACTTCATTTTTGCCATCAATTAAAAAACGGCTCGGTAAAAAAGCAATCGGTTCACGTTCACTTTTTACAGCAGACCTAATTGCAGCTCTTACGACGCGCCTAACATCATTATTGCCAACTTCTTGGCCATTATCACTAACATTGATTAAATCACTTGCAGTTTCTAGCTGTAGCATTCCAACTGGAATACCAGTTACAACCCGATAAATGTTAGCATTTGTCTTTTTACTTATTTCTTTTAGCGCATAACTGATTGCACTTGCGGTCTCATCAATATCAACGATACTACCGTGACGCATTCCCTTATTTGGAACTGCAACAGCTCCAATAACTTTTCCGGAATCAGCTACAACTGCTTTTACACTTGTAGTACCTATATCAAGTCCCACCAGTAAATTTGTGTTGTCCAAGATTAACCCCCCGTCGATGCCTTTTTGAAAATTTTAACATAAAACAATTACAAATACAGCTTATATTAAGCCATAAGCTCGCTTTTCGCTTGATGTCAGTGGGCGACTATATGCACCTACTTCTAAGTCAATCAAGCTATTTTTCTTTACTTTATTCTTTATTTCATTATAGTACTTTAATTTACTTTTGATTGTAGAAATGTTGCCAATTACTACATTTCCATCTTTCATTACAAAGATGACCTGCGATTTCCGACGGGTATTTCCACTCAATAGCTTAATTTGATCCTGGAATTCTTCAGGCAAACTATTAAATAACTGTAAATTGTTTTTTAATGAAACTTCATGGTTGTAACCAATAAAAACTGGCTTATCTTGATCTATTTTATTCCAAGAAATAAGCTGTGTACCTAGTTTACCATTTGATAGGATTTTACAATAGCCTTTTTCTTTTTTTATATAACCAATTGTTTTAAATTCAACGATATTTAAATTTAATTGATTGAAATGTTTTACTTTTATATCAACACTCTTAACTTCTGTGTATCTATTAGCTAGATCTTCATCTACATCATTCCAGTGTAGCAAATAGTCGATTACTCTATCGCTTGCCCTAATATCAGCAGTTTTAACCACTTCTTTAGCAGGTAAATCATCCGCTCCCTCAACCCTAACACTGCGAACATTTGCTAAGGGTGAAATGTAGTAGCCAAGGCAAATTAAGCAAATTATTGAGATAGTTATGATTAAGCCGAGCCTTTTAACCAACGCAGACTTACGCTCACTATGCAAATTTGAAAGTGAAGCAGAAATTTTGTTTTGGCTTTTTCTTTTTTTCTGATTAGATTGATGGTCTAAGTAGTGCGATAATTTTTCTTCCGGATCAATCTTAGTTATGCGTTTCTTGGTCAACTACCTCACCTGCTTTTATTTTTTGGCTATTTCTTCCATTACTTTAATAACCTGATCTGATGCATCTGGTACACCCAATTTCTTAGACGCTGCACTCATTTCATCAGCATATTTCTGATCTAGTAAAATATGATCAATCGAGGAAATAAAATTGTTAGGATTCAAATCATCTTCAGCAATAACTGTTGCTGCCCCAGCCTTTTCAAGATCAAGAGCGTTTTTCATTTGATGATTATGGGTAACATTGGGACTAGGAATCAAAATTGCTGGCACGCCCAATGCAGTAAATTCTGCAATACTCGTTGCACCTGATCTTGAAACAACGCAAGTCATCTTGGGTAAAAGAGCTGGCATGTCCTCAACATAAGCCAGTACTTTGATGCTTGGACCATAGTTAAAGTCGGCTAACTTCTTTTGAATTTCATCATAGTAGTATGTACCTGTCACCCAGATCACTTGATACGGTTTTTTCATTAACTTGGTCAGTGATTTCAGCATAATCCGATTCAGAGCTAGTGCGCCCCTAGAACCACCGAAAACCAGTACTGTCGGTGTATCAGGATTAAGTGCTAATTTACTTTGCAAGTCAACTTTTGTAGAAGCAAGGCCTAACACCTGTTGTGAACGAGGGTTTCCAGTTTTTACCAGTTTTTTCTTTTCGGTAAACTGAGCAGCTGCATCATCAAAGGTATAACAAATTTTATCAACATAATGACCCAAAAACTTATTTGCGACACCAACAACTGAATTAGATTCATGAATCATCGTAGGAATATTCATTTTAGCAGCAGCGTAGACCATTGCTCCGCTTACATAGCCACCCGTACCTACAACAACATCTGGCTTAAAATCAGCAATTATTGTTCTGGCTTTTTTGGTTGCCTTAATAAATAGGTTAACCGTTGTAAAGTTACTTAGTAAGTGCTTTCTAGTAAACCCCTGCAATTCAAGTGTTTTAAAGTTTACTCCAGCAGCAGGAACGATTTTTGCTTCGAGCCCTTTTTGCGTTCCGACAAACAGAATTTCGTCATCAGTTGCTAGATCACGCTCTTTAAGTCGTTCTATCAATGCCATTATTGGATAAATGTGGCCACCCGTGCCACCACCTGTAAAAATAATTCTCATTTTATTTAGTTTTCAGTTCCTTAACAAAATTTATAAAATAGTCGCCACGTTCTTCAAAAGTACGGAATTGATCCCACGATGCACATGCTGGTGAAAATAGTAAAACATCGCCCGGTTGGGTTAACTCATAGGCTTTGGGCACCGCCTCTTGTAAGCTGTTTTCAATCACAATATCAGTGATACCAGCCTTACGAGCAGCGTCTGCTAACAAGAATCTTGTTTCACCATAAAGAACAACTGCTTTTACGTGCTTTTTTAGTAATGGTACCAAGTCATCAAATGTAAATCCACGATCTAAACCTCCTGCAATCAAAACTTCTGGTTCTTGAAAAGATGGGATAGCAACTGATGCAGCCTCTATATTAGTGGATTTAGAATCATTATAAATCTTTCGACCATCAAGTGTCATGACATACTGTAAGCGGTGTTTAGCACCGGTAAAAGTTGCTAAGACTGCTTGAATGTCTTCATTTTCTGCCCCCATGATCTTAGCGATAGCAATTGCCACTAAGGCATTTTGTTGGTTATGGATTCCTGGCAGTTTCATTTGCTTAGTTGCCATAATCTTTTCGTTTTGATCTTGTAAATATCCGTCAGCAATAAAGTAATCTGCTGTTTGATCTTTTTCTGAAAAAGTTTGTATTTTTGCCTTGGTAATTGCCTTTTCTTTTTCTAAGATAGCTTTTTGATCAAAATTAGCTAAAAAATAGTTATCTGCTGATTGTGTCTTTGTAACATTTAACTTAGCAGCCACGTAATTGGCAAAGGTTTTATGATAATCAAGGTGAACATTATCATAAATGTCAATAATTGCTGCAACGCGTGGATTTATATCAGTCACACCCATCAATTGGAAGCTTGACATTTCAACAACCAGAACATCATCCTTCGTAGCCTCAGTAACAACTTCTGCAATTGGTCGTCCAATATTGCCTACCGCGTATGCATGATGTCCAGTTTTTACTAAATGATGCTCCAAAATTTGTTGAGTCAACATTACCGTTGTTGTTTTACCATTAGAACCGGTAACACAGACATATGGAGCATCACTAACACTTAAAGCAACCTCCGGCTCGGTGATAATTGGTAAGTCTAGTTTGGTTGCTTCCTTTACCATTGGGTTGTCATATGGAATACCTGGATTTTTAACCAAATAATCAAAGTGCTCTTTTGAAAGCAAATCAACTGGATGTTGACCACCAATAACCCTTACACCAAGCTTTTTTAATTCTTGTGCATGAGGATTTTGATCGAGATTAGCCTTATCGTTTAAAGTTAATTTTGCACCAAGCTTAAGCAACAACTCACTTACAGCAAAGCCGCTTTTTCCTAATCCTAAGACTAAAATATTTTTATTCTTATATGTCTCAATCTGCCTCATTTTGTTTTATCCCCAAATAACTAAATATAAAATACTGCCAATTAAACCAGTTAGCCAGAAAATAATATCAACTTTCCATTCGGAATAACCTAACATTTCAAAATGATGATGAATAGGTGTCATTTTGAAAATTCTCTTACCCGTTGTTTGGAAAGAAATCACTTGTAAGATTACACTAGCTGTTTCACAGACAAATACGATTCCAACTAGTAACAATGACCATGGTCTATTTAAAAAGATACTTACGGCAGCTAAACCACCACCTAGGGCAAGTGAACCAGCGTCACCCATAAAAATCTTGGCTGGTTTGTGGTTGAAAATGAAGAAAGAAATAAGTCCACCAATTACACTCATACAAAAAATTAGTACGGCAAAGTTCTTTTGCTTTAATGCTAAATATGCGTACGTCCCGTATGCAATGATTGATAAACCAGTAGCTAAACCGTCTAACCCATCAGACAGGTTAACTGCGTTTGAAAAGCCAACCAACCAGAAAATAACAAAGATTGTAAACAAAATTGCGCTTGTCACAATGCCGATAAATGGAATATAAAGACCAAATTTGAAGTTATCAGTTGCTGCAATTAGCACAATTAAAGCTGCAATTAGGATCTGCAATGTGAACTTTTGCCAAGCCTTTAAACCCAAGTTTCGCTTATAAAACAGTTTAATTCCATCATCTAGAAAGCCAATAATGCCATAACCTAATAAACTAATTACCAAAATCCAAATTAATTTATTCAAGTGGTTTTGCCAAGCAGCTACCCATATTGTTGAAATAACAGCGGAAAGCACAAAGATGACACCACCCATTGTAGGCGTCCCCGATTTTTTCTCATGCCATTTAGGGCCTTCATCACGAATTTCTTGTCCTTCATGGTGGCTTCTCATGAAAATAATCATCCATGGAAGAAAAATTCCTGTTAATGCTAACGAACTAACTAATGCAATAATGCTAATGATAAGCATAAAAATGCTACTCCTTTAATTTGATTTTTATTTTAGTACCTGACTTAATAGTGACACCAGGTTTCACGCTTTGCTGACTAGCTCTACCAGTGCCTTGAATATCCAACTTCACATCAGTAAGATTTTCAAATTGACGCAATTCTTCAATTGTCCAGCCATTCATTTTGGGACATTTTATTTTACCGGAAGTCAAAACAAAAATTTTGTTACCTGCTTCTAGTTTTTGTCCTTTAGCAATTGACTGCCCGCTTATTTTATCACCACTGCCTACCTTGGCAAGCTTCAAACCTATTTGACGTGCCTTCTTCTCAGCTTCTAAATATGACATTCCTTTAAAATCAGGTGTTTTAATGATTACTGTGTCATTTACTTCGTTTTTTGACATTAAAATGACGCGTTTCATCATCGGTTTAAAAATTGAAGCTAAGATAACTTCCGCAGGCTTGCTCATCCGTCGAGGCTGCTTCACGGTTATATAAATACAATAACGTGGGTGTTTGGCTGGGGTAACGCCAACAACAGAAAAAGTATAGTTATTGTCGCCCCTGAGGTAGCCTCCACCTTTGGTATTGGCAATTTGAGCAGTTCCAGTTTTGACTGCAATACTTTCGCCCTTAATGCGGTAAACAGATCCTGTTCCAATTTTCTTATTCAATACACGTTGCATATTTTCAAGAACTACTTGTGCAGTTTCTTTTGAATAAATCGGTTCACCAACATTTTTGATTTGATAATTGGTAATTGTCTTACCTTCAGAATCCGTCACTTTTTCAACAAACTGTGGCTTTACCATTTGACCTTCATTAGCCAAACTACTAAAGGCTTGCATCATCTGCATAACATTAACATTTACACCTTGACCAAAACTTGTAACAGCTTGATCAATTGGTGATTTAAAAGCAATCAGTCCTGGTTGTTCTCCTGGCAAAGTTACACCAGTATTCTGACCAATGTGAAATTCATTCAAATATTTACGCCAAGTTTTTGCACCCATTTGTTGTTCAAGATGAACAAAACCAGTATTGCTTGAGCGAGGAAAAGCCTGTGAAAATGGGATGCTTCCCCACCCATGAGTTTCCCAGTCATGAATTACTGAACCGCTAACTGTTACCGAACCAGAATTGTAGTATTGATTTGGATGATAATTTCCACTATTAACGGCCGCAGACAAAGTTAGTACTTTAAATACAGAGCCCGGTTCATACGTATCTTGCACCAAAATGTTCCGGTATGATTTTTCCATTCCCTTTTTTGTTTGCGGGTTAAAAGTTGGTCTTTGTGAAGCAGCCAGGACTTTACCAGTTTTCATATCTTCTACAACGGCAGTAATTGAAACTGGATTAAAATTGCTTTGAACATACGATAAGCGATTTTCAAGGTACTCTTGTAATTGTGAATCAATAGTCAAATAAACGTTATTACCATCTTTTGGTGCCTGATAGTTTTGAACACTATTTGGCGTTTGAAAATTTGAAGCATCAACTGACGAAATTTGGTAGCCATCCTTACCTGATAAAACATCATTATACCAAGCTTCAAGTCCCATTGTTCCAATCAAATCTTGGGTCTTAGTTTTTTTGTTATATTCTGGTGTAGCTAAGCCAACAATATGAGAAGCGAAATTACCATTAGGATAGAGTCTCGATTGAGTTTCAAAAAACTTAATTCCTGGTAACTTCATCTTTTCAATTCGTTCTTTTTCTTTTCGTGTCAACCCAATACCAGCAGTTCCAAATTGAACCTGAAAAGCTGGATGCCCCGGATTTAAATACTGCAAAATCTTGTCAGCAGAAAGCGGTAGGACTTTCGCTAATTTTTCTGCAGTTTCTGCTTTATTTACAACGTATTCGGGCTTATTTTTATAATTGATCGAAGATTTATCCAAAATTGCATAAATTGTATATAGATGAGAATCCTGAGCAACCGCAAGACCATTACGATCATAAATTGTTCCGCGAGTTGCCTTTAAAACCTGATTTCTCATGTATAACTGCTCAGTTTTTTTAGTCAAGTCTTGACCGCTAACTGTTTTAGATATTCCTATATATAAAAATCTGCCCATAAATACAAGAAAAACCAAAGCTACAGCTACCTGAAGGAATCTTCCTACAGTAAAACGGTATTTGTGAGCTTTGGATTTCTGTAAATTTAAATTACTAATGTGTTTTTTCATTAGTGAATAGTCCTAATATTTTTTTCAATCAAAGTTAGCCCCTTATCTTTAGCAATCTTGTTAAGTCTTGCACTTGAGGTTAACTCGCCTAATTCCTGGTGTAAATCACTTACTTGACTTTGCTTTTTAGCAACTGCACGTTGCACACTAGTAAGTTCATGTTGAGCTGAGGTAGCAGAAATGCTTGAAGATACTAACATTGTCATCAAGCCAATTGTGATTAAGGTGCCCACGGCAAGTAAAGTCCGCTCAAGCCCATTCCAAGCAACATGGCGATGGTCAAGAACTTGTCTTTTTCTTTTTTGGGGCTCTTCTTGATTATTAGGATTAAATTCTATTTTTCTTGCTAAACTATCAGCCATTGCTATTTCCTCTTCACAATTTTTCCGCAACTCGCAACTTTGCACTGTGTGAGCGGTTATTGTTTTCCAACTCTTCTTTAGAAGCAACAATTGGTTTCCGATTGACCAGGCGAAGGGTTGGCTTCATGCTATCTGGTATCATTGGCATTCCTCTTGGTACTTCAACTTCAGAATATTTTTTAAAAATATTCTTTACGATTTTGTCTTCATCAGACTGGAAGGTAATTACACTAATTCTGCCACCGGGCTTTAAGAGCTCAATAGCCTCCTCAAGTGACTCCTGCAAAACATCAAGCTCATGGTTAACAGCCACGCGTAATGCTTGAAATGTCTTTTTAGCAGGATGTCCCCCAGTTCGACGTGCAAACGCAGGAATTGCTTCCTTAATAACCTCTACCAATTCAAAAGTTGTTTCTATTGGTCTGTTCTGTCTTCTTTCAACGATTTTACGAGCAATTTGTCGTGAATATTTTTCATCGCCAAACTTGTACAAAATATCTGCTAGCTCTTTTTGGCTGGAGTTGTTCACTAACTGATATGCATCAAGACTTTGACTTTGATCCATACGCATATCCAATCTAGCATCAAAACGATAAGAAAAACCGCGTCCTGCTTGATCAAATTGCGGAGATGAAACACCCAAATCATAGTATATACCGTCAATGCCATTTTGATAACCTAGCTCAACCAGATTCTTCTTTAAATGACTAAAATTGTCGTGCACTAACTGTAGTTTAGGGTCACTATTAGGATCTAATAAACTAGCAAAGTTCAACTGTGCTGATTTTATTGCATATTCATCTTGATCAAAACCAATAAGCGTTCCATTTTCAAGCTTGCTCAGCAAATATTTTGCATGTCCGCCACCGCCAAAAGTTGCGTCTACGTATAGACCACCGTTTTGGGGATTTAAATTTTCAATTGTTTCATGTAAGAGTACACTGGTGTGTTTGAATTCCATAGTCATTTTTATAGTTCAATATCATCCAAATCTTCTGCGATATCATCATAGTTTTCATTAGCGTCTTCACTAAATTCTTCCCAGCGTTCCTTGGCCCAAATTTCAATTCGGTCGGATACACCAACGATGACACATTCTTTAACCAAGGAAGCGTGTTCCTTCAATGTTGTGGTCAGATTAACACGTCCTTGTTTATCAAACTCGCATTCCATTGCACCAGAGTAAAACAATCGCGTAAAACTACGCGCATTCCTCTTAGTTAATGGAAGTTTTGCTAACTTAGCTTCAATTTTTTGCCACTCATCAAGTGTGTAGCCAAAAATACAGCCTTCCATCCCACGAGTAAATACCATCTTATCACCAATTTGAGTACGCAAACGAGCGGGAATAATTAAACGCCCTTTGCTGTCAAGATTGTGATGGAATTCACCCATGAACATGGTCTAGCCCCCTTCCAAATAATAATTTACCACATTCCACCACTTTCTACCACTTTTTAGTACATTTTTTCACTTTTTTATTTTTTCACGTTTAAAAATAAAAAAAGATTGAAATCTTTTTGCAAGATTTCAATCTTTTAAGCTTATTTTGCCGGTGGTGAATTATGCCCACTTAAATCATCAAAAATAATAAACCAACATACCAAAAAATGGTATTCATAGTTAAAAAGTCCCAAATTTCTCTCATTGTTCTACCCAATGAAATGTTTTTATTTTTTATAGCCTCACTAACTGCAATAATTATTACTAAAATAAAAAACACGAAAAAGCCATATGGCAAAAATTCTGGTCTCTTTTCTCGAACGACTATCAAATGACAAGCCGCAATTAAAAAAAACGGTAAAATATCATAGCCTCTAAATTTTGCTTTTGGAAAAAACTTATTTAGTAAGACAGCTATTACTATTCCAATGATGGGTAACACAAAGATTAAAAGCATATTTGTTCTTCCTCTACTTACTTTGTTTCTATTTTATCCTATTAGCCGTTTGAAAAAAATAATTAAGTAGAATAAAATATTGTTCAAACAGGAGGTCAACAAATGACGCGAAGACGTAAAAAGAAAAAATCAGGTTTTGAAAAGTTAACTATTTTTATGGCATGGCTAATGGCTATTATTACTTTAGCAGCTGTTGTCGTTCAGGCATTAAGCCAAATCGGCTTTTTCGAATAAAAAACGTGAGAAATGATCTCACGTTTTTTTTGTTTACAGAGAATTTAAGAACGATAATTCTCTTGCTTTACCATAAATGGAAACTCTATGGCTAACCAGTTCCAAATCCAGTACGTAAGTATAATGAAAGCAGCTGACCATAAAAGAGTCGGTAGCAAGCCTTTTATTAGCATCCCTAGTGATACTTTAGTGATACCAGTTAGGTTAAAGAACAGCCAATTATAAACATTTAAGAAAATTGTTCCAATTAATGTAAAGATAGCTCTAGCCCAAAACAATTCTGGTAAAAAACGAGCAACTTTTTGCAAAAGCCAGCAGACACACGGCAAACTAACTGTATATACACCAATGATACCAAAGAAAAAAATATCACTTACAATGCCTGTACCGAATGCTAGCCAAAGTTCTTTTTGGTTAATATCATCAATTAATGCAACTAGCATCATACCAATTGGTAGTAATAAATTTGCTCCATTATTAAAGCCAAACAATGGGTGCAAATATAATGAAAGACTACCATTTAAAGCTAAGGTGATGAATAAAGCAAATGCTAGTGTATATTTCTTTAACGAGCTCATCAGTCCACCGTCCTCTTAATTACGGTTACTGTTGTTGGGTCATTCAATTCACCAGCAGGATCTACTTTTATCAAGTCAGATAGCCCAAAAGAATCGTGAGTTGTAGCCGCAACTTTTCCAATTAGTAAGCCTTTAGGAGAATTACCTCCCATTCCACTAGTATATATCCTGGTGCCTTGCTTTAATTTCTTGCTATCAACTGCTTGAGTAAATGCCAGTGTCTTATCTCCAATAACAGTGATAATGCCATGAACCTTTTTCCCGTTAGTCGCTTCAGCTTCCACGGCGAAACGGTTAGCCGACTTATCAGTAGTTGTGATTAATTCAACCTTTGCGGAAGCTGCGTTTGCTTCGATAATTCGTCCGATAACACCACCGCCAGACATTACCGCCATATTTTTACGTAAGCCAGAAGTTGTCCCTTTATTAATAACCAGGATATCTGTCCAACTATCAGGAGAACGAGATATTACTGACGCATTAACTTGATCAAAATCAGTAAGAGTTTTCTTAAGTTTTAAAGCTGACTTCAGCTGCTTATTTTCTGCTTCAAGGCTAGAATTACGCGCTTTTGTTTGCTCTAGTTCAGACACACGACTTTTTAAGTAATTATTCTCATTTTGTGTATTTAGCAGATTATTAACATTGTTGAAGCCACCAGAAATTATACCGATTGGAAAATCAACAATTCTGGTACCAACTGCAACAATATCATTGCCTAAACTTTGAATTACAAGTGGAGTGCTTCGTTTATTACGCAAACTAACAGAGCCACCAATCACTGCAAAAAGAGCAATAACAACAATGCAAACTGATAATAATTTTTTATTTTGTAGAAATTTCTTCATCTGGAATGATCCCTAAAGAAAAGCCGGCAAAAATAGCCGGCTTTTAAAATTTTATCTGCGACTTCTACGCATTATTTCAATGTTTTTGAGAGATTCACCTGTTCCAACTGCAACACAGTCCAGTGGATCTTGAGCAATGAATACAGGAACTTTTGTAGCCTCAGAAATAACATCAGGTAAATTCTTAAGTAAGGCACCACCACCGGTTAAGACAATACCATGGTCGATAACATCAGCAGCAATTTCTGGTGATGTTTGTTCAAGTGTTTCTTTAATAGCAACAATAATATCTTGAACAACGTCTTGAATGGCACGTGATACATCTTCTGCCTTGATATCAACTGATTTTGGTAAACCAGTAACCAGGTCTCTACCACGAATATTAACTGACTCAATGTCTTTTGCTTTTTCAACTGATGCAGATCCAATTTGAATCTTAATATCTTCAGCAGTACGTTCACCGATTAGCAAATTAAAGTTGGAATGAACATAATTTACAATAGCGGCATTGAACTTATCGCCTGCTTGACGAATTGAAGTTGAAGATACAATTCCGCCAAGTGAAATGGTTGCAACATCTGTTGTTCCACCACCAATATCAACTACCATTGAACCGGTAGGATCCATTACTGGTAACCCAGCACCAATTGCGGCAGCAAATGGTTCTTCAATCACATAAGCTTCACGGGCACCAGCTACTCGAGCAGCATCAATTACTGCACGTTTTTCTACTTCAGTTACACCAGATGGAACACAAATCATTACTGAAGGCTTAGAATTACCAACGGTCTTCTCAATAAAATACTTTAGCATTGAAGCAGTTGTATCGTAATCGGCAATAACACCATCTTTCATCGGTCTAATTGCAACGATGCTTGATGGGGTTCTACCAATCATTTCTCTGGCTTCTGAACCAACAGCGATTACTTTATTAGTATGAGTATTTTTAGCAACAACAGAAGGTTCTCTTAAAACTATCCCTTTACCTTCTATATAGACAAGTGTATTTGCTGTACCCAAGTCGATACCAATATTTTTTGCTCCTAATCCAAACACGAAAATCTCTCCTTATTACTGCAGTCTCTAAATCTTGAATCATTATAGCATAAACTCAGACTTAAAAAAGAAGCGCAGTATAAACTTTAAGATGAACTTAAAACAATTGATGCTCACGCATGCTTAAATAATGCCCTTTTCCAACAATAAAATGATCCAAAAAGTCGATGTGTAGCATGTCACTTGCGTTGTGCAACAACTTGGTCAATTCTAAATCACTTTTTGAGGGCACTAATTTACCGCTTGGATGATTATGAACAACAAAAACACCCGCACACGCATATATCAATGCCCAACGAAAAATTTCGCGCGGATGAGCCACAGATTTATCTAATGTACCCCTGAACAAACATTTTTCAGCAATTATATGGTTGCTATTATCTATATAAATAGCCCACAATTCTTCTTGCTTACGATTCGCCAGCTTGTCCGTTAAATACATCCCCACTTCATTACTAGAAGTCAGCACTGCATCACGATCATAGACAGCCATCCGTAAACGCTCAAGCACCATTTCGCCCATCACTGCAACTTTATCATCACATTTGAAATCAGACAAATATTCAAGTAAATCGTCAAAGCTAACAATATTCAACTGATTTAGTCTCTTAATTAACTGATCATAATCAGTTATTCCAACTTTCTTCAGCTGGTCAAACAGCTTAGTCAAAATCACAATATCAGTGTCTATCAAATAGTGTCGGGACTTAATAAATTTCATTAAATCATTCCTTTCACTATTTAATACGCAAAAAGACGTTAAACTTTTTTCAAGAAAGCGAAAAAGTCGCTGCAAACTTCTGCAGCAATTTCTTTATCACTATCGCTTGCTGGAATTAAATCAGGTACCATTACGCACTTGATTTCGGCAGCAACAGCAGATTGTAAGCCAGCTGATGAATCTTCAAAAGCCAAAATATTATTTTGCGGTATTCCTAATTTTTTAGCAGCTAGCAGATAAATATCAGGTGCTGGTTTAGGCTTTACATGATTTTTCTTTACATCATCATAATTCAAGTGAAATTGGAAATAATTTCTAATTCCCGTCATCCATAAATTCTGCTCTACCACATCTTCAGTATTACTTGTAACGACCGCCATTGGTATCTGCTTTTCCTGAAATAAATCAAGTGCTTGTTGGACACCAGGACGTAATTTTAGCTTTCCTTCATTCGTCCACTGCCAAACCAATTCATCAGTCCGCTTAATAAAGCGATCACGTTGCTCATCACCAGAAAAGTACTTTTGGTAAAAATCCTGCATATCATTATTGGTTGAGCCAACAAGTTTGAGATATGTGTCATCTGGAATGCCCAAATTTGCTTCTTTAGCAGCTTGAATGTTAGCCTTCCAATACAAATTTTCAGAATTAACCAGCAATCCATCCATATCGAAAAGGATACCGCTAATTTCTGCATCAATACCATTAATTTTCATTTTTGGCATTCTCCTCTAAATGTAAAACTTCGCCCACCAAATAAAACGATCCTGTTACTAATAGTATATCATCTGCTTGACTTTCAAGTTTTAATTGCTTGTAGACTGATTGCCAATTTTCGTGGTATGGATACTTCTGCACAACCCAATTTGGAAAGTCTTCTTTTTTAGCGGCACGAGGATAATCAATCGTTGTCAATTCTATTTGATCTGTTGGCTGGAATAATGAGAAAACCTCGTCTAAATCTTTATCACGCATCATCATCATTAAAATGCGAACCGTGCTATGACGAAGGCGTGCTTGCTCATGAATAAAATTAAGCAAGTTCTGCATTGCTTGAATATTGTGAGCTCCATCTAAAATGATTAATGGCTCAGACTGCAATACTTGATAACGACCAGGAATAATTGTCTGATTAATCGCCTCTTCAATTTCATCAGGCGCTAAAGGCAAATGTAAAAGCGAAAATGCTTGAACCGCGACAGCAATGTCAAAGCCCTCAACTTCTGGTCTAAGATTGAAAGATAACTTTTTATTGTTATCCCTATAACGTATTTTTTGGTCATCCGAAACGAAAAAGTCCTTACCCAATTTTCTTATTGGAGCACTTTCTTCGCGAGCTCTCTCCTCAATAATTGGCATTACTTCCTTAGGTAGATTACCTAGAACAACTGGCCGCTTGGTTTTGATAACTCCACTTTTTTCACGAGCAATATCAAGTAGTGTGGGACCAATTACATCTTCGTGATCAAGTCCGACAGTTGTAATGATGCTAACTTCCGGGGTAATAACATTGGTTTTATCATGTTCACCACCTATTCCAACTTCAATCACGGCATAGTCACATTTAACTTGTTCAAAGTAAACGAAGGCAATGATAACTTCATATTCAAACGTCACTAAAGCAAAACTGGGATCTTCGACTCTAATTTGATCGAGTGCTTTTTCAACTAGATTAGCAATTCTAACCAACTCAGAATCACTAATATTTTGGCCGTTTAACTGTATTCGCTCATTAAACTCAAAAATGTACGGTGAAACAAAAAGGCCAGTCTTTTGACCGGCCTTTTGCAACAAATTACTCAAATAATAAGAAGTAGATCCTTTACCATTTGTGCCCGTAACATGAATCGTTTTCACCTGATCTTGTGGATCTCCTAATAGTTTTAAGACGCGCTTAATATAGGTTAGGTCAGCTTTTTCATGTAGTTTAGGAAGTGAATATAAGTGCTTAATCACATCTTGAGCGTTGGTAAAAAACAATTTTATTCACCCTTCTTTAATTCTTCAATTCGTTGACGTACACTTTCGAGTTGACTTTCATAGTCCGCTTTCTTAGCTTTTTCTTTAGCGATTACTTCTTCAGGCGCATGAGCAACGAAGCCTTGATTGCCTAATTTCTTAGTTGAACGATCAACTTCAGCTTGAAGATTCTTTTCTTCTTTTTCCATCCGCTTAATTTCGTCATCAACATTCACTAAGTCAGCCAATGGGATAAAGACTTGTGCACCTGAAATAACAGCAGTTTTAGCAAGTTTCGGTGCAGCAATTTGGGTCGAAATAGTCAATTCCTTTGGATGTAAGAAGTTCTTAACGTAATCTTCATTATCAGTTAAAATTCTTTCATTCTTAGCGTCTTCTAGTTGAATCATAATGTCAATTGAAGATGATAATGGCGCATTTACTTCGGTACGAATATTTCTAACTGCTTTGATAATTTCAATCAAGAAAGCCATATCATGACGCGCTTGCTCATTTTCAAACTCAGCATGTGCCTCAGGATACTTAGCCACCATAATTGACTCACCATCGTGTGGCATTGAGAGCCAAAGCTTTTCAGTTACAAATGGCATAATTGGGTGTAGTAAACGCAAGATTTGGTCAAGAATCCAAATTAAATTATCTTGTTTTCTTGCTTTTAATTCTTCATCATTACCATTCAAAGCTACTTTGGCCATTTCGATGTACCAGTCACAGAAGTCGTTCCAAATGAAGTTGTATAATTCACGACCAGCTTCACCAAATTGATAGTCATCAAATAACCGAATAACTTCACTAACGGTATGATTTAGGCGGTCAAAAATCCAACCATCTGCTAAATCAAATTTAGCTTTATCTGGCATATGAGCAGGTTGTGCATCTTCTGGTAAATTCATAATTACGAATCTAGCAGCATTCCAAATCTTGTTGATAAAGTTCCAAGCAGATGCAAGTTGCTTTGGATTGTAACGCGTATCTTGACCAGGAGCTGTACCGTTAAGTAAGAACCAACGTAAAGCATCAGCACCGTATTCATCAATTACATCCATTGGGTCAACACCGTTACCCAATGACTTACTCATCTTGCGCCCTTGTTCATCCCTGATTAATCCATGTAGAACTACATCATTGAAAGGTCGCTCGTTAGTAAAGTGCAAGCTTTGGAAAATCATACGGGAAACCCAGAAAAAGATAATGTCATATCCTGTTACTAAAGCATTTGTTGGGAAATAACGTTTAAAATCTTCTGAATTTTCATCTGGCCAGCCCATCGTTGAAAATGGCCATAATGCACTTGAGAACCAGGTATCTAATACGTCAGGATCTTGGTCCCAGTTTTCAATGTCCTTTGGCGCTTCTTCACCAACGTACATTTCACCATTCTTCTTGTTATACCAAGCTGGAATTCGGTGACCCCACCATAATTGGCGTGAAATAACCCAGTCATGAACATCTTCCATCCAATGCTCTAGTGTTTGTTCAAATCTTTTAGGTACAAAGTTAACCTTATCATTAGTTTTTTGATTTTCTAAAACCTTTTCAGCCAATGGCTTCATCTTAACAAACCATTGGGTTGATAAGCGAGGTTCTACTTGAACACCGGAACGCTCAGAGTGTCCAACCGAGTGAACGATTGGCTTAACTTTAATTAGATAGCCTTGCTTCTTTAAATCCTCGACTACTGCTTTACGGCATTCGAAACGATCCATGCCTTCATATTGACCAGCATTCTCATTCATTGTACCGTCATCGTTCATTACGTTGATTCGTTCTAAATTATGACGATTACCTACAGCAAAGTCATTAGGATCATGAGCTGGTGTGATTTTTACCAAACCAGTTCCAAATTCAGGGTCAACGTGTTGATCCTCAATAATAGGAATGTGACGTCCTACTAATGGCAAAACTAAATCTTTACCAACGATGTCTTTGTAGCGTTCATCACCGTGAGCAACTGCAACAGCAGTATCACCAAACATTGTTTCAGGACGAGTAGTTGCAATTTCAACAAAACCAGAGCCGTCAGCAAATGGATATTTAATATGATAGAACGCACCTTGATCATCCTGGTGGATAACTTCGATATCACTTAAAGCCGTCTGTAATTCTGGGTCCCAGTTAATGATATATTCGCCGCGGTAAATTAAGCCTTCATTATATAATTGAACAAAAACGCGACGAACAGCTTTTGACAAACCTTCATCAAGCGTAAAACGCTCACGGGAATAATCAAGTGACAAGCCTAACTTAGCCCATTGGCTCTTAATTATTCCAGCATATTCATCTTTCCAGTCCCAAACTTGCTTAACAAAGGCTTCACGTCCCATTTCATGACGATCTTTGCCTTGTTTACGCAACTTAGCTTCAACCTTAGCTTGTGTAGCAATACCAGCATGATCCATCCCTGGCAAATACAAAGTGTCATAACCTTGCATTCTCTTATAACGAATCAAAGTATCTTGAATTGCAGTATCCCAGGCGTGACCCAAATGCAGTTTTCCAGTTACATTTGGAGGTGGGATAACAATTGAATACGGATGTGCCTTTTTGTCACCCGATGGCTTAAACAAATCTTGATCTAGCCATTTTTGATATCTGCCCTCTTCAACCTCACGAGGGTCATATTTAGGTGCTAAATCTTTCATATTTTTCCTCCCAATAAAAAAGTCCTAAACAATTTAAAAATTGTTTAGGACGATATAATTAACCGCGGTACCACCTAAGTTAGGTAAGACTAGGTCCTACCTCTCTTAAAACATGATAACGGCAAATCACCGGACTAGCTTACTACCAGTTCAGCTAATCAGTTTTCAATCAAGCTACCAACTAATCTTCCTTCGGTCTTTCACCAACAATGGACCTTTCTCTATTTATAAGATTAATACCTCTTGATTATTACTTTGTTGCCATTATAGCATGTTTTTTACAGTAATGCAGTATCTTCCTCGGCTTTATTAGCCAGGAATTTCTCATCTGGATAGATTGGTGTAACTTCAATACCATCAAGTGCACGTTCTATTAAACCATCGACATCCAGTCTAGCTTCATATTCACGTGCTTTATCCATTTTCGGTTTTGTCTTTGGACGTGGTGGTGCAAAAATAGTACAGCAATCTTCAAACGGTTGAATTGACAAATCAAAAGTGCCAATTTTTTCAGCTAAACTGATAATTTCTGTCTTATCCATTGTTGCAACAGGACGAAGGACAGGTGTAGTCGTCACATCATTAATTGCAGCCATTGATTCCAATGTTTGTGAGGCAACCTGACCAACTGATTCTCCGTTAAAAATCGCTAAATCCTTGCGCTTCTCGCGAATCAAATCAGCAAGCCTTAGCATGAAACGACGTTGAACTGTCATCAAGTAGCCTTCGGGAATTTTTTCCTTAATAGTTTCTTGAATCTCAGCAAATGGAACAGCGATGAAGTTAATTCGACCAGCATAATTTGCCAAAATTCCAGTCAATTCTTTTGCCTTATTCAAAGCCTTCTCAGTTGTGTATGGTGGACTATAAAAATGAACCATTTCAATGTCAACACCACGTTTTAATGCCAAATATGAAGCAACTGGAGAGTCAATTCCACCGGAAAGCATCATCACTGCTCTTCCACCCGTTCCAACCGGCATTCCGCCAGCACCATGGAGCAACTCATCAGAAATGTAAACTGCATCTTGACGAACTTCAATTCTCAAAACAATGTCGGGATGCTTCATTTCAACTTTTAGGTTGGACATGTGATCAAACAAATAGTCGCCAACCATTAAATTCAATTCGTTGGTATCATAAGTGAAATGGTGATCACTACGCTTGGTATTAACCTTAAAAGTCATCCCTTCATGATAGGTTTCCTTCATTAATGCTAATGCCGTTTCCTCAATATCCTTTAAAGTCTTCTCAGTCTTAATCGTTGGGGAATAAGTTTGAATACCAAAAACCTTTTTTAAGTGTTGATCAACTTGTTTAAATGGTGCACCATTTAAAACAATATGCATGCGATCATGCTTGGGATGAATTTCGACTTGCGGAAAGTCACGCAGAACTTTAGTTACATTTCCTGCTAAGCGACCAATGAAGTCCTTCCTATTCTTTCCCTTGGTTGAAAGCTCGCCGTAGCGAATCATAATTTCCGTATATTCCATTAAAAACTACTCTCCTAAATGATTTATCTGAGCGAAGTGACGATAAATTTGATCAAAAACTTTAATAAATTCATCTGCTTCATCCAGTGTATTAGTTTCATCAAAACTCATGCGGATTGCACTTGTAGCTATTTTGTCATCAACATTCATTGCAATCAAAGTACTTGCTTCATCTACTTTAGTTGAAGCACAAGCAGACGTTGTTGAAGTATAAATATCATGATCTTCGAGCGTGTGAACGAGAGTCTCACCTCGAATACCTTCAAGCGAAAAGCAAAGAACATGTGGCGCAAAGCCAGTTGAAACTGGTGAAAAAATTGTAATACCAGGTTTGTCTTGCAAATAATTAACAATTTTCGCCTTAATTGCCTCTTCACGTGTCGCTTTTTCAGGTTCGTCATCCAAAATCAGACGCATTGCTTTTGCCATTGCAGCAATTGCTGGCAAGTTCTCAGTACCTGAACGAAGACTCTTTTCTTGTCCCCCACCATCATGGAGCGGAGCAATCATTTTGCCTTCTTTTTTATAAAAAACACCAGTACCACGAGGGCCATGAAACTTATGTGCAGATAAACTTGAAAAATCAACACGTGGTGTAAAAACACGTGACCAAATATTTTTACCTAATGCCTGCACATTATCAACATGAAACATGATATTTGGATAATTAGATAGTAAATCACTAATCTCTTCAATTGGTTGAATGGTGCCAATTTCGTTGTTAACACCCATAATCGAAACTAAAGTCGTATCAGAATCAATTGCATTACGCAGATCATTGACATTAACTCTACCTTCTTTATCCACTGGCAATCTTGTAACATTAAAGCCCAAGTACTCTAAAGTATTAAACGCATTGGTAACAGAAGCATGTTCAACACTAGAAGTAATTAAATGCTTACCAAATTTACGTTTTTGAAAAGCCGTTCCTTTAATAGCCCAATTATTTGATTCAGTTCCACCAGAAGTAAAGAAAATTTCGTCTGCTTGCGTACCCAATAGGTTAGCAATTTGTTTTCGCGAACTCTCCAATAATTGAAATGCCCGGTCACCTAATTTGTGCAAACTTGATGGATTACCCCAGATTGTTTTCGTAACCTGATCATAAGTCGCCAAAACTGAAGGATCAATTTTAGTGGTGGCACTGTTGTCAAAATATATCACAAGCTTTTGCTCCCTTCTAAGCCCAATTGACTTGAATGTCCATTAACTAATAAATTTTAGCTTAAATCAAAACTAGCTTCAATGCAATAATTTAAATACAAGTCGCTCATCCCTAATTCTTCCGTTTAAATTACCAAAAGAGCCTCGCTATAAAACCATTTACAAGTAAAAAGCCGTATTTAGATAAATACAGCTTTTTATTTATATCAGATTGTCTAATTGTTCTTCTTGTCAGAATAATAAAGATTCTCAAGTCGTTGATATGATCCAGGCTCGACCTTTTCAATTGCTGTTGCAATCGTATCAAGTGCATCCTTATAGTTATAATCCATACTGTAAAGTTGCATTGTTTTCTTTTGTGCCTGTTTAATTGAATCATGATTAGAGTACTTGTTTGAATATTGCAAGGTTAACTCAACTAAGTCAGCACAATTGATAATTTCATCTGCTTCTCTTTTTAGTCGTTCAACGTCGTCTGAAATCTGAATTAACTCGTTAGAAATTTTTTCCATATTAATTCTAACTTCACTCAACTCTTTTGCAACATGACCAATTTCATTAACTACCAACGTGTACATTTGAATAAATGTATCAGGATTGCCTGGTAACTTCTTACGTTCCAAACGGCGATAGACTAACGAAACTTCTTGCTTAAAGCGATTGATTGAATCATTAGCTACGTTTTCAGCATCGTAAAGCCCATCAACGTCTTGTGACATTCTCTTCTGTTCATCGCTAATTTCACGTAATCGCTCTATCATGCTGAGCCAAGAAGTCTTGATTTCGGAATAAACGCCCTTTCCATCAGCAATATTCTGAGTATCTACAGTATATTGCCGATTCATATCGTTTACTTCTTGTTCCAGTTTTCGACTTTCAGCTAGTTCGCCATGAGTTAGCTCATAGCTTTCATCGATATGACGCAATTTTTCAACTAGCTTTTTGGATTCAACTTGTGCATGAGCAAGTAAGCGTTGAATTTTATCTTGATTCTTTTCAACAAACGGACGAGCTTTGTATTCTAGCGTTAAAACATCATATAGGCCATCTATTTCAGACTTAATTTGCTTAAGCTCCTTCTTGAGATCTGCCATTTTTAATTCAGCTAATAGCTTTTCAGCATCATCAACTTGACCACGAATTTGTTTAATTTCTTCTAAAACATTTACCTTAGTAATGCAATATTTTGAAGAAGCCATTTTTTTGTAGGTATCAGTTAGTTCACTTAACTGTTCACGAAAAACCGTGTCAAGCTCATGCTGGGCCTCGCGAACTTCAGGTAATTTTGTACCAATCGAATTAATTGCTGCTTTTATTTTGGATAAAACGCGCTTAGCTTCAACCTGATCCCCCTGCGCAGTTAAGCTTTTAGCCTCAGTAAAATCAGTTTCAATTGCACCAAGCTCAGTTTCAATTTGATCAAGCGCAACACCATATTTAAAGGAATCTGCTAAAACCTCTTTACGCATCTCCTGGTAGCTCTTGTTCAAATCATCATATTCCATTTGATTTTCGCGATTTGACTCAAGCAATTCTGTAAAAACGTCTTTTGTGTTTTTGGCATCATCATAAGTTGGCTTCATAATTTCTTGAGCCTGCTTAATATTTTTGTTTGCCTTAAAAAGCTGATAATGTGCGTTTTGTTCTGCAGCTTGCTCTAGTAACTCCTGAACTTCCGGAATTTTCTTACTAGTTGCTTGTTCATAGTTCTTACGCCATGTTGTTAAAGTTGTTAGACTTTCACCCGCAAGATCAATCTTATCAAGCTTAGCAATATCATTGCCCAAGTCCATTTTGTCAATCTTGGTAATCATATCGTCAAGCTCAATAATTTCTCGCAATTGCCTCCGATTAATGATGAGCATAAATGCTACAATAAGAATGATAATTAAAATTGCAATTATTACAATTATGGACTGAGTTGATGTCATATTTTTCCTCCAAAACTACCCTCAATTATACCAAACTTCTTTAACGGAGTGCGGATTGATTTGAAAGAAGTTAACTATCTTAATTGAATGCTAAAATCTACTATTAAGTATGAGCTTTTTCTGACGTTTTAATTTATCAATATAATAATTACCAAACTGGTCTAAATTTAACTTGTTTTTTTAAAAAACGCTTAGAAGCATCCAGTTTTCCTTGCTTAAATAGCCCAAGGTAGCTATAATAGATTTCGTGTAAAATATTTGCAGCTATAAGTGGCAAGAACGTCAACATCTTAATACGTTTTAGTGAACGAGTAACCGACGCTGCAAGAGGCGAAAATGAAAATTAAGATGCACGAATGCTAAACTTATACGTAACTATTTTACTCCAAAAACTGTTATCAGATTTTATTGGAGGATTTTATGTCAAGATATACAGGTCCAAGCTGGAAACGTTCCAGAAGATTAGGAATTTCACTTTCAGGCACTGGTAAAGAACTTAGTCGTCGTAACTATGCACCAGGTCAACACGGTCCTAATTCACGTGGTCGTTTATCAGAATATGGTGAACAATTACACGAAAAGCAAAAGCTACGTTGGATGTACGGCTTAAACGAACGCCAATTTAGAACTTTGTTCAAACGTGCTGGTAAGATACGTGAAGGTGAACACGGTACTAACTTCATGATTTTACTTGAATGTCGCTTAGACAGTCTTGTTTACCGCCTAGGTTTAGCTACTACTAGAGAACAAGCTAGACAATTAGTTAACCATGGTCACATTACTGTTGATGGTAAACGTGTTGATATTCCTTCATACGACGTTAAGGTTGGCCAAGTAATCGGTCTTAGAGAAAAGTCAAAGAACTTACAACAAGTTAAAGATGCACTTGAAGCAGTTGTTTCTCGTCCATCATTTGTTACATTTGATGACAATAAACTTGAAGGTTCTCTTGTACGTCTTCCAGAACGTGATGAAATGGAACCAGAAATTAACGAAGCTTTGGTTGTTGAATACTACAACAAGTTACTTTAATTTCTTTTATTCGCAAAAGCCCTTTCCTTCTTGGGAAGGGTTTTTTGTTACTTGAAAGGGAAAATAATAACTATGTCAGACGATTTAAACACACGAGTTGCAAATGCAGCCCAGGGAATTACCCCACAAACAAAGCCTGATGAACGTAGAAGATATCTCGGTTCACTGCGAGAGCGCGTCTTTGTCAGAATGAATAACACTGAAGTTAAAGACCCTGCCCTAACCCAATTATTTTTAACGCACTTCAACGATTACACTGGATTTTCGATCCTGATTAACGGCAATTTAAATGATGAATTTTTAAATCAGGTCGAGGCACAATGTGGAAAAACAAACATTCCTTTTACGATTGTTACTAACGAGACCGCTAAAACTGGTCCTGACGATACGGCAATTTTAGTAGTTTCAAACACAGCAATTAACAAAATGCGAATAGAAATAGCCCAAGTTTACCCACCCGAAATTCCTAAAACTGAGTTAAGTCATGATGCTAAAAAAGATAAAAATGGTTTTTGGCATCGCTTATTCCATGGAGATAAATAATGAAACCATTAGCTTATCGCATGCGTCCACGTACACTAGATGAGGTTGTGGGTCAACAGCACTTAATTGGTCCCGGAAAAATTATTAGACGAATGGTTGAAGCCAAACTGTTGTCATCCATGATTTTATATGGCCCACCAGGCATTGGAAAAACTAGTATCGCAAGTGCAATCGCTGGTTCGACTAAATATGCTTTTCGCATGCTTAATGCTGCTACTGATAGTAAAAAACAATTGGAGCAAGTAGCTGCAGAAGGTAAATTAAGTGGAACTGTTATCCTTTTACTAGATGAAATTCATCGGTTGGATAAAACTAAACAAGACTTCCTTTTGCCTCTGCTTGAGTCTGGTGAAATTATTCTGATTGGTGCAACAACCGAAAATCCCTATATTGCAATTTCTCCAGCAATAAGATCACGTTGCCAAATTTTCGAATTAAAACCCTTAGCTGAAGAAGATGTTAATCAAGCAATTAGCCGAGCACTTAACGATTCAGAACATGGCCTGGGCTCATACCATGTTGAGCTTACAGATGATGCAAGAAAATTATTAATTCAAAAAGGAAATGGTGACTTACGAACCACCTTAAACGGCTTAGAGTTAGCCGTTCGCTCAACTAAGCAAGAAAAAATTGCTGCGGGTAAAAATGAAGATGACCAACTAATAATTGACCAAGAAGAAATGGCAAATTCAATTCAGATGCGCAGCCAAAACTTTGATGCAAAAGGCGATGGACATTATGACTTAGTCTCCGCCTTTCAAAAATCAATTCGCGGTTCCGATACTGATGCTGCACTGCATTATTTGGCTCGTTTAATTGAATCTGGTGACCTTATTTCAATTTGCCGCAGACTGAGTGTAATTGCATATGAAGATATTGGCCTAGCAAATCCAGCAGCTGTGCAACACGCACAGCTTGCAATACAGGCAGCACAAAGTCTAGGCTTTCCTGAAGCGAGGATTCCCCTGGCAAACGCTGTGATTGAACTTGCACTTTCACCAAAAAGCAATAGTGCAATCAGTGCAATTGATCAAGCACTAGACGATGTGAAAAGTAAAAATTACGGTCCAATTCCTGATGACCTTAAGGACACCCACTATAAAGGTGCTAAGAAACTAGGTCACGGTAAAGGATATGCATACCCTCATTCATTTGCTAATGACTGGATTGCACAACAATATCTGCCGGACAATTTAGTTGGTACGCAGTATTTCAATCCTAAAGGCAATTCTAAAATCGAAAGTGGCCTTAAGAAGCAGTACGAAATTCTACATGAAATGCAAGAAAAAGGATTAAAAAAATAAAGAGTGACACAATTGTTATTTCTAACAATTGTGTCACTTTTATTTTGGTCTAAAAGTTAACTATTTAATTTAAAAATTAGCCTTTTTAACATATTTATTTTGCGCAACGATATAATACTTTTTATTCTTAATAGAAACAGGATCACCATAGGTCGAAACCGATTGCTTCTTTCTCAATACCTTTTTGCCTAGACGATTACCATATTGACTGTAAAGATAAGCATTATGTCTCAGCTTTAAATTCTTACCATCGATATTACCTGCATTAACTAGTAAACCATTTTGCAAAATATAGTAGTTAGTTCCACTAATTGCTTTTTGTCCTGTTACGCTAATTATAGAGCCAGCTAAATACATCATTTGGTTAGCACGATGACCATTTTCATCATAAAGATATGCATTGTGCATTAACATTTTTTCAATGGTTGTCCCAGATTTTTCCTTAGACTCATTAGCAGATATTGCTTCAACCTTTGCAGATTGATTAGAAACAACCACTGCAACATTTGTAGCTTTAACATAGCGGTTCTTATCAATGATAAAGTATTTTTCGCCACGAAGTTTAACACTATCACCATAAGTTTTAACAATGCTACCCTTCTTTAGAACACCAGCTTTCTTTACACGCTGTCCGAATTTGTTATAAACATAAGCATTATGTTTTAACTTTTGCTCAGTTGCCAATCCGTTACCAACGGCAACATAATATTTCTTATTTTTATCATGTGTGTCAATTAGTACATAGTATTCATGGCCGGCAATAGTAACAGTACCATAAGTTGAAAGAATTGAGCCAGCACCAAGTGTAACTTTGTTAGCACGTTTTCCTGAATTATCATATAGATAAGCATTATGCATTAAGGTCACGTTAGTACTTTCGCCTAAATCATTTGCTGCACCATTTTCTTTATCAGTAGTTGGTTGCTTAGCTGGATTTGCAGGGTTAGAAGTTGTATCACCATTACCGTTAGAAGTAGAATTACCTCCATTGTTGTTAGTATTATCATTGTTGCCATTATTTCCGTTATTGCTGTTGTTGGCACTATCTTTAATAATTTTATCAATGACAGTTGAATCTGATGATGCCTTATTAATCGCTTCAATACCATCGTCACGCTTACCATCAACATCAGTCAGAGTATTATTTTGATTAATCTTTTTCTGAGCATCTGTTAGAATACGATCGATTTCAGTATTAATCACAGCTTTTTCATCATCAGTATAGTTATCACCATTTTCATGCTTTACTTTGTTATTATCAATTTTCTTCTTAGCATTAGTAGCAGCATCAGAAACAGCAGCTTTGGCAATTTCTCGTATTCCAGTTATTCTATTATTCGAAACTTCATCGTAAGAATTACCAGATATATATTTATATTTGTCATGCTCACTGTTAGTTGAATAAATCCATGCAGAATCACCAAAGTATTTTTGGTTCTGAGCAACTGCACCTTTGTATTCAGCCTCAATATCCCTATTGGCAGAACTCTTAACTGTGTACAATGCTTGCTGCATTAATTGATCAATTGCTTGCCTTGCTAAGTCAATATCACGCTTTAGATTGTACTCAATATTATCATAGGATGTGCTTGCTCCAATTTCCTGAGTGAGCTTAATATCTACACTTCCATATATTCCATCAAGCCTATTCTTGAAATGATCTCTGTCTTCAGGAAGAAGGCTATCTATATTATTAAGTGTGTCCTTTGCTTTATTGAACATGTCCTTTAGTTGTTCCCTAGATATTAGTTCATTATAAGCATTGATTCCAGTATTGTACCACCTTGTTGTTGTATCTATATTGGTTGCATGTCTAATTGCATCAATTGAATCATGCATAGCTTGAATATTCTTTTGATAATTTGGATTAGCTTTTTGTTCTTCAGTTAACCCATTGTATCCAGCTTCTAAGCCAGTTATTTCATTTCCAGCACCATTTATTGCATTAGACTGATTGTAATTGAACCATTCAGAAGTATTTTGATAAGTATCAGTTAGCTTAGTACCAATTTGATTTTCATCAATCGGAATTTTATTGATATCAGTTTGCTGCTCTATGCTTGCTTTTTCATTTGCATATAAATCATCAACTATCTTGTTTAATGCTTTCTTTTGCTCACCAGTTAGCTGTGATAACCTGATAACATTTTGAGTAATCGAATACTTACCTAGCAAAATAGCTTCTGCCTTTGCTTTTGCAGCAGCAAGATCAGTATCTTTTTCAACATCAGCAAATCCAGGAATGTGACTACCGGAATCACTATCAGAATATCCTTGAGTTGCGTTGCTGACAATCTGATCAACATCCTTTTGGATGTCATCAGTAGAGCGATCATTTCCGTTCTTATCTGTAGTTGGAACTGCGTTAATCTTTGCTTTACTTTGATCGTAAATGTCTTGGAGCTTCTGCTTTTGCTTTTGTAAATCAGAGTTTACTAAACCGGAATCCTCAAGCTTTTTATCAGCTTCTGCTTTTTGCTCAAGAAGATTATTAATAGCATTTTGCTTAATTTGATAGATTTCTTCTTTATTTTGGGCTGTTTGATAGAGCTGATTAATTCCAGCTTCACCTAAATTGTTTGCATGACCATCTTTATCTAGTCCCTTTTCAATGGTCTGCAATTTCTGTTTAGCATTTTCGAGATCTGTTGTTGTCGGACTGCTTGGTAAAGCAACTTTACTAATTTCGTCCTTGGTCTTTTGAACCAGCTGATTAAGTTGATCCTGTAAATCAGCCTTTTGCTGTTCAGTTAAATCGCTGGCAACTTGACTAATACTGCCCTTATCTTTGACATACTTATCAATAGCCGCAATTTGCTTATTCTTTTCACTTAGTAAATTGGCTGGAATACCTGCTTGATCTATAGCGGCTTCACCAGCTTTTTCAACTTGACCTAAGTCTGCATTATCATCAGCACCATATAAGTCGCTAACACCTTTTTGCATTGCGTTATTTATTGCAGCTTCATTTTGGCTTATTTCTGTTGGATCAAGTCCTGAACTTGGTAATTTTGCCTTAGCAGCTTCAGCATAATCTTTCAGAGTATTAATTTGTTTGTTCTTTTCTTCGAATCTCTGGGTTAAACCAGTAATTGCATCACTACCAGCTTGTGCTGCTTGATTCATTGCACTATTTGCATCAGTCAAATTATTTTGAGCGGCTTGAATATTTTGGGCAGCTTTATCACGCTCTGACTTAATTCGGTCTCTCATCTGATCTGCAAGACTAGGATTGTCTTTGGCAATCTTATCGGCAGATTCGTTTGCCTTATTAACTGCATCTTGCAACTTAGTCAATGCAGTATTAGCAGATTCAGCCTTAATAATTTCATTATTAACTTTATTCAAATCAGCATTATTCTGATCTTTAGCATCAGATAATTGATCTTTATTTACAGTGGAGTTAATTCTTGACTCACCAGATTGCCGAACTTGATCAAGTTTATTCTTCAAATCGTTATATTGATCTTGACCTAGCTTTTTATTAGCTAAATCTTGATCAATTTGTTGTTGTAATTTACTAATTGAGTCAGCTAAATCATTCTTAGCAGAGTCTTTAGCAGCGTTCATGTTCTTATCATTGACGGTGTCAATGATTCCTTTCATAATGTCGTGACCCTCATCTTGAGCTTTTTGAACATCATCTTGGTTTTTAGCATTGTCTACCTTGGCTTTCGCCTTATCACGCTCGCTATTAATCATGTCCGCATCTCTAGGGTCATTTTGAATGGCTCCTTTAGCATACTCATCTAAAAATGAATTTGCCTTATTTTTAGCTGCTTGCAATTTAGCATCAGCCAAAGCCTGGTAAATATTGCTTAGACCAGCATTTTTCTCTGTATCAATATTTTCCGCAAGAGCACCATTAACACTTGCAATGGCATGATTATAAGCATCTTGAGCTTGCTGTTTAAACTTAGCTAACTGATCTGAAGTTAAGCCTGGTAAACCATTAATTTCTGGTAGAACACCGGTATCAGTTGAGCTCTTTCCGAGAGCTTTATCAAGTTCTTTAATTGCTTGATCTCTTTGATTACGGATATCATCTGCATCACTCTTACTTGCATTTGTGATAACATTACTAATTCCCTGCAAAGTATTATTTTTGATTTTTTCAACTGTATCGCTGTCATTTGCAGCATCAATATCTTTAATACCTAAATCAGCCACTTCGAAAACTGCATTTTGGTCTCGTGAATCATGAAGTTTATCGCGAGCTTCAAGTGCCGTCTTTTGAATCAAATCTTTGGCGATAACTTTGTCACTAGCCAACTTTGCAGCTGATTCGATATCATTAATTTTATTTAATGTATCTTGATAAATCCCAGTTAGCTGATCTTTGTTTGTTGTAGCATCAATTTTAGTGTTTGCATCAGTTGGGATTGTGCCAAGTTGATTAATTGCATCAGTAAATTTATCTTTTACTTCATTTCTTTGGTCTGTCGATAATTTGCTATAAATGTCACTTAAACGGTTCTTGGCAATGTTAGCAGCATTAGCAATACTATTCTTAATATCCGTTTTAGATGCATTAAAACCATTACCTGTAGCTTCTGCAGCATCAATAGCTGATTCACCTTTTTTCTCAGCTGTGTTAGCATCGGAAATGGCATCTGTGGAATCAATTATTGATTTAGCATTATCACGTGCAGCTGTAATATTATTAATAGTGGTTGCCTTGGTATCATTAGTAATATCTGAGGAATTACTAATTCGCTCAACCGCCTTTTGAGCATAATCATCAAGCTTTTGCTTATTAAGAATCTTGTTAACATTTACATCACTAATCACATTATCAATTAATGACTTACCGTTTTGAACGATTTCATTAAGTTGCCCGTTAGTAGTGGTGGTTTTATTATTAATTCCATTAACACCGATATTATATATAGCATCCACTTTTGCACGTAAATCTGCTTTGTTGGCACTTGTAATCTGATCCATATTGCCAATTTGTTCTTTAACTTTATTTCGTTCAGCCATTAGAGTTGCTAAAGCCTGGTCTTTTGCGGATTGCAAGTTAGCAGAAGCTAGAATGTTTGCAAAATCATTTTTACCTTTAGTTAGTGCTGTATCTATATCATCTTTACTTGCACCCTGAATAGCAGTTTGCGCTTGATTAAAGGCATTTGTAATCTGGTTATAGTAGTCATTCTTTTCTGTTACTCCCAAATTAGGGTCATTAGTAATTTGACTATTTGCATCATCGCGTGTACCTTTTAATTTTTCGATTGCGGCTTTACGTTGCTTTTCTAGAGCCTGGGCGTTGATATCTGATGAAAGAGAATTAATAACTGAATCAATTGCATCAACTCCTTTTTGAGCATCATCATTAATGTCAGTTACTGTATGGTCATTAGTAATAGCTTGAATTGTTTGATCGTACCCTGCATCAATTTGATCTCTTTTAGCTTGGACTGTTGCAGGATCAAGTTGTTCATTCTGTTGGGCTTTGGCAAGAGCATCTTTAGCTTTAGCTTTGGCCTGTTGTAATCTACTAATTGCTTGTGCTCTAGTAGCTGTAATCTGAGCAGCACCTAAATCTTTTAGAATATTATTTTGGCCTTCTTGTTTAGCCGAATTAATATCAGAAACATTTTGAGCCGAAGTAATTTTTGCCTTCGCAGCCTGGGCATCTTGATCAATTTGATCTTCATAATATTTCTTATTTGAAGGACTGAGTTGACTATCATCAATGCTTTCAATTTTAGCTTTTGCATCATTAACAGCTGTATCAATGTCTTGAGTTGCCTTGGTTCTAGCTTCTTCTACCTCCTTATCTGCAGTGCCTTGAGCATCGCTTACGATATTCTCAATACTATTTTTAGCATTAGTTACTGTCTCAGCAATTTTTGAACTATCAACCTTGTTTAAGGTATCTATACTATCATTAACTACCTTACTGATTTGATCATGATATGCTTTCTTTTGTTCATCAGTTAGATTGCTTGTTTGATCAATTCTTGAATTAGCATTAGTTTGCTCTTCTCTAATCTGCTTGATAGCATCATCTAAGGAGGTGTTACGCTCACCCTTAGCTTTAGCCGAAAGCAGCAGGTTGTTCAGGGCGGCAATACCATCATTTCGTGCTGAGTCGATTGCGGTTAAACTATCTGCTTGATCAATGCGCTGGTTATAACCAAGAGGAGTTGTTGAATTATTGAGCAACTTCTGCGCAGCTGCTACGCTATCGTCAATATCATTTGCAGATAAGCCAGGCAAACTACGCAATTGGGTTTCAATATCGCTTTCAAATTTAGCTAGTTTAATCTTAGAAAGCTGTCTTAAAATTGACCTCTTAGCAGCCTCCTCAGTAGTTGAAACAGTTGCGGAATCGCTTGCTTTACTAATATTAGTCAAACTATCATTTACTGTTTTCTCTATATCAGAGTTTGAAACAATACCTAACGAATTCTCATTAGCGTTTGCATAGCCCAAAATCTCTGCCTTTGCAGCATTTTGATCAAAAATAGTTTGTGCAGCTGCTTCTCTTTGACTAATTACAGTATTATCAGCAGTTCCGTATATCGACTTTTGCTTATCATACATAGAACTTCCTGGTTTAGCAGTTGCAACTTGGGCAGCCTGATCAATTGCGTCTAATAAAGGGGTCTGCTGATCCGAACTAATGCCTGAGTTCTGTACTCGCTTTTTGGCAGCTTCAGCTGCAGCATTAATTTTACTTGCTTCTTGATCAGCATTTATATCCTTAATAGACTCCTTACCCTTAGAACCATCAGGATCATCACCAGTGATAATGTTGTGAACTGCTTTATTATAAGAATCTTTTATTTCTGCGGTCTTATCGGCATGATTTTTAATTTCATCTTGAGCAACTGCCTGTAAGTCTTTCAGGGCCTGAATTGTTTTGTTAACTTGATCAATTATACCTTGAGCTTCTTTTTGGTGCCCGTCTACTGACACTTGATCAAGGTCTTTTTCAATATCACCTTCCGGTTGAGCAATCGCCTGAGCGCGAGACAAACGACCAGTTAGCTTTAATACTTCGTCCTTCTCTTCTTTACTCAAGTTAGGATCATTTGCAAGTTTGTAAGTATCGACATAGACCTGATCAATTTTTTGTTTAAGATCAGTTTCAATACTCTTTTTATAGCCATAAGCGGCTTGATCAATTGCATTAATACCATTCTTCATTGCTTCTGTAATATCTTTATCAGCTTGAAAAGCTTTCACATTATTAATTGCTTTATCACGTGCAGCATTAATCGCATCTACCATTGTAGGAAATCTCTTTGACTGCAATGTGGCTTCATTATTTAAATTCGTTATCGCACTATCACGAGATGTTTCAATCGTTGAGGAACTTTGTGCTTGGCTTACGATGTTCTTAATCGCATCAAGGGCAGCATTCTTACGATTGTTAATCTCTGTTAACGTGTTTGAACTTGGGGCGTAGACTGAAGTTTTTTCGTTATCAGCATTAACAGTCTTAGATGCAGCAGTCGCAATTTTATCTAATTGACTATTAAAATCGTTAACTTGAGTTTCAGACAGGTTATTAGGTCTATGAATTTTCGCATCACTAATTGCGTCAGTGATTGCCTTAGCGGCTTGATCTTGTGCATCAGATAAAGTTAAAATATCCAAGTTTTTAATAATTGGGCGACGTCCCGTAGCTACACTAGATGGATCGTAGCTAACAAAGTTAGCATTGGGCGCTAGTTCTACAGAGTAACCCTTATCAAACTTAATCGTTTGGTCTGCGGGGATAGTAAAACTAAATGAGCCGTCATCATTTATAATTGCCGCATACTGAGTTGGTAAAGGATTCAAAGAACTGTTGCTTGAGTCTCTTATAGTGTCTTTTGTTTGAGCATATGGATTGTCAATTAAGTTCTTACCATTTTGATCCTTTGGTGTCCACGCTGTCTTTCTACCCATACTATCAATCAAATTAGCCATAATATATGCTTTAGTTGCAATAGGTAGGATTAAACTAAATGGGTTTTTCAAATTTTGTGGATCTGAATCAGGACCATCAACAGCAGAATTGTAATTAATTACACTACCTGGATCACCAGAAATTGTTTGTGAACCATCAGCATTTCTAGTTATTTGAACCTTACCGGGATCAATATCCAAAAAGCCACTTGGATTGGCTGGAACAAAACTAATGTTGTTATAACCAAAATTGTTTCTATTATTAAATGCCTTTTGAATAATATCTGAAAAGATTTGATCGTAAGTCCAACCGTTTTTAATACCATCAGCCAATGATGTTTGAACGTCTGCTGGTAACTTATCAAGTGAAATATTAGCTTTAGCTGCTTGCGCCTTAATTTCTGCTAATCTATCTGCAGTTAACTTCTCTTGGCCATTAAGCAATTCAATATTATCAACTGCAATCGTGCTATCAGTTTTCCTTACAGTTAAAACGTGAAACGGTGGCAATGTTACTTTACCTAGCCCACTTTGCGTCGAACTCAAATCAAACTGTTGTCGAACATTTGTTAAGGTAATTGGCATTGTACCGATAATACTGGTATTAGGATTGGTATTACCTTGGGCATTTAAAATTAATGAAGTAGGATTATTAACAACTAGTTTTCCACCTTGAACATCTACCAATAGTATTTGACCAGTACCGCCGTTTACATATTTGCCACTTGGATCTGGCTGACCAAGAACGATATTGAAACCACCGTTTTCTATATTAGCCGTACCCTTAATAAGAACTAACGTACCAGAATAGTCACCCATATTTGAACCGTTAATGTTTAGCGAACCTCGCGGTAAAATGTTAAAGTTACCGCCATCATAAATCAGGTTTCTGTTCCACCAGTTATTGGCTATATCGCCGTTAGTGGTAATATTGACTTTCGCATCGCTATTAATATTGAAGACAGAATTACCATCATTGATAAAGATTGCACTGGACTGATCATTATCGTATGTTCCATTATAGTGATCACTACCAACTACGATGTTTAATTCACCATCAACATTTACGGCTTCATTATTCCCCCGCATGGCGATAGCCAAAGGAAGACCAGTATGCTCAGCCGCATTTGAACCTAAACCATTATTAGGAAAATAGATTCGCGGCGAAAGTGTAACCTTAGCGTCCTTAGCAATATTAACAACGTTATTGTCGCCATTCATTTCAAGCACGTTACCACCAACAGTTTTACCGGTAAAAGTCCCGCTAAAATCGATTGAGTTATTTGAACCAGTAAATTCAAATAGTTGTTGAACATCACCACTTGAAATCGTAATCCCTGGATATGGTGTATGCGTTACTTCACCGTAGTTAGTTCCTGTGAAGTAAATTTTAGTATTATTACCACAGTGAACCATTTGCGATCCATGGAAATTAACATTATTAAAGGTGATTTTTGAAAAATGACCGTCCTTGTTGTAATCATCAGTCATGATGACGCCCCAAATATCAGCACTCCATAAATCAAGATTATCGTACGTAATATCCAAGTCTTTCGTACTTCCACTATTTAATTGAAGGTGATTACCTTTCAAATCAACTTTAAATCTGGTATTACCGTTGCCACCGGATTTAACCAACATTTTTCTTCCGTAAAAGTAGAAAGCTTGTGATCCATTCTCTGGTCCGTCTGTAATATCGTTCATGACGTCAATTTCTGAAATAGACTCATTCTGAAAAGCAGCTATAAGTTCAGTAAAGCTATGGACCTGCGCTACACTAGCATCCTTAGTTTTAATTTCAGTCTTTTTAGCAGTATCTGGAACTTTAGCCGCTGGATCAGTTGGATCAACGGGTTTAGTCGTCGTACCTCCTTTACCTGAGGTGTCAGTGGTTCCACCAGTTTGATTGGTATCAGAATTACCTGTACTAGTTTGGTCCTTAGAATCAGCTGTGTCAGAACTAGGTTCTTGATTAGTACTATTTTGCTGATCAGAGCCATTTGTTGCATTAGTCTTTCCTGTCTGACTAGTTGAAGAACTTGAATTAGTAGTTGGAGGCACACTGCCATCTCTTAAAAATGAGCTTAAACCTGAATAGGTACTTACATCAACCAAGTGATTAGCATTTTGAGTGTTATCATCTTGGGAGTTAACCTTTTGACTATCAGAAGTACTCAAACTATCTGTCTTCTTGCTAACTTCTTGAGCAGCATCTACCATGTCTGCTTTAGCAGTTTGGGTATTTAGGCCAAAAAAGGTAAAGCCCAATAGCACAGAAGCAGTACCAATTGTCAATTTTCGAATTGAAAAGTGGTCCTGCTTATCTTGCATTTCCATTTTCTTTAATCTTTCATTGTTATTATTTTTCCCTAGCATGATATTCCTTTCTCAAAATCTATGTTACAACTACATTGTATGACCACTATTAATAATTTGCTAATATAGTGCTTACACTTGATATGCATTTTATAAATAATGAGTTAAGTGATTTTAAAAAAGGAAAATGAGGGGATGTTTTCTGCAGACAATTACTATTATACAAAGATTTGCTGATGTGCTTCAGGATTGATGCTTAATACTTCAAATAGAAAAAAGTGCATTTCATTTGACAATTACTTGTTTTCTGAAATTATATTTAAACAGCTTAATTATGTATAAATATTAAAATAATAATAAAAACAACAGTTTAATTCATAACATTATGATTTTTTTGCAATACTATCTGCTTATTGTTTAAATCTTGACAAATGCTGTAATGGTGGGTAGTATAATAATTGATCTGAGTTGATCGACTAGCTTAATTGTATATAGTTGACCGGTCAAACATAAGACATGCGAGATTGTAAATAACTTTTGAATCGGAATACTATTACTTAGTTAATAGGATCCATATTCATTGCGATACATCTCATTTTTTTGAACACTGCGGGTTCAACAAGCATTCTTTTGCTATATTCGGTCGACTCGGATTTCTTTAGAAATTCAGGAAGCGGTCTATTGACCGCTTTTTTATTTGGAGACTTTTATGATCTTAAAAATTGTTATTATTCTGTATTTAGCCGTGCTTCTTCTAACCGCCTTCTATCTTTGGCATAACCGAGATAGACACTTTTTGGTTTTTAGTAGTAAAAGTAATACGAATTTCCGGCCTATCATGTCTTGGACAGCAATTATTTTATTGTTGGAATGCATTATTGGGATCATCATCTTATTCCAAAGTAATAAGTATTTGAATTTGGTTACCCTACTCCTTAGTTCAATTACTATTCTAATTTTTAGCTTATTAATTAATCACGAAAATGATTAATTGGCCAAAAGTTTGGTAAAATGAATGTATAAGAGAGGTGTTTTAAATGATGAAACAATATCACCGCATACAAGTCGCCGTTGATGGATCAAAAGAAGCAGATTTAGCTTTTAAAAAAGCAATTTTACTAGCTAAGGGTAATAATGCAGGCTTAGAAATTTTACATGTCATTGATACTAGATCCTTCCAAAATGTTTCAAGCTTTGACTCCGAAATGGTTGAGCAAGTTTCAAATGATGCTAAGGAAAAGCTGCAAAAATATTACAATGATGCAAAAGAAGCGGGAATTAACGATGTTCACTTTTCAATTGAATTCGGTTCTCCTAAGGCAATCATTGCACACGACTTTCCTAAAAAGCATCAAATTGATTTAATCGTAGTTGGTGCAACTGGCTTAAATGCTGTAGAACGAATTTTAGTCGGTAGCGTAACCGAGTATGTAACCAGAACCGCAGATTGCGATGTACTAGTTTGTCGTACCGCCGAAAATCAAAGTTAAAATAAACTGGGCATGCAAAAAGCACTTCCTTTTAAAAGAAGTGCTTTTTATTTTTAATTAAAAGTCGCCTGCCTGGCTAAACATATAATCTTTATTATGAAACTTCATCGATAAAATCATACCAATACCAATCATATTCCCAATTAAGGCTGAACCACCTTGGGAAATAAATGGTAATGGTATACCTGTCAACGGCAAGAGATCAATACTCATTCCTATATTTTCAAAAACATGGAACAAGATCATCATAATGACCCCGGTCGATACATATGAGTAAAATGCATTTTTGGTATCAAATGTGATACGCACCATCTGAATAATCAGGTATAAGTAAAGCAAGATAACTGCTACACTACCAACAAAACCAAATGATTCACCAATTACTGAATAAACCATATCCGAACCACGGACTGGTACGTAAACACTTAGATTTCCAAACCCATTACCAAAAATCTGTCCAGATCCAATCGCTTGCATACTCTGCCACAACTGATATGCTGCTTTAGATGTATCTGTAGATGGATTCAGCCAAGACATGATACGAGCAAATTGATACGGTTGAAAAGAATGGCTTAGAATAACCTGGCCGCCTGGTGTAGTTACCATAAAAATCACTACCACACCTATAATTGCAACTATGATAAACATTGGTGTTATTATCTTCCAAGATATTCCTGAAACAATAATTACCCCACCAACTATAGCGAAAAAGACAAGCATCGTACCAAAGTCATTTTGTAATTTCAGTAGAATTGCAATTGGTAGCATCCAACCAACTATTTTACCAATTAAAACCCAGTCATTTCGAATTGTGTGTGCGAACTTCTGATTGTGCTCTCTAACTACTCTAGCTAACATTAGAATAAACGCTGGTTTCATTACCTCGGATGGCTGAAAGGAAATTGGCCCTAGCTTAAACCAACTTTTGGCACCAGCATCAGCAGCTATACTTCGATTATAAAAGAATAAAACTGCAATCAAAAGGACAATTCCTAGACCGTAGGCATATGGTGCAATTCGAAATAACTGTTCTGCATCAAATTGAATTACAAAAACAACTATTACTAAAGAAATCAGATACCAAAGCCCTTGCATTAAAACTGCTTTTACTGGACTTCCCATATGACTTGGATCATCTATTGCAGCAAAGTAAATCGAGTATAAACCAACAGCTGCCAGAATCAGCACAGGAACAACAATGTTCCAGGCTATTTGATCATACAAATCAGTTTTATTTTGTACTTTTACCATTAATCATCACTGTCCACTATTTTTCATGTAAAGCAAAGTACGATAGCAAGTCATTGATGCTACTTTCTAACGTCTTTGCATATAGAACACTATTAGTTTTATTAGTAGTTGCACGATAACGTCCATCAATTTTTTCAATTAAACCAATAGCTTTTTTCTTCTGTGGAATGACTACTTCCCAAGTCGGATTATCTTTTCCGTTGATTTCATTAATTTCAATATTAATATTCTCTGGTTTTTTTGACATAAATACTCCTATTTCACATCAGGATGAAATTTTTTAGCAATAATTTCATCTTCATATCTCTCTGGGTGGGGGTTACGGAAAATAGTAAACTTATCAGGTACCGGATCAACCCCTCCGCGAACAAAGGGATTGCACCGCAAAATTCTGCTAATACCCATAATTAATCCTAAAAAAGGACCAAATTTGGTCAATGCATCAATCATGTAAGTTGAGCAAGTAGGATAATAACGGCAAGACTTAGGTAAAGCCGGCGAAATAAATTTCTGATAAATTTTAACTAGATAAATTAAAATCTTACGCAAACCACACCTCCAGTTGAATTAATGACGTTGATGCTTTTCGATATTTTTAAGCAAAATGCCTGTTCCCAATGCAACAGCTTCAAGAGGATGATCAGCAGTCAAAACTGGAACCTTAAGATAGTACGAAATTAGTTTATCCAAGTTCTTTAACATCGCACCACCACCAGTTAGCATAATACCACGATCAATAATGTCGGCAGATAACTCAGGCGGAGTCTTCTCTAAAACATCTTTAGTTGCTGCAATAATTGTCATTAAACCATCATGCAAAGCTTCTTGAATTTCAGGAGCAGAAACAGTCGCCTGCTTAGGAAGACCATCCACTACATCACGTCCACGAACAGTAATCGTCTGATCCTTATCCGGTTCAAACGCACTACCAATTTCAATTTTAATTTGTTCAGCTGTTCTTGAACCAATAAGCAAATTATGCTTGTTTTTAATGTAAGAAACAACAGCTTGGTTCATATGGTCTCCAGCATAGCGAAGAGATTGGCTAGTAACAATTTCACCCATTGATAAAACAGCAATATCAGTAGTACCACCACCAATATCGATAACAATGTTACCTTGTGGCTTAAAAATATCTAGCCCTGCACCAACAGCTGCAACCTTAGGTTCAAAATCAAGGTAAACCTTACCACCACCTGATTTTTCAGCTGCTTGAATAATTGCTTTCTGTTCAATTGAAGTTACTCCAGTTGGAGCACAAATCAAAATGTTGGGTTTTGACATAAAGCCCTTAACATTTAATTTTTCAATGAAGTAAGATAGCATCGCTTCTGTAATGTCAAAATCGGCAATTACCCCATTCTTTAATGGGCGAATCACACGAATGTTACCAGGCGTTCTACCTACCATTTTGTATGCTTCAGTTCCAACAGCTACTACTTTATTTGTACTTGTATTGACAGCAACTACTGATGGTTCATTCAAAACGATTCCCTTACCAGAAACGTTAATGAGCACGTTGGCTGTCCCTAAATCAATTCCTATATCTCGTGCCACGATAATCCTCCATAAACATTCATTGTACATTTTACCATAAAGAAAGCTAGTTTGCTGCACTCTTCAGGCGTTTTAACAAGTCTTAAAAGAAATTACTTAATTGTAAAGAAGTATCTATCAGCGTAATGAAAAAATTCCCCACTAAAAAGCCTAACGCAATTGCTGCAAAAATCAGTAGCAATTGCGCTTCAAAAACCTTATTAGTTCTAATAATTTTTTCGATTCTAACACTCTTCATAATTTGAAATGATAGCCCTATTGTTATCAGGTAAATAATAATACTGATCAGAGCATGAACACCAAGTTGAAACATTTAATTTCCCACTTTTCTTTAGTCAAATAAAAAACGGATACACGCTTTTGTGTATCCGTTAAACTTTAATACTATTTACCTGAATTGTAAACACTAATCCGGTTGACAGCCCTTCTCAATGCAACTTGTGCTCTTTCGAGCGATCTTTGATCATGCGTTGCTTTTGCTTCCTTCAAAGCATCTTGAGCACGCTTTCGAGCTGCTTCAGCACGAGACACATCAATTTTATTTGAACGTTCCGCACTATCAGCAATAATCGTTGCTACATTATCAGAAAACTCAAAGTAGCCACCGCTTACTGCTATGTGATTAACAACTTCATTCATCTCACGACTTCTTTTAACCCTAATTTCACCAATTGAAAGTGGAGTTAAAATAGGCAAGTGATTATACATGATTGAGCGTTGTCCATCGATTGCACGCATCTCAACAATACTACAATGATGAGAAAAAACTACGCCATCAGGTGTTACAACATTTACCATGAAAAGTTTTTCTGGATCTGCCATTTGACATCACCCTACTTTTCTAATAATGCTTTTGCTTCAGGATCACTGGCGGTTACACCCATATCTTGAGCTTTTTTCAAAACATCTTCGATAGGACCCACGCTACGGAAAGCATCTTCTGGTAAATCGTCTAAATGACCATCCAAAATCATCTTAAAGCCTTTAATTGTCTCTTTGATTGGAACATATGAACCAGGTACACCAGTAAATTGTTCAGCAACAAAGAAATTTTGGGATAAGAAGAACTGAATCTTACGAGCACGACTAACAATTACCTTCTCTTCATCAGATAATTCATCCATACCCAACACTGAAATAATGTCTTGTAATTCGTGGTAGCGTTGCAAAATGTGCTGTACACGTGTAGCAACTTCGTAATGTTCTTGACCAACTACTTCAGGATCCAACGCACTAGAAGTTGATTCCAATGGATCAACGGCTGGATAAATACCCTGCTCAACTAAGCTACGTTCCAAGTTGGTTGTAGCATCAAGGTGAGCAAAAGTTGTAGCTGGGGCTGGGTCGGTATAGTCATCGGCAGGAACATAAACGGCTTGAATTGAAGTAATTGAACCCTTCTTAGTTGAAGTGATTCTTTCTTGCAATTGACCCATTTCAGTTGCAAGTGTTGGTTGATAACCAACGGCACTAGGCATTCTTCCTAACAGAGCTGAAACCTCAGAACCAGCTTGAGTAAACCGGAAAATGTTGTCGATAAAGAGCAAAACGTCTTGTCCTTCAACATCTCTAAAGTACTCAGCTAGGGTTAATCCAGTTAAAGCTACACGCATTCTGGCACCAGGCGGCTCATTCATTTGACCAAAGACCATCGCTGTTTTGCTTAAAACACCAGATGCCTTCATTTCAAAGTAAAGGTCATTACCTTCACGTGTTCTTTCACCAACACCAGTAAAGACCGAAATACCACCATGCTCTTGAGCAATATTGTGAATTAACTCTTGGATAATAGTAGTCTTCCCAACTCCGGCACCACCAAACAAACCAACTTTACCACCACGAACATAAGGTTCAAGTAAATCAATAACCTTAATCCCTGTTTCCAGAATTTCTTGGCTGGTAGTTAATTCATCATATTTTGGTGCATTTCGATGGATACTGTTACGAGGATGATCCTTATCAAATTTTGGACCATTATCGATTGGTTCACCTAAAACGTTAAAAACACGTCCTAAGGTATCAGAACCAACAGGTACTGAAATAGGACCTCCAGTATCTTGGACCTTCATTCCGCGCCGGAGTCCGTTGGTAGATTCCATCGCGATTGTTCTTAATACACCGTCACCGAGTTCAAGTGTAACTTCAAGAACAATTGATTCATCATCCGACTTAACGACGCGCAAAGCATTGTTAATATCAGGTAGGTTTTTGTCAAGTGGAAATTTCACATCGACTACAGGGCCGATTACTTGAACAACTTCACCTTCACTCAAAACATCTACCTCCTTTTCTCTTAATTATTTCAAAGCATTTGCACCACTGACAATTTCGGTAATTTCAGTAGTGATCTCAGCTTGTCTTGCACGGTTTAATTTTGTAGTTAAACTTGAAACCAAGTCATTTACGTTATCGGTTGCACTCTGCATTGCTGTCATTGAACTAGCATGTTCTGCAGTTTTTGCATCCAGAATTGCCCCATAAATAGTTGAACGGGCATATTGAGGAATTAGTGTAGTCAACACAGTATTAATGTCTGGCTCAATATCATATTCTAGATCTCGGTGTTCTTTTGCTTCTTTAAGGCCGATATCGATATCAACAATAGGAAGCATTTTTTCAACACGAAATGCTGATGATAAAGAGTTTATGTGGTGCGTATAACAAACGTATAGCTCATCATAAACTCCGTTTAAGTACATTTTGATTGCAGTTGAAACAATTGGTAAAACTTCATCAAAAGTTGGCACATCAGAAATTGCAGCATTTTCATAAACAACATTCAAGTTGTTTTTCTTGAAAAATTCAGCTCCTACAGAGCCAACAGCAAGAATTTTAATGTCTTTATTTTCTGCTTTTGCATCTTCAGCTAAGCCCATCATATTTTTAATGACGGCACTATTATATGATCCAACAAGTCCTCGATCACCTGTAATTACAAGATAACCAGTAGACTTTACTTCTTTACGAGCTTGAACCATGTCTGAAATGACACCTAGGCCAAAAACATTTTCATAGTCAATCTTACTGATGCTGTCTTCATCGATTGCAACATTTTCTTTGTGCAAGTGGCTAACCACTTGTGCACTCATCAAACGGGAAAGAGTTTGTCGAACATGGTCATTATAAACCGTATATCCTTCATCTCTTTTTTCTGTTTGATTAAGTTTTGACGCAGAAACCATTCTCATTGCTTCTGTGATTTTACCAGTTTGCTTAACTGAAGCAATTTTCTTCTTCAACTCAAGTAAAGATGCAGGCATACGCTACCTCCTATTTATTACTTGGTGAAAAACTATCTGCAAATTTAGAAATTGCAGTCTTTAACTCACTTTCATCCGGCAGTTCACCTGTCTCACGGATGTGATCCAATAAGTCTGAATGTTGACTATCAAAGTTATCATACAATTCTTTTTCAAATCGGCCGATATCTTCAACAGGAACAGAATCCAAATAGCCATGAGTTAGTGAGTATAGTAAGACAACTTGCTTTTCAACTGGAATTGGGTCATGTAATGGTTGTTTTAAAACTTCAACAACTCTACGACCACGATTTAATTTAGCCTGGGTTGCCTGATCCAAATCACTGCCAAATTGAGCGAAACTCTCTAATTCATGATAAGCTGCCAAATCAGTACGTAACGTACCAGCAACTTTTTTCATTGCTTTTATCTGAGCGCTACCACCAACACGGGAAACAGAATTACCAGCGTCAATAGCTGGACGAGTTCCTGCAAAGAACAAATCACTTTGCAAGAAAATCTGACCATCCGTAATCGAAATTACGTTGGTTGGAATATACGCTGAAATATCTCCCGCTTCAGTTTGGATAAACGGAATGGCAGTCATTGAACCTCCACCAAGTTCATCACTCAACTTCGCACTACGCTCCAACAGACGGGAATGCAGGTAGAAAACGTCACCAGGATAAGCTTCACGACCAGGCGGACGACGAAGGAGCAAAGAGAGTTCACGATAAGCAACGGCTTGTTTGGATAGGTCATCAAAAATGACTAAAACATCCTTACCGTTGTACATAAATTCTTCACCCATTGCCGTACCAGCATATGGTGCTATATAAAGCATTGGGGCCGGTTCACTTGGTCCAGCTTCGACAACAATTGTATAATCCATTGCGCCAAAGCGTTTCAAAGTTTCTACTTGCGTTCTAACAGTTGACTCCTTTTGACCAATAAAGACGTAAATACAAATTACATCTTGTCCTTTTTGATTCAAAATAGTGTCAACAGCCAAGCTTGTTTTACCAGTTTTACGGTCACCAATGATTAATTCACGCTGACCTCGACCAATTGGAACCAATGCATCGATTGCTTTGATACCAGTTTGAAGTGGTTGATTAACTGATTGTCGTTGCATAACTCCAGGTGCAGCATCTTCAATTGGACGAGTCTTAGTGGTTTTAATTTCACCAAGTCCGTCAACTGGCTGACCTAGAGGATTAACTACACGACCAATCAGTTCTTCGCCAACTGGCACACGCATGATTTCACCGGTTCTTTTTACTTGGTCACCTTCGCGAATATCATCAAAGTTACCCAAGATAATGATACCAACATCATTTGACTCAAGGTTTTGAGCAATACCATACGAACCGTTGTCAAATTCCAACAATTCATTAGATAGAACATTGTCCAATCCGTGAGCCCGGGCGATACCATCACCTATGTAAGTTACAACCCCAACCTCATTAATGTCGAGTTTGTCATCATAGTGTTCAAGCTGTTGCTTGATTAAAGAGCTAATTTCTTCTGCTTTAATGCTCAATGGTTTCACCTCTTTTAATTTTTACTAATTAACTGCGCACGAATCTTTTTCAGTTTGTTCTTTACTGAACCGTCGATAACGCAATCGCCAACTTTTAGAATTACACCGCCGATTATCTCTGAATCTACTTTGTTTTCTAGGGTAACACTGGATAAACCAAATTTTTTGGCATAACTATCTCCTAGAGCACTTAATTGATCTTCATCGAGTTTAACCGCAGTTATTGCAGTTCCAACCATTATTTTTTTGCTGTCATTATACAATTTATTAAAGAAATCGATAATATCAACAAGTTCAAGAAAATGATTATAATCTAGCAGCAAATTTAAAAAAGTTTGAACTTCTGTACTGAAGCCCTGTTCAATTGCTGACAACGATTTTTTCTTTTCATCACTGTTTAAAATTGGATCACTAAAAACACTAAGGATCTGTGGATTTGTACAAACGGCTTTTCTTAATTCACATAATTCTTCTTTAACAGTATCCAAAGCGTTCATGTCTTGCGCATAATTAAATAGCGCAGTTCCATAACGTGCAACAATTTCTTCTCTACTTAAGGCCATTATTTATTCAGCCCCTTAATAAACTGATCAACCAAATCTTTTTGATCATCAGCAGATAAGTTTTTAGCAATTACCTTTTCAGCAATTGTAACTGAAATATCAGCTACCTGCGCACGTGCTTCATCTAATGCATCTGCTTTGGCTTGTGCAGCATCTGCTTTGGCCTTTTCATGAATCGAAGCAGCGTCATCGTTAGCCTCAGCTACGATTTGACTACTTGTCTTCTGCGCATTAGCTTTTGCATCAGAGAGAATTTGTGTTGCTTCTTGTCTTGAATTTTTCAAGGCAGCTTCACGTTCATTAGCCAAAACTTCGGCTTTTTTGCGGTTGTCTGCAGCTGAATCTAAATCGCTAATTACTTTTTGCCGTCTTTTTTCCATCATTTCGGAAACTGGTCCCCAAGCATAGTGCTTAACCAAGACAAGCAAAATTGCAAAAACAATCAAATACCAAATGGTATTACCAATGTAAATATGACCTGATGAGGCTGCAAATAAAGTTTGAAATGTCATTTACTGCCCTTCTCTCTTTTCAACTTAATTACTTTTAAAAATTAAAGGAAGAGAATCAGAAAAGCAACAACAATTGCCAAAATTGGAACGGCTTCAATCAAACCAACACCGATAAACATTGTTGATCTCAAGTTACCTGCACTTTCAGGTTGACGAGCCATACTTTCGACAGTCTTAGTAATAACTTTACCGTTACCCCAAGAAGCAGCTAAAGCAGCAATACCAGCGGCTAACGCTGCAGAAATATATTTAAATGCTTGTGACATATTTAAACCTCCGAAAAATTATTCTTTTGTAACTTTCTTACCAATATAAACCATTGATAAGGTTACGAAAACATATGCCTGGATAGAGCCAATGAAGACAGAGAAACCTTGCCAAATCATCGCAAGTGGGGCAGCTAAAACCATGGTTGTAATACCAAAGCTAGGAGCTAAACTATTTCCAATCAATGTCAATAGAACTTCCCCAGCATAAATATTGCCGTATAAACGTAAAGACAAAGTCAAAAAGTTAGTTATTTCCTCAATCATATTGATTGGGAACAAAAAGCTAACTGGCTCTGCATAATTGCGCCAATAGCCACCTACGCCAAATTTTTGCATTCCAAATGTGAATGATAGAAGCAAGGTCATCATTGCAAACGACATTGTCGTTACTGGATCAGCTGTTGGTGACTTAACAAACATATTGTCACCAACTTTGACTTCTAAGAAGAGTCCCAATTGATTCATGCAAAAGATAAATAGGAACAAAACAAAAGCATAAAGTGATAGATGCTTACGTGCATCAGGATCACTGACATTATCTTTAACAATGCCATCAGTGAAATCCAATAAATATTCAATCACATTTTGCTTCTTGTTCGGTCTCAATTCAACTTTGCGCGAGAGCCAAATGCAGACGAATAAAACCACTGCAGCCATTAAAGTTGAGCCAATCATCCCAGCGAGATCAAAGTTTAAACCCAAAAATTTAAAAACAAATGATTTCTCCATTACTTCGTGACCTCCCTTCTTGTGCCCAGTTTATCGAACACTCCTACAATATTAACACCAAACAAACCTTTTGTGAAAAATTGTAAGCGAATTCCGTATACTATTTGTAAAAATATCGCTATTTAGTGCCAAACAAGCGGTCACCAGCATCACCGAGACCAGGAGTGATGTAGCCATTTGGTAATAACTTCTCATCTTCTGCTGCGGCATAAATGTCTACATCAGGATTTTCTTCCTGAATAGCTTTTACGCCTTCAGGTGCAGCAACTAAAACGGCAAGTTTAATGTCCTTAACACCACGTTTTTTCAAGGCGCCAATAGCCATATTAGCTGAGCCACCAGTGGCAAGCATTGGGTCAACTACTAAACACTCACGATCTGCTACATCCTTAGGCATCTTACAGAAGTATTCGTGTGGTTCTAATGTTTCTTCATCACGGTACATCCCAATGACACCAACTTTAGCTGAAGGAATCATTTCCATCACACCATTGAGCATACCAATACCTGCACGCAAAATAGGAACAATCGTCATCTTTTTACCAGCTATTTCCTTTTGCGTTGTTTTGCCCATTGGTGTTTCAATTTCAACATCCTTTAATGGTAAATCCCTAGTAATTTCATATGTCATCAATCCGCCAATCTCACCAACAATTTGACGAAACTCATTGGAGCTTGTCTCCTTACGTCTAATGATTGTTAACTTGTGTTGAATCAACGGATGATCTAACACTGTAAATTTACCCATTCTTTTCCTCCTATAAAACAAATATACTTTCTCGCTTATTTTAATCAAAAAAGCAGAGGGTTTAAAGCCCTTTGCTTTATTTTTTTACTTTCCATGAAAATGGTTCTCAGCCGCAGCCTTATTTAAGCGGTTCATATATGCCAAGGTGGCCTCGCTGCCACTAAAGCCTTGAACATAAATTTGATCAATTGACTGCTTATCATCAAAATAGCGCAATGCACCAAATAAGTTATGATCAGCATCTACCAGATTCTTACCCAAACTGAACTTATTTTGCTCTGGTACATTCAACCCAACTAAAACAGAATCTAAAGCTGCTACGCCAGTATGCTCATTAAACTCAATTTTTGCAAAATCACTCGTGTCATCGACAATTATTACTGGTTCACTTGGAGCATAATGACGATACTTCATCCCCGGAGCCTTTGGTACACCTTGGTCTTCTACTTGCCCACTGTTAATCAAGACCTTTTCACCAAGTACTTCGCTTAGCTCTTGTGGCGTAATTTCACCAGGCCGTAAGACAACTGGCGTTTCGACGGACAAATCAATAATGGTTGATTCCAAACCTACTCTGGTTGGCCCACCATCGATTATGCCCGCAATTTTACCATTTAAATCATGATAAACGTGCTGTGCAGTGGTTGGACTTGGTTTAGTAGAAGTATTCGCAGAAGGCCCAACTATTGGATAGCCCAGTTTAGAAATCAAATCGTGTGTCAACTTATCATCTGGGCAACGAAAAGCTACAGTATCTAACCCACCAGTAACAGCTTTGGGCAAAGCATTAGGTTTAACAAAAAGCAAAATGGTCAGCGGACCCGGCCAAAAATGCTTCATTAATTTTTGCGCACGTTCAGGAATTTCTTTCGCATAATCCGAAACCATTGCTCCATCTGAAACAGTTACAATTAATGGATTATCACTAGGTCTTCCCTTGGCGGCATAAACACTCTTCACAGCCTTTTCATTAGTTGCGATAGCGCCAAGACCATAAACTGTTTCGGTCGGAAAAGCCACTAATTTACCTGCTGCTAAAAGTTTACCGGCCTCGTCAATTTGGTCTTGCTGAAAAATTTTCGTTTCCATTACTTATTCCACTTCCCAAATACCATTCGTGGTTTATTTGCCATATCATCCTTAAATTCAATTGTAAAATCAGGTAATTCTTTGACAAACATTTCTTGTAATTGCTGTTTTTCACTAAAGCCAAATTCTAAAAAGAATTCGCCACCTGTGTTCAAATGCTCACGTACCTGCTTGGCAAATTTTTGATAAAAGGCAATGCCACTTTTACCACCAAATAATGCCTCCTTAGGTTCATTTTGTAAAACATTTTGATCCATCACATCTTTTTCGGATTCTTTGATATATGGCGGATTAGAAATTATCTTATCAAACTTTTCTAATCCAATTAAAACGTTAGCTTTGCGCACAGTGACATCTAAATCATAGACTAAGAAGTTTTCTTCCGCTGTTCTTAAAGCAGCATCTGTCACATCAGAAGCGAACAAATTTAAATCTGTAATTCCTTTTTTTGCTGCTTCTTTTGCTAAAGCAACAGTAATACAGCCTGAACCAGTACCTAAATCAAGTACCGTCTCACCGCTTTTTAATTCTTCAAGCGTCCAAGCAACTAGTTCTTCAGTTTCAAAACGCGGAATTAAAATACCTTGTTCAACTAATATCTTGTAACCATAAAACCATGCATAACCCAAAATGTATTGAGGTGAAATTCCTTTAGCAAGTTTTTTGACATCTTTTTCGGCTTGCTTAATTTGAGCGTCGCTTAGCGCCATTTCTTGTTTTAACTCAAATTCGCTTGGACTTAGTCCAAGTCTTTCAGCTAAAAGAAAATCAACGTCTTCTTGACGCTGATCAGCAGCCGCTTCGGTTGCCCAAATACTTAAGTCCTTCAAAGTAGCAATTTTAGCCATTTTGATCAGCCAACTCCTCTAATTGCTTAGTTTGGTTATATAAAATCAATGCATCAATTACTTCGTCCAACTCACCATTCATAATTCGATCTAACTTGTTGAGTGTTAAACCAATTCGGTGATCAGTTACACGGTTTTGCGGATAGTTATAGGTTCTAATTCTTTCAGAACGATCCCCTGTACCAACCGCATTTTTCCTCTTTTCGTCATATTGATCACGATTTTCACTTTCATAGTAATCATAAACACGTGAGGTTAAAATTTGCATTGCTTTTTCCCGGTTTTGTTGCTGACTACGTTGATCCTGCATTGCCACCACAATTCCAGTAGGCAAGTGAGTCATTCTAACAGCACTAGAGGTCTTGTTAATGTGCTGACCACCTGCACCACTAGAACGGTAAACATCAACTCTGATGTCCTTTGGATCAAGCTCAAAATCAACTTGCTCATATTCTGGCATTACAGCAACTGTTGCAGTTGAAGTATGTACTCGTCCTTGAGATTCGGTTACAGGGATACGTTGTACACGGTGAGCACCATTTTCATACTTTAATTTAGAGTAAACTTTGTCACCTGTAATCATGATTGCAACACGCTTATAACCACCAACTTCAGTAGGTTCACTATCAACAATGGAGACTTGCCAATTTTGTCGTTCAGCATATTTTTCATACATTCTGAGTAAGTCACCAGCAAAAAGTGAGGCTTCGTCACCACCAGCTGCACCTCTGATTTCCATAATGATATCTTTATCATCATTAGGATCTTTAGGAAGCATTAAAATTTTGATTTCGTCTTCCAAATTAACTATTTCCTGCTCTAGGCTACTATTTTCTTCTTTAGCCATTTCAACTAAATCAGAGTCGCTTTCGCTTGAAATAATTTCTTTATTGTCTGCTATTTCTTTTTTATCTGCTTTGTATTTTTGATATTTTTCTACAACATCATGTAAGTCAGATGCTTCTTTGGAAATTTCCATATACCGTTTGGTATCGTTGATAACCTCTGGATCGGCCATCATTTCTTGCAATTCATCATAATGAGCCACAAGTCCTTCAAGCTGTGCCATAATTTTATCCATATTTTATCAGTCCCTCTCTATCTTTGTTCATTTGGGTGAAAATAATGAAAACGACAAACCGGATAGTAACTTTCATCACCACCAATTTGGACCTGCTCACCTTCATAAACTGGTTTCCCTTCGTGAATACGCAAGTTCATTGTAGCCTTACGTCCACAATAGTGGCAAATGGTTTTTATTTCGTTGATTTTATCAGCAACAATCAACAGATTTTTTGACCCTTCAAATAGGTTATTCTGAAAATCATTTTTTAATCCAAAAGCCATTACTGGAATGCTTAATTCGTCAACAATTCTAGCACACTCAAAAACATGGTGCCGTTCCAAAAACTGTGCTTCATCAACAAAAACGCACGCAATTGGACCATCACCAAGCTTTTTTTCCTGATCATTGATTTTTTCGATATAAGCAAAAATATCCATGTCATGCTCAATTGGAATAGCCTTGCGATGAAGACCTATTCGGGAAGCAACAGTTCCTACCCCACTCCGATTATCTACGCCACTTGTCATCAGCACAATTTTTCGACCCTGAGCCTCATAGTTATGTGCGTCTTTCAGAATTTCAAGCGTTTTGCCACTACTCATTGTGCCGTAGTGAAAAAATAATTGTGCCATTTTTGCTCCTTTGTATAATTATATCCACCTGACTTTATCTAGTATAGATGAAAATCAAAATAAGTGCAGTTAAAATAGTAGTTAAAAACTCGTTTTCGTTTGCGTGCTATGCTATAGTTGTTACAGATTTTAAAGCGAGGGATAAACATGAATCTAAAATCTGATGTTGCCAAATTTGCCGGAAAATCAAGTTACTGGTTTCTTCACAATGTACTAAAAGGTGGAACTAGCTTCCCAGGAAAAATTGCAATGAAACTTGATCCAGATATTTTGAACACACTTGCTCAAAATTACGAAACAGTTATTGTAACCGGGACAAATGGTAAAACCATGACCACGGCACTGATAGTTGAAGCCTTACGAGAAAAATACGGCGAGGTTTTGACCAATCCATCTGGTTCTAACATGCAGCAAGGAATTGTTACTGCTTTTTTAGCTAATAAAAAGAGCAAAGCTAAGCGCCCCATTGCTGTTTTAGAAGTTGATGAAGCCAATGTCAAAATGGTTACTAAACTAGTTAAGCCGAGTGTTTTTGTTTTAACTAATATCTTTCGTGATCAAATGGATCGCTACGGCGAAATTTATACTACCTATAATAAAATTATTGAAGGTATTAAGTTAGCTCCTGATGCAACCGTCATTGCTAACGGTGATGCTAGTATTTTTTCATCAGTTGATCTGCCAAATCCAAAAATTTTTTACGGCTTCAAACTTCCAAGTGACCATTCACAAAATGATGTTAAAGCTCCGGTTAATACTGATGGTGTCCTTTGCCCAGAATGCGACCATATATTGCACTACCATGACCGAATTTATGCTAACTTAGGCGACTTTTTCTGCCCCAACTGTGGCTATCGCCGTCCGGAGTTAACTTATTCAGTCAGCGAGATTATTGATAAGGATCCAAACCACCTTAGCTTTCGAATGGGAACCAAAGATTATCACATCAATATTGGTGGAACATATAACATTTACAATGCTTTAGCAGCTTATTCTGTCGCACGTCATTTTGATCTTGACGATGAAGAAATTGCTAGTGCCTTTGCCAAAAACAAACGCGTTTTTGGTCGCCAAGAGTTAATTCAATACGCTGATAAGGACATTGATCTCATTTTGGTTAAAAATCCAGTTGGTCTAGACGAAGTTTTACATATGCTTAACACCGAAAAGGATGACTATTCTCTAGTTACACTACTTAATGCTAATCATGCTGATGGAATTGATACTTCATGGATTTGGGATGGTCAGTTTGAAGATTTAAATCACGAGCAAATTAAACAAATTCTAGTTGGTGGACAGCGTTGGCATGACATGGGATTTCGCTTAGAAGTTGCTGGCTTTTCACCAGAACAAATGACTACCTGTCCGGATAACGAAGCAGTAATTGAAGAAATTGCCAAGCTTCCAACTAAAAAGGTTTACATTTTATCTACCTACACTGCCCTTCTTTCACTCCGCAAGACAATGGCAGAAAAAAAGATAATTAAGGCTGGCATGTAATTGGCGTAATTAACAGCTAAAAACTATTTTTGTAAAGTTTTTAAAGATAGCGCTTGCAAAAAGATAATTTTTTTGTTAACTTTAAAAGAGTTAATGATAGCGCATGTTACTGGTAATGCAGGCAAGACTACATTGATAACTAACATTTTGCTTTTTTAAGTATTAGTTATTTTTGTCGTCCTGTCTGCATTTTTTGATGGGTACAAGAATGAATAAAATTAAAAAGATACTAAATGTTAATGTTGTAATTATTGATCACGATGGAAATGAATATATTGCTTTTGGTAAAGGGATTGGCTACCACGCCAAAGTTGGCAGCGAAGTGCCTGAAGAAAAAATTAGTCGGAAGTACATTCCGGTTGATGATAACAAACAAAACGAGCTCGTTCAGTCACTACAAAAAATTCCAGCCAAGATCATTGAAACAACAACTGAAATAGTTGAATATGCAGAGCGAAGCCTGCACGAAAAGCTCGATGCAAGTATTTATTATGCTTTGTCTGACCATTTATATTTTGCAATTCAACGTTTGCAAAATAACTTATCGTTAGGCAACCGTATATATCTGGAAATGAAAACTTATTATCAGCCTGAGTTCAAAGTAGGATTACATGCACTTGATATTATCGAAGACAATTTAGGCGTAAAGTTACCTCAAGAAGAAGCTGCTAACATTGCTTTTCACATTATTAATGCTTCCAGTAATCAGGAAAGCAGCAATGTGCTTGAAGTTTCTCGCCTAATTGATAATATATTGCAAACTCTGCGTGTTCTTTGCCACGGTAATCTTGCAACGGAAGGTTTAAATTATGAGCGCTTCGTTACTCATATTAAGTTTTTTGCTGAAAGATATATCAGTGATCAGATGCTTTCAAATGATCCAGAATTACTAGAACAAGTGATGAATCTTTATCCTGAAGCTAGTAAAATTGCCATGAAGCTTAAGCAAACAATTGAAATTATTTATAGTAAACCTATTACTAAGGAAGAGCTTGCTTATTTAATTATTCATATTCACCGTGTGACCATGTATTGAAAGGAAAAAAACAAATGAGAAGTAACAAAGAAGTTACCGATATGATCGTCAAAAATGTTGGCGGTCCCGATAACATTTCTAGCTTTTATCATTGTGCGACGCGAATTCGCTTCACATTAAAGGATAAAAGTAAATTTAATGCCGAATTTTTGAAGCAACAACCGGAAATCTTGGGGGCGGTTCAAGCAGGTGAAGAATCGCAAGTTATCATTGGCGCAAAAGTTGGTGAATACTTTAAACAGATTCAGAGTGATTATCACATTTCTGGTGATAGTTCTTCGGAGCCTTCAACCGATAAGGAAAAAGTTGGCTTTTTCAGAAACCTAATTAATATTATCGTTACAATTATGGCACCAATCATCACGCCATTAATTGCTGGCGGTATGTTTAAAGTGGTTATTTCACTTTTAACTACTTTTAATCTAATTTCAGTCAAGTCCCAGAACTATGCTATTTTGAGCTTTATGGCTGATGCCGTCTTTTACTTCCTGCCGATGATGCTGGCTGTTAGTGCTGCAGAACACTTTAAGACAAATAAATTTTTGTCAATTGCTATTGCAGGCGTGCTTTTACATCCCAACTGGGCAGCGTTAGTTGCTGCAGGCAAACCAGTAACTCTGTTTGGAGCACCAATAACTTTAGCTACATACAGCAGCACTGTTATTCCAATCATTTTATGTGTTTGGATTCAATCCTACGTTGAAAAATTCGCTGAAAAAGTCTCCCCTAACGTCATTAAAACAATGCTTAAGCCGCTTTTGATTTTTATCATCATGGCTCCTCTTGCTTTAATTGTCATTGGACCAATCGGTTCATGGTTAGGTGACTTATTAGCATTATTAATCAATAGTCTGAACAAATATGCTCCTTGGCTAGTTCCAACTTTAATGGGCGCTTTCTCACCTCTTCTAGTTATGGTTGGAATGCATGTTGCCCTGATGCCAATAGCATCTTTAGGTATTGCTAGTCCCGCAAGAAGCGAAAATATTCTTGGACCTGGTATGCTAGCTTCGAATATCGCTCAAGCTGGCTGTTCATTTGCCATTGCCTTAAAAGATAAACGTTCACAAAATCGCCAATTAGCACTTTCTGCTGGTGTAACTGCCCTATCAGGAATTACTGAGCCTGCTCTTTACGGTGTTACCTTAAAGTACCAACGAGCAATTTACGCAGTTATGGCAGCCGGTGGATTGGCTGGCTTTTACGCTGGTATTACTCAAGTTGTTAGATACTCATTTGGTTCACCTGGTATTTTCACCATTGTTAACTTTGTTGGTAAACCAGGTAACTTCTTAAATGCAATCATTACTGCAGTTATTGCCTTTATTTTAGGTTTTATCTTCACCTTTATACTCGCAAAAGTTGAAAAAACTGATTCAAGTGCGTCAAAAACATCAGATACATTAAATTCATCTAATACTGAAAATTACGCTGAATTTGAAGCTGTTAACGCTCCAGTTGATGGTAAAGTTATTCCTCTAGATCAAGTTAACGATGAAGTGTTCGCAAGTGGATCGCTTGGTTCAGGTCGCGGGATTGACCCTGAAACTAACCTAATTGTTTCTCCTCTAGCCGGTAAAGTTACTATGACCTATCAAACTGGTCACGCAATTGGAATCACATCAGATAATGGTAATGAATATCTGATTCATATTGGAATTAACACAGTTAACTTAAAGGGCGAAGGTTTCGACGTTCAAGTTAAAGAGCAACAAGAAGTAAAACAAGGAGATCCTTTGGTTCAAGTTGACTTTGCTAAAATTAAGCAAGCAGGATATGATCCGACTGTTTTAATAATTGCGCTCAATAAACCAGACAACCAGTTAAATTATGACTCAGTAGATCAAGTAACTGTTGATGATCGAATCTTCAGCACTAGAATTAAAGGACAAGATGATAATGAGTAAAACTTATTCGTTCCCCAAAGACTTTTTATGGGGTGGAGCAACAGCCGCTAATCAACTTGAGGGTGCCTATAATGAAGACGGTAAGGGGTTATCCACGATGGATTTACTTACTGGTGGTGATCATCAGACACCGCGAAGAATCACACGTCAAATCGAAGACAACACCCTCTACCCTAATCATATGGCCGTTGATCACTATCATCATTACAAAGAAGATATTAAGTTATTTGCCGAAATGGGTTTCAAAACATATCGCTTTTCAATTGCTTGGTCAAGAATTTACCCTAATGGTTTAGAAAACGAGCCTAATGAAAAAGGTCTGGAATTTTACGATAACTTAATTGCTGAATTGAAAAAATATCATATTGAACCGTTAGTAACCATCTCACATTTTGAAAATCCCATTGGATTAACACAAGAGTTCAATGCTTGGGCCTCTCGTAAAATGATTCCCCAGTATGTTAAATTTGCTAAGACTGTAATCAAACGCTATCACAAAGATGTTAAATATTGGCTTACATTTAATGAAATCAACATGCTTGCCAAACCGCTTGGAGCGTATATGGGTGGCGGAATGTACTTAGGTGATTCAGAGGTCTTCAATAATACTGAGGAAGACTCTACCCAACTACGTTATCAAGCACTACATTATCAGTTCTTAGCGAGCGCCGAAATTGTTGATTGGGCACATCATTATGATTCTTCATTAAAAATGGGCTGCATGATGGCCTACCGCATGATCTATCCTCTAACAAGCCATCCTGACGATGTTCGCTATGCTCAATATATGACTGAAATCAATAATTTTTACTGTGGTGACGTGCAGGTTAAGGGAAAATATCCTTACTTTGCGCAAAAGTTCTGGAATGACCACAATCTTAAGTTAGATATCACTGACAATGATTTAAAATTGTTACAAAAAGGAAAAGTTGATTTTTATACTTTTTCTTATTATCAGTCATCTACTGTCACTGTTACCCAAGACGATGCTGAAAAAGCAGCTGGTAACTTCTTTAACGGCGTTAAAAATCCATATGTTGAACGTAGTGCTTGGGGTTGGGAAATCGATCCAGTTGGCCTTCGAACAGCACTAAATCAAATATACGAACGTTATGAAATTCCACTAATGGTCGTTGAGAATGGACTGGGAGCTGCTGATCAACTAGTTGAAAAAGATGGTCAATATACTGTCGAAGATGATTATCGGATTGATTATCTTCATGATCATATTGTTGAAATGGCTAAAGCAATTGAGGATGGTGTTAACTTAGTTGGCTACACCCCTTGGGGCTGTATTGATCTTGTATCAGCAAGTACAGGTGAAATGACTAAACGCTATGGCTTTATCTATGTTGATAAAAATGATGATGGTAGTGGAACTTATAACAGATACAAAAAGAAATCATTTAATTGGTACAAAAATGTTATTGCAAGCAATGCAATAGACGATTAACAACACAAAATAAAAGAGCTTCATAATAGTTAGGCTTCAATCTGGCTATTTGGAGCTCTTTTTTTATGAGCAAATATGCTAATATTTTGTGAAATCTGCTAATTCAAATGCAACAGAGTAATTACATTTTTGAGCAAACTAAAATACACGATTCGGTTAAATCCAAATCGTGTATTTAAATGTTATTCAGTTATACAAATATTTTGCTGCTCAACAGACTAGATACGCTTTTTAAATGCTGCAACCATTCCTAGCAATGAAACTGCAACGACAGAAATACCAGCTAATAACATCTTCAAAGAGTTAGTCTTATCAGAACCAGTTTGTGGCAAAACAGCTGGTTTAGCGGCAGGATCCTTAGTTGTTGTATTTACATTGTCACTCTTGTTCTCATCTTTTTTGGCAGTATCAGTTGAAGCTGCTGGGTCCTTCTTATCTTTGCTAGGATCCTTTTGATCAGAACTTGTACCAGGCTTTTCAATTGGGTTTTGAATTTGTCCTGAATTGTCAGTTACATTGGTCTCATTTGAACCATTATCCTTAGTATAAATGTAGATTACCTCTTTAGGTGTGTCTTCAAAGTAACCTTCAGTTGGTCCTTGCCAGTCCTTTAAAGTATAACCAGGAATTGCCTTACGCATTGTTCCATAGCTAACTTGTGTATGGCCGGCAATAGTTTGATCGTCAGCAATCTTATTTCCTGCTTCATCTTGATAATGAGCAACAACTGTAGCAGTTCTTCCATCGTTAACTACTGTAGCAGCAGGATTGGTAGCATCAGCTTTAACAACATTAGTTCCATTAACACCAGCAAAAGCAAATACTGCTGCAGCTGCGGCAGTCAATAAAGCAGAGCTTTTCTTGATTTTTAAGCTTTCAATTTTCTTCATAATTACTCTCCTAATAGCGTTTTCTATTCTTTAATACAATTATAATATCACAACTTGTTCCCCATACCTAGAAATTTTCTAAGTCTAATTTAAACCGGTTATTTCTTAGTTCTTTATTATTTCAGGTATGAAAAATGTTCTGTCAAAAGCCTATCACTAGTGTTTTATTTTAATCATACCGTACGTAATATGATTAAAATGGCGTAGATTTAGAGGTGCAAAAAATAATATCTTCCAAAAATTTAAATATACATATATAATAACTACGGTCATATATTTTTTATTGTCCACAACGCCAGTGACACTAAACCTATGGCATATTTTTGAAGGGAGATCTTAATGATCAAAATAAAAAAAGTACTATCAGTTGTTGGAATCAGCTTTTTAGCAATCACATTGGCTGGATGCTCTTCTAATAACAAGTCGAGCGACTCCAACACACTCACTAAGACTGAACAGCAGAAGAAAGCTTTCAAGGAAAAGTATGACGAAATTAAACTTGGAGATATTTCCGAAAAAGGCAACGGCGGTGCTTCTATTACAGAAACTACTGAGCTTTTAGGAAAGCCAAAATCTACTGAAACAACCTCAGTCAACGGACTTAAAGTTAAAACCATAGGTTGGAAAACATCAGGTGCTATACTTGTTGTCCAATTCTATAATAAAAAGGCAATCACAAAGACCATTAATAATTTTAAATGGGAGAAAGCTCCTAATAAATTAACTCTAAAAACATATAATAAAATCAAAGAAAATAGTTCTTATACCAGTTTAGTTAAAAAATACGGTCAACCGGATACGTTAAACGATAATATCGTAATGGGTAAAAAGAACAAAGTTGCTCTTTACCAAACCAAAACCAAGTCAAAATCCGATAACAACAGTAACCGTGCCACTTTTGTTTTCTCAGACAATAAACTTATCTCAAAAACACAAGTTGAACTGGATAAATAATTTAAAGTATGACCAAATAAACTAGCTTTAAATTCAAATTTAAGCATTAATAATTATTCAATCAAAAAGGTCACATTCCAACAATTTAATTGTGGACTGTGACCTTTTAATATGGCCTGATTATTTTTTTATGACAACATTGCTTAGTAGGACTTACAAAGTTGCTTTCTTTATAAAGCTGTTCACATTCGCAATGTAGTATTCCTTATTCTTTATTCTAATAGGCGCACCATAAGTCTTTACCAGTCTGTTTTTCTTTATTTTTGTTTTTTTGCGGTTGCCATATCGATTATAAAGATATGCATTATGTTTCAAATTAGATTGCTTTGCGTCAATGTTTCCCGCTGCAATATACAAACCATTTGACAGTTCATAATAGCTTTTTTTATTATTTACCTTTTTACTGACAACTTTAACTATTGATCCAGCAGTAAGAATTAAACGATTAGCGCGGGTTTCATTTTTATCAGATAAATAGGCATTATGCATTAGCAGTTTTCCATCAAAAATCTGCGAAGATTTTGATACAGTTTCAGAAGTAGATGCATTTTTCTGAGTATTTACTAGTAAGTTGCTCAATTTGACGTAGCGGTTTTTAGCAATAATGTAGTATTTAATGCCTCGAATACGAACAGGTGAACCATACGTTTTAATGCTTTGCCCCCTTTTGAGCTTGCCAGTATTGTTAGCTTTTTCTCCATATTGATTATAAAGGTAGGCGTTTTGCTTTAGCTTTCTAACAACAGGCTGAACATTACCATATCGAACATAGTACTTCATATTGTTGTCATTTTTATCGATTACAATATAAAAATCGCGCCCATTGATAGTCTTTTCACCATAAGTTGCAATAAATGAACCGACTCCCAAAATGACGCCATTAGTACGCTTGCCAGCATCGTCGTATAAATAAGCATTATGCATCAAAGTGTATTCTTGCATGTTACTTAGATTATCTTCATTCTTGTCGGCTGCTTTATCAGTGTGATCATCAGGTGCAATCTCTGGGACTGGATTTTGACCTTGTCCTGAATTAACGGTGCTTGTATTATTACTGTCATTGCCGTTTGATGATGGTACAAATTTTTTCCAAGTATAGGTGCCAGGCTTAAGTGTGCCAACTTGAGTTTTTTGAAGTAGTTCACTACTGGTAAGCTGCGGTTCATTGTCGTTTCCCACCATACGCCATTTATCGATATAATCGCTCTTGTTGGACAACTTAGTAGGATTAGGCTGGTCCAAGGCCACTTCACTTTTTAACTTAGTTTTCGGGCCTAATACTATCGTTGTGATACCAGGGAGGAACTGAGTATCGACATTGCCATTATCCATAACTGCAACTTTTACCACAACATCATTTGCCAGCATGTTTTTCATGCTAACAACATTCGTAGTATCAAATGAACTTAAATCTAAATAATCTAGACTGAGCATAAAACTTAGCATGTCATCCATATTAGTCACTTTTTCTGTATTAAAATGACTTAAATCTAATTCGGTTAAGTTATAAGCACCATGGAACATATTTTTCATTGAAGTTACAGAACTAGTGTTAAGGTTTGATACTCCTTCAATTTTACTCAAACCAACACAACCATTGAACATGAAAGTCATATCCTGAACATTCTTTGAATTTTGTCCAAACTTACCTCCAATGTTTATCAAACCATCTTCCCCAACTGCAAACATATCAGTAAACATGTAACTCATATCTGTTACAGAAGAAGTATCCCAGCTAGACAAATTCAGTGCTTTAATTTTACTTGCGTAGAACATACCTCGCATATTAGTGACTTGGGAAGTATCTACTTTATCTAACCCACTTATTTCCGTGAGATTCACTAACCGCGTATCTTTTACATATCTAAACCAGTACTGAAAATCGCCACTCAATTTTATCTGATCTGTAAACTCGATTTTTTTGACGTTTTTTAAAATGTCTTGATCAGCAAAAGCACCGTTACTATCATTTTCACCGGTAATTGTACCCCCGTTAATCTTTAAGCAGTCATTGCTGTCATAACTCCATTTTGGACCATTTTCACCCCACGTACCACTTTTAACAATAGTCGGTTCAGTTTGAGATTCAACCTGTTCACTTTGTTTTCCTAGATTATCAGTATTTTTGCTAACCTGCTCTTGCGTATTAGAAGTGGCAGAATTACCCTTGTCTGAACTCTCTTCGCTATTTGGCTGGTTAACAGGCAAACTATCGGCTTTAATCACATTATTATTTGTAAAGAGCAATAAGCTAAGTGTAGCCACAGTTAAGCTGCTACCTAACATTGTACTTTTTCTTCTTGTACTCATATATAGCGTCCTCTGCACTAGGCACTCTTAATTATTATCTTTACAATAAACTTAGCACAGACTAAAAAAAGTACCTTTAAATTTGCTTGTGATATTAACTATTAGTAAAATAGTTAATCAGCATTCTATAAAGATATAGGACTAAAAGCTCAATAATATATGTACATCTAAGAACTTTATAAGACAATATCTGCTAAAAATGTCACCTACGCACTAAACATGATTTTTCCTGTTCTACTATTACTGATTAGAATTTATAAGTCTAAGAAAAAACCTCTGGACATTTTTAATCCAGAGGTAATAGATAATGTTTTTAGCCAATTATACTTTTTTGCAGTTTTCTTCAACTATTTTGTGCAAATGAACCAACAAGTATATTTTTTCCTGCTTAGTGATTTTTAAAGTAAACTTTTTATTAATAAATTTATCGAAAGCAGCAATAATCTCAACTTCTTTTGGCATTTTTGCAGCCAAATCCTGATAAAGTCCTTCTTTGTCTTCATCTGAAAAAAGTTTGTTTTCATAAACTCTTTCACAAAAATAATTTAAATGTGTTAAAAAGCGAGAATAAGTGAAAGTACTTTGATCAATCTTTCCTCCGATAACCCTTTGAGTTATTTTCTCAAGACTATTTACCAGATCAGCTATTTTCATATTCTTCTCTTGATTGCTATGGTCAACTTCAGCATCTACAAAATGTAATCCTATGGCTGTTGCTTCACTATCAGGTAATGAAACATGCATTTTTTTATTGATTAAATTGACGGCAAACAAACCTACCTGATATTCATCCCTATGATGGAGCAAAACGTCAGGATAGTTGAAATTTTCACCAATATTGCCTTCTTTAAATCGCTTTACTACAAAAGAAATATGGTCAGCCAAGGATAAATAAAGGTAGTCTTTCACTTTAATGTGATATTCTTTGGCGGCAAAATCTATTATTTCCTTGACCATATTTAAATAAACTTCGTCTATTGTACTGGCCAACTGAATAAAGTTTTTTAACATTTTATTATCAGTTAAAACAAAGATTTTCTGAATCTCTTCGTTTTTAACGGGATAACCAATTGCTTTGTGATAGCCAATTCCTTTTCCCATTAAGATACATTCTGCTCCCGAATCATCTAATGCCAAAATGAGCGAATTATTTAAAACTTTTAGTACTTTCATTAGCTCACCGCCTAATTGCATATTTGGTTAATTGGTCAGTCCATTGTTTGCAATGACTTTTTGGTACCAATAAAAACTGTCCTTTGGAATCCGACGTAAATCTTTTAAATCATCATCAGTTCTGTTTACATAGATAAAACCATAACGTTTTTTAAATCCCTGGTGAGAACTTAGTAAATCCATAACTGACCATGGACAATAGCCCACTAGATTTACTCCGTCTTGAATGGCATCATAACAAGCTTGAATATGATCTGCAAGATATTTTATGCGATATTGGTCATGAATTTTGCAATCTTGTGCCAAAATATCAGGTGTACCCAAACCATTTTCAGTAATAATCATCGGTAGACGAAACTGACGATGATATTCATTTAATACGATTCTTAACCCCATCGCATCAATTTGAGCACCATATTCTGTAGCTGACAAGTTAGGATTGGGTTCAATTTTAAAATAGCCATACAAGTTAAAATCTACATCATTTTCCCTTGTACCATATGGGTGGTTAGAATCACTTGGTAAGTAACTAGCAACGAGCGTCCGGTAATAATTAACTGCTATGAAATCTGGTTTTGCATCCCTTAATACTTGAGTATCATCTTCTTGTATAGATGGGAAAATGCCAGCTTTTTTAAGATAATTAATATAATAACCGGGATACTGGCCATTACAATACATCTCTAGTGCATAATTTGTTTTAAAATTATCATTCATTTTTGCTGCCCAAACATCTAATGGTTTGCTAGAAGCCGGATAAGTCATTGTGGACGAGACTGCAGGGCCAATTTTACTGTTCGGGATTAGTTTATGACAATCTTCCATTGCGTATGCACTTGCTACAAACATATTGTAGTCCATTTGTGCTCTGACACGCTCTTTATTTTTTTCTTCAATATGATACATGTTCATGCGTTCGTCAACACGAACCATAAGGTTTTGCTCATTGAATACTTGCCAATTTTTAACTCGGTCACCAAACTCCTTAAAACATATTTGGGCATATCTTCTAAAAGCTGAAATACAAGCCCTATTTTCCCAGCCATTGTATTTTTCCACCAAAGCTAGTGGCAAATCAAAATGATATAAAGTAACAAAAGGTTTAATTCCATTTTCGATTAAACAATCAATCACTTTGTTGTAAAAGTCTATGCCTTTCTGATTCACTTTACCGTCTCCATCAGGAATAATTCTCGACCAGGCAACGGAAAAACGATAAACTTTAAGACCTAGCTCTTTCATTAAAGAAATATCTTCTCGATAATGATGATAAAAATCACTGGCTACCTTTGTATCAGCTTGTCCGGGACCAGCATGGACAAAAGAATTATAGTCTGCTACTGATTCTCCCTTACCATCTTCATTCCATCCACCTTCAATCTGAAATGCTGATGATGACGCGCCCCACAAGAAATTAGGGTCGAATTTTTTCATATTTTGCTCCTCCGATAATTATGCTTCAGACTTAATTTTATGATTTTGACAAGAGGTACAACAACTGATCGTTATTAGTAACAGCATTTTTCTTTGTTGAACCAATGGCTGCATATTCTTTTGAATTAGTAACGATAACTGTAGTTGTTAAGTCATACCCTGCCTGCTCAATTTTTGAAATGTCAAATGACACTATTGGCTGCCCCTTCTTAACATGATCACCGTCTTGAGCATGCTTTTCAAAGTATTGCCCATTCAGTTTAACAGTATCAATGCCAATATGAATCATCATTTCAATTCCGTTATCCAAAATCAAACCAATTGCATGTAAAGTTGGATATATCATGCTAACTGTTGCATCAGCAGGAGCTACAATTTTTCCTACTGTAGGTTGTACAGCAATACCTTTACCCAAAGCTCCAGATGCAAAAACTTCATCTGAAACTTGCGCTAGAGGAAGTGTCTTACCCTCAACCGGAGAATTTACAAACAAATCACAATCGTTTGTAACCAAACCTTCGTCAATCGTTTTAGTAGAATTTTCGTTCTGGTTATCTGCAACCTGTTTTATTTCTTTACTATTTTTGCCTTCAGGAGCTGTATCACTAGGTAAATCATTGAAACCAAATATAACCGTTAAAATACATGCTCCAACAAATGCAATTAAGCAACCTAAAATGTAGCAAATAAATGCCTTGGTTCCTGCAGAAGCATAAACTGGAATAGTTAAAACGCCTTGATTAGCAAAAGCATTACCGTAAGAGCCACCCCAGCCCATTAAGGCACCACCTAAAGCACCACTAATTACTGCGTACACCATAGGTTTTTTCAGGGGTAAGTTAGCACCATAAATGGCCGGTTCAGTTATGCCAAATAAGGCTGTAACTGTAGCCGAAGCAGCCACAGTTTTAAGATTCTTGTTTTTGGTTTTTAAGAAAACACCTAATGCTGCACCTGCTTGCGAAAAATTAGCTGCACCCGCAAAAGCAAGTAAGTTTTGGCGTCCTGTTTTAGCAACATCATTTATACCAATCGGAATAATTGCTCTGTGAGCACCAAAAATGACCAATACGCACCAAATGCCACCGACAAAGGCACCTAGTAAAATTGGACTTAAATTCATGATGTAGTGGTATGCCCAGTTAACTGCGTTACCAATGTAAATGCCAATTGGTCCAAAAATCATTAAAGTTGCAGGCACCATAATAAGTAAAGACAACGTCGGAACCATAATGATTTTCAAAACATCCGGCATTATTTTCTTAACAAATTTTTCAACGTATGCCAATACAAAAACTGCTATGATGATGGGCACAACTGAGGAAACATAATTTGCCTTGGTAATCCCAATCCCAAATAACGTTACTGCATTCTTTCCCGTCATCAACTCTACCAAAGTGGGATAGCATAGCGTTGCTCCCAGCGTCATAGCGATGTATTCATTTGTTTTGAAAACTTTGGCAGCGGATTTAGCCAAGATCACCGGCATAAAATAAAATAGTGCATCCGAGGCTGCATTCAAAATGATATAGGTATTAAATGTCTTGATATCGACATGATACATATTTAATCCAATTATTGCAGCTATAGCTAAAATACCTTTTAACATTCCAGATGCAGCAATTGCTGGAATAGTTGGCGTAAAAATAGCTGTAACCATATTTAGAATCTTTGTTCCTATGCCAACTTTTTCTTCTTGCTCATCATTTTGGGAATCAGCATCAGCCCCAAGCATCGGCATAATTTCATCATAAATCGTCTCAACTTTATTACCTAAAACGACTTGAAATTGACCGCTTGCCTCTACAACCTGAATTACTCCTTCTATACTAGACACTTCTTTTTTGTTTGCTTTAGCTTCATCCTTTAAAACGAATCTTAGTCTGGTGAAACAATGAGTCAAACCTGAGACATTTTCCTTTCCACCAACTCCGTTCAGGATTTGCAGCGCAACTTTATGGTTATCCATTACTTTTTCCTCTTTTACTAAATAAAAAAGACCAAATATGCGTAAAATAGACCAATAATTTTGGAGCATTATTTACGTACATTTGATCTTGCCTGCATTACCAGTAACACGTCAAATAAAAACTATTTTTATTTATAATCTATAAATTTAACACTACTGTTCCTTTTATGCAAGCGATTACAGGAGAAATCATTTAAACTTTTTTACATTTAACATGACGTTTGTACTTATTGAGCTAATGACAGAAAAATTCGAGAAAATAAAGAAAGAGACTAATGATGCTTCTATTTATAAGATAGTTGATCCCATTTTTATTCAGAATTTCGGCATTATTAAATATGATTTCATAGTTATCTTATTCTTATATTTTTAGTTTTTTCCCCAATTTCAAGGTCATGACTAATGATTATAACTAGATTAGTTTGTGCAATTTTTTCCAATAAGCATAATAAATCTGATTGCAATTCAGGGTAAATATTAGCTAGTGGCTCGTCTAATAAAAAGCAGTGCGCTTTCTTTTTCAAAATAGCAGAGTAAAGCTTTACTAATTGTATTTCACCCGTTGAAAGCTCAGTCATTTTCTTATCTAACACTTTTTTTATATTAAATTGAGAAGAGCTAAATACTTTTTGGAAATATTGATCACCAGAAATACAGTTTTCGTTACTCTCATTTACATACATATCTAAATATTCTCTTACAAGACAATTTGGAAGAATCGTATCTTGGAATAAACAGCTCATATTATCTTCTCTCAATTTTTCCTTATTTATTAAATCAATATCTATATTGTTTATTAAAATTGTCCCTTTTTTTGCTGACGTATACAGTCCAATTATCGTCCTTAAAAAAGTAGATTTTCCTATTCCATTTTTGCCTCTAATAACATAAAAACCAGGATTATTAAAAGTACATGTAAGTTCTTTTGAAAATAAAGTATTTTGTGCATCCAAGCTAATATTGAAATTATGAACTTGTATATTTTCAACATTAGGAATGACTATTGCTCCGTCTACTTCATTCCGGATAGACATCAATTGATCAATTCTCATGTATGCAACTCGAAAAGACTCAAAGTTAAACAAAATAGAAAAGATTTCATCCACTTGTCCTAATAATTGATTAAAGTATTGGAAAAGAACAGAAAAAGATCCAATTGTCATACTTCCTGATATTACGGCCAATCCGCCATTAATAAACAATATTATCTGGAAAATCAATTGTAAGACAATTTCACAAGTAGACATACCTAAATTAAGAAGAAAGTTTTTTCTTGTAACATTTAAAAGAGAAACTTTGGTCTTTTTCCATCTTCTAGATTCTATCTCTTCCCGTTTATTACCTTTAATTTCAACATATCTATTCAGCCATTCAGCAAATCCAGAAAAGTATTCATTGTAAATTCGTCTTAATTCTAAGTTTATTTTGAATATTTTTGGTTTTAAAAAAAGGTACAAAATAATATAGGCTGGTAGCAAAATCATTACTAGCAAGAAAAAGTGAGATTTAGCTTTAATAATATAAATAAAAATTATAATCGAGGAAATAATAATTGAAACGATTTGATTTACTGTTTGAAACAAGAAATTTAAGATTTCATTAGTATCTTCCGTAATTCTATCTGCAGTTTGAATAGGATCAAGTTTTAAGACTTCTAACGTATCTTTTGAATACAGCTTCTTTATTATAATATCGTTTACTTCTATGTTTATTTTTCTGAACTTTAGAATTTGAATTTTGTTTATAAAAAAAGATAAAAACAATCTTATTAGGTTTAAAACTATTATCACTATTATATTACGTATAAATGATATTCTATCAGCCTTATATACTAGTGAATTTATTAGCATACCTTCCAAAATAACATTAGATGTCTCAATACATGTATTAATAATACTCATTCCTAAAAAAAGAAAATACTCAAACTTGTACTTGCCATTAATCTCTTTTAGAACAGCACGCATAAAATCACCTACATAATTTAATTAAAGGATAATATCTTCTAAGGATTGAACTTCTTTTTCTAATTTTATTTCAGAGCCACTACTGACTGAGTTACTCTTTTTATAATTTGGCAAAAAAATACCTTCCAAAAAACATTAAATATTTTAATATTTAGTTAAAATAAAGTTAATTAAAGACTAATTGAGCGACTTTAAATTGTCAATAAATTTTTATTTATATTATGAAATCTGAAAGTATCAAAACTAGCCAGAACCCTTATAGATTCTGGCTTTTTGGTGTCTAAGTCAGATTTAAACCTACTTGTTTTACATTAACCAACTGTACCGATTTAGCTAAATATCTAAGATTAGCCCACTTGCACGTCTACTTAAAAATATAAATAACTTGTCTTGAGCTAATTACAGAAAATTCGAGAAAATAAAAAGCTAGATGATTTATTCATCTAGCTTTTTTAACTTAGACACCCTGATGGGAATTTGATAGGCAAGCCAGCTTTTCAATTCGTTAAAAACTTGCTGTTAAGCCATTTTTATATTGGGATATCCGGGCTCGAACCGAAACATGCAGGAACCAGAAACCTGTGCCTTACCATTTGGCTATATCCCAGTGTTAATCACCCGTACGAGAATTGAACTCGTAACTCCACCTTGAGAGGGTGGCGTCTTAACCATTTGACCAACGGGCAAAATCAACAGTAATTATTATGCTTTATACAGCCCTTGTTGTCAAGTGCTTTTGACGCATTTACACCAAAGATTTTCAGCTTAAAAATCACATATCCTCAATATTTTTTACTTTCTGAGTTTTGATAAACTTCTTCTTAGCATAAAAATACAATTATTGTCTTTTCGATACAATTTTATTACTTTAATTGTATATAATAGTAGGTAAAGTATTTTATGAAGGAATTTTTTATGCTTGCTTATTCAACCACACAAAATTTAATTGAATCAATGGTTTCCGAACGAATTGTTCCAGGCGTTAACTACGCTTTTATTAAAGACAAGCAAATTTTCACTTCAACAATTGGTTTTGCTAGTACATACCCCAAAGTAACTCAACTCAGTCCATTTGCCCAATATGATTTGGCAAGTCTAACTAAAGTGCTCATTACTGAAAATATTTTATTAAAGCTTTATCAAAACGATAAATTAAACTTTACTGAGCCACTTCAAGATTTTATTCCAGAGTTTCAAGACAACCGAGTTCGCCTTTTTCATCTTCTCACCCATACTAGTGGAATTCGCGGTTGGATTGAAAATCGTGACCAGCTAAACCATGATGAGTTAATACATGCAATTATTAACTTGCCTGTAACTGACGAATTTGAGCATAAAATGCGGTATGCTGATACCAACTTCATTCTTCTGGGCTTAGTAATTAAAAGAATCTATGGTAAGCCTGTTCAGGAAGTTGGAGTAGACGAGATCATCAAACCAATGAAACTCACAGAAACCACTTTTTCGCCTGATAAGGATAACTGTGTTCCAACAGCAATGGTAAACGGTTCTGTCCTCCAAGGAGTGCCTCATGATCCTAAAGCAAGACAACTTGGGAGTGATTGTGGCTCTGCTGGCCTCTTTTCTACAATGTCTGATTTAATTAAAATTTCGGAAGGTTACATTGGCTTAGACGATAATATTCTTCCATATGACCAAGAGACTGTAACTAAGCTTTTTGAAAATAAAAATCCCGCCGGTGTTCAGCCACGTTCTTGGGGCTGGGACTTACGCTTTGACCCTGAATTCAATTACCCAATTATCTTACATACAGGTTTCACTGGGACACTAATTCTCCTAGATCGAGTGAAAAAATCCGGAATGATCGTTTTAACTAACCGTGTTCATCCCACGGGACACAACCAAGTTTTTCTTGCCATGCGGGAAAAAATCATTCAGAGCTTTTTAAAAGAAAATGACCAGTAAAAAACAGCTTTTTATATAAAAAGCTGTTTTTTTGTATTAACACTTCTTCTTTGGCCAGAAGTGATAAATTAGATCAACTAAGGCTTGAGCAAACATACCGCCTGCCATCCAGTACATAGCCATCATCATCTTATCAGTAAATGTAAAGTAAGCAGTGATGCCATAAACAATTACCCAAACAATCTTAAAAAACAAATTATCACACATCATAGGTAAAAACCCCTTTCATTTATTATCCAAATTATACCTTTTTTCATAGTAAAAATGGGGGTTTTTGGGGTTATTTAATGGGCTTAACTTTAAAAATCAAAAATTTATTCTAATTAGTGTTATCATTTCAAAATGTTTACATTCGTAAGCAATAAGCAAACTTTTTCCAAAAATATATTTTGCTCTTACAAGACATCATTTATTTCTGGAGTTATGTAATTTAATTAATATTTAAACAGCAAAAAGACTTGAACTAGTTCAAGCCTTTTTAAATTATTAATTGAAGAATCCTGGAATTGTAACAAATGCACATGAATGTGGTGGCATTTCGAGTGTCAGTTGTCCTTCTTTAATCTCAATGTTTTCTTTCTGCAATTTAGAGCTTTCTCTTAACTGATTAATTTCAGGTTGCTTAAGATATTCTGGTTTTCCAATTTCTTCCCACTTTTTCATTGGGTTGGCATGATTGGAATCGATTCGTTCGATCCATGCATCATATGCATTATCCGTTCCTAAATCAATTTTAACTTCTTCAGTTTCGATTGGCTCACTTGGAACATTATGGTTATATGCTAAGACTTGTAAGTCATTCCCTTTTTGAACAGCTAAAATTTCAGCAGTACTTTCAGTATCATTTTCCACTTTAATTCTCTTTGTTCCTAGCTCATGGAAAATTTCAAATATACGGTAAACTGGCTTTTCAACTCCATCAACTGTTTGTAAACCAAATCCACCATGAAAAACACCTGGCTTTTGAGATTGTTCTTCGAAAATATCACTAAAAGTCCAAAATGAATAACCATCAACTAAACCATCATTATCTGCTAAAGTTTTTGCGACCATTGCAGCAGCATATGGTTCATCATGAATTGTATCGCCAAGCATAGCCGAGACATTCCACTCAGTATAATATAAAGGATAATTTTTAGACTCTTGCTTTGTTCTAGCAGTCATTTCTTTTAAAATGCCACGATGATAGTCTGTCTCTTTTCCACCTGTTTGCTTAAAAAACTCTTTAATATCCAATCCACTCTTCCATAATGGATCATCTGTTGGATAATGATGAGTAGAAACAAAGTCAAGTGGAACATTGTTTTTCTCACAAAAGTCAATCATTTCAGGAATCCAAGAATTGTATGAAGTTGCTGGCCCTCCAAACCTAAGCTTACTATCAATCTTTTTAGCTGTTCTTGCCGTCATCTCATATAGGTGGAAATAATCTTCCTGTGAGCCAGAAAAGAACAGTGGCAAATTTGGTTCATTCCAAACTTCAAAGAACCAGGTTTCTACTTCTGACTCATCATAACGATCAATGATATGCTTGATAAAACGGCTAATCAACTCTTCCCATACTTTATCAGACTTAGGCATTGAATTATTTCCACCATAGACAAATATTCTACCATTGCCAGACGCAAGACATGAAGGCATAAAGCCCAATTCCAAAAATGGTTTCATACCTATTTGAAGTAGAAAATCAATAATCTTGTCAATATTAATAAAATTATACGTGATTCCCTGAGAATTACCTTCAAAATCAAAGTTTTCGATGCATACACTCATTTCGTCATCAAATAAACCATGGAAACGAACATATTTAAAACCTAATTCATTATGCGCTTTAATTAGCTGCTCGCGATAATCTTCTCGCAAAGCGGTATATGCATGACAACTCCCTACGCACACTTCCCAGTAATGTGGAAAATTGGTTTTTTCATTCTGCTCTACTTTGAAATTTAACATGTTTTTTCTCCTCTTATTGAGCTGATATGCTCAAATTATCAATGTATCCGCTTTCGATTATAATTTTATTATAAAGTATAAATTTAAAAGCAGACCATATCCAAAAAACAGGAAATAGCTGTTCTTTTCCCATCTTTCGGAATAATTCGTAAAAACTAGAGTAGCCATTTTTTAATTCCAGCTTTTAAGCTAAACAAAAAAAGGTTTGAACTGGGTTCAAACCTTTTATTAATTTCTAGTATACTTTATTAACTCATTAACTGGTATGCTTGATCTAATACTTTGGCTCCATCCATCATACCATATGCTTGCATATCAATTACTGCTAGTCCAATGTTTTTACCATCAACTTTTTGCTTAAATTCGTTTTCCATATAACGAACCTGAGGTCCAAGTAAAACGCAGTCAATTTTGTTTTGCGCAAGGTTGTCATCTGCTTCCGCTGCAGGACAAGCAAAAATTTCCACATCTTTTCCTTGGTCTTCAGCTGCTTTTTGCATTTTAGTAACAAGTAAACTTGTGCTCATTCCTGCAGAACAGCATAGCATGATTGTTTTTTCAGCCATATTAAAACTCCTTATTCATCTATCTCTAATTTAGTAACATTTTTAGCGTTTGTGGCAATTACTTTTTGATAAAAGTAGAAACTATCTTTTGGATAACGCTTCATATCACGTTCAGAATTATTGTCACGATTAACAAAGACTAAGCCATATCGTTTATCCATGCCATCGTTAACACTTAATAAGTCCAAAAATGACCAAGGATTAAATGAAATCACATTTACGCCATCCTTAATCGCTTCACGTAATTCATAAATATGTCCGTTAAGGTACTTAACCCGCTTTGAATCATGAACTTTTCCATCTTCAAGCTCTTCTCGTTCTGGCCAACCACATTCTGTAATAATAATTGGAATATTTGGATAGCGATCATTAACCTTTTGCAAGGCAAAGCGTAAACCAACAGGATCGTATGAAAAGTCCCATTCAGAATTCATTAAACGATCGTCCCTAACCTTCTCGACATTAGAAATAACACCATCGAGCATTTTAGGGCTTTCTTCATTGCTTAATTTGAAAACTGAAGTTGAGTACCAGTTTAGGCCTAAGAAATTAGCTCTTCCATTTTGCAATATTTCAGCATCACCTTCATGTACATCAAGTGTTATATTGCTGTCCTTAAGGTAACGTAAATAATAGCTCGGTAATTCACCACGAAGAGCAACATCCATATCAATAAAGGAAATCATATCTTCCATTGACTTACTCTTTAATGCATTAGCAGAAGTATGATCGTAAGGGAAATTGGTCATATATGATACAGCTGGACCTATTTTGGAATTAGGAAACATTTTATGACACAGTGAGTAAACCTTAGCTTGAGCTAAAAACATATTGTAGTTTGAATTCTCGCCTTTTTCCCTTAAGCGATGCATATCGGTGTCGTTAATTCCATTCATCGCTGGTACATTGGCAATTAGAGACTGTTCATTGATAGTTAACCAGTATTTTACACGGTCGCCAAATTGTTCAAAAACAGTTTTAGCATAGCGGTAGTAATCATCAATGGCTTTTCTATTAGCCCATCCACCATATTGTTTAACCAAATCTTCTGGACAATCAAAATGGAACAATGTAACTATCGGCTCAATTTTATTTTTAACCAATAAGTTGATTAGCTTATTATAAAAATCAATGCCCTTTTGGTTTGGTTCCTCATCATTACCATGAGGATAAATACGTGCCCAAGAAATTGAAAAACGGTAACTTTTTAGGCCAAGCTCAGCCATTAAGGCTACATCTTCTTCAACATGATGATAATGATCAGCTGCAACTGAAGTATCTATATACTTACTTTTCTGTGAACGTAAATCAGCAACTGTAACGCCTTTACCGTCTTCATTAGCTGCACCTTCAACCTGAAAAGCTGAAGTACTTGCTCCCCACAAAAAGTCAGCTGGAAAATCGTCCTTGAGCTGCTTTTGAATGCTCATTTTTATTTACTTTCCTCCTCTAATGCTTGCTTGTCTGCAACCTTAAAGAATGGAAGATAGATTGCACACATTAATGCAAAGTTGATAATCCAAATAACTGCACCTTGCCAGCCCATAATCATAGCATCAGCAACTAATTTAGGCATTGTCCAAGGCATACCCATTCCTAAACTTGGATTGTAACTAGTAATGAAGCCAATTTTAACAGCTAATAAAGCTACACCACTAGATACAAAACTAGATAAAATAAATGGAATAAACATAATTGGGTTTAATACAATCGGCATACCGAAAATGATTGGCTCGTTGATGTTAAAAATATTTGGTAAAGCTGAAACTTTGAAAAATTCCTTGTAACGCTTAGACTTACCGAAAACTAACGCAACTAGAACTAAACTCAGTGTAGCGCCAGCAGCATCATTATTTGCAAATGAAAATACAACTAAATTACTTAAATATGGAATAGTTTTACCAGCTTGGTATGCTGGCGTACTACCTACCATCATTGAAATTACAATTGGAATAATAACCGACTGAATAGCAGCTGGATGAATACCAAAGGTAAATAATAGGTTAGATAACACCATAATTAAAATTAATGTAATTGGTGAACCACCTACATGTAATAATGGAGTTGTAATTAGCTTATTAACAAAGTCAAAAACATTTCCAAATGGTGAAAAGTCAAAAATAGCTCTTACAATAAATACGCCAACAAAAATAATAATTCCAATAATTAAAGGTTCAATAGATGAACTAACCATGCTAGGAACCGAATCAGGTAATTTGATTGTTAACTTCTTGTTTCTACTTAACTTAACATAGAAAACACCAATTAAAATTGATAGCAAAATAGCAACAATTATACCTTCACTGCCTAAATAGTTAATCTTAAACGCATTAATTGGCGTTTTGCCTGGAATAACTTGCGGCATCAAAATGAAAAAGCTGGCCAAACTTAATAGACCTGATACAACACCGTTTGCCTTAGACTTTTGAGCGTAGTCATAAGCAATTGTAAAGGCAATGAAAACAGCTAAAATGTTCATTGTCCCGTTAACGATAGCAGTCATGGATGGTGTAATACCAACTTTAGCAAACCAATCTGCTACAGGTTTAATTGGAAAACTGGCAAAAATAGAGAAAATAGACGCACCAATTGTCACTGGCAGTGTCATAACCATTCCAGATGAAATACTTTGTAGGACCTTATTTTGTCCTAGCTTATTTGAAAACGGAACTAGATATTTTTCTAGCCACTCTTGAAATTTTTTCATTTCTTAAATACTCCTTATCAGCTTAATCGCTTTCATTTTAAACAAAGTATATTCATATTGTTATCTCTTAACCATAGCCAAAAAACAGAAGAATTATATCCATTTCCCAGTTTTAGCAAAAATAACACATACAAAAAAAGCTGACAAGATACTATATCAGCTATATTCTTAACTATTTTTATTACGATATTCGGCAGGTGAAATTCCAAAATACTTCTTAAATATCTTATAAAAGTAGGAAGGATTTTCATACCCCACCTGATTTGCGATACGTTCAATAGGAGCTGTTGTATATGTGAGAAACTCTGCTGCTACGTTAACTCTTTGCAAGTGTACTAATTGAATAAAAGTCTTACCAGTTTGCTTTTTCAAATAGTCAGAAAGATAGTTTGGATTAAAGCCAAAGTTCTTAGCCATTTTTTGAAGAGTAATATTGCTATAGTTCTTTTCAATATATAGAAGTAATGATAGCAAATTATTATTCTTTTTATGATAATCTGTTACTTTTATTTCTGAGTTTGCAGTTTGTCGAATTAATCTTGAAAAAAGGGTCAACATTTCTAATCTAATAAGCTGATCTGACTGTATATCAGGATAGTAATATTCATAAATTATATCGTATACAAGCTCTTTGATTTTTGCATTATGCTTTGTTTTGAATAAACTATACCTTCCTTCACCATATTCTTCATCAGATAGCAATGAAAACAGAATATTCGAAATATTTGAACCATTTTTTTGATTTTTTAGATAATCCAGCTCATTTAGAGAAAAAGCCGAACTGCGCAATGCAATATTGACAACTATTCCCTTTTTACTAATAGGCTTAACTTTATGAATAGTTCGATTACCCATAAAAATCAAATCATCTTGGTTAACTTTTACTTCTGAGTGCTCGAGAACAACTACACAATCTTCATTTAGTGGAATCATGATTTCAATATAGTCGTGAACGTGGAAAGGCACAAATGATTCTGTTGGCTGAACAGCAATCGAAATTGAATTACTATTCAAGGTTAAATTATCTGAATATGTATCAAAAAAACGATATATTGGTTCTGTGCCTACATTACCAATTTTTTTTGTAAGATTGCCATTTTTCTTAACAGTTTCCAATACATCTTTCCATGTTTTAGGTGAATTATTTTTCCGAAGTACTTTTAAAACTCTTTCTTTCAATTCCGTTCCTCCAGTTCACAAGTACTTTGAAATAAACCTGTGAAATCAACATAGTATTTATGACTTTTGGCAATAGCTCAAATACCAACATAAGACTAGAATTAATTAATAGGATCATTTTTTATATTTATAACACATGGAGAAAAAATATGACAGACTTATCGAAGAAGCCCTATAACTTGTCTGCTTCACAAATCGACTTTGTAAAGCAAAAAATAGCAAGTATGTCAACGGAAGCAAAAATTGGACAATTGTTTTTCGTTATTGGGGCAGACGAAGAAAACACAGATTTAAGAGAATTTATTAAAAAGTACCAACCAGGCGGAATTATGTACCGTCCTGACGCTGCCAAAAAATTGCAACATGAAATTGCCACTTCACAAGAAGCAAGTGATATTCCACTATTAATTGCCGCAAACCTTGAAGCTGGTGGTAATGGCTTGGTTAATGAAGGTACTTGGGTTGGGCGTCCACTTCAAGTGGCGGCAACTGATAATCCAGAAAACGCATATAACCTCGGTGATGTTTCAGGTTATGAAGCAAAACAAGTTGGTGGCAATATGTCTTTTGCACCAATTGTTGACCTTGACTTAAACTTCCGCAATCCAATTATGAACTCACGTACTTTTGGTAGTGACAAGGACCGTGTAATTAAAATGTCCGATGCAGAAATCGAAGGACTTAATGCTAATCACGTTATTCCTGTTGCTAAACACTTCCCTGGTGACGGTGTTGATGAACGCGACCAACACCTTTTAAGTTCGATTAATTCACTTTCTGCTGATGAATGGATGGAATCATACGGTGAAATATACCATCACTTAATCGAAAATGGCTTGCCAAGTATTATGATTGCTCACATTATGCAACCTGCTTGGGAGCAAAAATTACAACCAGGAATTGAAGATAAAGACTTGCATCCTGCTTCAACTTCCAAATTGTTAATTGATGGCTTGCTTCGCGACATTTTAAACTTCAACGGTTTAACAATTACGGACGCTACTCCAATGATTGGTTACAATGCAATCATGCCACGTTCTGAAGCTTTACCAGCTACAATTAACGCAGGAATCGACATGATCTTATTCAACAAAGACATTGACGAAGATTACAAGTTCATTACTGATGCAGTGGCTAACGGTACCATTTCAATGGACAGAGTGGATGAAGCTGTTACTAGAATTATCGGAACTAAGATAGCACAAGGTGTTATGAACACTGATTGTGAACTTTGTGAACCTACTTCAAGTAACATTGACTTAAAGCTTGCTGAACATGAAAAGTTAGCTGCTAAAGTTGCAGCTGAATCAGTTACCCTTGTTAAAGATCGTGACAACTTGTTGCCAATTACACCTAAAAAATATCCTCGTGTTCGCCTAGTAGTTTTAGGTGACAACGATGACGGTGGCTTTAAAGAAGGTGGCAAGGTTACTGCTAAATTTAAGGAAAAACTTGAAGAAAAAGGCTTTGAAGTTACTGTCTTTGATCGCCAACACTTAAACTTCCAAGAAGTATTTGAAGGTGGTGTTCAATACGAAAAAGACCAATTTGACTTAGCTTTTTACGTTGCTAACGTTGAAACTGCTTCTAATCAAACCACTACCCGTCTTGACTGGATTCACTTAATGGCTGCCGATGCTCCATGGTTCATGAAAGACATTCCAACTGTTTTTGTTTCAACTTGCAACCCATATCACCTCTTCGATATTCCAATGGTTTCAACTTACGTCAACGCATATACAGGTAATGACGTTACCATTGATGCATTGCTAAGAAAGATGACCGGCGAAGAAAAATTCATTGGTACTAACCCAGTTGATCCATTCTGTGGTCGTTTTGACACACGCTTGTAAAGGGAGCTAAAAATGATCGAAATTAGTCAAATTTCAATTAACCATATGACCACTCCACTTGGTTTTGACTTAGATAACCATTTACATATTGAATTTAGTGTAAATAGCTCTAAACCTATGACGGAAACCAAAAAAAGAGTCATTATAAAAACCGATGAAGTTGTTTACGACTCTGATTGGCAAAACTATGACAATAACTTTTTTGATTTTGCAATCGAGTTAGAACCTCGTACCCACTATACAGTGTCTGTTTCCGTTCAAAATGCCGGCGATGAAATAACTAAGGATAGTTTTTTCGAAACTGGAAAAATAACTGAACCATTTTCAGCTAACTGGATTGGAAACAGTAACAAGGATTTGCAAAATACTTTGTTAAGAAAAGAATTTGCATTAGATAAAGAAATTACTAGTGCACGTCTTTACATGACTGGTTTAGGTGTTTACGAAGTTTACTTCAACAACGAAAAAATTGGTGATGAATTACTTGCGCCTGGTGTAACTGCCTATGATCAAGTAACCCAAGTTCAGACATATGATGTCACTAGTTTTTTACAAAAAACACCAAAGCATGAATTATTGATTTCTCTAGGCGACGGTTGGTATAAAGGAAACTTCGGCTTTGACGGCGGTCAAGAAAATATTTATGGTGATCGTCAAATGGCCATTGCAGAACTGCATTTAACCTTTGCTGATGGGACTGAAGAAGTAATTAACACAGATGATTCATGGCAAACAACTTCGGGAAAAGTTACTAAGTCAGCAATTTACTACGGTGAGGACTTAGATGACACGATAGAAATTACTGGTTGGGAACCAGCAGTAATCATTGATCACTCTAAAGAAATTTTGCATGATCGTTTAAGCTTGCCACTTAAAGTTGAAGAATACTTACCAGTTAAAGAAATCATTCAAACTCCTGCTGGTGAAACTGTCTTAGATTTTGGCCAAAATCATGCAGGTTGGCCTGAGCTTTTCAATCATGAACCTGCGGGACAAACAATTGAACTTCAAGTTGGGGAAATTTTACAAAACGGTAATTTTTACCGGGACAACCTTCGTGAAGCCCGCGCCGCCTTCAAGTATACTTCTGGTGGTAAAGAAAAATGGGTTCGTCCCCACTTTACTTACTATGGTTACCGCTATGCAAAAGTTACAGGTAATACCAAGCCACTTAAGAAAGAAGATTTTCGCTCAGCAGTCATTTACTCCGATATGAAAACTACTGGCGGAATTACAACAGATAATGCGAAAGTCAATCGCCTTTTGCAAAACGTAATTTGGGGTCAAAAGAGTAATTTCTTTGATGTCCCTACCGACTGTCCTCAACGTGATGAACGTCTTGGTTGGACTGGTGATGCAGATGTATTTTCAGCAACAGCCGTTTTGAACATGGATACCTATGCATTCTTTAAGAAATATGCACGTGATATGCAAATCGAACAGAATGCTCATGATGGCATGCTCACAATGTATGCTCCAGCAATGGGTAATGGTAGCGGTGGCGCTGCAATTTGGGGTGATGCTGCAACAATTATTCCATGGACTGTTTACCAAGCATATAATGATCCTGCTATTTTGCGTCAAAATTACTCAAGCATGAAAGCTTGGGTTGAATGGATTGGTAAAAATACTTCAACTAAGAACCTTTGGACAGGTTGCTTCCAATTCGGTGACTGGCTTTCACTTGATGGTGAAAATCCAGCAATGCCAACTGGTAAAACTGATGAAGACTTCATTGCTTCTGTTTACTATTACTACTCTACTTCTATTGTCGCTGAGACAGCACAAATACTTGGTTTTAGCGATGATGCTGCTAAGTACTCAAAACAAGCTAAAGCAATTAAAAAAGCTATTTCTAACGAATATATTACTGCAACTGGACGTTTATCAATTGATACACAAACAGCTTATGCGTTGGCTCTAGCCTTTGATTTAGTACCTAATGAGCAAAAGCAACGTGTCGTTAAAGACCTAGTTACTCGCCTTGGTAAAGATAATAACCATCTAAAGACTGGTTTTGTTGGTACACCAATTGTTTGTCGTGTTCTTTCTGAAAATGGCGAACACAAGCTTGCAACACAAATCTTCTTAAATGAAGACTTCCCAAGTTGGCTTTATGCAGTTAATTTAGGTGCAACAACAATTTGGGAACGTTGGAATTCAGTTATGCCTGATGGCTCAATGAATCCTGAAGGAATGAACTCACTTAACCACTACTCTATTGGTGCGATTATGCAGTGGGTTTACCAGCAAGTACTTGGAATCAGTTCTCAAACAAATGGCTATCAAGAAGTCACTTTGGCACCACAATTTGATTACCGTCTCAAGCATGTTCAAGGTCATTATGAAAGTTCATACGGTGATCTTCAAATTGAATACCAACTTGAAACTGATGAACAACACACAATCAAGCTCAACCTGAATACTCCATTTGGTCAACAAGTAACAGTGAAATTACCACGTGCTACTGGTGAAGTTCAGCTTAATGGTGAAGCCACTAGTCTGCCACTTAAGCTAACTGGTGGACAATATTCTATCAGTTATGTTCCAAGTTCTAGCTATATCGAATACTACAACATTGATATGCCAGCCAAAGACCTTATGGCAGATTCTGAATTAGTAGAAAAATTGTCACCACTGAATGGTGTCTTTGGTTTCTTACAAGATCAAAATAACCTTGACACATTTGGTGGAAGTTCATTAATTGAAATGAATACAATGTTACCATTTGTTAATATCTCCGATGAAGATTTCGCTAACATCAAAGCTGTTTTAGCAGAAACTCCATTGGCTAGTGAAAGGAAGTTTTTAAATGAAGGGCGTACTATTTGATCTTGATGGTGTAATTGCCGATACTTCGGTTTACCACTTTCAAGCCTGGCGAAAACTCATCAAAGACCACTTTAATCGCGAATTACCTGATGAATTAGAAGTCCAAACTAAAGGCGTAAGTCGTGCTGATTCACTTACTGCAATTCTGAACTATTTAGACATTAAAGTAACTGATTCTGAATTTAACAAAATGACTGAAGAAAAGAATGATGTTTTTCGTGAGTTATTAGCCAACTTAACCCCTGCTAATATCCTACCTGGAATATCTGAACTTATTTCTGAACTTAAGGCACATAATGTTAAGCTTTCACTAGCTTCTGCAAGCTTGAACGGTCCTTATATACTAGAAAAATTAGAGCTTATTAGTACTTTCGATGCAATTGCAAATCCCAGCAAAGTTGCAGCAGGAAAACCAGCACCCGACATTTTCATCGCCGCTGCAGATGCCATTAACTTATCTCCAAAAGAATGTGTTGGAATCGAAGACTCAATCGCTGGAATTAAAGCAATAAACTCTTCAGGTGCCTTTTCAGTAGGTGTCGGTAATGAAAATGAACTTAGCGAAGCCTACTTGCTCTATCCTGATACCTCCAAATTAAGCTATGAGCAAATAGAAGCTGCATGGAAAAAGCATAATTAAAACAACTTATATCTACCCTTTGAATTAAAAAACTAGCTAAAAATCAAATCAAACAAAAATAGCCAATTTCCTTACCGAAATTGGCTATTTCTTTATTTTTTATTCACCTAAATAAGCAAAAACTACTTTTTCGTCATAGATGTGAAGCACTTTTTCAAATAAAAAGCGACAAATTACTGCAACAATTGCTGGAATAACAATCCAAACAAGCAGTGCCATTATGAAATTCAAACTGTACTTACCTGCATCCATTGAAGCCAGTGGTCCAACAATGCCTACAAGACCAAATCCTGCTGATGCAGGAGTCCCAGATACATGGAATAATGCGACAGGTATTGCAGACACAATTGCTGTGATTAGTGAGGGCAGAAGAATAATTGGATGTCTAAATAGATTCGGCATCATCATTTTCATTGCGCCTAACGCAATTGCAATTGTTACCCCTGATTTATTTGTGCGCCAAGAATGAACAACTAGCACAATTGTCGTTGCTGCTACACCCATAGCTGCAGCACCAGCTGAAAGCCCGTTTAATTGAATTGCCATGCCAATCGCAACCGTCGAAATTGGTGAAACAATCAAAATACTAAACATGCAGGAAATCAATATACACATTAAAATTGGTTGTAAATCAGTAAATGAATTAATGACGGTTCCTAACCAAGTGGTAATTTTACTTACATAAGGTAAAATTAATAACCCGATCCAGCCTGCGCCAACTCCAATAATAATCGGAGCAGCTACAATTTTCACTGATCCAAAACGTTCCCCTACCATTAATAGTAGAAAAACAGTTAGACCAGCAGTAATCATAGTATTAATCAAATCACCAGTTCCAGCAGAAACAAACACACCTTGTGCTTTAGTTGCTGGATTGACAATTTGCGGAACAAATTTAGTTACGCCTGATCCGACATATGCTGCTGCAGCTACAATAGCTACATCCAACGGAACCATTTTAAATTGGATTGCAATTAGTGCCCCAATCAACAGCGGTGTCGCACATTGGAAAATCAGTAATGCTTGACCGATACTGGCGGTAATTGCATTCTGCCCAAATAACTTTAAAATTGCGCTTACTACTGCATTAGGAATCAAACCAACAATGATCCCAGTTGCAGTTCCTGCCAGAATATTGTTAAAAAATGTTTTGATTGTTAATTTGTTTGTTGTGGTTGTGTCAGCCATAAGAAATACTCCTTCGAATTAATTTTTAATGTTGATTGCATTTAAAAATAATTCGTTGCAAGTAAAAACGGCTTGAATTCAGCTGCATTCTTTTTTCCTCCCATTCAAAGATATTATCAATAGTTTAACATGATAAATTTAAAAATAAAGGAAAAATTAAAAATTAATTAGCCGAATCATAAAATTAGCTTGTTATGTAATAAAAACTAAGCTCTATTCAAAAGTTCAGTTTCATCACTTATTTAACTGTTACCGATCCATCAACAACAGCCAGTGATAACCCATGATAGTTATTTTTTTCAATACGACAGCTTAAGACTGTGCCTGCTATTTCCATAACTGCAACAGTATCATCCACAAATAATGACACTTCATAATCTGTTTCTGGCTTTAATTTAACTTGTCTCGTCAAACCAATATTAAGCATTTGATACCAACGTAAGTTTGGTGTTCTTCTTACAGATAGTTCTTGCCGCTTAAGATCAATATTAAACTCGTATCCTTCTCCGGTTTCTGGGTTCTCGCAAAAAATTATAGAAAAACTTCTAGTTGATGGTTTAAATGAAATTTTGTTTTTTAACAAAAAGCTTTTGGATGATATGCCACCAATTAGCGGTACTTCTGAGCGCCTAAATGGTGAAGAAATTTCTTGTTGATGAAATGACACTTTTTCCTTAACAACTGCTTTTAACCTATGTGGCATTGCAACATCCAATTCACCAATCTTATTTTGCTTTACTTCTAAAGGTAAGAAAGTTCCACCCCACAAATAATTATTCTCGTCTTTTCCTGCCTCTTTTGATGGAACCCAGCCAAAAAGAAATCTTTCTTTTCCATTAGTAGCAGTTCTCGCAGCATAATATGCACGACCGCTAAAAGTATCTTGTTCTGGAATAATCCATGGTCCCATAATCTTTTTACTCATTACATAATGAGTAGTTTTTTCAAGATCGTATTCTGAATAGACTAAATACCACCAATCCCCTTCTTTAAAAAGTTGAGGCATCTCAATCATTGTATATAAATCAGGTGTCCAAAAATCCCCCTTGAATGACCAATCTTTACAGTCTTTAGAAGTATAATAAACTAGTCTACCAGTCTTTTTCTTAACATCAGATTTCAATCTTGTACCCAAAATCAAAAGATATTCATTTGTCTCTTCGTTCCATACAACATTTGGATCTCTCCAATTATCTGGATCATAACCTTCCTGTGGAGCTAATTTATCTGCTTTCCCCTCCTTAGTCCATGTAATACCATCGGTACTAGAAGCTTTCAGCAAAACTTGTGATGGTCTATTTTGACTAACAAAATTTCGATTATATCCAGTATAGTAAGCACTAATTTTATCATCAGGTTTTTCAAATACGCTACCAGCATAAATGAACTGATCTTCGGAATCTTCTTGTCCTTTTTTCAGAACTTCGCCATATGTTTTATATTTAACGAAATCACTAGTGGTAGCAAGTTCCCAGCCAAAAGGATCACCAAATGGAATAGGGCTTCTTGTGTCTTTTTGGAAATATAAATAAAATTGGTTGTCCTTCTTTTGATAAAAAGGCATGCAATCCCCAAAAAAGCAATTATCTGGTCTAAATAAGTATTGTTCCATATACCTTACCTTCTCAAATGACTAGAAAATCTTCAAAGCACTCAGAGCAAAAGATAAAATCACCATTAACAAAATTATTTTGTTTGCACTAACCTTTTTTCTTATTAGTAAAAAGGTCAAAAGCGTAACAGTTAATGGAATAATACCAAGCATAATTTGATCTAAAATTTGTTGTAAATTAAAGGTCATACTTCCCATTTTGAATTTCAAAATTGTTTTTAAAGTAACGGTACTATATGTCATGGCTCCCACCATGATCATACCTAAAATACCTGCTGCTTTAGTAATTATTTTCATCAAACCATTTTCATAAGCTTTTTGAATAAAGTCTCCACCAAGTTCATAACCATATTTCAAGCCATAGTATCTAGCAAGTAGATTTGGAATATTGTAAATAACTAGAAATAGAATTGGTCCAAGAATATTGCCTTCTTTTGCTAAGCTGATTCCTATTCCTGCTGCAATAACTCTAATTGTTCCCCAAAATAGTGAGTCACCTATTCCTGAAAGAGGCCCCATTAAACTTGCTTTTACTGCATTTATTGAACTTGCATCAAATTCATCTAGCTTCTTGTTTTGTTCTTCCATACTGGCTGCAATTCCCATTGGAAAAGGAGCAATAGCAGGAGTAATGTTGAAATATGCTAATCCTCTTTTCAATGCAGAAACACGCTGTGGCTTATCTTCTGGATTAGGATATAGCTTCTTAATAAATGGCAAAAGCATATATAATGCTCCAACACCAGCACCATTTATATAATTCCAAGATCCTTGTAAAAGAAATGATCGCCAGAAAATCTGTTTGAAAGTCTTCTTATCCATAACTTGATCTTGGACAGAACTAACATTTTCTTTAGTCATTGAAAAAATCCTCCTCTAATGTATCATCTTTGTTCCTTTTTTCAGTAACTGTTTTTCTTGAAGTTACTAGATTTTTTACATCCAAAATATTCTTATCGATTGAAGAAAGAATAACTGCTAGGATTATGCCAATAAGTGCAACGGCAATAATCGGCAATTTTAAGTAACAAGCCAATAAAAATCCTAGTAATAAGTAAATCATGTTACCTTTTTCGTAAATCATATTTAGTAAAAGTGCAATTCCCAATGCTGGTAACATTTGTCCTAATACTGTAAGACCATTCATAATAACTGCAGGGATAGAATGTACTAGTGCCGAAATTGAACCAGAACCAAGATATATACCTAAAAAACCAATAATGGCATATACAAGGGGGCCACCAATAATACTCAAGTACTGTAAGTGCTCAATTGCTTTGATATTATCTTCATCTGCATACTTTTCAAAAAAGTTTAATAAAAGACCACGAATGAAAATAACTAATTGATTAACAAAAACTGCCAACAAACTAATTGGGACAGCTAAGGAAAGTGCGACTGCAACACCTTGATGGTTTAAGATTGCAAATGCTGTTCCAAATATCGATCCTGTCATTGAATCAGATGGCATTGCACCACCAATTCCACTAATGCCTAGGAAAATAACCTCTAGTGAGGCTCCCATAATAATACCTGTTTTTAGATCACCTAAGGCTAGACCAACAAGCATTGACATAACAAGTGGCCTTCTAATCATCGGGTCAGACATACCACAGTCGGAAAAATTTCCAATAAACATTATAAGGGCTACCCATAAAGCTGGTACTAACATAAAATTACCTCCCTTAAATTAAACTAGACAGCTGTACATCAGGATCACTTGGAACAGGCTGAACGTTTACTTTTATATTAGTTGCAATTAAGTCCTTCAGTACTTTTTCGTCATCTTCTGTAACAAAAATATTCTTACTTAACTGTTTCTTATTTTTCATATTTTCTGCTCCTACTCGTCCGTAATTGCCAAGGTTAATTAACGGTATATTAGGAACGCTTTGTGCAATTTTTAGTGCATCAGCTGGTTTATTGACTACAACCATAATCTTTAGATTCGCTGACTTCGGATTGTTCATCAATTTTATTCCTTGTTCAACACTAACAAAAAATGGTTTAACTCCATCAGGTACGGACATTTTTAAAGCCATTATTTGAACTTTATTATCCAAAATTTCATCATTGGCAACGATAATTCGATTTACGCCTAAATAATGACTCCATACAACAGCTACTTGACCGTGGATTAATCTGTCATCTACTCGTAATATACTAATCAAAAAAATCATCCTCCTGATCTTCTTCAACAATTTCTATCCTTTTTATAGTTGCTTTCCCAGCCTCAATGGCTTTATCAAGACAAACATCAATTTTTGCCTGGCTTAACAGCAAATTAAGCACAAGCATTGAGTTCATCCCAGATACCAAAAAAACGTTATCACAATCCAAAAAATTCATTAACATTGTATTCACGCTTCCTCCAGGAAAATCTGAAACGAAAACAATTTCTCCTTTCTTATTTTGCTCAAGAAAATTTGAAATCTTTTCTTTTAAAATTGCTGGACTTTCTCCTTCCTGCATACAAAAAGCATACAAATTGTCTTGTTTTCCACTAATCATTTCAACGGAGTTTTTCACTCCCTGCGCTAATGACCCATGACTAACTAAAACAAACTTCCTCATTTTTTCACCCCCCCTGTTCTACTAATCTATTAGCAAAAGTCATGCCAACTCCATCAAAGTACTGTTACATAGGCATTTATAAAAAAAGAAGTGCTTTTTTTAAGCACTTCTTTAAGCAGTTTATTTATTAAAATTAACTTTGAGCAACTCGTAAATTAATGATAGTTCATAATCATTCACTGTAATATTATATTTTTCCTCAATATCGCGAAAAATTTTCTTAGCAATTACATTAAAGTCCCTCTCATCTTTAGTAATGACCTTTTCATGCACATCACTTGTGTCTACTCCTCCTAGCATCAAACGTTCAAGCATCAAAGCAATATGCATGTACAAGCTCAATTTAAGCTTATTTGAAAAGTTAAGATGATAGAACTTTTCAAACTTGGCAACAATCTCTTGGATTTCGGGAATCACGACTTCTGGATTTAAAAATCGTAAACGACCTTTAATACCACCAATTGTAAAAAATTTCAGCAGTTCTTTAATAAGGTTATCAATTGTTTTTTTATCTTCACCCATTTGCTTCAACAACTGTCGCAACTTCCAATCACCGTCTTCATCCATTACATCATACAAGTTCAAAACTTCAATTCCATTTTGTTTTGGCACATCATTTGTCGTTAAAATAAATTTTGTGTTTTTAAAGTAAGAATGATCATGTCTTTGTAAAGTACTCTTAAGATCGCGGTAATCCATTGTGATAACTTCAATATCACTTTTTAAAGTCACCTTCAAAATCTTTTTTACCTCTTCTGATAGTCCTACACCAGACATACAAGAAACGATAACATTTGATTTTTGTGAAATCCCCTCATAGTATTGAATTTTCATTGAGTCAGGATATTTCTCAGCTTTTTCAGCGATTTTCTTAAAGCTCGTTCTCTGCTGAATTTGTAAGCCTAAATCAAGGGCGATTGCAGTAGTTATATTATTAATTACTAATAAATCATTGTTTAATAATGCCTTTATATTTTTATACAAGGTTGCAAGTGACCCCATATCGAATAATAGAATTGTTCCATCATAATTACGATTTTGCTTCCTTATATAACAACTTATTTGAGAAACAATTTCACGATTAGACACATCAATAGGCATATCAAATGCTTCGAAAATATAACTTCCACATAGAGAATTAACTATTGAACAAATGTTAGATGCAACTGCTCCCCCATGACAGACCATAATACCCAACAATTTCTGCTTTTCAATTTCAGGTGCAATTTCATCACATATTACATATAAAAGAACAATAATTAACCAATTAGCATCAATTTTTATATCAAGAGCATTCTTTACCTGGTTACAAATATAAGTGGTTCTTGGGTAATGCTGCTCTACTAATTCCCTCAATTCTTTCAGATCAGTTTTATTATTTTCCCTATGTAAAACTGATAGCAAAGAAGCAGCTTGCTCTATCTTTACCTTTTTTAAATCCTTTAAAAGTCCGTAGCGCAGAAAAACAGGTTTCAAAGTAGCTGTGAGCTTTTTATAAAGATAATTTTTATAATCTTCATCAACTATTAAAACAGAAAGATTCTCATGTAAATCGCGCAAAAATTGATTCATTGCTAAAGACTGATTTTCAATTCTTCGATTTATTTTCTCATTCTTTAGCAATGTTTTTACAAATGAAGCTAGTTTTACATTAATCTCATCACTTGAACTAAAGGTTAAGTTTATGTATTGGGAACTCTTAATTAACCAACTTCTATTATTTTCTTTTTCATTTTTACTAGAAGTGATTTTTAAAATTGAAGAATTGTCAGTTCGATTAAAGTTTTCTGCACAAAGAAGTTTAACTTGATTTTCCAGAGAACCAACATTCCCAATTAATTCAGACTTTAATAAATAATCAACCACATCAGTTGGTACCTCAATATCTCGATCAATTTTGATAGCTTCTTTCTTGAAGAAATTTTCTATTAACTTACAACGTTCAACAAGTGGGCGTTTAGATATTGAAGATAAGCTAACTTTTAAAGGAACACGTCTTCTAAAAGTTTTTAACAAATGATTAGTAATATCTTCTGTAGTAGCAAAAATAAATCGAACATTCACTTGTTTGAAGTGCTTACTTTCTCCCAAAGGGTAAAATTTTCCCGAATCTAGTAAAACAAAAAGCTTTTCTTGACTTTCTCTAGGCAAACGATGGATTTCATCGAGAAAAAGATAGCCTCCATCAGCTTGATCAACTAGTCCAAGATGATCTTGATCAGCCCCTGTAAAAGCTCCCTTTTTATAGCCAAACAACACAGAAGATAGTAGCTCAGGATTATTAGCATAATCTGCACAATTTAAAACCACAAAATTTGCGTTTTGACTAATTACACTAACCTGCTTAGCATATTCATAAATTAATGAAGCTAAAAAACTTTTACCAGAACCAGATGGACCTGTAATAATTAGTGGAAAACCATTTGGTGGGTAGTTGACCGCTGCTTTACACTTATCTATTACTTTTTTAAGACTTCCATCTGATCCTATCATTTTTGCAAATACATCATCATTTGAATTTAGTTGCCAATACACAGGTTTGGTACCACTCTTCAAAAGTAGTCCCTCCTGATATAATTGCGACAAATAAGTGCTAACAACACCACGTGATAGCTGCATTGCCTTTGCAACATCTTGTGTTGTTACTTTTGTTTTATTAGCCAATAAGTTTTCAACTTTGCTTAACACTTGATATTTCGCTTTCATATTATCCCTCCTTCCTTAAAAGCGCTTTCCTTTATTTAAACATAATTATTCTTTATGCCCAAACTAATAATTAGTGAAGTCTCTGTCTGTTTTCTCACTAATAACATCAAAAAAGCCTTGCCGTTAATGACAAGGCCTCTACTGATTATAAAAAAATACTTCTATTTATTTCTTGCTTCTAACCTAAATAAATTTAGATAACTTAAGAAAATAATGACATTAATGATTGACATAACTAAGAAAGCAACCTGACTTCCCTGGGCAGTCAAAACAGAATAATTGCCTGGTTTCTTTTGCCAAGCCGAAATAATTGTGGCCATAACCGTTGTTCCCATTGAGCCAGCATACTGTTGACCAGTCTGAAAGACAGCGGTAGCATCAGTATGTAATTCATCTGGTTGCAATTTGGATGCTTCAGCCATTGTATTGTTGAACGCCATTTGTCTCCCAATAATCATAATACCGTAGAAAACGCCCACCATAACTGTTGAGATTTTCAGACCGAAAATGGTAAATAGTATACTTGCCGTAAAGCAAAAGATTGTACCAGTTAAAAATGGAAGTTTTGGCCCTTTTTGATCATAGATATGCCCAAACCATGGATTCAAGAAGCCACTTAAAATACATCCCGGAAGTAAAACTAAACCGCCAATGAGTGAGCTTTCATGATTAACAATTTGAACATAGTTTGGTAACACGAAACTAGTTCCAATATTAATAAACTGCAGCAATAAATAAGAAATCATCGCGAAAACAAATGGTTTATTTTTGAAAATATCTAAGTTGATTAGCTTCTTTTTGCTCTTCTTCGACAGTTTGATAAAAAGGAATACTAGCGCTGCAACAACAGCCATACTTATCCAAAAATATGGATCACCGAAGCCATTACTAATTCGATTAAAGCCCAAGTTAAAGATAATCATAGCCGCAGCAATCACAAAGTAACTCGCCCAATCAAAGCTTGGATGCTTTTTTTCGTGGTATTGCTCAATTGATAGAGCACCGATGATTAGTACGACTACAGCAATTAAAGCAACAATATGAAAAATTAACGGCCAGCCAAAATAATAAACAACTGTCCCACCAAATGTTGGTCCTAAAGATGGGGCAAGAATAACTACTAGACCAGTTAATCCCATATAAAAGCCCCATTTTTCCTGCGGCATTAGTTCAACAACCAAATTAAACATCAATGGAATTGACAAACCAGCTCCCACAGATGAAATGAGTCTTCCAGCAAGCAAAACCCAAAAATTAGGTGCCAGTCCAGCAACTACTGAGCCGCCAATAAATGAAATAGCTGCTGTTAAAAATAGCTGTTTAGCCGAAAAACGCTCGTTTAAATATGAGCTTGCAACCATAATAACTGCAATTGTTAAAAGGTAGCCTGTAGTGGTCCATTGAACAAGTCCTAGACCAATATGAAATTGTTTCATTAACGTAGGAAAAGTAACGTTCAAACTTGTTTCCGTTAAGATTGATACAAATGCCATCAGTGCGCAGCTAACAATTGCCAAAATATGTTTTGGCGTCTCTGCTTTTCTTTCCATTCTCTTAAACCTCCCGGTAATAAAAAAGAGTAAAAAGCCAATTAGCTTTTACCCTTTCCAATCCTTAATCGGTTTTCACCGATCAGATAACAATGTACAGGACACATTATCCTTATTTTTGCTCAAAACGTGATACTAAGTTATCATGTAAAGCTTCGTAACCCGGTTTGTTTAGTAGACCAAACATGTTACGTTTGTATTCTTCAACACCTGGTTGGTTAAATGGATTAATGCCATTAAGGTAACCAGAAATTGAAATGGCTAACTCGAAGAAGTAAATAAGGTAGCCTAATGTGTGCTCAGTTTGATCTGGAATATTAACAGTCATAACTGGAACACCACCATCAGTATGTGCTAAAACAACACCTTCGTATGCACGATCGTTAACAAAGTTTAAGCTCTTTCCTTCTAAGAAGTTCAATTGATCTAAATTACGATCATCTGAAGGAATCTCTACATCGTTTGCAGGATTTTCAACTCTAATAACTGTTTCAAACAAGTTACGTAAACCTTCTTGAATGTATTGACCTAATGAGTGAAGATCAGTTGTAAAGTTTGCACTTGCTGGCCAAATACCCTTGTTGTCTTTACCTTCTGATTCACCCATTAATTGCTTGCACCACTCACTAAACATTCTCAAAGTTGGTTCGTAGTTTTCGACAATTTCAGTAGTGTATCCTTTACGGTACAAGATATTACGTAAAGCAGCGTATTGGTATGGTGTTGCCTTTGATAAGTCAGTATCAGTGTATTCGCTACGTGCATCAGCAGCACCTTGCATAAGTTGATCAATGTCAGCACCAGAAACAGCGATTGGTAATAAACCAACAGCAGAAAGGACGCTGAAACGACCACCAATGTCATCTGGAACAACAAATTCTTCATAGCCTTCAGCATCTGCTTCAGTCTTAAGAGCACCTTTAGCACGGTCAGTTGTAGCAAAGATACGTTTTTGAGCTTCTTCTTTACCGTATTTCTTAATTAACTTATCTTTAAAGATTCTGAATGCAACAGCAGGTTCTGTGGTTGTACCAGATTTAGAAATAACGTTAATGCTAAAGTCCTTATCTCCTAACCATTCAATCAAATCGTGAAGATATGAACCAGAAAGTGAGTTACCACAAAAGACAACAGTTGGATACTTATCCTTGCCCTTACCATAAAAAGCGCTATTTAAGAATTCAATGGCAGCTTGGGCTCCAAGGTATGAGCCACCGATACCAATACAAATCAAAACTTCCGAATCGGCTTGAATTTTTGCAGCTGCTTTTTTAATACGAGCGAATTCTTCTTTGTCGTAATCAACTGGTAAGTCAACCCAACCTAAAAAGTCACTACCTGCACCGGTACCTTCCTTTAATTCCTTAGATGCAGCATCAACCATTGCTTGCATTTCGCCTAGTTCATTTTCGTGAACAAATGGTGTTAATTTACTGCTATCGAATTTAATTAAACTCATAAAATACGCTCCCTTTATTGAATTAAATATCTATTTCACAAAACCATTTTAGCAATCTTATTTTATAAATACCAGCGCTTTTTAAATTGTTTTCAGCTTTACTCGTAATTGTTGAAAAAGCCAGTATAGTAAATAACCCAAGGCCGCCCCACAACTATTAAAAAAGACATCATCAATGTCACTCACACCGGTTGCGAGTAGAAACTGCATTGTTTCAATAAAAACTGAAAATAAGACACCTGCTACTAACACCCTGATAAAAGTTTGCTTTTTTGAAAAAACAAATGGTGCTAAAAAACCGAATGGCAAAAAGCAAGCAACATTACCCAGTGAGTTGTAAATAAAATCCAACCGACTCTGAGCATAGTACATCTTCCAAGTTTCTTTCATAAATACGAGATTAATCTCACTTAGCGGTCGATGGAAATTGAAAGAAAGTTGCCATGGGAAATAGGTTCGGCGAAAAGTGGTTAACATTAAAATCAAAATTAAATAAAAAGCAAACAGCCATACCGTCGCTTCTGATTTAAGTGTTCGCCTTCGTCTTACCACCATTAACCAAAACAAACGCAAAATCATGAAAACCAAAAAATAAAAAATTGTCTTATCAAATGCCAACATAATTAACTTAATTAAGGCAAAATGATTAACTTTAGTTGCATAACTTTGAGCAATTAAGTTATATAGCGGTCCTAGAAATATCATTTTAGTTCAAGTCCTATAAATTTAGTGTTCATCTAGATTATACCCAATCTTTGCCAAATTTTTCTTAAAAAAGGACTAACAATTCAGAAATGATTGTCTAAAGTGCACGAAAATTCTAAAATAATTAAATAAGGAGAGTTCAACTTGAAAAAAAAGAAGCTGATTAATTTTATCCAGACCCGTACAGGCTTTTTTTGTCTGTTGGTTGTTTTGTTTACATTAAAATACATTTTTGCTGCCTATCATGATTTTAACCTGGGCATTAGTGACCCTTACCAACACATTATCATGTGGATCAGTCCTATCGGATCGGCGGTTTTATTACTAAGCATTGGATTTTACTTTTCTAAACCAGTTGTATCCTATGTCATCATGTTGATAATGGATTTCGCCAATACTGGTTTGCTTTTTGCTAACATCTTAAATTATCGACAATTTGCAGACTTCATTACTGTCAAAACAATGACTAATGCAGCTAAAGTAGCACCAGGTCTTGGAAAAAGTGCGGTTGCCCTATTAAAGCCCTCTGACCTAATTTTATGGCTCGACTTAATTATTGTGATAGGACTTTTGCTTGCTCATAAAATCAAAATTGACCAAAAATCATATGGATTACTAACTCCATTTACGATCACAACGTGTGGAGCCCTAATTTTAAGTCTCAATGTTTTTTTAGCAGAATCGTCACGTCCACGCCTTTTAGGGACAACTTTTGATCGTTCATACATTGTTAAGTACCTAGGAATTGACACTTTTACCGTGTACGACGGCGTGAAAAATGAACAAACTGAGCAAGTAAATCGTAATGCTAACACCGCTGACTTAAACAAAATATTGGCTTATACACGTAAAAACAAGTTACCAGTTAGCCCTCAGTATTATGGTGCTGCCAAAGGCAAAAACGTCATTGTAATCCACCTAGAGAGTTTCCAGCAATTCGTAATCGATCTCAAAATTAACGGCAAGGAAGTCACACCTTTTCTTAACTCAATCTATCATAGTCGTCATTCACTTAGTTTTTCTAATTTCTATCATCAAGTTGGAATTGGACGTACTAGTGACGCAGAAAACATGCTTGAAACAAGCACATTTGGTATCTCAGACGGTTCACTTTTTACTGCGCTAGGTAGTTCAAATACCTTCCAAGCCGCGCCACAGATTTTGCGTGAAAAAGGCAACTATACTTCAGCCGTTTTTCACGGCAATGTTGGTTCATTTTGGAATCGTGACGATGTCTACAAAAATATGGGTTATAACTATTTCTTTGATCAAAATTATTACAGTCACGATCAAAGCGATAGTATTGGTTACGGAATCAAAGATAAAGTCATGTTCGCTGAAAGTGTTAAATATCTTGAGCGCATGCAACAACCTTTTTATAGCAAATTTATCACCGTTACCAATCATACCCCGTTTGATATGGACGAAGAAGATCGCGATCCAAACTTTAAAACTGCGGATACATCTGACAAAGCTATCAACAACTACTTTGAAACGGCCCACTATCTTGATCAAGCAATCAGGGAATTTTTCGACTATTTGAATAAATCTGGTTTAATGAAAAACACAGTAGTAATGATTTATGGTGACCACTACGGCTTAAGTAATTCCGAAAATGAAACCTTGGCTCCTATTATTGGCGAAAGCTCGGATACTTGGAATAGTTATAATAATGTCCAAATGCAACGTGTGCCCTTTATGCTTTACTCCCCTAGCTTAAAGGGCAAGATTATGAATGAAGTTGCAGGAGAAATTGATGTTTTGCCTACACTACTTCACTTACTTGGCATTTCCAATAAGAACTATATTCAGTTTGGTAATGACCTGTTATCACCGAAGTACAAACCGTGGATTGTTTTTAGAAATGGCACAATTGTCAGTCAAAAATATGTTATTATCGGCGGAAAAGGTAAAAAAGGCACTGTTTACGATCGAATCAGCGGTAAAGAAATTATCAATTATACAGAAAAAGAAAACAAAGAAATTGCGGAACTAGCCAAAAAAGGAAAAATGGCTCTTAAGTACTCTGATTTGCTCAATAACCATAACCTTTTACGTTTTTACACCCCAAAGGGATTTAAACCAGTTGATCCAGGTCAATTCGATTACTTGAGTAACTTCCAGCAAATGGAAGCCTTAAGAGCAAAATTAAAGACCAAATCAACAGCACTAATCTCCACACATAAGCACTCCACTACTCGTTTTTATCGTACTGATGCCCCTGAATTAAATGGCCGCCACTACGAAATAACAGAAATTCCTGAATCAGTAGCAGAAAATCATTTAGATAAAAAAAGGGATAATGATAGCCAAAAGAAAAAAAGAGAATATAATTAAGACATAGTTAATCTTTTTATAATTTGAGGTGTTTTAAACTATGGTCTATTTAATTTTGGTTATTGTCGTTATTCTTTTATTTCTATCATGTTGCCGAGTTGTTCCTCAAAATAACGAAGGACTAATCGAAACTCTAGGTAAATACTCAAGAACAGTTAAAGCAGGCCTTGTGTTTGTCATACCTGTAATTCAAAGATTGCGACGCGTTTCATTAGCAATGTTTCCAGCAGAAATTTCTAAGTATTCAATTATTACTAAGGACAATGCTGAAATCACCACTAGTTTGACGTTAAACTATTTAGTAACTGATTCATATAAGTACTTTTACAACAATACCGATTCAGTTAAGTCGATGGTTGAATTAATTAGAGGACACTTACGCGATATCATTGGTCGGATGGACTTAAACGATGCCCTTGGTTCAACTAGTAAAATCAATTCACAACTTGCTGATGCAATTGGCGATTTGACAGATTTATATGGTATTCGTGTGGTTCGTGTCAATATTGATGAATTACTTCCTAGTGTTGAAATTCAAAAGGCAATGGATAAACAACTAACTGCTGATAGAGAAAAAATTGCAGCAATTGAAAAAGCCGAAGGCGAAGCTAAAAACATTGAATTAACCACTAAGGCCAAAAATGAGGCATTAATTGCCACTGCAAAGGCTAAAGCTGAAGCTGTCAAAACTGAAGCCGATGCTGAGGCATACCGAATTAATCAGCTACAGGCAAGCTTGGATAAAGCTTCAGATGGTTACTTTAGAAACCAAAGCCTAGATAGTTTTAACAAGCTTGCTTCTGGTCCTTCTAACCTAATTGTAGTCGATAAAGATGATATGACTAACTTAGGTGCAGTACCTGCTACAGCAAAAATTTGGCAAAAATCTACTGACAAAAAAGAATAATACCTAAGAGTAAACAAAAAGCACTTCAGTTGAAGTGCTTTTTGTTTATTCAGATAGATACTGTTCAAATCCTTCATCAAAGAAAGTGATTGTGAAAATAGCTCCTTCGTTAGGACTCGAATCTACGCTAATTTTGCCACCATGCTGCTTAATTAGCGAAGAGACAATTGAAAGGCCAAGACCAGATTCACCAGTTCCTTGACGAGCCCTTGACGGATCAGCTTTGAAAAAACGATCAAAGATATACTTCATTTGTTCATCGCTCATTCCAATTCCGTTATCCATAACCACAATTTCTGTAGCATGGTCTTTCCTTCGGCCACTAATTACTATTTGACCATTTTTGGTAAATTGAATTGCATTTTGAACCAAATTGAAAATTATTTGGGTAAAGCGATCCTTGTCCGCATAAACTGACAAATCGCCAGGTGCAGCAATTCGAATCTCATCATGTTCCTTTTCAGCGTTTTGTGAAAGCTGCATTTTCACATCTTCTAATATCTTAGTTGCATTAAATGATGTTTTAACCAACAAAATCTGATTATTACGAATTTTTTCAAAATCAAGATTTTCATTGACTAATCTGATTAGCCTTTTAGTTTCTTTTTTCATTAGAGAAATTGACTTAGGCTTAGCGTCTTCAGGAATCGCATCATATTGCAATCCTTCCAAAATTCCGTTAATGGTTGTTAGAGGCGTTCTCATTTCATGAGCAGCGTCAGCCAGGAACTGATCCCGCCGTTTTTCCTGATTCTTGATTTCTTCATCAGACTGTTTCAGCGACCGTACCATTTGGTTAAAGTTATCGGCTAGCTGATCAATTTCATCGTTTCCCTTATAATTGAGCTGCACATCAAAATTACCGGAAGTAACCTTCTTGGTTGCAATCGAGAGGCGCTTAATTTTGCTAGTAGTGTAATATGACAAAGCTAAACTTAAGGCAACTCCGACAGTTAACGCAACAATAAAAGCATTTACCAAATTTTGCTTCGCCATTGCTATTGGTCTTTCAACGTTTTTTACCCTAGCGCCAAGCCAAATTGCACCAATCATCTTGTGCTCACTCATCCAAGGAACAAGAACACCAGTACATGGATCATTAGTGTGGCCCATATAAGAATGAGAGTCGTTATTATTTTTAATACGAATTTCTTGCCCTTGTTTCAAAATACCATATATATCAGAAGCAAGGTGCAAGTCTTTAGCAGTCTTGGGATAAATTTGACGGCCATCTGAATCAAAAATACGGAGATGAAGGTCATCACCACGTAAGACAAATTCCATTTGCTTTAGGAAATTTGCATTTAACATTAATGTGCCATTCTTTTTATCCGTAGCTGCCAAAGAACCCAATGAAGACGCATAGTCTTCCATTCGCTGATAGTTTTGCGAATATGATTGGTTTGTTACATAAGCAATTTCGGAATAGCCAATAATTGCAACAGTTGTCAAAATAATCAGCAGAAAGCTAAGCATGTGCTGATAAATCAATTTCATAATTTATTAAACCTGTGAATCGTCAAACTTGTAACCAATTCCCCAGACCGTTTGAATGACGTTTGCTCCAACTTTTTCTAGCTTATGTCGTAATTTCTTGATATGTGCGTCGACTGTTCGTTCTTCGCCAAAAAAATTATAGCCCCAAACATAGTCAATTAATTGGCTCCGCGAAAAAACCTGCTTAGGTTTTTCTGCCATTATAGCCAACAAATCAAATTCCTTTGGGGTAATATCTGGTACTTTTTTGTTATCAAACAAGATTTCACGTCTGTCTTTAGAAATTTTAATATGTTCTGTTTCAACATCAAACTTTTCTTTTACTTTATCAGCTTCGGCTTTAGCTTTAGCTCTACTTTGGCTTTCTTCTATATCAATTCTTCGCTGAAGAGCCTTGATTCTTGCAATTAAAGCTAATGGACTAAATGGCTTTGAAACATAATCATCTGCGCCTACGCCTAGGCCCAAAATCTGCTCTGCTTCACTATTTCTCGCCGTCAGCATAATAATTGGAATAGTTGGCGATTTCTCTCTAATTTCTCTAGCAACCTGGATCCCGTCTTTTTTTGGTAAATTCAAATCCAGTGTAACTAAATTATACTGATCAGGATTAGCAGAAAATTTTTCAACCGCTTGCTCCCCATCAGTAGCAACCTCCATTGTCCAACCCTCTTTTTTGATGAACATTTCCATCATCTCTGCAACGGACTGGTCATCCTCAACCATTAAGATATTTAATTTCATTTTCGGTCCCTAAATCCCTTAGTTCTCTCATGCTTTACGTCATCAGGATTAACGTAATCATGTGGCAATTCATGGCGATCGATCAAAAACTTCTTTAAGCTTTTCTCTGTTGCCATAATTGGAAATATAAGAAAAAGATAAAATGTGAGTAGCCAAATTAGGAAATATCGATCCCAATTCAGCAAATGGACACCAATCCCAATTAGTAACTGTATTCCGCCAAAAAGGATAAAGTAAAGACTAGCCTTTTTTTGAGCAAACTTAAAACTAGTCGAATTAGTCTGAGCAAGGTATGAATAATATCCGTAAAGTGGATGCGGTTTTCGGGGAGGATTAATTAGCCAGATAATTCCCACAACCATAATAACTGATCCACAAGCGATATATATCATACTTTTCCCTCTTTTAGTCTTGAAAATCTATTCGTCATTTCCAGGAGCAGAAATAACCATTTTCATTTTACCAGTGAAAGTGAATTTTTTCATCTGATTAGGAATGATCAGATTTGTACCCTTTTTTAATTGGTATGAATCAGATTCAGTTTCTAACTGACCAGATCCATCAATTACAGTTACTAGCAGATACGGGTGTTCATTTAAGCCCGTTCTCCACTCACCATTTAAATCAATTTGCCATAGATAAAAATGTGGTGATACAGGTGGAGCAACCAAGGTCGTAATTTGTGCATCTTGATCTTGTTCAATCTTGCCGTTAAGCTTAGGATCAACGTGAGGAACGGTAGTAACATCGATAGATTTCTCAGTATGTAAATCTCTCTTTTGTCCAGTCTTGTCATCGATTCGATCATAGTCATATAAGCGATACGTAACATCACTTGATTGCTGGGTTTCAATTACCATGATTCCTTTAGTCAAGGCATGAATTGTACCTGCCGGAACGTAGAAGAAGTCACCTGCTTTAACTGGAACTTTCCGCAAAAGCTTATCCCATTGGCCTTTGTTAATCATATCAGCCAATTCTGCACGTGTTTTTGCAGTATGACCATAGATTAAATAAGAACCAGGATCAGCTTGTAATACGTACCAACTTTCAGTTTTTCCACGATCATTTTCTACTTTTTCAGCATAATCATCATCTGGATGAACTTGGACAGACAAATCATCATTAGCATCAAGAAATTTCACTAATAGTGGAAATTCCTTACTTTTCGGATTACCAAAAAGCTCAGGGTTTTCTTGATAAATCGAACGCAAGCTCTTACCTTTTAATTCGCCGTTTGTTGCCGTTGAGGCATCATCCTTATAACCTGAAATAACCCATGCTTCTCCGACTTTTCCATCAGGAATATCGTAGTTAAAGATTGTTTCTAGCTTACGGCCACCCCATATTTTTGATCTAAAATACGGAGTTAAAAAGATCGGTTCCATTCCCTATCACCTCATATATAAGTTTAAACTTTTACACATTAAAATTAAAACAAATTTTCAAATATGAAAACAAGTTGTTGTTACAATAATAATATTTTTTTATAAATCGTTAATTCAAAAATACAGCCTAATTTTAAAAAATAAAAAAGAAATCCTATCGCAACAAGCTAGATAATTGATAAGTAATATTTTGCAGTAACTTTATATTGTTTTTCTTTATATGTTTTTATTAAGCAAATTTGTGTGCTATTTGAAATAACCAGTATAAAAACCTATCATACTATAATTTTAAAGCAATCCATAAGCAATTTTTACTAGATGTGGTTAATTACTAATCATGGATTGCATCACTTATATGTTATAAAGTAAGTCTTGTTTTTTCAATAACAAATTAACATTTGTTTATAAAAAGTTGCAGACTATAGTTCTTTTAGATTGTTTAAGCCACCTACAAAATTGAGTATGACGGAAGCTACTAAGCAAATAACAGCTACGATAAAAATCAAATGTACTTCACAATTAACTAAGACTCCACTTACTAAAGACATGATTGGTCCTATTATTCTAGTTAAAGATGTAGAAACTGCTGTAATTGTTCCTTTATATTGAGTTGGCGTTTTTGCTTGAATAATCGTAAAGAAATTTGCTTGAGACCATACACTACCAAACGAAACAAGTGCGTAACCACCAGTTACCATTATAAAGGACTTGGTATTAAGCATAATTGCAAAACCTAATGCAATTAACAGACCGATCATAATTAGTTGAAATCCTATTTTGAACTTTTTATTTAAATGTAAATAAGCAAAATTTCCAATGATGCTTGCAACCGCTGAGACCGTAAAGAAAATACTGACCATATTTACACTTAAGTTCATAGCTTGCTTTAATACGAAAGTTAACATTGGTATAACTGCTTGAAAACCGATATTAGCAACTAAAAAGCTGATTATTAACCATTTTATTGTATGTTGTGAGAACAGGAATTTTATACCATCTTTTGTACCTTTTTTGAAAGAGCTCTGTGCAGTAGCAGTTTTCTCTTCATGCAGTGGTTGGTAGTTTCTAATTACTAAAGCAAGGTAGCCGAAGCTAAGTGAATCAAGTAGGAAACCACCCATATAGTTAAGCAAATTAATAATAATTGCAGAAATCCCTGGACCAAACGTTTTTTGAATAGATGAAATTAATCCAACTTTACCTGAAACGCTTGATAATTCTTCTGTATCGACAGATTCGGCAATAAATATCTGATAACCTGTCCATGAGATTAGATCAAAGCTGCCTAGCAAAAAGACAATAAGAAGTATTAAATAAATTGAGATATTATTGGCAGTCAAAATTGGAACACAAAATATTAGCAACATTTGCATCACTAGTGAAATAAGCATAATTCTTTTTCTTGGATAAATATCGTAAATGGGTCCTATAATCAAGCCGAACAAGGCAGTAGGAAGATATTCAACTGCTGTTAGCAGTCCCATGATAATTGAAGAATGTGTTTTAGACAGCATTAGCAATGGAATTGCAAAAATGTAAAATTGATCACCCATTCCTGAAATTGCATATCCCAATAAAAGCTTGGATTCTTCTTTAAGTTTTTTCATCCCTACAATGCTCTTTCTAGCTAAAAATTAAAGCAAATAAAAAGCTTTTAACCATAAAAATAGCTAAAAGCTTTGATTTAAATACAAATATCCTATTATTTTCCTTTTTGAAAAATAGTCACACATTTAACACTTTAAAAGTAAAATTACTTATTTTATAGGTACTTAGCTATTAATGATATCTTTAGATTTTTTCTGCTACTTTAACTATAGCACTAATTAGACCGTTACTATTAACTGCATTAATGAGAAAAAACCTGTCAGATTGTTCTGACAGGTTTTTTGAGGAATAATTCACAACTAGTTTCATTATTACTTTATTATATTAGTTTTTACTTTTTAAATCTTCCAATCGTGATTCTTCTATTTCATTCCTTAATTCAGTTTCATACTCTTCTCTTTGCACTTTATCCCAACCGTAGTAATCAGCCATATGGTTGACAACACCAGTTTTAACTTCATTCAATGTGTCACTCTTGAATAAAATGTGGTAAGTGCGACGTAAAAGATAATCGACAGGTGTCAGTGTCATTTCTTCAGCTAACGAATAATCAAGTGCAGCAGTTTCTCCCAGACTTAATCCATCTGCTGGTTTAATTGTACGAGCATAATCATATATCTGTTCAGCTTCTGAACCAAATAAATTGGCAATTTCTGTCGCATCTGCTTTTGACAGACCAGCTTCTTCGCCCTCTTTAGCAATACGGGCAAGTTCTTCTTCAGCATTGTCAGAGTCAAAGTCGCCACCTGCAACCTTAATTTCGGCTGAATCTTGTAAGGTAAAGTTCTTTGAAAACTTATCGTGCAGTTTTTCCAGAATCTTATCCATTGCTCCATTTGCCATAATACGGTAATCGGTCAACTTACCACCAGCTAAAGTGATTAATCCATCCTCTGCTTCAGTTAATGAACTACCACGTGACACAGCTGATGGTGCGGAAGTACTATCAGAAACACTGGCACCTGTTGCGGCATCAGCTGCTTCGTTTTCTTCAACTTCTACTTCAATTAATGGACGAACACCAGCCCAACTAGCTTCTACATCATCTATAGTTAAATGAGCAGAAGGATATTTCTTATTTATAATACCTAATAAGTAGTCAACATCACCTTGCTCAACTGTTGGATGAGCATAGTCACCTCTAAAGTCAGTGTCTGTAGTCCCAAAGTAGGTCTTGCCTTCCCGAGGAATAGTAAAAATCATACGACCGTCATCGGTACCCGAACCGAAATAAGTTGGTTGTGGTACTGTCAGACGTGATTGGTCAACAACAAGGTGTACACCTTTAGTAGGACGTAAACGTGGTTTCTTGTAAACTTCTTTATCTGATTGTCTTACCAAATCAGACCATGGTCCAGAAGTATTAATAATTACGTCCGCATGAATTTCAAAATCTTCACCAGTTAAATTATCATGAACACGCACGCCGTTTGCTTGCTTTTGGTCATCATGCAAAATTTCAACACATTTTAGTCGACTAACAGCCAAACAACCTAATTCGTGTGCCTTTTTAACGTTTTCTAGTACCAGACGTGAATCATTATTTTGATAATCTAAATAAACCCCTGCTCCTAGAAGATTTTTACTATTTAACTGTGGCTCACGTTTTAAGGTTTCTTCCTTATCCATCGTATAATTAGCATATTTGGTCAAAGGAGAATCTCCTTCGATGCCAGCTAGATGATCATAAAGATCCATTGCAACTTTGACAGAAAACATAGTAAAGGCTGCACCAGGTTCGTCATAAATAGGTAAAATCATTGGATCTGGTTGAGTCATATGTGGAGCAATATGTTGAATAACTGCACGTTCCTTAACTGTGTCGGAAACTACCTGAACGTCAAAAGTTTTAAGATAGCGAATACCACCATGAACTAATCTAGTCGAGCGTGATGAGGTACCACTACCAAAGTCTTGCATATCAATCAAGCCAGTTTTCATTTTAGCTGCACTAGCTTGCAAAGCCACACCTGCTCCTGTAATACCACCACCGATTACTAGCAAATCTAGTTTCTCGTTTTTTAAACGTTCAATTTCTTCTTCTCTTGTTTTAATTGAAAATGCCATGATTTATTCTCTTTCTTTGTAAAAAACACTACTTACTTCTTTAGGTATGGTTTGTATGAAAAGCTTTGAGCTGCCTTAACCGCTGATTTCCAGCCTTCGTAAAGGTGTTCTCTTTCCTCATCACTCATTTGGGGTTCAAAGGTCTTACCTACTTTTTGAATTTTCTTAATTTCATCAAGACCACTCCAGAAGTTGATTGCTAAGCCTGCCAGAAAAGCTGCGCCAAGTGCTGTAGTTTCAAGGTTAGCTTCACGCTCTATCTCAGTTCCTAAGATATCTGCTTGGAATTGCATCAAATAGTCATTGTTTGCTGCTCCACCGTCGACCTTCAACTTAGGAATATCAATCTTTGTATCCTCATGCATCGTATCAATTACATCGCGACTTTCATACGCTAAGGACTGCAAAGTAGCTTTAGTAAAATCATTCTTGGTAGTACCGCGAGTTAAGCCAAAGACAGCACCGCGTACATTAGAATCCCAATATGGAGCACCTAATCCAGTAAATGCTGGAACAACGAAAACTTCGTTATTATCCTTTGAATTTTGAGCTGCCTCTTCTGATTGAGAAGCGTCATCAATAATTTCCATCTGATCACGTAGCCATTGAATTGCAGAACCTGCTACATAAATACTACCTTCTAAAGCGTAATTTACTTTGCCATTTATTCCGTAAGCTACAGTAGTTAACAAGTTATTAGAAGAAAACTTTGGCTTTTCACCAGTGTTCATAACTGTGAAAGCACCGGTACCATAAGTATTTTTAACCATGCCTGGTTCAAAAGCTAGTTGGCCAAACAAAGCTGCTTGCTGGTCACCGGCCATTCCAGCTATTGGCACTTCACTACCATAAAAATGGTATTCTGCTGTAGTACCATAGACTTCAGAATTGGACCGAATTTCAGGTAGTAATTGTCTTGGAATGTTCAATAGCTTAAGAATTTCATCGTCCCAATCAAGTTGGGTAATGTTAAAGAGCATTGTCCGGCTGGCATTCGTATAATCTGTCACATGAACTTTACCGCCTGTTAATTTCCAAACCAGCCAAGTGTCAATGGTGCCAAATAATAATTCGCCCTTTTCAGCCCGCTCTTGAGCACCAGGAACATGATCAAGAATCCAGCGTATTTTAGTTGCTGAAAAGTAAGCATCAGGTATTAAGCCAGTTTTCTCATGAATCATGTCTGAATAGCCATCGGCAATTAACTTGTCAGCTATATCTGAAGTTTGCCGTGATTGCCAAACTATTGCATGATAAATCGGTAATCCGGTTTTTTTATCCCAAATTACTGTCGTTTCACGCTGATTGGTAATACCAATACCAGCAATTTGATTAGGTTTGATTCCCGAATTAATAAACGAATTGGCAATTGTAGATAATACTGAATTCCAAATTTCATTGGCATCATGTTCTACCCAGCCAGGTTTAGGGAAATATTGATTAAATTCTTTGCGTGAGTCAATTACCTTTTTACCATCATGGTCAAAGATAATTGATCGAGTACTTGTAGTACCTTCGTCAATCGCTAAAATATATTTTTCAGCCATTTATACTTTTTCTCCTTTTTAGTCACAAAACTAATTTAGTAATGGTAACCGTTTTTACAGATTTAATTTTACCCTCGCTTTTTAGAAAGCGCTAACATATAATGATAATAACTTATTAGGTAAAGTTATAAGCAAAAGGATAAAACGTGATGAAATACAGTTTATTAGCATATAAATACTTTATTGATGTAGTTGAAACTCAAGGATTTACTCCTGCTGCAAAAAGAAATTTTGTCTCTCAAACAGCAATCAGCAATGCGATTAAAAATTTAGAAGATGAGTTAGGTGTCCAACTAATTGACCGTTCAACTTCACACTTTAAGGTAACCGTGGCAGGAAATAACCTATACAATTGTGCAGTACCTGTTTTAAAAAATTACTACGAATTCAATGAAAAAATCAGTCAATTAAACAATTCATTTCAAACTTTGAGAATACATTACTTACATGGTTTTGATTATTGGACTGTAAAATTAGCTGACTCTTTGACCAAAAATAGCCCTAGCCTAAAAGTACAACTGGATACTGAAAATTTTTCAACAAGTATACCTAAGCTTGATGCTGGCGACTATGACGTACTGATTGGCTTTTCTACTGCCGTCAGTAAGATTAAAAATATCCATGTTAGAAAAGTTGGTACCGCTAGTTTTGGGATTTTATTGAATCAAAGTTCTTTCGATTCAAACGGGAAACTTAAGAAAAACATACTAAAAAAACACCCCCTTTTTTTACAAAGATGGAGTGCTACTGATAATAATGATGTACAAACAAAAATCAAAAATACTCTGGAAAAAATGCATATTAGTTATGAAGAAATTGATTATTTAGATAGTTTTGACTCTGCATTATCAAATGTTGTGTTAGACCAGGGTATGGCAATCTATCCAGAGGAACTATCACTACCCAAGATTTATGATAGCCGTGTTACTTTTTTACCTGAGCTACCGAAATTAAAATATGATGTTGTTGCAATATATAAGAACCCAGCAATCTCTAATATATTAGAGCGTTCTTTATCAAAAGACTAAGTGATGTGCTTTTTCTAAAATTTTATGATCAATCCTAGACAAAATGTAACAAGTCGGCGACCATTTGGCGACCACTAATGATAAAAAAGCCTATAACCACGAAGGTTATAGGCTTTTATTTAGGGAGATGAGGGGAATTTATAATTGAAATCATCAATAAATATCAAATATAAACCTTGATATAATAGCATTTTAAAAACAACTGACAATAGTAATTTTTGAAAAGTTAGTCCATGTGGTTCTCTATGTCATTATTGTTTTCTAATTCATTTCTTTTTTCGGCAATAATCTTTTCCAAGTTGTCTAAATCTTCAAGGGTCGCAAATTTATTAACGAATCTTTTAGCTTGAGACCTAGCCGCAAGATAATTCATTCGCTCTTTATTTTTTTGATTCCATTTTTTATTTGCTTCTTTTTTTGCTTCAGTTAGCTTAGCCATTTTGTCACGCTCCAAATTATCGCAATGATTACTACTACAATTATAACTGTTTTAAGGATAGTTCTAGGTCTTAAATCTATTTTTGTCTTGATTGTCCAATTACCTTTTTGCTTTTTAAAATTATATACTTTGTTCACTGCTTTTGCTCCTTCCTAATTTTTCCTGAAATTTTCTTTTTTCTTGTCTACAATAAAGAATATAAATAATTTATTGTTAGATAAAAAGGAGAACAACATGATAAATACAAAAGCCTTTACTAAAATTTCTTCGGGACTTTTAATTGGCTTAGGACTTTTAACTATACAGCAAAGTTCAAGCCCTGTTTTGGCTGCCTCTTCACCTAGAGTTCAGTTAAGACAGAATTCCTATGTATATTCTTCAAAGGGTAGTAGAAAAAGTAAAGTTTCATTAAAACGAGGAACATATCTTAAAACTTATGGGAAAAAATCTATAAAAGGAAAAGTATATTACAATATTGGTAACGGACGATATGTAAAGAAAATTAATACGGTCATCCCCCCTAAGGAAGACAAGGATCCAGTTTTATTTACGGTTTATTTGAAATATGACGCTGAGTTTTATACAAAGCCTAACGGTAAAAAATCGCTTTATACACTGATTGGAAAACAACCAGTCTATGAAACATATACAGATGATAAAGGCAATACATGGTACCGAATTAAGTACCAAAATTGGGTAAAGGCAACCGATACCCAAAAATCGAAGCCAAAGCAGGATAACGATGATGTTTCTACTTCAGATAACCAAGACAATTCTGATGACAACACAGGTGTAATTGTTGAAGAAGAAAAACAAAACTCTATCCCTAGTGGAACCTCTCTTGACAGAGCCACCATCGAAGAGACAGCCAAATGTTTTGAATCACTGGTAAATGATTGGCGCGCTCAACAAGGGGTAGGATCCAAAGTATCATACACAACTAAGCATTATGATTATGATGTTGCAAGATCAATTGAATTAGCACAGCATTTTGACAAATATCAGCAATCCGATCATCACGCTGGTTCAAAAACAGGTGGTGAAATGATTTGCTTAGTAACCTATGGCAGTCCTCAAAAAATGGCAGAATCTGCATTTAATAAGTTTGTTTATAGAGATGCTAACGCTGGGTATGCACACAGAGATCACCTAAAAATGCCGTCACTTAGAACCTTTGGAATTGGACTAGGTGTCACCCACTTTAACGGTGATTATACAAATGGCGTTTGTTTCGTTGTTGCTTCAAACATATAACCCTATAATTTTAAGTTTCAAATAGAAGCCTAGATTAATTCTAGGCCTTTTCTTTATCCCTTCATGCTGTAAGGTTCCTAAAATGGCAGCACTACTCTTTTGATTTTATATAAAAATGCTACATCTATTTATTTCCACTTTTGAATTTATAACAATGCACTATAATTAATTTAGCTTAGTTAATAGTTTAAATAGAAAAAGAGGTTATATGTTAAGACAACTAAAAGCTAACACTCAAAAACAAAAATATGGTAGCTGCTGTTGATTTAGGCTACGGAGCAGTTTTACGAAAAGCTTCAAAGTACTTATCCAGGATTAATGATGGTTTTAACGTAAAAGATATTATTGAATTTACGAGAATAGTTAATTCAAGCCCAACAAAACGAAATGAATGGAAAAAAGGAAATTTTGCTTAAAATTAATAGATACAAGTACATCTCATTGGTATTTGAAAATGAACCAAAAAATGTTACTATATAGTAGATGAAGGTTATAAACAATTAAGTTAGGTGAAAAAATGACACTTAAACAAGTTAATTTTAGAGTTGACGATAAGTCTGAAATTTATCGCTGGCTAAAATACCAGCACAATAAATCCGCCTCGATTGCCGCTGCACTAACAAGCGCAATCGAGGAATACGGTTATACAGATTTGGTAAAAACAATAATTAAGCAAAAAGCAAGCCATGACAATACTGACAGACTATTACGTACCACTGATAATACACAAGACAAAGAAAAAAACGAGAAATATAAAAATTTTAAAATTAAGAATAGTTATACGATATAAAAAGGTATACAATGATATGATCCCCAAATTTAGGACAAATTTGGGGGTATTATTATGTCTAAATTATCTAAGCAAGATAAAATTGAAATCTTTAATCTTTGGCAAAACTATCAGGTTGTAGCCACTGAGTTGAGTCGCCGCTATCAGGTTTATTCGTCTACTATTAATTATCTCTTAGCCCTCATTAATCGTTATGGTACTGCTATTCTTGACCGACCGTATACAAGTTATTCAATTGCATTTAAGGAGTAGGCCATTAAACTGGTGCTGGTTAAAAACGAAGCGATTTACCAAGTGGCACTTGAAGCTAACCGTCGAGAACGAATTCGTAAAAAAATTGAGCGCCTTAATCGATCAGCGGAATAAGAACCGCAAGCCGCGGAAATAGCTCATGCAGTTACCGAACTAAGGCACGAACTTAAAGTCAGCATAACTTTTATTCTTAATATTATTAATGCAATCCTGACCTGCCACACTTATCGCGCAGCAATTACTACTACACGCTAAAAAAAGCAACAAGGATTAAGGCAATCAAGCCGTAATGGCAGAAATCAAAACGATATATGAAGAGCATAAACTCCGCTATGGCTACCGCCGCATTACCCTGGAATTAAGACGTCGCGGCCTGATAATCAACCACAAGAAAGTGCAACTCCCAAAAGCTCTTTTGCTTGGTTAGTAAAAGCTAGCGCAAGTATAGCAGCTACCCCAGTACCCAAAGTCCGATTAAGCCTAATTTAATTAAACGCAACTTTAGGCAATTTACCCTGAACACAAGTGGTATTCTGACGTGACAGAATTTAAATTGAATAGCCAGAAGACCAACCTGTCGCCCATCATTGATGGGTGCACGCAGGAGATTATTGTCTAGACCATTTCGCGCAGTTCCAACCTCAAGCAGATTATGGACATGTTTAGGGCAAGCATTCGGCACTAAATGGCCTTTTCACACAGACCAGTGCTGGCAGTACCAGCATCAACAATTTCAAGCCTGGCTTAAGAACAATGGCATCGATCAATCGATGTCACGCAAGAGCAACTCGCTGGATGATGGACTAATGGAGGGCTCCTTTGGCATCATAAAGTGGGAAATGTTTTACAGCTTTGAACATGCCTTCAAGAATTTAAACGCACTAGAAAAAAGCAATCAGCAAGTATATTAATTACTACAATACCAAAAGAATCAAAAGCAAACTAAAAGGACTAACTTCGATTGAATATCGGAAGTTAGTCCTCAGCTAGAATTTATTAAACTGTCCTAATTTTTGGGTTCACATCACAAAAAGCGAGTTTTTATATATTATCAATTCATTATCCTCATCTCATAGTCTTTCTAGTCGAATTTGAGGGCTATTCGTGTCATCTACACTCTGTTTCCTGGTTACACTAGGTTGTTTTTGTAGAGCTCTTTCTTTTATTTGGTTAATTATTTCTCTTGCTGAGCTTCTTTTTAACTTTTAATTCCTTAGCTGGTGCCTTCATGTTGACCTTCGTTTTCGGGAAATCGTAACTGCCATACTCAGCTATAACTATCCTCAAAGCAAGTCTTTTTGTTGGAGACTTACCGATCCGATTGTTCTTTAATTTTTCTATGTTCGCATCTCTATCACTTTTTAGAACAGTTCAATCCGTTTGCCTTTAGTACCTCATTACCATTATTTTAGCTTGCAGTACATATAGATTTAAAGTTCAAGCAAAATATACTTTGCTAAAAAGAAAATCCGTTAGATGTCTAACTAGGTGAATCTAACAGCGCTTGAATTCTGTCTGAACTGTAATCAAACTTAACTGTTGCCAAATCAACTGGTAATTGCATTATCATTAAAAATATAATTCCTGGTAGGGAGTATTATAGAATTTTCCGAGCAACTCTCAGCGGAGACGACGTAGACGTATATGAGATTCATAAAAAGCTTAAAACTGATAAAGATGAATTAAGGATAATCTTGAATGTACTGATTCTTCCGTTAAAATTTCAAAAGATGAGTTTAAGACTTTTAATCAAAAGGACTGTATTTCTCAACTATTCCCTGACTATTTGCCGGGTAATTTTTACCCAAACGGTCAAAAAGCAGACAGTTCAACGTAAAATATAAGGCTCTTGAATCCGTATCTGTTTTAAAATCAAATAACATAAAACTAAAACATGAAACTGTAACTTTGAAATAAAACAAAAAGGCCTTTAAGAAGCAGGCCACCAAACTTAGTTCTTAAAGGCGTCGACCTATACGCGACAAGTCAGCGACTAGGTCACTCTAACATGTCAATTACCGCAAAAGTTTATGCTCATATGATTGACGAATTAAAAGCTAAGACTGATAACCGTATTGAAGAAATACTAGATACCTTATAAATAAAAAATGGACTAAACAGTACTCAAGATAAGTACCGTTTAGTCCATTTTTAGTCCACCCATGTATCAAAACACTGTAATATAAGCATTTATAGCATAGATTCTATGGAGATGAGGGGTTTCCTTTTTAATATAAATAGGCTCAAATAGACTCAAACATTTCAGTAATCACCACCATTTATAAAAAGGATTTAAATGGTTATAAAATTTTTTTCGAACTTTTTCGAATTATTCCAACGTTGATTTTCTTTCTAACTTAAATTGCTAATAAATTTATAACTAGGAAACGAAGAGTCATACTAATAAGCTACTCTTTTAACCTATTTCTACATTATTAATGTCTTCTAACTCAATCCATTCGCCTGCAATAACTACGTGGTCAACTTGATAGCCATCTACGGTGCCAATTATATCAGGCAGGAATTTATCATCGATATCAACCTGCTTCAACTGTACTGATACTGATCTATGATTAGCATAAGCAATCATCAATATTTCACTGATTGATTCAAGAGACATTGGTTTCTTTTTTTCATAAACCTGTGCGCGTTCCTTGTCAATCTTACCAACTTTAGAAGTAAAGTCGCTTAGCATAAATCCCTGCCATTTTTTCATGCCACGATCTTGGTATGTTCTGAAAAAATCATCTAATCTTTTATCAAATTCTTTACTCACTTGCGTACCACCCAAACGTTAGTTTGGTATAATTGTAAAACCTAAGTGATAAAAAAGCAATTTTATGGTTTAACTTTTTAGTTCATCTCTTCGCTGTTGGATATACTCTAGTGTTTTGTCTAAGTCTTCTTCAGTAGCATACTTCAAAATGAAATTTTTAGAGTCCGATTTTCTCCTTAAGTAAGTCATTTTATCTTTATTTTTATCATTCCATTTTTGGTTTGCACGTTTTTTTGCATCACTTAACGTCATATTAGCGCTCCTATTGAAAATAACAGTATTCCTAATAATATAGCAATCATTGCTGATTTATAGTACTTTTTTTCTTTATCAGTCATGTTATAATGGATAGCAAAGAGTGGAGCTAAGCTCCACATCTTTGGTTATTTACAAAAGGCTTTAACAATGTCTTGAATCAAGTTGATAAGTGCGGTTGCTGGAACAGCCCATGCCGCTATTGCGGTGTACTTAGCAACTTTTTCACCTGACTGTTGAAGTCTTTTTTTATTTCTTGCCATCCATGTCTCACCTCCTTACATATATTATAATACACTTACGTAAGTGTAGTGTCAATTATTTTTAGGAAAATAAAGCCACCTAGAACTTAGTCTAAGTGGCTTTTATTTGTTTTTGTAATGAATTATTTTATATTCTATTTTCGCTGTTTTTCTATTTATCTTGTTTTTCATCATTTCTATCTCTTTTTTAATAGTCTGTAGCTCTTTTTTATCCATTTCATATTTTTGTTCATCCAATTTTTCTTTCTTTTCCTCATCTACTTTCTCTTGCTTATCAAATTCGTCAATTTCCGAACGGACATAAACAAACATGTCAATAAATAATAAAATAGAATTCACGAAAACATTAGAAAGTTGGTATGTCAAGACCATATAACCTTGTTCATCAGAAAAAGATATGATAGCTAAACTAGCCGCAGAAAAATACAAAAAATACTTTAACGCTGATTTAATTGTTTCTGCTACAAAAAGGTGCTTATCTCCTCTAATTTCCTTAATGACTTTTAGACAGCGAATAAAATAAAGAAATAAAAAATATAGTAATAAAGAAATGATCGTTCCAGCTGCATAAATTGTATAATCTTTTAAATATTTTTGTATTTCCGTATTGAATACTCCAAATATTGAAATTAACAATAATAAAGATATCGGAATAATATAGGGTAGCATTAAATATTTAGAGTCTTTATCGAATTTTTCTTTATTATTAAAAAAGTTATGAAGTAAAGCATCAGAAACAGTCAATATTATTAACAAAATTGATCTGGATAATTTTTTTGTGCCATAAATTAACATTATAGCTATAGCAAATAGCACTTCCAAAAAATTATAATTTAATTTTCTTTTTTTATTTGATTTCATATTTCCTTACCTCGTTTTATTTAATTATAGCACCAAAAAAAACCACCCCAGAGCAATGCTCCAGAGTGGATTATTGATTATTATTTAGTATTTTTGATGTTTTTACCGCTGAAGCCCTTTTTCAAGTCTTTAGCAAATTGTGCCTTAGTAATACCTAACTTAGTTAGATAGCCCCATGGATCAGTGTGATTGGTATTACTGTAACCATGTTGGACTAGCCATGCATGCGTCTTAATACCGGTTGGCTTGTCGTTGTCAAGCGTTAGCGGAATACCGTATTTCTTAGCAGACCAGCGTAACCAGTTAACGTAGTGTTTATAGGCTTTCATTGCTCGCTTATGATTGGTAAACTCACAAAGCTCAATCTGCACTGGTGCCATACTGTTAGCCGGCATACCTGCGCCCCATGCATCATAGCCAACTTCGCCGACCTGATAGATATTTTCATCGTCAATTACCAAATGGACATAGGTTTGACTGGTGTTAATTCCAGTTTTCATATTGCGAGCTACAGCCCATGCTTCACCATTTGGCGTTGCCGTGGAATGTGCCACAATAAAGTTAGGCTTTGCCTTGTGCGAACTTCCTTCATTATCACTTAATGCGTATTTATAATTTCTTTTCATTATTTATTCTCTCCTTTTTGATTATTAATTTTGGTATCATAGGCATCTTCTATGATGCTTTCAGCTGTTTCTTTAGTTATGTTAGTGTTAGACTTATTTGCTTGTTTAAGCAATTGCTCTGTCGCAGTCTCCTTTTTAACTTGTCCCGGCACATCACGCTTACTTTGATTAACAACGATTGACTGCGCTATTTGATATAAAGTTTCCATCTTTTCCGCCAAGCTTGGATTAATTTGCTTTAAATTGGGATAAATAGCAACAAAAGCAACTGCAATTAATGCCACATACGGAAATATGACATTGATAATATTAGTGATTTGACTCATTGTTTTTCCTTTCTAATATAAAAAGCACTCAGGATTTATTCCTAGTGCTTTTTTGCTGTTTCAATTTTTTGGATAAAATTTTGTACTTGGTTTTACATTCAAGCAGTTCATTTTCCGCCTTATTTCTCAATTCTCTCTCGTTATAGTAATTCTGTTTGAATTCATCTCTCTCCCTTTTTAATTCGTCACGTTCAGATTTATGTTCTTGTATTATTGCATCATAGTCTGCCCTGTTGGTTTTGTGCGACACCGCAACGGCAGCTATTATCGTACTAATAGCACCAGCGAACACTTGTATCCAATTTGATAGATCGCGCAAGTGATCGCCCCCTTAATTCTCGTATGCGCACCTGATAAGCATTACTAATAATCCTGCGTCTAAGATTACAGCCATTATCATTTCAATTTTATTAGCAAATAACACGTGCCACACCTGCTCAACCAGCAGCATGGCCACAGCTGCACTTGCCACAATTAGCAAAATACTCTGCAACTTTCTGCTGCGATTGCCGGTTAATGCCGTAAAAAGCAGGCACACACCTAAAATGACAAAATAATATCCGACCACTCGCTGTTCATTAACGGTCTTAACTGTGGTGGCCAAAAGAAATAATTTTTATCGGCCCACAAAAAAATGCCAATCACAATGATTAGCACTCCTATCAGCATTTGATTAAAGTTGTTGTCAGCATTTCTAGTTAACTGCTTCAGTTTGGTCAACATAATCATCTCCCGTAATCTTCTTATAAGCAGTGGCATCAATTGTCTTTCCAACAAAACTAGCAACTTTTGCTTTGTCATAAGTACCAACAGAATATAGGTAGCTATACAGCTTTTCGAAAATCTTAGCCTTGTTCATTGCTGCTGCCTTCTTCCTTGTCATTATCAGTAGCTGCTGATGAAACCAAATCTGTTAATAAACCTAATTGTTGGTTCATTTCTTCTTGCGTAAGCTTGCCGTCAGCTACATCTTGCTGTAATTTTTTAATTTTATCTGCTAATTTGTTTATTTTTTGCGCTTGCGTCGCCGCATCTAAGTCGAACCATTTATAATTAACAAAGTCGAATTTTGGATCTTTCAAATCGGGGTCTGGTGGTATTGGTGTAAAGGGGGCGGATAATTTCTGCATCCCTTGGTGCAAACCACACCTCGCATGGTACTTCATCAGTTGACTTATAAACTTGTACAAAACCCTTTTCATCATTATTGGCCGCTAAATCAGCACCGCTACTATCTTGATTAACTGTATTCGTTGTTTCTGTCATTTTTGTCTCCTAATCTATAAATTCAATATCGTTCAATGATATCCAGCTTCCTCTAGTATATTGCTCACCATCGTCTGCCAAATATGCAGCCGCATTTTTATATATCCCAACTACTGTCAAAATATCACCTTGCTCTTTGATAGGCATTCCACCGTCAGAAAGCCTACTAATAATGTCCCCGTTCTTATTTATCGAACCTACGTGTGAATGTGAAATAACCCTAGCCTTAACTCCGGCAGAATAGCTTTTGTCAAATGTTTCTCCAGCTATTACTAAGTGATTAACTTCTTTGCCATTCATTATCAAAGTCATGAAGGAGTCACCTCCTTCACGTCTTCCAATTTATATATAAATAGTAAATAGGAGGGACTATTTACCCCCCACTTTCACTTTGGATGGTTACATCAGATAACCGCATAAAAACTGGGGCTGAAACATAAACTATCCTATTTTCTTCATTAGTAAAATTGATTAAAGCTTGAATCCAATATTCTCCATCATCCGGATTATTTGTCTTAGTCAAATATAAGCACTGTTTAACTTCTACTAGTTGGTCTTTTGTGGACGTTCCAGTTGAAAACCTCCCTATAGCTGTCGTTTGAGCTTCGCCAACATAGATAGCTTTCTGCCCTTTTTTAACCTGAACTTGAGTACCTATCAGCGTATTTTTAACAGCCGAAAAGCGTTGTCCGGCAAAAATCAGATTATTAACTTCTTTCCCATTCATTTGAAGCATAATCAATCCCCTTTCTACAATATTATGGTGTTGCAACAATGATATTTGGATTTGCTTTTGAGTAAGCAATGCCACTTGTTAAGTCATCACATTGATGCACTACTTCTTTGTCATCAATATAATTGATAATGCTCTTATAATCGATATCGGTGATTGAACGTTGAAAGTTAGGTCGGTAGTTACTGTTGCCATAGATGCATCTAGTGCTAGTCGTAAAATCAGGAACAGTGCGTCCTGTATAGATCCGTAACTCTTGCGTAATATTGGCAGCGTCATGCTTATACACCTTTAGATATCCTGTATATGTTGTGCCGTCTGTGTTGCCTGGCACTGCACTAAGCGCATTTTTGTTAATTGAACATGTCAGCGTAGTATCCATCAACGAATAGATACCTGGTGTAGTGGCCTTGTCTACATCTAATGTATCTTTTTTTGTGTAAACAAAATCAGGATTTTCAAAAGACGATAGAGTGACGTTACCATCAGCACCTGGTAATCTATTATTAACCTTTTTTACAGCGCCAAGAGTATCAACTTTATTGAGAAGATCAGTAATGTCGTCCTGGGACGCAAACTGATGCCAAGAACCAATATTAGTGTTGGTTACATTACGATAGTACGGCATTATGCCTAGGTCATCTGGATAATATATCTGCACTTTTCGATGCGCACTATCACTATCTGTAGCTGTAATACCAATAACCTGCAATATACCCCAATTAGTCAGTGGCAGATTTTTTATACCGCCTTTTGTGAAATAGATACCAGGTTCGCCAATAGCATTAGCATTGCCTGTAGTTTCTACCAACTTATTGCCGTTGTGATCTGAAATGTAACCAATCATGTCAGAAAAGTTAACTTTTGCTTTTAGTTTGTTATCGATTGCTGTTTGAAGATTGGCAATATCTTTGGTAAAGCTGAAACTATTGAAAGCTGGGAAATCATTCGTTTTAACAGATATTTCACGGAAATACATACCACTGTTTACCAATAACAGTTGATAGACTGCATTGCTATCTGGCGTGTCGTCAAAATTAAAGTTGAATAACCAACCCCAATAATAACCTGAAAAGCTATAGCCACTGTTGGGGTCTTTAGGATCAGTAACATCATACTTAGCAATAATTTTAGTGCTAGATATTCTGTGGACACCTGAACCCACTACATTATCTGGATTAAAGCTCTTGTTTTCGTCCCTTGCAATAACCTCTTTAGCGTCCCTTTGCGTTAAGGGGAAGAATTGAGCGTGGTCTTTTACAGTCGACAATCGAGCGAAATCCTCTGTACTGGTGCCATTAGCCTTGGCCCTTAAAAAGTACATTGCCCCTTGGTTATATGCAGTGTTGGTTATGTACACAATTTGGATATAACTAGCCCCGTCATTGCTGTATATGTTAAAAATCCAACCATTTAGCCCAGTGGTAGACTGATCAAATGCTTGCATGTAACCAGCCGACGATAACTGTGCATTTTGGAATTTGGTGATTCCTTTTGTGGTAAATGTATCCAAGTTGATTGTCTGATTGGATACTATGCTACTTGGATTTGTAAGTACCGCTAAATCATTGCTATCCTTACGCACTTTTGCCAAATCGTCTTTAGTCGGTAATTTAGCAATGACATCAGACAGTTGTTGCTGTGTAACTACACCATTATCTGTAACATTGACTGATACATTATCAGTTTGGCCAACAACCACAAACATTGTCATGTTGAACTTGAACAGTACCTTATCTTTAAAGTCAGGCATCGTTTCAGGCTCAGCCGCAGTAGTTAATGCGTAAAGAATCTCTTTATTAGTACCTTCCTCTTTTGCAAACAAGCCAATAGTGTTCACGTTGTAGCCTGTGGTCAAGTCCTTGTTGTTAAATACTAGCTCTGTACCAATGACAATGCTCTTGTCTTGTGCGGAATTTGCAACATTATTAATCTCACCGTACTGCATCAAACTTGGTAGTGTAGTAAGTTTTTGCAGCTCACTAATACTCTTATCTGCTAACTTTTCGGTTGAAGTAGCAGCCCTGGTAATCGTGAATTTTGCTTTGCCTGAATTAGCCTTAGCAGCTAAATCAAGCCCTGCATTGGTTAATATTGTTTTGTTATATTTTGACAAATTACCACTCCTTTCTAATTGATGAATTGCGACACATTAGCTTGTGTAGTAGCTTTTGCTTGATACCAGGTGCCGATACCAATTTTTATGTCGCTTGATATTTCTGCTCTGTTTAATGCAACTCTAATTTCATAAATCATGTTAGCAGGGAGATAGATGTTAAGTAGATACTTAATATTTTCAATCTGACTACTATCAATTTCGGCACTTTTCGCTTCAACGATTGCATTCCTTTGAATGACTGTGATTGTCGCAGGAATTTTAAGGGTCGCAAATAAATCTCGCAAGTAGCTAATGGTAATCGGTCTTGGCGGCAATAGTCGCATTAGTACCTTGTTTTGCCTTGTCTCCAAATCATCATTTTGGGCAGGCTTAATACCTACTTGGTCTTCGAAAACGGAAATACCTTTCGCATCTGTTTGAGTAACAAACTGATTTAAAAGCAAACGTAACTGTTCACTTTCTGCCCTGTCTAAGACGTTACCCTGTGCGTGCATTATTGCCTGCATTTCGTAAACATCATTGTAATAGTCAGGAAGATAGTCCATTAAATTGTTAGCCATCTATCTTTACCTCCCCTAGAACTGGCAGCTGTGATGTTTGATTGTTAAACACAAGCGTAATGTCTTGGTCGGCACCATTCAAAGTTGGAACAGATGCATTGATTACCCCATCAACCATCATTATTTGGGACAGTATTTTGGAGCGATAAATAGTCTGAGAATATCCTCGCCCAGTTTTTGCATCAATGTTGTTCCAGCTTTGCCGTAGCAACTTAAAATACTCTTCGATAGCAGTTTTGATTTTTGCCTTAACTGTGTCTGCTCCATGCGTGCCATCAATGTTGACCGTTGCTGCTATGTTAACTGTCAATGGTGTTGGTGCAACTACAGTTACTTGATGGTCGATTGGCGCTAGACCATAACCTTGACTCTCATTGTCAGTAGGATCAATGATATTCTTCACTTTTTTGACTAAGTCGGCACTAGCAGGCATTAGATTATTGTCAACAATAACAAGCTTAACAGTGCCTGCACCATTCCAAACCGGATAAACCTGCCCAGCTCCAACTTCGCTTATTTTGCTGAGCATTGCCAAGTAATCAGTAATATTGCCACCGTAGGCAATCCAGTCATCAGCTCTTAACAGACGGTCACGCAAGTGGTTATCTGTTTCTTCATCCCTTGCAGGAGCCACTATTTCAGTGATTTCAGCCCATGATAAGCTGTCGTTACTGGTTACTGGCAGTATTTGGCCAATATATGAGTTGGCTGCTGTCCCTGGATCATCCGCAGTTAATTCGCCTGTCAAATCATCATTGATTTTTTTCACGGTATAAAAAATAGGCGTTTCGCCAATACTTGCGAATTGGTCGCCTATTTGAACATTATTAATCGCGTTACTGTCAGAATCTAAAAATTTAGCCTTAACTTCTGTTTGCGTTGCTGCGTATCTGGCTGTTCCGTGTTCAGCCGCACGATAATCTAAAAATTCCCCTTGCGCAGTCTTGATATAAGTTTGCTTGACAATATTAGCTAATGACAGTGACTGTTGTGCCATTACCATAGCTGCAGGAGCTACTGCGTCATATATAATTGAGCCCACCCGCTGGTCAATATCATCTGGTACATTATCTAGCATCAGATTTAACCAATATTCAAAATCTTGCGCCATATAATTAGCAGCTAATTCATCAGGATTCATCTATATCCACCTCACTATCTATATTGATTTTTCCGAAAACTGTGAAGCACGTCCCCTTGACCTGCAAGGTATCGCGGTTAATCTGCTCTATTTCGTCAATTTGAACATCGGTGACTCAGTCGTCAGCTAATAATGCCTCTTTCAGCATTCGGTCAACTTCAACTTTGGCATAGCCCATATTTTTGCCAATTAGGTCATTAAAGTCATTACCATATTGCTCAGAATAGATAGGATAGACTAGACGTTCAGTTTGAAGTATTTTGTCAATTGCTTGAACCATAGCTGCTTGTTCGTCAACCTTGCCCCTAATACGACCATTTTCAACCTTAAACGTTAAAGTTGGCTCATCTTCCAGGACTTCATCGTCATCGCTATCTGCGTCAATGTCGGTATCTTCAAGCTCGGCACTTTCATCGTCCATATTGTCATCTTCAGTAACAATAATATTATCATCATCGTCCATGCTATCCCTCCTCTCTTTCAAATAGATAAAACTGCTGTCCGCCATCCATACGGATCATGGTCACTTTGTCGCCTTTTTTCAAACTATTGTCTATTTCTAAGTTCTTGAAGCTAATTTTTTGGCCACTAACTTCACCTTTACCCGAAACCTTGTGTTTACCAATATTTCGACCAAGAACGATAAAATTATCGTCAATAACCATGTTGTTAGATAGTTGCACCTTTAATGGCTTGTCACTAGTTACTTCGCCATAAACAACGTCAGCATAATCACTGTCCTTGCCACCACGTTTATTTAGCATTTCGATTATTAGTTCTCCAGCCATGAAGCACCCACTTTCATCGTTAAATGACACGTATAATCAGTGCCAAAATTATGCTCTGCTTTTAGAATTGGGCAATTTTTAAGTGTCTTATTAATATCGTTAATTTTAATAGTAACGGCATTACCGGCAACAAGGTCAACATTGCCAATACAGTCAATTGTCAATGTTTTATTAGCACGATTGCGCTTAGCAAGCTCATCTTTAGCTTGCTTAACCATTTGGGCATGATTAGCTTTGTTTTTCTTGTTAACCGTAACCTGCAACTTGCCCCATTGCTCCGTTGATTTACCTTTTGCGCTAGTAGATTTAAAACTAGTACGTTTCGGATCATCTTGCTTAGCTGTGGCTGACTTCGACTTGGATTTTTTTGTATCCTTTTGAATAACCTTAACTACGTTTGCTGTATTGTTAATATCAACCGCATAAGAAAAGCCGGTCATAGCCGACTTACTACCAATAATGATTTTCAGTTTCTTATAGGGTGCACGCCGTAGCTCTACAGTATCGTAATTACAATACACATAGTACATGTGCTTAGTTGCTGTCTTTGTCTTAGTAATAGCACTCTTGAGCATGTCAAAGTATGTTTTGCCATCACACACCTCAGCTGCCACCTTGTGAGTGGGCTTGTTAACTACTTTATGCTTAATTCCTGCACGTTTGCAGACATTGTTAAACCGGTCGGCAATAGTGCCAGCCTGCCATACAATTGAGTCTTGGTTCTTTAGATAACGTTCTTTGTCATAACATGTAACACTGAGTGTGTTATCGTCTTTGACCGCATATTTAAAGACGTAGCCATAAAAAGTTTTATGGTGCTCCCAACGAAACTTAATAATGTCTCCCGTATAAGGAATAATCGGATGTGCTTTCTGAATTAAGTCAAACGTCAATTCGCCAGCACTAAAATTAAGGTCAGTTATCCATTTAATATTGGTAACAACTTCTCTCAAATCATACGTGGTTCCTTTACCATTTTTCTTAGATTTGCGATACATGTTGCTTCTACGCACCAATTCAAAAGTAGTAGCCTTCATGCTTTTTTCACATCACTTTTCTTAACCCAGCCACGTGCTACACCGTTGATACCAACACAAATAGGATACTTACGACCCGTAGCAATGTTGATTACTTGACGCTTAACATTTTTCTCATAAGCTCCAGGTCCATTGCCGTTTGAATCCATATACAATCTGCCATTAACTACAACACTTGATCCAACCCCAAATTTCTTAGGTGGCGCAATCCTTTTTTTGCCTTTTTTGGATTTTTTCTTCTTTTTCTTGGACTTTGAAACTTTAGTAGCTGCAAACTCACGATATTGCTTTAAATCAAGCGTGTAAACATACTCTTCATCATAGCTATCAGCAAAACCATATTCGAAACTTTCAATAGTCATCGGCATGCTGATTTTTGTGTTAGCAACTACAAATTGAATATGTCCCTTTGCTTTTTGAATTTTTTTAATGAAATTAATATAGAATTGTGGCTCTTGCAAATTATCATCTGCAACATATGTAGTCACATCACACGGAAGTGTGCTTTCTATTGATGTTTCAGCTAATTTTAAATTACCAAGTCGATTAATTTCGCCCAAATTAACAACGGTCTGACTTTTATTATCACCCTCTAATTTAAGCTTTAAAGCTGCCGGGTTAACCGGCAATTGGATAGTTTTACTCGTTTTATAATCCGTAAGGAAAATACCAAAACCATCCATTAATATCACCTCCCTAGTTTAATGCTTTCTCGTTTTGCGCAATTAGTCTATTTTCAATAGCTTCTAAAAGCATATCAGCATCATAGTCAGTATTGCCTGTGCTGTTAATCTGGATAGCGCCACTTTCAATTGTGACAGTTGAACTTCGATTGTCATTATTTGCGCTGCTACCGCCGAATTTAGTTCCAATTAAATTCGAACCATTAGCGTCATTGCTACTGATTGAAGCATCAAATTGATCTTGTTCATTAATACCAATTCCTGCTGTAGTGCCATCCAATCCACTTAGCGCATTGGCAACGCTATTTACAGCTGTTGTTGCTCTATCAAAACCATTTGCAAGCAAGTTACCTACATTAGTTTTGCCAATTGATAAAGGGTTAAGTGTTGGCGTCATATCTGAAGCTGCTGCTACAACTCCCGCTGCCATTTCGGCAGAAGCATTACTTGCCAAATCAGCATCATGGGCCAATCCAATTGCTAGTCCCTGGTCAACCCAGCGACCGTATTGGTTAAATAGTTTAGATGGTGAGCCAATATGCAGTATGTTCTTAGTTGCGCCTACAACTCTGCTTGCTACACTTGACACAGCATTAACTGCTGCGCCAACCATAGATTTGATACCATTGACTAATCCTTGAATTAGGTCACGTCCTACACTTACTAAAGCCCCTGCAAAGCTTCTAGCAGCATTGACTGCATTTGAGACACCATTTCTAACGCTACTTACAACATTACTCATTGCACTAGTGATAGCTGTAACCATCATGGTTCCCGCCATGATAAACATGGTTACCAGTACCATCACAGCTACGCCTACAGCTATCAAACCACCTGCAACAACTAACAAAGCAGCACCAACTACCAATAATCCTGCGCCTAGGATAATTGCAGCTACTCCTAATAGTAATGCACCAACTGCGGCAATCATCATCAATGGAGCTGCTATCATCAATGCAACTGCAAAGAGCATTAAGCCCAGTGCGGCTACTATTCCAACTGCTGCAATTAGAGTTATACCGACAGCCATCATAATCAAGCCTATTGCTGCAACTATGGATGACGCGGCCAAAATCATTACACCTACAGCTAACAGTGCAACGCCCACTGTGGCGATTATTGCACCGATAGCAACAGCAATTAAAGCAGCTGCAAATAGCAGTCCACCAATTGCTGCGACTCCCATGCCAACTGCTAATACTACTAGGCCAACTGCCAATGCAATCAAGCCAACTGTAGCAATTATTGCACCCAAAGCAAAGACAGCCATTGCTGCTGACAATACCAAGATATTAAATGCTGCTTGAAGCCCATATTGTGCTATTGTTGGCAATTCTTTAGCTAGTAATGACAAACCAAATGTTGCTGCCAATATTCCGACACCAGCCAAAAGCGCTGCAACACCGATTGCAAAAAGTCCAACCGCTGCAACATCTAATGGCTTCGAAAGTGCAGCAATTGCCACTAATATCACAATAATTGCTACACCTACACCTATCAAAACACCTATTGCTGTTGAACCACCCTGTGCAATGGTTTTAATGCCATATGCAAGTAAAGCGAAACCAGCACCAGCTGTGAGAGCTGCCGCTCCTAATTTCAACATTGCACTGCCCATTGTTGCAAATGTCGAGGCAGCATTACCGCCAGATTTTGGAGCTTCAGACAATGCCGGTAAATTAGGAGTTTTAGGTGTACGCTTAAATATTTTACCCAGAGCACCTAGTCCTTTTAGACTACCGAAAACATCTTTAACACCTTTAAGTACTTTGAACGCAGCAAAGGCAATCGCTAAAGCTGTCACTGCTTTTGCAAGCGATTGTAATTGACTTGGATTTAACTTATTTAATGCCTTAAGCCCAACAACAACTGCTGTTAATACCAGACCTTTAGTTCCTGCTTTAAGAACTAGTAATGCAGCTCCTAGAGCTTTCAAAGTGCCTGGATCAAGCTTACCTGTAACACTCGCCAGTGTACCAATAAATTTTGCTAGTCCACCGGCCATGTTGCCTATAGTAGTGCCGATTGTGGAATAGATACCACTTCCGCTGAATGTGTCTGTTAAATTACTTGCTGAATCTGCAATTTGCTGAAACATTTGACTGATTTCAGTACCAGCACCCGTAGAATTAAAGCCGTCAACAACGTCCTGAATACCTAGTTTTACTTTGTCCAAAATAGGCTTGACGTAATTAACTGTGTTCAATAATTCGTCAGAGAATGGTTTAAAATTGACATTACCTAGTTTGTCAGTAATTCCGCTAATAGCTTTTATTCCAATGTCGCTCAACTTCTTGAACTGGGGTTGAACTTTGTTAGCAATAGTTTCTTTCAGACCATCTAAAGCTTGCCCAACAGTTTTATACTGTGTTGCCATTTTTGAGAAGTTTGCATTAGTACCAGTTTTAGCGATGGCTGCTAGAAAGTCCTCAGTTTTAATTTTGCCATCTTGTACTGCTTTAACTAATTGCTTAGTGTTCATACCCATTGTCTTGCCGACTGCAGCCATACCTGCTGGTGTTTGTTCCAGCATTAATTTAAAATCTTGCCATTGCACCATAGGCTTAGCAGCCATTTGCGTAGCCTGCTCCGACAATGTCTTCATTGCCTGCTGTGGGTCAGTCGCTGCTGCTGCTAATCCACCAAAACCTTTAACTAATTTAGTAGTATTTTTGGTACCTACTGCAGCCAATTGGCTATATGTTTGAGCCATATCAGATGAAGAATAAATGGTGTCTTGAGCGAATTGCTGTAGTGATTTTTTTGCACTAGCAATTGCAGCTGGACTTTTGCCAATTTGATGCATATTACCTTCAAATGTTGACCATGCCTTAGTAGATTCATTTAGTTCGCCGACAAAGGCACGGACACCTGTTCCAGCAACACCCATTGCGGAACTAATCATCCCACCAATGGCTGAACCTGCAATCAACTCTTTCATACCAAGATGAGCGGACCCCAGACCTTTATTCAGTGAGTTAATGCTGCTGGAACCTCCTGACATTGCAGCTTTAAGACGACCAGTCATTTCTGATGCCCTAGTTACACCAGCATTAAAGCGGTTAAGCGTGTTGCTGAATGCATCATTAATACGTAATGTTCCACTAACAGTTGCCACGTGTTACCTCCTTTCTATATATGTTTAGATTTTGCCTTACGCTTAGCTTCACGTTCTTGCTTCTTTTCTTCCTTTTGACGAATTTGAATTGAAGCTATTACTAGTGCCTTTTCTTTTTGGGACAATTGAGCCCATTGTCCTGGAGTCCAATGGTATTCATTCAGACAGTAGTAATATACGCTGAAGTCCCCATAGGACTCTGTAATTAGTTTTTTGCTTGTTCTACAAAATTATCAATGCTATCAATATCAAATCCTGATAACTCTTGGATTGCATTACCTAAGTCAGTATATTGACCAGCATTTAACATTTTTTTCAAAACACCAGCTGGGTCGGCAATGCATCCCCAAGATTTTTGCAGTTTCTCATCATTTAAATCTGGCTGAATAACTGCTTTTGACATCATTAGATCTACTAGTTTATTTTGATCCGATTCTTGAACGCGTTGGTGCGTTTTTTTATTAATATAACTAGTAGTAGCTTGCTTTTGGAGTTCACTAAACTCATCTGCTGTCAATGCTTTGATGACAAATGGCGATTTAAAGCCATCAAATTTTACATTCTTAGTCTCAACCTTGCTCTTTACGTTTTCTGCTAAAAAGTCTTCCACATTATATGCCATGTTCTTTTTCTCCTATATTAAATTTCAAATCCATCAAATGGTGTAACTAGGTTTACTTGTTCGAATGTGAAGTCTGACTCCCAATCCATTACTCCATCATCTGCTTCAAAGTCTGCAAATGGTATGTCATCTAGATTTACCTCGCCAAAATGTAGTGTTTGTGTTCCTGCACGGCTAGTTGGATCGTTGATTGTTAGCGTGATTTCAAAGTATAAATCTTTACCACCATTAATATAAGGCAGGGCGTATTTAGTCCAATTTGAACTAATTAGGTAACCTCCAAGTGTTCCAGTACCTTCTACCGAAGTTACTTTCTTGTGCTTCCAACGACTTCCTAATGTCTGAACATCCTCTTTGTTTTTTTCCAACTTTGCACTAAATTTTTTACATTCAATGAGCGGAATAACTTTGCCTTCAATCGTGACATATACTTTGGCATCTTTAGTCGAAATGGTGTCTCGACCATTTAAAAAACTGCCAACTGTGCTTACTGTTTCATCTGCCATTTACTTTGCCTCCTATTATTGAACGACCATTGTCATATATAGTTTTTCCATTGAATCCAATGGTTTTACTGCTAAGTTAACCAGTATTGCATCACGGTCATTTCCGGCTTCTACCGTAATGTCGTCTTCCTTAAAATCAGTGATTACGCCAGAACTTGACAACCCCTGCAAATAACTGACTATGTTTGCCTTGAACAAATCACGTCCAGCTGCATTGTTTGTGATTTTCCCAATAAACATATCTTCAAAAGTTCGTTTAGCATAAGTTACAACTGTGTCCATTGTGCGGACTACACGGTTTTTACTGAAAAATACTGGTTTTTCTGCAGTTACTTTGGTCAACGAGTTAATGTCTTGCTCAATTACAACTGTCTCATTGCGTTTTGTCGTAAAGACAATTTCACCATTTTCTAAAGCTTCAATTGTCCGGTCATTGCTGAATTTAGGATATGCACTGATAGCATCTGGATATTCAACGTAGGTCAATGATTTGGCTGCATTTGCAGAACTTGATGCTCCTGCAAAGAAACCTGCAGCTACTGTTGCATCTAACTCTGTGCCGTCGCCTAATACAACACCGTTAGCTACTGTAGAAATACCCTCATAGTTAACTTTGTCACCTGTATAAGGGATAACACCACGTACTTTAATATCATTGTCTTCACGCAAATGTTTGATTTTATCGACTAATTGCTTGTGTAGCGGACTATCAACCGGAAAACCTGCAGTAGTGGCTACGTCGTAGTCTTCTGTTTCAAGCGCATCATTAAGCAGGTCACTAATCTTAACTGGGGATGTTGTCCCACCTGTCAAATCAACAGTCACGTCACTTGATAACTGATCCAGCTTAGATGCCATTACTACTGGTGCTTTGCTTGCTTTAGTAGTTTTACCACCATCACTACCATTACTGTCATTGCCATCACTGCCTGATGATGGTGGCTGAGGTGTCATTTCACTAGTCAACTTAAAACTGACATAATCGTTGTCAAATAGCGTATTCGGCTTATCAACACCAATTACTTGTTGGTCAACCACCTTTGTGCCAAACAGTGTTGATACAGTCACCTTGCTATCATTTTTTTCAACCGTTACATGCAAGTTGTTGCCTAATGTACCAGGATACTTAGCAGTCATTGTCCATGGTAGTGTAGCCTCCGTTGCCGAAGCCGCAGTACCGTCATTGTTGTTAAGTAACAATACTGTGTTTGCTCCCTTAAGCACTTCGTGGAGTGTTTGCAGTTCAGGTTCATCAATGTCATGGCCAAGCAGTGCCTGAAAATTTGAATCACTATTTAGCTTAATAATCCCTTTAGCTCCCCAGTTTAGTTGTGTGCTAACTGGTAGCAATGTTCGTCCAATATCCGCGCCATTATTGTTATTGCCTTTACCCACAACATTAATGTAGGCACCAGGACGGCGTTTGTTTTCACTTTTCCAACTCATTTAATTTGTCCTTTCACTTCTTCTTTGTTTAATTTGATTTCATCTTTTTTATCCGGGTAGAATCTACCCCAAACTTCGAATTGATAGATTAGCGTGTTGTCTTCTTGCTGCGTAACCTGTATATGCCTTAACGGAGCATAGTCTTTTAGCTCTAACAAACCACTCAACAGATAGTCTCCCATTAGCTCCATATCCGTTTTAGGATTGTCCGGATCAGGAAAATAAACCACCTGATATTCATACTTGCGTAACTGCCTGTCAAACTGTTCCACTGTTGAAGACGTATTGATTTTCTCAACAAAAAAAGACGGCTCATTAAAACCGTCTGATTGATTTTCCGTGTAGATGGTTGCATCAGGGAATAGCCGTGCTATCTCGTTAGCAATACGTTCAATAATTGTCAATCCATTAACCTCCTTAGAATGTCATTCATTACAGGAGTGAGCAATTGCGGAACCTGTCCTTTGGTTTCATCAGTTGCTTTTTGTAAGAAATGCTGTCCTGGAACCCAACTAGCTTTTAGCTTTTTACCAATCGCAGGTACATATCTACCAGGTGTCTGCCTGTGACCATTCTCCACGAATGAAGCATAGTTTTTGCTATTGCGTAATTCCACTGATATATCTGTGCCACTAAAAAACGGTCCTTTGAGTTGCCAACTACGCCTTAACTCACCAGATTGAACTGGTGTCCTGCTTTCAGCATTGCGTTTATATGTTTCTCCAACATTCTTCACGCTCTTTTTGACTTCATTTTTCAACTGACCGCCCGAAATTTGTGAATTAACACGTTGGGCAAATGCTTCAAACTCAGCATTGTCAAAATCTCCAAATGCGCTCATGCTTTTTCATCCCTTGTCATAGCTATTTCTTGATGGCTTACATAGCCAGAATAGCTCTTACTACTCCGTTTATACTTGGTAGTTTGGCCATTAACATCTGTCACTGTTATTGTGGCACCTGCCGGTACATCTATTCCTGTTCTAATTAAAAGCTTTGCATCATATTCATCTGTACCAAAAAACGACTGCTCACCAGCTTTTAGCCCTTTGAGTATAACTTTAGCTGGCTCATCTAAAACTACCGTCACAGGCTCACTGGTGGTTATGTGGTGCTCATTAATCACTTTCTTAGTGGTTTGAATAGTCACTTTGTCATTCCATAGCATGGGTGCCACTTCTTTTAGCTTGTTAAATGCGTTAATCATTGTGGTAGTCTCCTAAAATGGATTAAATCACTAATGAAATCGTCTGTAACCGGATTAATTTTCTGCACTTGAGCATAAAGCTCTGCTGGTGAACCAAAATTAACCGATACATCTCCTTCGCTGATTGAATTGACCACATCATTGCTAGTCCAATCATGTGTCTGTAATAATTGCAAGCACATTGCTGTAATAGTGCTATCTATTTCTAATGGCAATTCATCAACGGGAATGTTGGTGAAGTTTGCTACGGATTGGATAACTCTATCCACACTGAAATCAATCAGATCGTTGTTCGCTTTATCACTCAGTAATTGGGTGACCTTATCTTTAATCTCCTTTTTGCGTTCGTCATTCATCTTTACTTCCCACTTTTAGCTGCTGTCTTAGTTGTTTTAGTTTCCTTAGCGCTGTCTGCATCATCAGCAGATTCATCTACTGCAGCTTTAGTTGCTGGTGTTTGTGGAGCTGGTCTGTCCTTAATAACGAATTGAATACCAGCTGTCTTAGTCTTTAACAAAAGCACATCGTTATATGATTGTTCATAGTAAAGGTAATTACCGTTGGTAGCTGCACTTGGGTCATCAAAACCAGCAAAAGAGTATTTTTCTGGCGCAATTTGAACGCCGTTATAAATCAACATCATTTCAATTTGCTTAGAATCATCAATTGTCTTAGCGCCAACTGTAAAATCATATGCTGTGTGCATTAAATCTGATGGGATAACTACGATTGTAACTGAGTCTAAGCTGTAAACTCTACGTTCAACAGAATTAGGGTCTTTAAGAACCAATTCTCTATTCATTACTTCGGCGCGCTTTAAAATAGCGTTAACTTCTGGTGTGACATATAAAAATCTATTTTGTGCAGGGATACGTGCTTCATCAAAATCAAGCATCATATTATCAAAAGCAGTTAAAATGTTTTTCTCATCAAGAGTATCTGTTGTGATTCCCTTGCCACTATCCAATTGCTCTTTTTCTTTGAACAATTTACTAAACATAAACTTGTCCATTTCAGGCATTTTTTCATCGATATTGAATTGACGAGTAATGTTCGCCATTGTAGTAACGTAATTAGTTTCATCAACATCTGATGGATCAACTAAGGTACTCCAGTAACGTTCATTTGTAATTTCATAGGAATCCCAATCATTGGTGTAGTTTGCTCGGATATCTTCAATCGTTCTACGTTTTCTATCACGTCGACCTTCTTCAATGGTCAATCTTGGAAGCTTAATGTGTTTAGCACCGTCAAAATCAATCAAACTATTACTTGGTGAATTCCATAACGGTGAAGTATATAAGTATCCATCATAAAATGCTTGTTGTACTGCTTTCTGGTATTGTTCTGCGTAATTAACTGTTGCCATATTTTATCTATCTCCTTTAAAAATATTAGTCATGATGGCTACTGGATCAGGGTCTGTATTGCCGTCACCACCTTGCGGTTGATACGGTTCTTTACTTCCCTGGTCAAACAGATAGCCATCTGATTTTTGTAATGAATTAATTTGATTGTCTAAGCCTTCAAGCTCGCCCTTGTCGTTGAGCTGTATATCGTCCATATTCAAAAGAGCTTTAGCCGCCTTGGTATTGCGCACTTTTGCTTTCCCCAATGCACTGTCAACTGCGCTATTGAGCTTGGTTTGTTGCAATTCCTTGGTTAAGTCCTCTGTGTCATGCTTGTATTTGTCCTGAAGTTCCTTGAACTTATTACCGAGTTCCTCGTTGTCTCCTGCTTGCTTTTTGAGTGACTTCAAATCCTTATCTCGTTCAGCAATTTGCGACTGCAAGGACTCATTAGCTTTTTTCAATTCCTCAGTTTTTGAATTAATTAATTCATCGGACTTGGCTTTCAACTCTTCAATATCTGCACCATGAAGTGCAACAATCTTTTCCATTTGTTCATTACTTAAACCAATTTTTATTAACTTTTCTCTTGAAATTCTATTTGCCATTTTATTTCCTCTCTCGCAATATTTTTACGTGGAGCGACCACAAATTAAGGTATAAAAAATAAGCCTTTTTACGCCATGCTCAGGGCAACAAAAAAAGCAGCTGTTATGCTGCTTTAATTTATTTGATTAGTGGAAGCCAATCCCTGACTTCCTTAAAAATTCTATATGCTTTCTGCATCATTGAGTTTTCTGCAAGATATTGCAATCCATCGCTTGTTATAACCGTACTGCTCCTATTACCCAAGAGTATACCGCCACTTTACAATGGAGAAAACGTAGTACCTTCAATATAACCATCTTTAAACAGCATCTGTAGTGTACGCACAAATTGCTGTTGGGATATATTAAAGGTATCTGCTTTTAGTATGTCAGGATCTGCATCTTGGCCGTTTTCATAGCAATATTTTAGATAACTCAATATTTTGTATGCAATTGCGAAATAATCATTATTACTCATTGCTCTGCCTATACTGGTACTGCACTAACAATATCAGAAATGCCTATCTCGTCTTCTAAAGTCCCGCCAATGAAAGTAAGCTCAGGCTCATCATCATCTTCATTCAAAATGTCCTCAACAAATATCGTTTTATGCTTACCATTCTTTAAAGTGAACTTCACATTCCTGCCATAGAAATGCTGATCAATTTCTTTAATCGTCATTTTTTGTGGGTTCATGATTTGCCCTCCTTATTTTAAATAATCTGGCTTCTGTGGCGTGACATGACAGCCTCTCTTACTGTAGCCGATACGTCCCTGCTTAGTTGGATAATAATTGCCATTTATGTCAGCCCATAAGCCTATATAAGAATTATGGTTGAACAAAACCTTTTGTTTATCCGTATTCTGACGTTTCTTGCCATATTTCCCAATCAATGCTTGAGTTTCAGCGGGTGAGATAATTAATTCGCTTACTGGCCGTTTACGACCTTTAGCATAGTTATCAAATTCGGGCGTTCCCTTTACATGTTTATTATACTGCTCTGCATTGAGTTCGTTCCAGTTATAATTGCCTTTTTTTGAAATACATCTAGCGGCAGAATTTGGTAACGACTCATTTTGCCTTTGATATTCAATTGCCTTCTTCCACTGGTCGAAAGTCATGTTGTCAACATAATAGCCCTTACCAGTTTCAGGATCACGAACCCAGCGTTCAGAGCTGTCAGGCAATCCCTTAATGTACGGCATAGTTGTGCATCTACAGTATGGATGTATTAGGGGATAATTTAAGCCTTCAACTTTGTCTTTTAATTCAAATACTTGACCATCTAAATGCGCACATTCATCACAAGTGTGAGACTCAAGAGTTGCTAAATATTGATACTGTTCAATTCCTTCTTCTTTGTATGCTTCGGCTGTTGCAGTTTCAGCTACATGTCCCATTTCAGTAATAACAAGCCTATGCAGTTGATAGTCTTCAACGTCTTTTAAGCGTTGGCGCATCATCTTAAAAATCTGCTCATTTGAATGTCCCAGAACAGAACCACGCAATAAAGCATCTCCTAGTTCATTCGGTAACACTTCAGTGTAATTCTTCCAAATACGTTTTGAGAAATCACTGCCACGCCATGGCTTGTGCACAATTGCTTTTACCTGGTACTCATTAACATTTGCAAAGTTACTAGATAGTTTAGCCTTTTCTATTTGCGTTAAATAGATGCTGTGCATGTACGTTTGCTGATACTGGTTAGATAGACTCTTCCCCATTTTGTCCGTCTCAGCTGTCGCATATTGAGCCAGCAAGTTAGTTAATTGCTCGTCTATGTTCTCCAATCTTGATAATTGGCTACGAAAATACTCGGCGTCTAACTCTTTATCAAAGCCGCCAGCTTTAGCCTTGGTTTTGAATTCTTTCAACGTCATATGCCAGTCACGTGTGCCGATGGTTGATAGTATCTTACGAGCATCTTTAACGGTAATTTCCTGATTAGCAGCATATCGTTTTAACCAATAGTCGACTTCCTGCTCTAGCACCTGCTCAACTTCTTTAAGTCTGGCGCGCATTGCTGTTTCATATTCAGCAGTGTTTTGCAGTTGTTGCTTCTTCTCAAAAAGAAAGCGACGTTTCCAATAATTAACCTCTCTCTTGGCCGTCATTATTGTCACCATCGCCGTTTAGGTTGTCAGGGTTACCATACTCATCATTACGGTTCTTCAGATCTTCCTGTTCGTCCTTGAGCTCTTGCTGCCAATCTTCAACAATTGGATTTGCCTTAGCAATCGCCTCTTTGCTAGTCCAATTTGCCAACTGAGCAACCACTTGAGCTTTTTCAACGTCATTCTGAATGGCTGTTCTAGTCCAGGTTTGTTCGATTGGTCTTCTATCAGCATCGGGCACATTGAGCCAGTTCATAATTGCTCTAACCAATTCTGTTAAGGCATCCCTGAAATAAGCTTCTGTTTTAGCTGCTTTTAACTCTAAATGGGAATACAACATCTTAATTGCCGTACCCGTTGCATTGTTAGTTTTAAAGTCTGTTGGGTCAATTCCTTGTACATGAACAAAGATGTTAGTCTTAGTAGTTTCAAGCATTGAGTTGCGGGCTTCAGTTGGTATGTCAACCGCCAGTTGATCAACTCCTGAGTCGTCGCCACTACCCATACTTCTAACTTTAATTGACTTGTACCTTTGTAGGTTTTTCCTAAACTCGTCTAAGTCTTGACCATCATAATTTTTAAGAATTAAGAAAACCTGCTGAATATCATCAAGGTCATTAACATATCCGTTATATATCTTGTCATAGACATCAATTAAGCCCTTGTAATGATATAGATCAGGTTGCTTTTCTTTATTTTTAGGAAAGGCAATAAACGGAATACGACCTAGTCCATGATGGTTAACACTTGAATTGCCAGTCTTAGCGTCAGTAGTTGCATCATAAATTGCAAATCGGGAATCTATTGTCTGAAGGTCAGTAAATTGCTCATCTTTTGACTTAAATACAGTTACGGCTTCATCGTCCCAGAACTCATGTACCCAGTACTCCTTGGCTGTGTCCTTATTAAGCTCTTTGTATGAACGTCTTAGCGCAATAAGCTTTCTGTTTAAATCACTTGAGTAAATCGGAGTCACTTGGTCAGGAGGCACAATGGCATATCTAAATTGCTTATTTTCATCAATCCAGTAGTGTAGCCATGCCACACCAGCATTAGCTGCATCTACAACTAGTTCATTCAGCCTTAATCCAAAGTTATCGCCTAATGTGTTTTTGATTTGCTGATTTAGTTTATCGTCATCAACATCAATAGTTGGTGGCTTCGTAGCTAAATAGCCTGCTTCTTGGTCAACTAACAACTGGTGGAAGTTTGAGCTTACTCTGTTATCAGCTGCTCTAAAAGGATTTTTGCTTTCTTTACCAGCATCTTCTTCCTTCGTTTTGGACTCGCCATTATTTTTAGATGTTATGTCATTTTCATTCAGATAATATCTTTTAGAGGTACTATATCGTTCTATAAAATTTTTACGTCTTGCTTGCGTGCTTTGCAATAGCTTTTTCATTGCTTCTACTTCCAAGGTTCGAAACCTCCTTTCTGAATTAATCTTTCAAGTGCATAACGTGTAGCGTCCATTGTGTGATCATTGCCATCTGGGTATCCAGATTTGTAGTTACCGTTCAAATCCAACTCAAACTCATAACCCGTAAACTCACGCCATGCATCCGGACATCTGGCAGGGTCAATGACAATTTCTCGTAAGTCTTCAAGCCACTTGTAGCCATGATCACGAGAGCCTTGCCCTTTGCGAGCACCATAGATGTTCAAGCCTAAGTCACGGTACTCGGCAATTGTTCCAGGGGATGCTGAATCAGCAATCACAGGTTCGTTCAACGGATTCCGTTGCTTAATCATTTCAACCGCATCACGATTCTTTAAACCTACACGTTCGAATTCATCGAAAATAAAAATGCGACGTCTTGCCGCATCCCAATATATTTTTACGTAAGCCGTCGGATCATGAGCGAAACCGAAGTCTAGACCATGATAAACCTTGTCAAAGGTAGCAATCTCATCATCAGTAATAGCTCGTGTAGTAATGTTGTTGAACACTTCTGCACCAGTACCTGTAACTTCACCTAAATACTCGTGACGATATGCTTTCTCGTTGTCCTTTTTAAGTTGCTCTGCGTCTGTCAGGAACTCAATACCAAGCCATGCTTTAGGAACTGAGCGGTAATCAGACAAGTTAACTAACGTGTCATCACGCATCTGTTCACTATCAACCGCCTGATTTACCCAGTTAGATTGCCGTGCAGGAGGGTTGTATGAATAAAAGGTAATTATTCCAGAACCACCACGACCAAGAGACTGGTTGATTGATCTGATTTCTTCCATGCCTTTGAATTCAGTAACCTCTTCAAAGTGTTTGAACTTCGTATATCCTTGACGAAAGGTTTGCGATTTGATTTTACGTGGGTCGTCTGCACCCTTGAATCTGATTTGCTGACCGGTTGGCTTGAATGTTAACTGCATAGGGCTAACTGACGACTGCCAGTATTCATCAACATGCAATAAGTCAATTGCCCACAAGTATTGCTCAAATACCGAATCACGCAAGGTATTAGCTACTTTACGTAAAACAATCGCATTAGCATTCTTGTCTTGCATCACACCTAAAACGATCATGAGAGAAATAAAAGAGGACTTAGTTGAACCTCGTCCTCCTTTTAGCCAATAATTAGCATGTTTTTTGTTGTGTATGTCCCAAAACAGGTCATAAAACGCAGGTGAGATGTTGTCTTTAAGGCTTACTTGCATTTTCCCCCTCCTTTGGAATATCAAAATTGATGTTTACTGAAGTATCGCTGTCATCAGATGTTAACTGTTCAGCCTGATATTCAGCAATTGTTGCATCAGCTTTAATTTTACGTAATTGTGCTTTCGTCAATGGATCAACTGGATATCTTTTAAGCAGTTCCTTTGCTGCAGTTATCCTATCTTTAGCCGACACTTCAACATTTTTATAAAGCCCTTTAGCAGTTACTACAGTCTCTGTTTGCTCACCTCGCATAACTGACGTGAGATACTCCAAAGTTTCTTGAGCAGTTGCTAATTTAGCAGATTCAAGCTGTTTTAACCGTCTTTCAATATAAGCTTTCACGTTAGCATTTGTTAGCAGTCGACTAGCATTAGCTCTAGCAGTTTCATTACTTCTAACTTTATAACCAGCATTAACATATGCTTCTGTCGCATTGCCGCTTTTTATATAATTATCAGCAAACTTACGCTGCTTGCCTCTTAATTCACTCACATCATTTCACCACCTCCTAAGTTTGGGTAAATAAAAAATAGCATTCCTTCGAATGCCATGCTGTATTTTTATTTGTTTAATTTCAAATGATCACAATTGAAATTATTATTAATATTGATCATTATTTATCTCATTTTTTCTATTTTATCTATCAATAGTATCCTTTACTTTGCTAACAATCTTAATTCATCAACAAATAGCCCATTCATCTTATACATTTTTAAATTTTTGAATCTAATATATTATTATAGTAACTATTTCTTGATTACTATTAGCCCTGATTTTCAACGTTATGTCTATGTTCAAAGAAAAAATTATAATTTTTTATTTTATAACTTGTTTCTGCATAATAATTTTTTTTATCTCTTTTAACACTAATTTTTGCTTTTTGAAGAACAAACATTACCCTGTTTTTATGAATATCTATTTCATCTTCATGATAATCAATATTATTTTCTGCATACCTCTCCATAATATTTATCAATATAGGTTTGGAGTAATAAATTGTTTGCTTTTTGCCAAAAGCTGGTAAATATAATGCTTGTTCCGGACCATCACCTGAATTCACGTTATGACGAAAGGACTGAAAAATTAGAGAATCTTTCTCTGAATATGCCTCCATCTGATTTAATCTGTACTTACCGGGTTCAAAAACAGAAAATTCTAATGAAGAATTTTCTATTTTTATTTTTTCTAATTTATCTAAAAAATTAGTAATCTCATATTTTACTCTAAATCTTTTAGCATCTACCTTTTCAATTGAAACTTGAAATAGTATGTCACTTGACTTTAATTTCATAATTTGAGGCAGCAAAGCCACAAAAGTCGCAGCTACTGTGCCTATTGCACTAAACCAACTTGCAGTATTTTTATATTTTAAAATATACAAAATGCTATCTGCATTATTTTGAACAGCGTACATGATGCAAGCACTCATAACAATCAAAAAGACTATAAAAACTTTTTTATGCTTAATTACGTAATTTCTTAGTTTTCCATAGCTAAATTTAAATATAAATAACCATATTAAAGTAAACACAACTAACCAACAAAAAAAATCTGCCATTCTATTCACCTCATAAAAAATAATACAAAAAACTAGCTATTAAAGCTAGTTCTTTTGAGGTGAATATAATAAAAACGTATAATCAATTGGTTAATTCCGCTAAATAATATACCTTGACTGCCGTATTGAATTACACGTTATAGCAACGATAGGAATCGAACCTATTCTTGCCTTTGCATATACACAATTATCAAGAATATCTTTTATTCTCGATGGTATAAATATAACACTTGCTAAGTCCGACCTTTCCCCGATTCTGAACCGATATTGCACCGATTTTTAAACACCTTAAGTTCTGGAATTTTCACATTATAAATTAGTTTCCAAGTATCAATTGTGTCTGCGAATTGACACAAAGCATACCTCTTTAGGTCGCCATACCTTGAGTCACTATACTGAACTTTTGCAGCCACTTGCCAGTCACTAAGTTCATCTATGTATAATGATTTTAGAATTGTTCGAAATGGTTGCTTTGAACTATCAGCACATTGATCAATGGCATGATAAACTGCTTGGCATTTATCCTGTGCTTCAAATATTGTTGCCATTTTCGCTTCGGCAGAATTACCACTATGACTCATAATTCCAGTAGGATCAAGCTGTGGACTGCTTAGATCAGTACGATGATAGCCTGCTCTTATTAGATAGTGTTCGAAATTATATTTAAAAAAGTCGCGCACCTTTTGAGCAGTTAATTTTTGATCAATATCAATTGGTAAATCAACGTTTTCTTCCACAGCTCTTCCCTTTCTTACTTAGTAAAAATTTCAGTATTATTTCCCCTAATCATGAATTTGTCACCTTCACTCAAATCACACCAGTGATATCTTTTGGTAGCAAATTGCTGATTAGTTTTACGATTAACTTCGATTGAGTTTCTTGCTTTAATTCCCCAATACAATAGATTTTGTAAACTAGAAATATAGATACCTTTGTAAATTCCAATATAAGGATCTTTAGTTTTTAATCCAAAGTTATGCAAAATATTGCTAATAGTTTGATTTGAGCGCTTGGTCATATAATTAATTTCATTAATAGAGTAACCTTTTCTATTTAATTCAATAATTTCATCATCATAATAATGAGGAACATAATGTCGTTTGTAACTTTTGCGGTGACTTGTATGTTTTATATTTTTAATGCCGATTTTTTGGTGTAATTCAATCATCAAAGGATCACTTTCTGGAACATTCATCATTGTTACATATTTATTTTCTAATTTATGAATTAAATCATAAGGGATATCCATATCCTACTAAACCTCCTTCCACAATCATTCGAGCATCTTTTGTACTGCGAGCAATACCGTGTATTACATTGTGTGACAGAAGAAACTCATGAAATCTAATTTGGTCGTCTCTAGGTTTACCAGTTTCAGATTTTACTTCTATATAAAACACTTGATTGTCCACCCATCTGAAACCATATAAATCTGGATGTCCTTTAGGTAGTCCAGTATCAAACCACCTTCCATTCTGCATCTGCACTTTACCTACATTAGCCCTAAAAACAGTACAATGATGCATTGATAATTCACGCATGATTTGTTTTTGTATTTCGTGCTCAGACATTAATCATTTTCCTTAATATAAATCGACCATCTTGTGTTTCCTCGTTTATCTCCTAAAATTGGCTTTTGGCCAATAACCTTAAACACTTCGCTAAATGAAATTTGATTATTTGACCATTTAAACAATAGTGTTCCAGTTGGTTTTAGTACTCTTAAACATTCTTGAAATCCCTTATTTATGTAGTTTGGCCAATCTTCAGGTAAGCACCCATACTTGATTTTTAGCCAACTACTATTACCAGCATGGATTAAATGCGGCGGATCAAAGATTACTAAATCAAACTCATTATCTTCAAAAGGCAAATCTCTAAAGTCCGCAATAATATCTGGATTAACTATTACATTACGAACATAATTACGATCTTTAATTTGGTCAACTTCTGACCGATTATCAATGTATGTTGTATGCGGTTCATTTTTTTCATACCAGAACATCTTTGAACCGCAACAAGCATCTAGTATCTTCACGTTACTAATCACCCATTTTTTCCAAATATTCCTAGACCGTCATTTCCTCTAATCCTTCGTAGTTTTTCAGATTTTGAATTAAACATTCAGGACTGCAAAAAATGTCAGAGTCAAAAACAATAACTTCATCTTCTCCGGATAAATCACGTTTACACGCTTGGCAATATACATTTTCTTCCATTACTACTCTCCCTCTAATTAGGATTAATGATTACTAGATTAGTTTCAGGTAACCTATCTAATATCTCAAAAAACACATCCTTGTTAATGCGATATATTCTTCCACCAAACTTAGCTTTATAAGAAGCAAAGCGTCCGTTTTCGACTTTCATGCTTAACTCTTTCAAATCGGTTAGCTGCTTTTCGTAGATTCGGCTAACACAATCGCTACCCGTTCCCCGAAATTTGATTATTCCTGCCATTTCACTCACTCATTTTCTTTTTCAATCATATTAACCAACTCTGAATTTTGATAGATGTTCCCGACAATTTTGGGATATTTGTGATAAAAACCATTTTTATCATAGCCGTCAAACAAATATTCACTGAGATATTTCTCGGATGGCGAAACTATAAACCCGCCAAACCAGCTAGAATAGTTAACTTCTAAAAATTCATCCACCCAACGATCAACATTAGACATAAGAATTCGATAATGAGTTGGTAAACTTAGAATATCGCCTTCATAAATTTCTTTACTATTTACATCTCTAAGACCAGTAGATTGCATAATAACTGGATTGTCTGTATATGTTTGTCCTGGACGTAAATCTAAAACTTCAACATCGCTCATAGTTTTAGATTGTTTGTCCCACTTTCTGAACTTTAAATTATCACCCATATTTACCACCGTATTTAATCTGCATTCTTTACAGATAAAATATTGTTTACATTTAGTAGAACTTTACCCAATTGAGTATCTGTTAATTCAATAAAAGATTGAGTTAGCATCTGTAAATCATCTCTTACTTTGTAGTAATCTTCCTTAACATCATATTGAGTTCTGCCATCATTCATTTTTATCGTTGTCATTTACTAGCTCCTTTCAGGCTAATGGTTACCTCAATTCATCTAAACTAATACTTAATGCATCAGCAATTTTACATACTTTACTAAAGCTAGGTTCCTGCCCAGCAAATTTATATTTTTTTAATGTTTCATAATTTACATTAGATTCCCTGGTTAATTTTGCTAAAGACCAATGCTTTTTATTCAAAATAATTTGTATCTTATTCCACAACATCTTGTACCTTTCGTGTATAATAGTACATATATTTAGTGCTTGCTTGATTTTTTAAAAGGAGACTTTTTATGGATAAAAAAAATCCACGTGCTGTTTTACCTCAAAATACTAAAAAACTATTATTGAACCCTACTGCGAAAAATATTGGTGACACCTTAGGAGATGTTTCAGAATTAATATTATCGCCAGTAAACATAGCAACAACATGGGCTAATGCACATATAAGAAAATTTAAGCAATCAATTATTGATAATGTAAATAAAATTCCTGAAGAAAATAGGGATTCTTCTAAAATAAACTTAGCTATGAAAACTATAGAGGACTCTAAATATCAAATAAATGATGATAACTTAAGAGAAATGTTCGCTAAACTTATTGCTGCTTCTATAGACAAAAGGAATAATCAAGGATTATCACCTAGATTTTCAAATGTTTTATCTCAATTCAGTCCAGAAGATGCTAAGTTTCTTATGCAAATTTCGACTAATAATTTTGATCTTCTTCCTATACCTACTGTTATATTTATTGCCCAACTGAATAATGGTAGTGGCTCTGAATATGGAAATCATTTTATTGCTCCAGATAGATCAACAGCTTCTTGGTTCCAAAATGAACTAAGTTTAAATAATCTTGTATCGCTAGGAATCATTAATCAAAGCGATGAACAATATTTAGCTAATGATACAAATAAGTCATTTTATGATTCTGTTGAAAAATCACCTGAATTTTTAAGTTGGAGTAATTCAGGTGCTTTATCAGCTATAGGCTTTAAACCCGCTATTAAAAAGGGATTTATAGAATTCACAACTTTTGGTAAAAAACTAACTCAAATCGTTATACAGAATTAATTAAAAATTTGATTGCTTCGACCTGTTCAGCTGAAAAAATTGTATGTCCATAAGTAGAATCTTCCCAAACTAATTCTCCTTGTTTATCCATTTTAAACGTACCAATCTTGTCGGATTGTGGCGTTTTTTTATTTTCCATTTTCGCTACCTCTCCATCTTTAAATTTCATCTTTATCACTCCGATTTCCCATCACATTAGGATTTTGACCTAAAATTCCTTCTAAAACAACCATCTAAAACTTACCTTTCAGGTGACACTTCGGTGACAGTAACTGTTCACCAGTCAATCCTTACTCCCGCAACAAAACACGGTGTTTTTTTGAGCGGTGAACAGTAAAATTGAAAAAAACTTTAAAACGTTCTATAGGGTACTTATAAAATATAAATAAAAAGTTTTATTAGAATATAGTGTTCTAGTGTTCACCTATATACATGAGCCTTACTCTCATATGCTTTTATGCGGTGAACAGTAACCGTTCACCTACTGTCACCATCTGTTCACTTTTGAAATCCTCTTACTACTTTTCCATCTATTTTCTTTCGTCCACTCGTGTTAAACCCTAAGTGCTCCATGTAATACCTAATATCGCGTGTCTGCTTACTGTTTTTCGATAGTGCATTGTAGTCTTGGAATAGCGCAAAAGATAAATCGCGATTAGAAATAAAATCTTGATCTTTAAATTTATTTTCCAAAACGTCCATCAAGTTATCTTCAAGTCCTGATGTGTATCGGAATTCTTCACGATTTTCTTTCAGTAATTCTTCTTGCTTAGGTGTAAATCTAAACGGATCTTTCGCATTTTTGAATAACCACACTACTTCGCCCCACAGCTGCTGCACCACATCTTCAGTTAAGTCGGTCACAGGATTTTTTGTTTGATTTTCAGGGTGAGCATAGATTGATAAAAAACGTCTATCACCTGAACGGTCTTTTAAGTGCCGCACTTCGTTAGTTGTTCGTGCAATTACGAATTTTTTCTTGAAGTGAATAGGCTTGTGTCCGTATGGCTTTCTGTATTCAAAATCTTGCATCGTGATGAATTTCTTTGTTTCTTCAAAACTAGCATCATTACTGGCCATCATTTCATCATCGTTTACAATCAACGCATTACGCATCACATCAAAATCATCTTTTTTAGTGAAGGTATTGAATTGGTCTGTATAAAGTCCCAATGGAGCAATATTTTTTAAGCATGATGTCTTACCAACGCCTTGACCACCCACTAAATCCAAAACATAATCAAATTTAGTTTCGGGATTATACACTTTTGCAACTGCACCCATAAACCACGTACGAGTAATTAAAGTTGTAGTAGCATTCTTTGGTGCACCAAGATATTCCGGAAAAAAATTATCCAATCTTCTCTTCTTATCCCAATGTTCATATGCGTCATTCATATAGTCAATCACTGGATTGTAGGAGTTCATGTAAGCCACATTATCAACTGCTTGCTCAATGATTACATTCTTAAAATTAGCGTGGTCATAGCTCGCTTGAGACTCAATATAGAGTTCAATTGAGTTAGTAACTTGGTCGGTATATTGACCTTTGCTAATTAAGACAGTGCCGATATTTTTTATTTCTAAGTTAATTTCTTTTACAACATCGATTTCTTGCGTAAATTCATTTAACCGAAACAGATTCTTAAGCTTGGGGTCACGTAATAAAATCATTACTACGTTTTTAACGCTTGTGGTTTTAACCGAGCCATTATTTTGACGATCAAGAGTAATATTTGATTTACGCAATTTCTCAGCGTTTTTCTCGTCAATATTAATAACGTCACTCATTCAATCCCCCTTCTCTGCATTTCTTTTTCAATCATTGAATTAACGGTTCGCTCCACTTCATTCAGCGGTAAGCTATCTGCTGTATTGGTATTTGCAATTATTGCTAATTTAGCTGCCACATCTGGATCAACGCTACGATATAACAGACCACCGACAAAGCTAGCTAACGATTTATTTCTTTGACCATCATTACCTAAACCATTAGCAATTTTTTCGAATAATTCAGTAGTTTGTGTCTTAGCAGATGTTTTATAACTGAGGATTGTCCGTTTTTCCGGTTTAGCTTTTTCTTTAATTAGGTCAAGCAGCCCTTGCGGGGCTGGACGAATAATTTCATGATTAAGCCATTTATAGTGCTTACCGTTTATCTGGCTAGGCGCTACTACTACATAATTGTTATCGTGGGCTTTTAAATCAACACCAGGCAAGAAACCAATGTTTTGAGCAATCGTTTCATTGTTAGGCTTTTGGAAGAAAAAGTGATAACCGTTGTGTGCAGTTTTCTCGGTTAAGGTACCCTTAAACCATTCAGGATGATTTAACTCATTAATTGAGTCCATCCCATCAACATCTCCATGACGGTCAACATCAATTACGAAAAACTTGTCAGTTTTAAGTGCAATGTTTGCTAACGGATATCGTTGCCACACCTGTTTAATTTCATCAACAGAAAGTGGTGGTTTACCGGCAAATTTAATCAGCGGTCGTTTAGTAGCTCCAATTGGAATTACAGAAAATCCATGCGATGCGTAGTTAACTGCATAATTGACTAGATTTTCTAATGCCATGATTTAACCTATTAATTTCTATTCTTGTTCCTTTTTCAATCTCAACTATTGCTTTAAAAATAGGTAATATCTGTTCCGGCATTACTGCATTACCTACGCATTTAAGTCTGTCCATCCCTTGGGAAAGCCCATCATCATTTCGCCGAAGTCGGCTGCTTGATTGGCTGAGTTTCCTTGCACCTGCAGATAATACGTGTACCTGGTCTGTCCATTCCGTTTGCCACTCTTGGGCATCAAAGACCTCTGGATACTGCCTATTACATCTGACTGATTCACTTTTTTCCACGCTTGACCGTCTCCTGCCATTGGCGTTGGCCACAACGAATGTTCGCAATCTTTGATGTGGGGCACCGACGGCTGTAACTGGAAGTACAAAGGTTCTTGTTTCGTAACCTTCGCTCTCCAAGTTAGATAACGTTCGGTCGAGTTCCATGTTTGCGAAGTTAGCAACATTTTCTCCAATAACCCAATCTGGCCTGATTTCTTGGATAATTCTAAACATTTCAGGCCAGAGGTCACGGTCATCTTCCTTGCCTCGTCTGTGCCCGGCTGTGCTAAATGGTTGGCAGGGGAACCCTCCTGAAACAATGTTAATTGTGTCTGCATCTATGCCCTCCTTTCTTAGTGTTTCTTTGTTGATTTTTCTTACATCTTTCAAAATAGGTACATTCGGAAAGTTCTTTTCCAATATTTTGACTGGGTATTCCTCTATTTCAGATAGAGCAACAACTTCTATCCCCGCCATCTGCTCTGCTAATGCAATACCGCCTATTCCTGCAAAAAGTTCTAAAGCTTTCATTACCTTTATCTCCTAAAATGGTAAGTCACTGTCGTTAATTTCTACTGTGTCACCTGAACCTGCAAATGGATCTTCAGCTTTTGCAATCTTAGGTTGTTCATGCTTTTTGAATTCGTAATTTCTAAAAGGAAATTGTGGATTCTTTTTATTTGGCGTAGTTTCAATTGTCATTTCTAAAACTCGACCTTCTGCAGGTTTGAAAGCTTCAACTAAAGCCTCGTATGCCTCAGATTCATTTTCAAAGTTAAAACATGAATCTGGGATTGGATTGTTTAACATTTCGCCAATGACTTGAATCATTGAAATATTTCTTGCAAGTACAAATGAATGCATTGGTTCTCCATTTGATTTTGTCTGTGCTAGCGATGGAAAAATTGATTCTTGCTTACCTTCCTGCTTCCCTTGAACTACTGTGAAAGCCAACATTAAGAAATCACGGTCACCTTTAGCATTATGATTTACGTTGTCAAACGACATTAGGTATGTTCCATCAGGGATTCGCTCGTAGGGATTGTATTCTTTACCTTCCTTTGGGTCGAATCCATTTTTCTTCAAATCGTTCATTGCATCTAATAAGCTCATTATTTAGTCTCCTTGATAAAAATTCCGTTACATGTTTCCAATAGCTTTAAAATTCGTTTGTCAGTAATATTTTTAGGATTGTATTGTGTTCTTAAACTTTTAACTTCTCTGAAATACGAAGCATTAACACCGTCACCAACTTTTTTAGTTCTAATTTCAACATCACAATTGCCATTTACCACATTAAAATATTTAGTCTTAAGTGAAGGATGATAAGAAGTGGCACCAGTGCTGTCATCTGTAATTGAATTTTCTCGACTAATGTAGATTATGTTCATTGGCAATGCTTTTAAATCCATTACTAACTGTTGCAATGCGGTGTTGAATAATGCGTATCCTTTACCGTATGGAATATCACTTAATGACTTAACATTGTTATCCCAGCAGATTGCCTGCTCTAGCATGACGATAATGTCATCAATTACGTCAACAACTACCGTTTTAAAAACATCTTCGCCTTGAGCCTGATTTTGCAAAGCAAGAATAATATCATCCATTTGTTTAGTTACTAGTTGCGTAGGATTGCCGTTCTTGTCTCTTAAATTTCTAATTTGAAATCCAGGTGCGGTTACTTGTTCACTGTTGCCATCAGTGTTTAGTACAATTGGATTTGGGAAAAAACTGGCAAAGTAGCTCTTACCACTCATGGGAGCGCCCCAGATGAAAAAGTTATGCGGCTGCGCCTTTGGTTCTAATTTTTTAGGTTTTGGTAAATCTATCATTTTCTAATCATTCCTCTCTGTTTAAGTTGGAAGTAAACCCACCCTTGCTTATAGCCATGCAACTTTGCGTAAGCATTTAGCTCAGCTGGTGAAGTTAACTCATTAACTTTCATGTTTGCGACTTTTTTCATTAGGTCGCTTTGTACTATTTCTGCTATTAATTTCTTACGATTTTTCGCTTCAACTAAATCAACATCTTTAACCTGTTTTGCTTCATGAACTTTAATTGGCTTACCACACAATGGACACTTGCCATCTTTAACTTCGCCTGCTTTGACAACTGCAAAACAGTAATCGCAGGTAATAATTGCCATGCCTGGTTCAGTATTTATTTTTTCAACTGACTTCGTACCGCTGACTACAGCTTGTTTCCAGTCTCGATCATCATCGGGATAGCCAAATTTCTGAACGTTATTAGCGTGATCAATAATTATTGCAGTCTTGCCTGGTCTTGGATTAAGACATCTCATTGAAAACTGTAAATACAATGCTAGTGACATAGTAGGTCTAGCCATAATTACGCAGTCAACATTGGGTAAATCCACACCTTCTGTAAATAAATTGACGTTAACCAGTATTTTTAGCTTTTGATTTTTAAAATCACTAACAATTGCGTCCCTTTCGACTGCCGGTGTTTTACCGTCAACTTCTTTTGCTGAAATTCCTGCATCATTAAATTCTTGAGCCACTCTTTTCGCAGACTCGATTGAATACGTGTAAACAACTGCTTGCATCCCATCGGCAATGCGTTGATATTGCTTTACGACATGACCAAAGATCTTATTGCTCATAGCTTCATCCATTGATTTGTTGGTATAATCACCAGTCGAACTGCGTTTCAGTAATTTACTATTAAAATCGTTTGGCGGTTGGAAATATCTGAATGGTGCTAAAAAGCCTTCATTGGTTAATTCCTTAATTGATTTTCCGACAATAATATCGTCTGCTATTTGGTCAAGTTGCTTTTGCCCAGTACGTCTAGGAGTAGCTGTAAAAATCAGCACATAGGCATTTTTAAACTTCTCTAGTATTTTTTGATAGCTTTTTGCAAGTGCGTGGTGGCCTTCATCAATCAGAATTAATTGTGGCTCAGGTAATTCATCAACTCGTCTGCAAAGTGTCTGTACTAGTCCCATTGTTGCTAAGTTAGGATTGACACCTTGAGTTTTGAAAGTAGCCTTAGCTTGGTCCAATACTTCTTTACGATGAATGATAAACATCACTTGATTGTTTTTATCGGTTGTTCTCCTGGCAATTTCTGCCATTACCACTGTCTTACCTGTTCTAGGTGGTGACTGGACAATAATATGATGATGACCATTCTGCATTGATTTAGTTATGCGCTGAATTAAATCGCTTTGATATGATCTTAATTCGTACATATTTATAATTTTTCGTAGGCTTGCAGCAAGTTATTAGTGATTCCTTCAGCATCAGGAATGGTTTCATCCACAACACATTTAAAATTATTCAAAAATCCAAAAGTTATTTGGTCATCAACCATGTGTATTGCTTTTTGATAAACTTTTTGAAACTTATTTTTCGAATCATAGCCAAGCAAGCTTAGCATTCGGCTCAAAATTCCAATGATTATAAATGGTTTAAATTCTTCGTCAAGTTCTTCTTTTCCATTATTTAAAGTTGCTTTTGGAAAACAGAAAAATATTGTTAATTCGATTAGTTTTTCTAACTGCTCTGTATCAATTTCACCTTTGATATATGAAACAGATACTTCAAAGAAGTCTGCTAATTGCTGCCACACCTTTTCGGTAGGACTATTTAATGAATTTTCCCATCTTGAATATGTCGGGATTGTTATAGGTTTCATTTTTTTACTAATTAACAATTCATTAAATGCTTGTACAAATTGACTTTGCGACATCCCCTTTTTATTTCTTAGTTCTTTTAGCCTATTTGGCTTATGTTCATTAAAGCCCTGTAGGTATGGAACTGAGACATCGAAGTAATCTGCCAATTGTTGCCATGCTTCTAGCTTTGGCTCACGCTTTACACTTTCATACAAACTTATAGATTGTTGAGTAGTGTCTAGTACGGTAGCGAGCTCTTCTTGGCTCACGTTTCTAGATTCCCGTAATTCTTTAATTCTATTCATGATTAATCTCCTGACTTTGTGCTTCGTCATAAACCATCTTTTTAGCTTCATCAAACATTGATCTAATCACTGATTGAAATTGTTCAGAAGCTGTACCTTGATATGAGCGTGGTAAATCAGGACGACTTTTATTAAGGTAATTGATTGCACCTTTGTAAGTTTTCTGCTTTAAGGCTTCATTTTTAAGATTCGTTGTCCATAAGTCGATTCCTTTTAAAACCTCACTCTGCCATTCGATAAAGTCATTCATTTTTCACACCTCTTTCGTGACCGTCAAAGTAATTTGCAGCTAGGTCGTACCATTCTTCGCCATCTGGATCATGCCACCAGTCTGCAAAATCATTTAACATATCTTCAAATGTTTGATGTCCAAGTGGCTGTCCGAGGTAATATCCCAAGCGCTCTGTATATTTTTTCAAGTTATTCATTTTCCATGCTTGACCAACAACAAAGTCCCTTGCGCTGCTATAGTCATCACCATTTTCACCATATGTGGCTAGTCCACCATCTGCTTCTGTACCTATACACTTCATTTGTGCTATAATCTCCTTAGATTTCATTTATAATTTAAGTCCGATTGCCGTCGGGCTTTTTTTATATTCCTGGTAATCGTTCTGGCAGGCTTAAAACGATAATCGTTAATACCAGTCCAGCAATTACTATAAGCAATGATGCGATTAATAACTTTCTGTTTTTCGGATAGGTGCCGAAACCTGCATATAATATGTGCTGCCATTGTTGTAATATCCTTTCTTTGAATTTTTGAATATGTAACATTATTTTCTTCTTTCTATCTTTGCCTTCACGTTCCCATCAGTGAGATAATTTAATAAAAGGAAGTGAAAACATGGAATTAAATTATGACCTTGTGAGAGATATACTTATTGAATATGCCCAGAGTGAACACACTAGTGGTCCAACAGCTCAAGAACTAATAGATTTCGCTACCAAAAAAGAATGTTCATATGACGAATTAACATTTACATTAGCTAGAATGTACGAAGGCGGACTTATTACAAAGTCCCCTCAATTAATAGGCAATTCATATAAGATAACTGAGCCAGGTAATCTAACTTGGCAAGGAAATGAGTATCTTAATTCAGTTAGAACTCAAAACGTCTGGAATGAAGCGAAGAATAAAATTAAAGAACTTGGTTTAAAAGTGTCATTTGAAACAATAGCTTTTTTGGCCAAAAGTATTGTTGCTAAGAAACTTGGCCTATCTTAAACTCAGTTCCATCTATCCATAAATAGATACTCTTTGAAGTCTGATCTTTGGGCAGTTGCTCCAAGATCATTTTTTTTAGTATCGAATTTGGATGTATTTCGCTATCAAGGTTATTTCCTAAATCAGCTCCTGCAATTAGCGGTACTCTTTCTCCGAATTGATCAAAGAAAAAATAAATATAATTAACTTCTTTTCTTCCTATTTCCAATTTATTTCACCTCGCCCACTTTTTATGCTTTTTCATAAATTCATCTAAATCACACTTATCAAATCGTCTAACCCCATCAACACTTGTGTAAGGAATGTTGTATTTTGCTATCCATTTTGCAAAAGTTGGATTAGAAACTCCTAAATAAATGGCTGCATTTGTTTTGTTAAAATACCCATATTTTGGATTTTTAAGTTTTGGTGCTTTTGCTTTTGCATCTTGATACACTGCAGTCAATCCCTTAGTAAACATTTCAACTGCTTGAGAGGGAATTTCTTGATTCGTTATGCTCATTTCTTCTCCTTTTTACCTAATTCAATCTCAATTACCAACTTATATTCAGAATTTATAACGTCAATTTTGCTATTGATTTTCAATAGACCCTAGCCTTAGTTAATTCTCATCTCAAAAATTTGATAAATTCTCTTCCTAATTTCTACATCCCTGGGTGTTGTTCCTCCATGAATTGCAGAACTAACAGTTGGACGATTTATATTTAACAACTCAGCTAGACTTGTCGTTGTATACCCTCTTTTATCCATTTCATATTTGATATCAGCAAAAATTTTGCGTTTAGTATTTGCTAAAATTTCTTCGGCTGGCATTAGCTCACTTCCTTTCCTTAAATAAAAGTGTCAATAATTTTGTCATCAAATTTACGAATTCGCATTGACATTTTTTCGTATAAATGCGAATATGTAAGCATAGTAAATAAAGCAATTGAACAGTATCCCCCATACATTTCAATACTTTTTTTGTTTACTTAAAAGTGTAAATAATTTTGTTGGCAAATATATTATTACGCATTATTGCGAATTAACCAATACAAAAATGCGAAAAATGCGAAAATATTTTTGTCATATTCATTAGGAGCTTGATATGACAGCCTTTGACCGTATAAAAGAATTATCTCGCAAGCAGGGTTTATCATTAATTGAAGTAAATGATAAAGCTGGTTTAGGTACTAGAACTATTTATCATTGGAAAACTAAAACCCCTAGTATTGATAATCTACAAAATGTTGCAAAAGTACTGCATACTTCAACAGATTACTTATTGGGTAATACTGATGATTCGTCCCCTGTACATAAAGACAGTGAACATCCTTTTGTTGATATTGCAGATGATGAAACTATTTATTCATATCGTGGAAAGCCAGTGCCTAAGGAATATTTGGACGTTATTCGCAATTTAATGGACAGTGATATTAGAAAGGGAAAAGATAAATAAATGGATGATTTAATCACCTATCTCCTTCAATTTGCTTTTGATAACGGAGTTAGTTGTGCATTAATATGGAAAAATATAGATTACCAATCTGTTGCACTGCCCGAAAAGAAACTAATTGTAATAAATCAAAATTGTAGAAATAAACAAGAATTACCTTTCATAATTGGACACGAAATAGGCCATATTATGAACGGAGATTCTAACGCAGCATTCTACTGTGGAAAGCCTATTAACTCTGAAGAACGATTCGCAGATTTATATTCGTTAAATTTAATCTACGATTATGCTTCAGATCAGTTTGATACATTTGAAGAACCAATTCAGTTTATTTATGAGTACGGCATCCCTATTAGGATGCTTAATGATGCAACAGAGTTATACAAAAAGAAAAACAATCTTTATTTTTAAAAATATAATTTGTCCATAACGCCAGTGACGTTAAACCTACGGTTATTTTTGAAGGGAGATTTTATGAATAAGTTTAAAAAAGCATTGTCAGTAGTTGGGGTGGGACTATTAGCTGCATCTATGGTTGGTTGCTCTTCTAATTCATCAGAAAGCAAGTCAAGCAGCACTGGAACAAAGACTACTCAGCAGAAAAAGAGAAAAACGGAGCAAAAAACTGCTTTTAGAGAAAAGTATGACAAGATTAAAGTTGGTGATGTTGCGCAACAAGGAAACGGTGGCGCATCAGTTGATGAAGTTACTGCCCTTTTGGGTCAACCTAATTCAACTAGTACAGCCAAAGTAAGTGGTTTTAAGGTCAAATCATATAATTGGACTAAATCAGGTACAGATATCTTAGTGCAATTTGCACACAAGAAAGCTATTACTAAGACTATTTCAGGATTTAAATGGAATAGAACTAGTAAGAAGTTGGACCTTAAAGCATTTAACAAAGTTAAAGATGACAGTACATATGATGCACTCGTTAAATCATTCGGCGAACCCGATGGATTAAACGAGAGTGTTACCATGGGACAGACTAACGTTACTGCTATTTATATGACTGGTATCAAAGGCAAAGACGGCGCAACTGCTACCTTCGTGTTTGATAACAACAAGTTGACTTCCAAAGCACAGACAGATTTAAAATAAAATAAAAAAGCCTTTAAGAAGCAGGTCGGCAAACTCAGTTCTTAAAGACTTAAAAATGCGAATAACTAAATAGTCATTCCCTTTCATTATAACAGAGAAAGGTTGGTACTTATGCCAAAACGAGACAAAAATATCAAAGAGATAACACTTAAGAGTGGTGCTAAGCGATACAAGTACAATACTTACATTGGACTTGATCCGGTAACAGGTGAACGGGTTTTTGCTAATGGTACCTACGATAACTACAATGATGCCAAGGATGCTTATGATAAGGTGCGGCTTGAGGGAACCAGACACTATTCAAAACCTAAGCAAAAGACAGTAGATGACGTTTACAAAATTTGGTTCCCTATTTACAAAAATGAGGTTAAGGAATCCACTGCAAACAAAACTCAAATCAATTATCGAGTTCACATTAAGCCATGGTTTGGGAGCGACTACATCGATCAAATTAGTAGTGAAAAATTTCAGGCTTTCGCCAATAAAAAGGCCGAAGAACTTGTTAAGTTTCGAGAAATAATAAATCGTTTTGACCAGATTTATAAATACGCAGCCGCGATGCGTTATTGCAGACGTGAAGATAATCCAGTTAACATGATTATCATTCCTAAAAAAACAACACGAAAAAGAAGAGACATTAAAACCAATTTTTATACTTTAGAGGAATTAAAAGAATTTTTAGCTGCTGCTCAAAAATATAATTTCAAGTATTACACCTATTTTCTGCTACTAGCTACTACAGGACTTAGAAAATCAGAAGCCTTAGCACTTCTCTGGTCAGACATTGACTTCAACAAACGAACTGTTAGTGTAACTAAAACTCTATCTATCGGTATGAATAATACGCAAATAGTTCAGTCCCCAAAAAGTGCTGATTCTAAACGAACCGCCGTCTTAACAAGCCACATGATTGAAGTATTACATGAATATCATAAAAAAGACAAGCTAATCTGCCCTATTGTTTTTCACGGATCTGGCAACAAGTATGTTGCAATTTCAAAGCCTGACCGTTGGCTAAAAAATATTTACAAACAAAATCCAAGTTTAAGGCCAATTACTGTCTATGGTTTTCGCCATACCTACGCTACTCTCAATAAGAGCCAAAGCATCAAAGATGTTCAAGCAGTAATGGGCCACTCAGATGAGTTTATGACCAAACACTACACTCACTCTACAGAATCTGGCCGCGAAAGAGTACGAGAATTTATGGACAGTTTAAATCTTTAATTATTTTTTTCGAACTTTTTTCGAACTTTTGTATCAAAAAAGACTGATAAGCGTTGATTTATCAGTCTTTTTCTTTTTATTTATGGAGATGAGGGGAATTGAACCCCTGTCCAAACGCATTCCGTCACTGACATCTACAATCATAGTTATATTACTTGAATTTCACTAATCCAAAACGCCATATAACAGGGCTAGAATGGACTAGCTAACCTGAAATGACTCTTTTTAACTATTCAGATGAGGTAGTTAAACGTAACTCACTAAGTTGATACTTTCTACCAGACGTGAGTAATCCGATAAAAAGCAACACATGCGCTTAAATTAAGCAGCTAATGCGTAAGAATTTTCTTTATTTGCAGTTATAAAACTGTTGACGTTGTTAACGCAGACGTGACCTACGGATCGCAGTCAATGCGAATCTACGCCTGTCGAATCCCAAAACATCCCCAAATAGGATAGAAATAGTATAGCATAATTTACACTAACTTACTATCCAATAGCTTTCGCGTTACCACATAAAACTTTTACAAAACAAATTTATTAAATGCCTGTTCAATCCCATCTTCATCATTTGAAGCAGTTACATAATCTGCATGTTCTTTTGCTGCAGCAGAACCGTTTTCCATTACTACTGAAGTTCCAGCCACTTTAAACATTGGAATATCATTGCGTTCATCCCCGATAGCCATTACTTCAGCAGTTTCTAATCCTAGTTCTTTTTTCAAAAATTCTAGTGCTACTCCCTTGTTAACATCTGGATGCATTATTTCTAAAAAGTTAGCTGCTGCGCGTACCACGTAATTTTCTTTTCCAAATGTTTTTACAACATCAGCTTCAACTTGATCAAGCTTATCTTTTTCATCACCAAAAACAGCCTTAATTACTTGATCATCTTCAGGTAATTCATCAGGTTTTCTGATTAAGACACCTGCACTGTTTTCCCACGCCTGGACAACAGTAATTCGATTAACATTTAAATTACTTGTAATGATTGCACTATTCTCATCAACAATATTGTAATCCACGCCATGTTCTTTCGAATATTGGTCAATCTTTTCATAAGTTGCTTGATCAATTCCAGATTTTTGTAAAGTCTTACCTGTCACCGTCTCAATAACAGCACCATTAAAAGTAACAACATATTGATTATCCTGAACTATTCCTAGCTCATTCAAAAAATGCTTCACACCAGCTAATGGTCGTCCAGAGCATAGCACAACCTTAATATCACGCTCTACTGCTTTTTTAATTACTTCAATAGTAGATTGAAGTAACCTTCCCTGACTATTTAATAATGTGTCATCAACATCAATCGCAACTAATTTAATCATTTATTTTTCCTTTACTATTTTGTTCAAGTTTTAAGTTATTTACCGTTGAATCCGACTATGCTTTTGTGAATTATATTAATAGTCAAAATCAATCTAATAATGCGAATCATATAACCAAACTGGTTTGGCTAGCCTTTCGGGTTCCTCAGTTTGAAATCTGGGAAAGACATGTGTGTGCAATAAATTATTCATATTGGTCAAAATGTCATAATTAATTCTCTATGGCTGAGATACTTGTAAAATTGAATTGCCTAATAGTGCTATAACAGTCAAAAAAGCTATTCTTTCTTCTAAATCGTTTAATGACGACACATTTCTTTTAGGCAATAACACATATTTTTCCCTATGTTACAGCATTATTTCCAAATACTATAATATCAAAAATAAACAAAAAAAGTCGCTAAGTTTTTCCTTAGCGGCTTCTTTATTTAATTACAGGTTTTATCGTTAACTCAAGTGAGCTAGACGAACAACATCACGTTCAATCATCAATTCTTCATCAGTTGGAATAATCATTGCCTTGATTGCTGAATCAGGCTTAGAAATGAACTTCTCACCATTAGATTTATTAGCTTCATAATCTGGCTTTAGTCCCATAAATTCAAATGACTTCATGATTTCTTCACGAACGCCTGCATCATGCTCACCGATTCCAGCAGTGAAAATAATTGCATCAACACCCTTTAATTCAACAATGTATGAACCGATATATTGTCTTATATGGTTAACAAAAATCTTACGTGCTAATGCAGCTTTTTCATCTGAATTATTTTCCAAGTCACGCATATCAGAAGAAATGCCAGAAATACCTAATAAACCAGATTGATCATTCAAAATGTCAATCATTTGATTAATATCAAGGTTTTCCTTATTCATAATATATTGCAAAACAGATGGATCAACATCACCAGAGCGAGTACCCATAGTAACACCAGCAAGTGGTGTGAAGCCCATTGATGTATCATATGATTTGCCATTCTTTACTGCAGTAACAGATGCACCAGAACCTAAGTGACATACGATTAATTTCAAATCTTTGGCATCACGATCAAGCATTTCTGCTGCTCTACCAGTAATGTAACGCACAGAAGTACCATGTGCACCATACTTACGCACACCATATTTTTCATAGTATTTATAAGGGATTGAATACATGTAGTGTTCTGGATCCAATGTTTGATGGAATGAAGTATCAAAAACCCCTACTTCAGGAACATCAGGTAGTAACTTCATAAAAGCTTCAATACCCTTTCCCTCAGCCGGATTATGTAATGGGGCATATTCTTTTAAATCGTAAACTTTTTGCAGCTTTTCCTGATCAATAATAGCTGAATCAGTAAAATCTTCACCACCGGCAACAATACGGTGACCTACTCCAGCAATTTCACTCAAGTCTTCAACAACTTTATATTCTTTTAAAGCCTTTAATAACAAATTGACAGCTGTTTCTTGATCGGGAATTGCAACCTTTTCTTCGTGCTTTTCACCATTGGCTAACTTAATTTCAAAAGATGAGCCATCAATACCAACTCGATCAGCAATCCCCTCTGCCAATACTTTTTCTTCAGGTATAGCAAATAGCTTATACTTAAATGAAGAACTTCCTGAGTTTATTGCTAAAACTTTTTTCATAAATGAGATTCCTCCATACACTTTAATTTGACTTTTTTCACAAGTTAATGAATATTTTTAGTATACCACTCATTTAGTTTAACATTAAGCTTGATTAGGTCCTCTTCTTTTTTAAGTGTATCCAACTTTGTGAGAAAAACCTCACTACTTTTAGCATTTTTACCATGATTTTGGAAAACTAAAACGGACTTTTGATTAAATTTATTTTGGAACGCATTATCTGGCAGCTCAATTATTGCTCTTAAATAAACTTTTTCTGATAACCATGGCATAAAGTCACTTCCAGTTTTTCCAGACAAAATGTCCTTAGGAACAACAAGGAAAGCATATCCACCCTGCGCCAAATTCTTAATTATCTGTTCAATAAACAAAAGATGAGCAAATGAATGACCTTTTTCAGCCTTGGTTGCAAAATTTTCTGCATTTTCATCAATTGGATAATAACCAATTGGTAGATCACTCACAACAACGTCTGGCTCAGAACAAAACCATGGTGTTAACGCATCTTGGTTGAATAGCTCTATTTCAAGACCATTCAAATGAGCGTTAATATCGGCAAAGTTCAGCATATCTTCATCGTTATCAATACCAAATAAGTTAAAATCTACTTTCGAATGATTCGCATTTTTGAGCTGATTCACCACCGAGAATAATAAATTGCCTGAACCAATTGCGGGATCAATTATAGTTAACCCCTGATCTGGTAATAATTTCTGCATAAACATCGCAATAATAGTTGATATCACTGGTGGTGTTGGCATCTGATTAGGATCTAAACCATCCTCGTTAATAGCCTTGAGTGTTAAAAAAGTAAATATTTGAACTTTCGCCTTTTGTGAAAGGTCTTCATAATGCAATTGTTGGTATTTTTCACTTAGTTGGGCCACTGTTTCTTTATCAGGTGCACCTAATTCAACCTTTATCTGCTCATTTTCCAAATTATCAAAAGTCTCTGTTAATGCTTCACTAAATGATACGTTTAGAGCATTCTGTAATACCTCAACGCAGTCAATAAATTTATTAAATAAGTTTTCAATTTTATCCACTTTGATACCCCGTTTCTTCTAAACATTTTAATAGAAATCAGGTAACAAGCGCAAGTAAATCAATACCGACATAAATATTCGATTAATAGCGTATTGTTTTGCAAACTGCTACAATAGGTTTCTTGATAAAACTGTAAAAAAAGCAAACAGGTAGTTAAAACTAAAACGCTACTTAATAAAGCGCTAGCTTTTAATTTCATTATTTTCCCTCTTTTCATTTTTTGTTGTTTTAGATTTTGCATCCAATTTGAAATATATTTCAGATGATCGCCCATCTTTTTCGACGACGTTAATTTTTATTTGTTGGTCTTTACTAATAAATGAGGCCTTTCTAACGTTTAACAGTAGTGGCATATGCCCTCCTTCAGGCGTCCTCATTCTAATCATGTCTTTATATGAAGCCAAAATATAAACTTGCGTTTTTCCGCTTTGATCAATTTTTTTGATAGCAACTTGACGGCTATTTGTTCCAGCTGGAAAAAGATAAACGGTTTTAGCATCTTCTTTCAAAAAATGATCAAATTGAACATAAGCAAATACTATGTCATCGGTTCGATGATGTGCTTTATCAGCCGTTGCCATACTCTTTAACATATTCTGTAAAGTTACAACTGCTAGCAAGGTTACAAAAACAGCAAATACAGCATCAGCCAATAAGAAGCCATTACTTTTTGACCTTGTACGTTTGTTTTTTAGTTGCGTCATAAATTTTTGAATCACCTATCATTTGATAAACATGATCATGAACAATAATTTGCTTAATTCCATTTTCTTTCATTGCTCGCATAGCATAAGTACGATCAACTTTTTGCTCATTTTCTAGTTCGAATGATCTACTTTCGCTCACAATCAATGAAATACTGACAATTCCTAAAAATGTAATAGAGAGTGCGACACAACTTTCAGCCATTAAAAAACCACCTATTTTATGCTGCATTGTCAATCACTCGTCCCCACATCATTTGCAGCCTAATTGTCCTTTTTTCTTGACGATTGGCAATTACAATTGTTCTCGGTGACATTGAGCCGCTTGACGAAATCCATAAATCTGACAATTTATAAATCTTTATTTGGGGTGCAATTTTAACAACTTTTCTATGGCCAGCTCTGGTAACCGTCAACATATTCGAATTAGGATAATACCTGATGTAGCTTGCAACATGTTTAATGGTAGAAATTGTAGCAGCCTGTTCGATTGTGCTTTTAACTTCTTTGGTAGTATTATTTAACATCATTTTTTCACTATAACCGTCAAGACAAACTGTACCCAGCATAATTACTCCGATTGAAATTGCTAAAGTAATTACCATTTCAATAACTGTAAAGCCACGTTGGCTTGCTTTAGTTTGCATTCTTTTGAACAACACCGTTAGTTACTGTATAATCTTGTGTCTTATCAAACTGTTTCTTAGTTAAATAGCCGTCGTCAAACATATTTTTAAAGGAAATTTCCTTACCGTCGCGCTCTTTGTCTTCTTGATATAAATCTGCCTGAGTTTGGAGTGTCGTTTTAAATGCATCATTAGCTTTGTCATTTGCACTTTGCTTTTGTTTAGTCAAATTAGGTGCAATGATTAGTAACAACATAACGATAATAGCAACGACTACTACCATCTCAATCAAAGTAAATCCTTGTGCTTTTCTATTTTTGGCTAGTAAACCCAATAGATATTTTTTTATTACTTTTTTCATTTTTATATCCTCCTAAATACTTTGCATCATTGCGTACATTGGTAGTAATAACTTTAAGTACATCCCGATAATGCATAATCCAATTAAGATAAAGCAAAACGGTTGAACATTAACAATTAACTTTTCAATTTTGTTGGACAAATTAGTAAACAGTGTCTTCCCTAAAAGCAAACAACGCTTGCTTAAATCACTCTTTTTCGCACCTGTTTGAACTAGCAATAACAGTTCATTTGGTAAAAAAGACTCTTTCTTGATAATTTCCTCCAGGCTTTTACCATCCCTAAGCTGGTTACCAACTTTTGCACCAATCACTTGTTGTAGTGACCCTGTTTCTTGTTTAGCAGCATACTCACACATCTTTTGTAGTGAAAACCCACTTGCAAGCAATAAACCAGCATCATAAACAAGTAAGTAATTAACATATAATTTAATAGTCGAACCAATGATTGGATAGTGTCCTAACTTAACTAGAGAACGATAGTCCTGTTTCTTCAATAAGGTGGTAACTTTAACTAAAAAATAGATAAAAAGTAGACCCATAACAAGTAAAACAAATAGCATAATGTCTCCAGTATGCTCTCCAGTATTTGCAAACTGACTAGAAACGAAAGTTTGCATGAATACGAGCAACAAAACCATCATTACAGCTAAAACAAATGGATAGGACATTTCGGCTTTTAATTTCTTTATTTGTTCATTTTTCAATCTACTCAATGACGCAAGTTGGCCAAGGCATTCAACTAAGTTGCCTTGATTCATTGCTAAGTCGATCTGGGTAACAACAGTTTTTGAAAAGCCTAGTCGTTCCATTTCTTTGCTCAATTTTGTTCCAGACTGAAGGCGTTTGTTTAACTTTCCAAGGATCTTTTTCTGCTTTGGCCAAACAATTGGCATTAATTCCAAACTTGTACCAAGAGAAAAACCATTAAGTAAACTATTTTGTAAGTAATCCAAAAAGAGAAATCGTTCCCTACTATTTAGCTTACCCTTGCTTGAATTGCTCAAATACTGCCGCACTAATTCTCTCCTCCTGCTTTAACTTCGCTATATTATCTTGCCAGTCAACATAATCACCCCGTTGAGATTTCAAGATGCTTTTTTGCAAAAAATTCCTACTTGCAATGTCCATTAGACAAGAAAAACCATCTTTTGTTGGCAATAAACGTTGATAACAAACAGCAGTAAGACAATTTACCAATTCACTTTTAGTAATGTTCAAACTTTCTAGTCTTGAAATTGTTTGCAGTGTGCTTTTTGCATGAACCGTTGCAAAAACTAAGTGACCACTCAAGGCCGCATCAATTGCCAAACGTGCAGTTACTGCATTTCTGACTTCGCCAATAATTAGAATATCCGGACGATGTCGTAAAGCTGCTTCAAGTAATATCGGATATGTAATGGCTGCCTCTAAATTAACTTGTGTCTGTAAAAAACTAGCTTCATGGATTTCCACCGGATCCTCAATTGTCATCACCATCCTGTCTTGACCAACATACTTAGCAAGTTTGTACATGGTGGTCGTTTTTCCCGAGCCCGTTGGACCACTAGTAATAATAAGACCACGTTTTTGCGCTAAGCTTTTCAGTAATTCAAGTTGCTGGTTAAAGAAATACTTTCCTTCACTTACACGGTAAATAATTCTGATAACCAGTGACTCGCAGTCAGTATAATCACCAAGACTGGATAAGCGCAGATAATATACTTGCTTATTGTACTCAAAATCAAATGCCCCAACTTGCGGTCGTCGGTGTTCAGCAATATTCATTTGAGCCGCAAACTTTAAATAATTAATCAACTCCTTTCCTTCGTTAATCGAAAAATTCGCTTGATTTGCAATTCCATTAATTGTTCGAAAATTAACCACTAATTTTCCTTTTTGGGTTAAAAAGAACAAGTCGCTGGCGTGACAGTCAATTGCTTCTTGAATTAATGAACTAACCGCTTCTTTAATTCGCATAAATACCTCCTTTTTGCCGCCAATAATAATTACGCAAAAACCTGGAATTTTTTTGTTAAAATCAAATATTATTTTGGATAAACAAAAAAGCAGCACTTTAAGTACTGCTTCTTTATTCTTCTATTCATTTTTATAGTAGACAGAATGACAAGATTAGCATAATGACTACACCACCAAGCATTGGCACAGAAGTCCGCTTGATAATTTGAGCTGTATCCAAGTGAGTTGACTCGGAAACGATTAGAACAACTGCCGCAACAGGTGAAACTGCTCTTAACAAATTAGCTGCTAATTGAATTGGAACAGAAAGTTGCTGCGGAGCAATTCCGGCAGATTTTGCTAACGGTACAATCAATGGAATTAATGCAAAAATCAATGCAATACCACTACCACTCAAGATAACAATTATAGCAGTAAAGATTACCATAATTATTGGCAAGAGGATGCCGGCACTTTTAATATCTGTCATTGAATTTTGTAGCATTGTCATGATACCAACTGCGTTTAATCCTTGGACATAAGTTTGAGCAGCAACTAAAAGTACGACAATACTCATTGCATTGCCCATCCCTTTAATGAACACATTGCTGTCCTGCAAAACCTGTTTAGCATCTTTGGTATTAATTAGTTCAACAATAATGGCAATAATCCAACTGATAAGTGTCACTTCCTGCACACTCATGGTTGTAGTTACGCCTCTAACAAGATTATAGATGAAGTCAATTATCAAGATGATAATTGGTGCTAAAGGCAATAGGCCGTATACAAAGCGTACGAATTTTCCACCTTTAACCTTAAGTTTCTGGGTACTCTCTTCTTTTAACCCATATTTCTTTAGTTCTTCTTCATAGCTAATTTCTTGTCCATCTTTCTTATCTTCATGTTTTTGCCAGAAATATTGAATTACTGCCATTAAAAGTAAGGTCGGGATTGAAATTAAAGCGTGGTAACCAAAAACATATTGTGTAGTTGACATATGTAGGGCTGAAGCCAATGCCACATTATCTGAACCTAATGGTGTTGGAATGATTGTAGCTGAAGTAGCAATCAAAGCAGCAGAAGTTAATCTACTCATTCCTGTTGCTCTTAAAACAGGATACAATGTTGCCAATAAAATAATTGCTAAATTTGAAGCACTTGGAACTACAAGAGAAAGGATGTTTGACATTAAGAAAACAATCGGAACTAATAGATAAACCGATTTAATTCCCTTCATTGAAGAAGTCAAAGCACTTACTGTCACATCGTTTGCGCCAATGTGACTCATGTAGGCACTATACCCCGCTAAAAATAGAATTACAAATCCTGCTTGTGACAGTGTCGAAGTAAATTGATCTATTATAACCTGTATAGGTTTTAAAAATTGGTTCGACACTGGTGCTAAAACGGTTATCTTATTGCCCATTAGAACTGCACAATACAAAAGTACAAGTCCTAAAGCAAATAGCACAATTTTAATATCCATTTTTTTGGATAACATGTATACCAAGATGACTACTGACAACAAAGTTAATACGATTGCGATTAACTGATTCATTAAAAATTCCCTTCTAATCTAACAAGCTTTTTTGATTGCTTCGATGAACCACGCAATAAATTCATCAACATTAACAGACTTACCAATTAAGGCATTTGCTGGTTTATTCAATTTATTATTGAAGTCTATTAAAGAAGCACCGTTTGTAGGACCTTGATCGGTTATGATATCCACATAGGCCTCTTCAAAATCAAACATAGTTGGATTTAGTAAAATTCCTGCTGCAAGCGCATCGTAAATTTTCAATCCAGTATTGAAACTACCGCCACGGTAGCGTTTAAACAGGCTATAGAACATATCACCAACACTGCCAAGTGACTTGATTTGCTCACTTACTTCTGGCTTAACAAGTGCCTGGAAGCCAAGCTCCAGTGGTGCAACGCGAATTTTTAGTCCACTTTCGAAAACAATTTTTGCTGCTTCTGGATCACCAGCAATATTAAATTCGGAATAGATACCGTAATTTCCGCGACCAATGCAGCCACCCATCAATACTAATTCTTCAATATTAGTTAAATCTTCAGGATATAGCCGAATGTAGAGTGCAAAATCTGTTAATGGTGCGATTCCCACCAAAGTAACTTTTTCACTTGAATTAGCCACTACCTTGTGAATAGCTTCGGGTGCTGTTGTATCTTTTAATAGTAAATCTAAATCAGGCTCTGGAAAGTCATAACCATCCATGCCACTTTTACCATGAACGCTAGCCGCATCTACTGGTGCCTTAATTAAAGCGCGTTTACAGCCCTCTACAACAGGAACTTTTTTGCCTAAAAACTTTTCAAGCTTTAACACATTGTTTAGTGTCTGTTCAATTCCCACATTACCAGCAGCTGCCGCAATTAGCTTCACATCTACTTGCGGATCAAATAATAGAATTGAGATTGCAACTGCATCATCAATTCCAGGATCCGTACTTAAAATAACGGGTTTTGTCATCTTAATTCTCCTACTCATTAAAATGTCTTGTAATAAAGAATCTAATTAATTCCAGTAAAACAGTATACTACTTGTGTACCTAATATTCCCAATAAATTTGTGATTTATTACTCAAATTTATAAATATCTTTTACTATCTTTGTTAAATAACGCCATGATCACTAGTACTATTATGGTAATAAACTAGTTGTTTTTTTGTGAAGCAGTCAACTATATTTGAAGTAAATCTGATTCTTTTATTAGCCTGATCCTTGCACGAATAGTTATTACATAGCTAAAAAATAGCTAATTATGGCAAATAAAAAACCTTCCAGAATAAATCTGGAAGGTCTTATCTTCTATTAATTAGTCTTCTTCAGCTGCAGTATAAACGTTTTGAACATCATCATCGTCTTCAAGTGCATCAACTAAGTTATCAAATTGTTCCTTCTTATCTTCAGGAACAGGTGTTGTATTTTCTGGAATCATTGTCAATTCCGCATTTGCCAATTTGTAACCTGCTTTTTCTAAAGCGTCACGAACTTGAGCAAATTGTTTTGGATCAGTGTAGATTTCGAACGCATCGTCACTAGTTTGTAAATCGTCACCACCAGCATCCATTACGTCAAGAAGCATCTGATCCTCATCTGCGTCAGTAGTAGTACGATCAATTACAATGTAACCTTTGCGATTAAACATGTAAGCAACTGAGCCACTTGCACCAAGAGAACCACCATTACGAGTGAATGCGACACGAACTGCAGAAGCTGTCCGATTCTTGTTATCAGTCAAAGCTTCAACAAATACTGCTACACCACCTGGTGCATAACCTTCATATGTAATTTCATCGTAGTGCTCATCTGAATTACCTTCAGCCTTCTTAAGCGCACGATCAATATTGGTTTTAGGCATATTATTGGCACGTGCCTTATCCATCACCATACGTAGGTTAGGATTCCCAGAGGGATCAGGACCACCATTCTTTGCAGCCATATATATTTCACGAGATAACTTTTGGAAAATTTTACCTCTCTTTGCGTCTTGCGCATTCTTGCGGCCTTGAATATTGTGCCATTTTGAATGTCCTGACATAAGAATCCTTCTTTCTCTTCTTAAAATATTAACGATATAATCTTAACGCACGGTTTAAGAAAATTCAATACTATCAAGTCAAGCGGAGTGATTTTCTTCCAGTCTAATATAATTACTTACCATAATAATGCAGACGAATTTATTAATTATTCCCTAGTCTTTTTCATTTTTAATGCGTAAAATGTAAATAATTGTTTAAAAAAGGAGAGAACTTTTGTGGAGGAACTAGATTCTAATAAAAAATATATCTCGTGGCCTGTTTTAACCCTAATGGCTTTCTGTACGGTTATTGGCCTCGATGATATCATGTACAATTTCCAAAATCAGGGAATGCCAGTTGTCACCTCATGGATCATAATGTGTCTTTTTTATGTTATTCCATATTCATTAATGGTTGGACAATTAGGCTCAGTCTTTAATCAGGAAGGCGGTGGGCTTTCCTCATGGGTACGTGGAACCAATGGGGAATTCCTTGGTTACTTTACTGCATGGACATATTGGGCTGCATCTATCCCTTATGCCGTCGATTCAGCTAACGAGATTATTGTCGATATTGGTTGGGCATTAACTGGTTCAGAAAAGTTTCAGAGTCAAATATCTAACACCAAATTTGCTCTCATGACTTTTGCCATGTTTATTATCTTCATCATCATTGAACACTATTTCTCTCGTTCAATGGAAATTTTGTCGACCATCGGCGGTGGCTTGATGTTAATCATGACACTAATGTTTGTTTTCTTAGCTTTCTTAGGTTTAGCTAAATCAGGTGGCCACATGGCAACTCATCCATTTACTTGGAAGACACTTATTCCTAAGTTTGACATGCATTATTGGACCACTATTGCCATGTTAATTTACGCTTTAAATGGCTGTGAGCTAGTAGCGCCTTACGTTACCAAAATGAAGAAACCAAAAGCTGATTTTCCTAAAGCAATGGTTGCTTTAGCAATTATGACCATTTTCTTAACTGTCTTTGGCTCATTCGCACTTGGTATTTACTTTGACGGTTACCATATTCCAAAAGATTTAAAGATGAACGGTGCCTACTACGCATTTGATATGGTCGGTCACCAATATGGTATGGGTAAAACATTACTTTACATTTGGGCTTGGACATCAGTCTTTTACAATGCAGCCCTTCTGGCCGTTTTACTCGATGCAATGACGAGAATGTTAATTTCCGATACTGGTGACAAATACATGCCACACTTTTTGCAGAAAAAAGATAAAAATGGATTACCAATTAATGGTTACGTTTTAACTGTCGGTCTTTCAGCTTTCATCATGCTTTTAGGAATTTTCCTTCCTGATATGAATGATATTTTCAACTGGCTCTTAAACCTTAACGGTATTATTTCACCAGGTGTTACCTGCTGGATTTTCTTCTCATTCATGCAAATCAGGAAGAATTCACAGAAATTCAAGTCTGATTATGTCTTTATTAAAAACGACAAGCTTGGCTATCTGGCTGGACTGTTTTTATTGATTGTCACTGCAGTGGCAACAGTACTCGGCATTGCGCCACAAGACATTAAGCAATTCAGTGGCTATTGGTGGTATGAACTAATTATTAACATTGTCGCAATTGTAGTATTGATTGGTTTGGGTGCGATACTGCCAAGTATCAGGAAACGTGAAGAAGAATACGGAATTGCTTTCAATCGTGGTCAATGGACAACTATGGGTGTTCTAGTAATTGGTTCAATTATTTTTGATTTATACTTAGGAGAAAGAAATCACTTGTTTAATGGCGCTACACTTAGTCTTGGACAGGCTAAACTGGGCATGAACATTGTATTAATTCTGATTGAAACAATGTTTGCAATTCTGATTTGCTGGCTAGTTGGCAGAAAAAAGCCTACTTCAGCTAAAAAATAGTTATCAAAATTTTAAAACAGGTTCATCGTTAAATGAATCTGTTTTTTTGTTAAATAAAGAAAAAACCAATCTATCTAATATATAATAATATAGAGGATTTTAGACGAAGGAGAACACCGATGACACCAATTCCATTTAAAGCAGTTGCCGTAGATATGGACGGCACTTTTGAAGATGATAATAAGCAGTTTGATCATTACCGGTTTGAACAAGTTTTAACCAAATTACGTGAGCAAAAAGTTCATTTCATTGTCTCTAGTGGGCGCCCTCTTTCGCGTTTGCGACAAGATTTTTTTGAGTTTCTGGATCGAATCGACATTATAGCTGATAATGGTTCAATTCTTACCAAGGATAATCAGGTCATCGCTAGACATGTTTTTACTTATAAAACTGGTATTAAGCTAGTTAATTTCATTCAGACTAATTACCCCCAAATAGAAATTGTTGCGAGTGGTTTGGATAGTGCCTACTTAAACAAACGTGCATCCACCAATTTTAAAAAATTAATGCACTTTTTCTATCCCAACATTGATGAAATCGCAAACTTACTTGACCTTCCAACCAGCGACAGCTTAACCAAGCTGACACTAAGCTGCTCTTCTGAACTAGCTAATGAAATTGAAAAGAAATTCAACGCAGATAATACTGAGCGAATTCACTGCACAACTAGTGGTTTTGATAATATCGACATCATGCCAGTCAACGTTAACAAGGGTCAGGGAATCAAATTCTTTTTACGCTACTTTGGAATCGAACCTGAAGAGCTAATTGCTTTTGGCGATGGAATGAACGATAAAGAAATGATCGAACTTGCTGGTTACAGTTATGCAATGGAAAATGGTGATGAACGCTTAAAGAAAATTGCCAAATTTGAAGCTCCTAGCAACAATGAAATGGGCGTTTTGCAAGTGTTAGAAGACTATTTAGGCTAAAATCAAGTTAAAATAAAAGCAAAAAACAGATCTAAAAGGAAAATTATTTATGAGTTATATTGAAGTCAAACACAATTTTAAACGTTACCAAACCGGTGACACGGAAATTTTAGCTAATAACGACGTCAATTTTTCCATTGAAAAAGGCGAATTGGCAATTATTTTAGGAGCTTCCGGTGCTGGTAAGTCAACTATCCTCAATATCTTAGGCGGAATGGACACCAACACCTCTGGTGACATCATTATCGATGGCAAAAATATTGCAAATTATAATAAACGCCAATTGACTACGTATCGGCGTAATGACATTGGTTTTGTTTTTCAATTCTACAACTTAATTCAAAACTTAACTGCAAAAGAAAATGTCGAACTAGCATCAGAAATTGTTGCCGATTCACTTGATCCAGTTCAAACCTTAATTGACGTTGGCTTAAAAAATCGAATTAACAACTTCCCTGCTGAACTATCAGGTGGTGAGCAGCAAAGAGTTGCAATTGCGCGTGCAATTGCTAAAAATCCCAAGATACTTCTGTGTGATGAGCCAACTGGAGCACTTGATTACCAAACAGGAAAGAGCGTCTTACAAACCATTGCCAAAATGAGCCGCGAAAATGGTGCAACAGTAGTTATTGTTACGCACAATAGTGCACTGGCACCAATTGCAGATCGCGTGATTCATTTTCATGACGGCCAAGTAACCAAAATTGAGCAAAACGCTCAACCAGAAGATATTACAAATATTAAGTGGTAGAAAAGGCAGATCATGAAAAAAATAATTTGGAAAGATTTTTGGCAGTCAATTAAGCATACCAAAGGACAATTCTTGTCAATTATGGGCTTAATGATGATTGGAGCATTCGCGTTGGTCGGACTTTTTGTTACGGGACCTGATATGCGTGATACTGGTAATCACTATGCGCAAGAACTTAACACTGCAGATTTATCTGTAATGTGTAATTATGGTTTTGACAAAAAAGATACCGAAAAAATCAAGCAAACAAAGGGTCTTGAAGAAGTTGAATTCGGCTATATGACTGACACCGTTTTAAAAAATACCGATGAAAGTTTTCGCGTTTTTTCAAAGCCTAAATCTGTCGGCAAGTACGAAGTGCGTCAAGGTCGCTTACCTAAAAGTAAAAAAGAAGTTGCACTTGCTGAGCACTATCATAATCGCTACAAGATTGGTCAAGAAGTCAGTTTTACCGAAAAGAAGAATCTGCTTGGCAGTACCCTTCTAAAAAGAAAGACATTTAAAGTTGTTGGATTTGTCCGCTCAAGTCAAATTCTATCTAATGTTAACTTAGGTCAAAGTAATAGTGGTACTGGAGAACTTAAAGGATATGCTGTTGTTTTGCCAAGTGCTTTTAACCACCAAGTTTACACTGTTGCCAACCTTAGATATCACAATTTACGTAACCTTGATTCATATGGCAAAGTTTATACTGCCCGAGTTAGTGATCACAAAAAGGCATTGCAAAAAACGCTCAAAAAAGATGCCAAGCAACGCCAAAAACGAATTTATGCTAGCTTTAATCAAGTAATAAAGCCAAAGGAACAGCAACTTACTAACGCCAAAAATAAAATAGCCGATACTAAAAAGCAACTGTTACTTGCCGAGCAAGAATTAGATGAGCAGAAAAATGCCTTAGCTGCTCAAACTTCGAGTGCTACTACACCGGAAGCAAAAATGCAGCTTCAACAGGCTCTAGCAGAATTATCTGCTAAGGCAAAAGTTTTACAAGCAAAAAAACAAAAAGCATTGACTGCTTCAGCAAGTGCTGAAAAAACAATTGCAAAGAATGAGCTTAAATTAGCTAAGGCAAAAAAGCAGGCAAAAAAGTTATCAGCACCAAGTTATAGTGTTTACAATCGCCGAGAAGTGCCTGGTGGTGAAGGAAATCTTGTCTATACCACGGTCGCAAGAGTTGTCGAAGACTTAGCGAAAGTCTTTCCTATCTTTTTGTACTTTGTAGCTGCTTTAGTCACATTTACCACTATGAATCGTTTTATCGATGAGGAAAGAATCAATTCTGGAACACTGAAAGCATTGGGCTATAGCGACAATGTTGTTATCAGCAAGTTTGTCTTTTACGGTTTTCTTTCAGGAACCATCGGAACAATTATTGGTGTTTATCTTGGCCATACTTTAATGCCACAGATTGTTTACCATGCTTACTATAAGTCTCTGACGATACCACCAATTGAAGAACACTTTTACTGGCAGATTAGTCTAATTGCCCTTGTTTTATCGTGGATCAGTTCCGTTCTACCCGCTTATTTAACTGCAAAAGCTGAATTCCGTGAAAAACCAGCTGCATTACTTCTACCTAAGCCACCTGCAGCTGGTTCAAAAATACTTCTTGAAAGAATTCCGTTTATTTGGAATCATCTTAGCTTCACCCACAAGGTAACTGCCCGTAACATCTTCCGTTATAAAAAACGAATGTTAATGACAATCTTTGGTGTTTGTGGTGCAGCTACTCTTCTTTTTACAGGTTTTGCAGTAAAGAACTCTATCAGTAATATGAACAATCGTCAGTTTTCAGGATTAATTCATTACAACATGATAGTGGCTCAAAAATCCCCAATTTCAGCTAATGACCAAGCTACACTCGATGATAAGCTAGAAGGAAGTAACATTAAATCCGAACTACCTATCTATTATGAGTCGATGTCAAAAACTGCTGGTAAATCTGGTGACACGCAAGACATTACTTTAATTGCGCCAAAATCAGACCACAAACTTGATCAATATCTTTATTTAAACGATCGTCGCAGTAAAAAGAAGATTACATTAACTAATGGTGGTGTTGTCGTTTCCGAACGCTTAGCCAGTCTCCTAAATGTTAATAAAGGTGACTATATTACTTTGACTGATAAAGACAATCACCGTCGAAGAATGAAGATTGCTAATATTACTGAAATGTATATGGGCCACTTTGTTCTAATGAACTCAAACCAGTATGAAAAGATTTTTGCTAAAAAGTATTCTACTAACGCTCATCTGGTTAACTTAAAGAACAGTTCTAATAAGAACACCAAAAAAGTAGCTGCAGATTTTATGAAGCTTAACGGTGTCGCTGGTGTCGTTCAAAACACAGCAATTAGTCAAGAACTAGACGTTGTTGTACAATCCCTTAACATGATAATGGTTGTCTTAATCATTGTTGCTGGCTTGCTGGCAATTGTTATTTTGTACAATTTGACTAATATCAACATCGCTGAACGAATTCGCGAACTTTCTACCATCAAGGTACTAGGCTTTTACAACAATGAAGTCACAATGTACATCTACCGCGAAACAATTTTGTTAACGGGTATTGGGATTCTAGTGGGATATTTGACTGGTGATTTGCTTTATCGCTACATCCTGTATGTTGTTCCACCTGATAATGTCATGTTCAATCCAGCCCTTTCCGCCTCAAGCTTCTTGTGGCCATTGGGTGTAATTGGATTAATTACAATTATTTTAGGATTTATCGTCAACAAAAAGCTGAGAGATTTAGATATGCTAGAAGCATTGAAATCCGTTGATTAATATCCGTTGAATAGTAAAAAAAGTCGAGCTATTATGCTCGGCTTTTTTCAATAGTTTTTTGTAGTCAAATTAAAACCACTTTATTTAAGTGAAAACATCGTTACAAATAACTAATGCTCATACAGAATAAAAAAGGATAGTCGACTAAATTTCGACTATCCTTTTTGCGTTAAATTTTTGCTCTTCCGAGTAAAACAGAACTTATTACAACTGATAATGAACTAAAGGCCATTGCAAGACCAGCTATTTCAGGACTAAGAGTAAAACCAATCCCTGCAAATAACCCCGTAGCAATTGGAATTCCTAAAATGTTGTAAATAAATGTCCAAAACAGATTCAACTTAATTCGTTTAAAAGTTTTTTTACTCAATTTAAGTGCACGAACAACATCTTCTAAGTCATTTTTGATTAGAACAATTCCGCCTGCATCAATCGCTACATCAGTTCCAGAGCCCATTGCTATCCCAACATCTGCTTGTGTTAATGCTGGAGCATCATTAATACCATCGCCAACAAAGGCAACTTTATAGTTATGTTGCAACTTTTTAATTTCGTCAGCTTTATCAATCGGTAAAACTTCCGCAATTACTTGATCTATTCCTACTTGCTTAGCAACTGAATCTGCAACTTGCTTATTATCACCAGTAAGCATAACTGTTTTTAAGCCTTCCGCCTTTAAGTCGGAAATCGCCTTAGCTGCTGTTTCCTTTGGAGCATCTTGAATTGCAATCAAACCGATAACCTTATCATCTATAGCAACAATAACAACGGTCTTTGCTTCTTTTTGCAGCTTAGTTATCGCATCAGACATTTTGGTTTCAAGAGTATATTGGTCAATTTCGGGTTTACCGACAAAAACAGTTTTCCCTTCGATTATCCCCTTAATTCCGTGTCCTTCAATCGCCTTGAAATCAGTTACATCTTTCATCTCAACATTTTCTGTTTGAGCAGCAGTTAGAATTGCTGGTGCAAGTGGATGCTCTGATAATTTTTCAAGGCTTGCAGCTACTTGTAATACTACTAATTTATTCCCAATGACGTCTGTTACTTGCGGTTTTCCTTTAGTAATTGTGCCAGTTTTATCAAAAACTATTGCAGTTAAATTATTAGCAGCTTCAAGAATTTCACCATTTTTAATCAAGATTCCTTTTTTAGCGCCCAGACCTGTTCCGACCATTAAAGCGGTTGGCGTTGCTAATCCTAAAGCACAGGGACAAGCAATTACCATTACGGAAACTGCATAGTTAAGAGCTGTTGGTACGCTCTTATTTAAAAAGACAAACCAAACTAGAAATGTAATAATAGCAATAATTAAAACAGTTGGTACAAAAACGTTAGCAACTTTATCGGTTAGTTTTTGAATCGGTGCATGGCTATTCTGTGCTTTCTTTACAATTTCAATAATTTGGGCAAGCATTGTGTCATTGCCAACTTTTTCGGCTTCAATGACAAAAGATCCATTTTGATTAATTGTTGAACCAATTACTTGATCTCCAGCTTTTTTGGCAACAGGCATGCTTTCCCCAGTAACCATTGATTCATCAATATTTGAAGTTCCAGAAACTATTTTTCCATCGACAGGTACTTTTTGTCCCGGTAAAACTTGTATTAAATCACCTTTTACAACCTGACTTATCGGAACCTTCACAAACTCAGTTCCGCGTTTTACCAAGGCCTCTTTTGCCCCCAGGTTAACCAGCTTACTAATTGCACTCGAGGCATTACTGCGCATTTTTGCTTCCAGGACTTGCCCTAAGAGAACAAATGTAATTACAAACGCTGCTGTCTCAAAAAAGACTGGCCTTCCCGTGAACATGGCATAAATGCTGTAAAGGTAAGTGATCATTGTTCCCAGTGCAACAAGGGTATCCATGTTGGAATGATGCTTCAAGAATGCTGACCAGGCGCTAGAAACGAATGGACCCGCAGAAATCAACATAATAACTGTCGTAAACGCCAGCATTGTCCAATTACCACCTGGTAACATCCAGCCTGTAAAGGGATGGATTATCATCTCAACAAGCATTGGCAGGGAAAGTACCAATGAGGTCCAAAAACGTGTCGTTATCTTCATATACTGATTCCTTTTCCTACTTACTTAACGATTACCTTGCCATGAAACATGTTCATACTGCATTCCCAGTCATATTCACCTGCTTTAGATGTGTCGATTTTGACTTGCTCGACTTGACCTTTTGGTAGTTCTTGATTAATTCCCAAGTCAGAGAAAATGACATGATCTAAGCAGCTAGAAGAATCTAATCGCTTAAAATTCAAAGTTGCAGGAACGCCCTTTTTTAGGACAACTTTTTCAGGTGAATAGCCACCCTTTACTTGAATGTTAACCGTTTGATTAGTAGAATTCACTTTTGCTTGCTCAACACTTGCATCATGTTTACCTAAGAACCACCAAGCAATAAAAGCAATAGCCATAATTCCTATAATTAATGTAATAACCTTCATAATTAACTCTCCTTCAACTTATTTTTTATTTGTTTTATTCTTTTTAATGTCTACATTTGTAAACTACAATTAGTTTACCACTAAATTTACATTTGTAAACATAAATGAATTAAAAAAACCACTAACTTTCGTTAATGGCTGTTGCGATTTTTACTTTGTCTATCTGACTTATCGATCCTCCAAAATCGATAAAATCGACTCGTGCGTAAAAATTATGTCGCATCCGGACTATCAAATTGCGCATAAGCAGCAGGTTAAGCATTATTAGCATTTGATACGCTTTTATTTACTCCATTGCTTTCTAGCGTGAAGATACTCAACTATTCAGTGATCAACTTGTTTAAATAAAACTTTTGTCTTTCATTTCATTTTCTATCCCATCTTTTAGACTTGGTCAAAAAACCGCAGATCATCAGTCTATGAGGATCTGTAATATCTTTCAAGAAATACTCGCTTACTTCAGTGGTTCTTTAGAAAATCTTTTTAAAAAACACTTGTTATCCTTACCTTCCTTATTGCTTGTATATTTTATATTTGCTGTTTAATCATAATAAAAACTAGTAGCACTTAGTATATTTTAAAAAAATGCATTAATTCTACCTTGACCAGCTCCCCAATCACTAGTAAAGTAAAATCAATTTATAATTTATCTATAGTTAAACAAGGAGCGTGCAGTAAATGTCAAATTGGTCAACAAAATTTGTAAAAGAAGGATTAACTTTTGATGACGTCTTATTAATTCCGGCTGAAAGTCATGTATTACCCAATGAAGTTAATTTACATACAGAATTAGCACCAAATCTTAAACTTAAAATCCCACTAATTAGTGCTGGTATGGATACAGTTACTGAGGGTGCAATGGCAATTGCAATGGCACTTCAAGGTGGATTAGGTGTTATTCATAAGAACATGTCAATCAACGCACAAGCTGGCGAAGTCGCAAACGTAAAAAATGTTATTGTACCAAGTGACGTTTCTAAAGCAGCCGTCGACGAGAACAATCGTTTATTGGTTGCAGCTGCAATTGGCGTAACTAGTGATACGTTTGAACGTGCTGAAGCACTACTCGAAAACGGCGCTGACGCAATCGTTATTGATACTGCACACGGACATTCCGCTGGTGTATTACGTAAAATCAAAGAAATTCGTGATCATTTTCCAAATGTTACTTTAATTGCAGGTAATATTGCCACTGGTGATGCGGCAAGAGCACTTTTTGATGCTGGCGTCGATGTCGTAAAAGTTGGTATTGGACCCGGATCAATTTGTACAACGAGAGTTGTCGCTGGAGTTGGAGTTCCCCAAATAACTGCAATTTACGATGCCGCAACAGCCGCTCGTGAATATCACAAGCCAATTATTGCCGATGGTGGAATGAAATACTCCGGTGATATTGTAAAAGCCCTCGCTGCTGGTGGTAATGCTGTAATGCTAGGAAGCATGCTTTCTGGTACAACTGAAGCTCCTGGAGAAATTTTTGAAAGTGATGGCGAAAAATACAAGACCTACCGTGGAATGGGTTCTGTAGGAGCAATGGCACAAGCACATGGCTCATCTGACCGTTATTTCCAAGGTGGCGTAAATGAAGCTAATAAACTTGTTCCAGAAGGTGTAGAAGCACGCGTTGAATATAAAGGTGATGTTTCGGATATCATTTTCCAAATTATTGGTGGTTTACGTTCCGGAATGGGATACGTTGGCGCATCAACTATTTCTGAATTAATTGAAAATGCTCAATTTGTAAAAATTACTAATGCTGGTTTGAGAGAATCACATCCACATGATGTTCAGATCACTAAAAAAGCACCTAATTACGAAAGATAAATTTTAAATATCGAGTTTTCAAAAAAGGCTAGTTACACAAGCGTAACTAGCCTTTTTATTTCTCAGATAATATTTGATTTAATTTAAGCAGATTCTGTATCAGCTCTTTTTTTACCTCAGAACCCAAAATTTTCTCAGTTTCTTTTTCAGAAGAAACAAAATATGAAGTTATTTCAGGTTCCAATTTTTTGGCTTTATCTGTCAACTGGATTACCTTTAAACGCGTATCCTTATGATTAACTTCCTTTGTAATCAAATCTTTTTGCTCCATCAAATGCAAAATATTAGTTGCAGTCGACTTTCTGATATTGAACTCATGCTCAATATCCTTTTGATAAATATAGTGTTCTCCAGAAAAAGATGCTAAATATTCAATAATTAGCATTTGCATTCCTGTCAGACCTAATTGTCTAGCAAAATGATCTACATTACGGTTAAAAGTGTTTTGGGCGCGTTGTAGAGTCAAACCCAGTCTTTCCATTAATTATTCTCCTGCTTTAACAGCCTTTGTAGCTTTATAAAGCAAGTATACACCAATAGCAACTAAAATCAGCAAAAAGATTAAGCCAATTTGAGCGGCATCAACCAGTCGGCCAGCTGCAGTTGATCTAGTACTCATTTGTTGAACAAATTGCATAATTGCTGAAACAATTGAAGTACCTACTGCACCAGCAAATTGCTGCGCCATATTGAATAATCCATTACCATCAGTATGTTCTTTTTCAGTTAAAACATTTAGAGAAGCTGTCATGATATTGCCCATGATTAAACCAGTTCCAAGCATTGTCACTGTGTAAAACAGGATAATTTCAAGTGAGCTAAAGTTAGAAGCAAAAGCACAGAATAATGCACCGCCAATAAACTCTAGAATCGCACCAGTCATTACTGGTTTTCTGGCACCGTAGTTATCAAGCAAACGCCCACCAACAGGAGATGCAATCGCACCTACAATTCCACCAGTCAAAAGTAAAAGACCTGCTGTCATAGCTGTTTGCTTGTTAGCAATTTGAACATAGTTTGGCAGAATAAATGATAAACCTAACGTGTTAATTTGAAATACAAAGTATGCACTTAAACCTTGAGTAAACTTGTTTTTCTTAAATACTCGAATATCGATCAATGGATTTTCCACTTTTAAAGAATGCTTAATAAAAATGATCAATCCGATAATTCCGATTACTAATGGAATAATAAACGTAAGAGGCTTTTGCATAACCGTTGCTAAGTTACTAAAAGCAAAAATCAAAGCAATAAAAGTTACTGCAATACTTAAAAAGCCAACAAAATCTAATTTAGTGTGCTCAATCTTTTCTGAGTCTTTAGTAATTGAGCAAAGACCCATAACTAATGAAATAATCATTACCGGAAGCATGAAGATGAAGATGTAGCGCCAACCCATCGTATTCACAACTAAACCACCAAAAGTTGGTCCAAGTGCTGGGGCAACTGCAGTAATCATTGTTCCAATTCCCATTAATAAACCAATTTTGTCTAATGGGGATTTTTCTAGAATAATGTTAAACATCAGTGGAATTGCAATTCCAGCTGCTGCTCCCTGAACAATTCTTCCTATTACTAAGAACATAAAATTCTTAGCAACTACATCAATTAAAAGACCAACAATAAACAAAACTGAAGCTGTAATAAACAGTGCACGTGAACTAAAATTACGTTTTAAATATGCTGAAAGTGGCATAACAATTGATGCAACCAATAAGTAACCTGTTGTCATCCATTGAACCATCGACATATTAACGTTAAATTCGCTCATTAGGACTGGAAAGGTAACATTTCCTGCCGTTTCAATCAAAACCCCCGAAAATGACATCAATCCTGCTGCAAAGATTGAACAAATCAATCTCGCATCTAATTTCCTTTGCATAAAATTCCTCCTTCAATTTTAGTTAGCAAGCTAACGATTTACTATCGTAACCTAAAAAAAATTAAAAAGCAATTAATAACGTTTTCAAAACAAAAACCCATCTAAAAAGATGGGTTTTATTTAATCATTTTTTAACTTAATAGCAAAATTAAGCATTAATAACGTACTTTTCCCAGTACTTCCATACGTTGTCACTGGAGAAGCGCTTTGCACTTTCGTATGCACCTTCATTTAGCTGCTTCATTAGTTCAGGATTAGCAAAGTACTCTTCAATTTTAGCAGCCAAGGCGTCTACACTTCCAATTGGAACAAGAAAACCACTTTGACCATCCCGGATTATGTCAGAAGGACCATAATTAATGTTATAAGAAATGACCGGAACACCATGTGATTGCGCTTCTAAAACTGCTAATGAAAAGCCTTCATATGTTGATGTTAATAACAAGAGCTCAGCACTATTGTATACACTATCTGTGTCCTGAGTATAGCCCTTAAACTGAACCACATTTTGCAAATTAAGTTTTTTTACAAGCTGTTTTAGCATATTTTCTTCTTTATAGCCATCGGCACCATTACCATAACCGTAAATGTCAAAGCTTAATGTCGGATTTTCTTGATATACTTTTGCGAATGCATTAATTGCATCAGCTAAACGCTTTTCAGGGAAAAGTCGTGCTATTGCTACAACTTTGCCTGGGATACGTTCACTTATTGGAATATGCCGAGCATTCAGTTGTTCATCTGGAACAATTCCCACTGGGATGGCCACAATTGGCACCTGAGTCCTTAACCGTTTCTTCATATCATCAGCTTGATGCTGTGATGGCGTAATAATTAAATCTGTCTTACTCAATAGTTCGGTATTAGAAATAGACGGATAGGTCAGAGGAGAACTTGGATCCCAATAATCTCGATAATGAATACTATGAAAATGCTCAATTTTACGAGCTCGAGTTTTCATGTTAATCATTGGAACATTTACCAAATTGCTCCGATCAGAAATAAAGGTCGACATTTCATCACCGTCTTGCTCATTTAACTCGTCAAGCATAATTGTGAACGCTAGACCTGTATTCATTAGCGAATGCGTTCTGCCTTCTACGTCAATTAACTGAATATTTGTTGCAGGATAAGAATTTGGCCGCTTTTCATAAGAAATTTCAAAATAAACTGTATTATTTGGGCGATAAAATTGTTCATATACAAGATGACCGTCAGCTGTATCATAAGTTTTAGTTGAACTCTTAAAGCCTCGTGTATCATAAAAATCTTGCTTAGTAAGATTAACGTCACCGTTATAGTAATCAACCGTATCAACACTACCATTAGGAAACAAACTGATTCGCATGGTTTTACGACTACCATCATAAACTTCATAGCTGGTATTTACATCTTTTACTAGATAATTGACTGGAATCGGTAAGTCAGAGACGGTTACCACTCTTTCAGGAAACATTACTGTGCCAGCAAAAAAGTCAAACATATTAACATAGTCATCATCAGTTAACTCATATAATGGCAAATTTCTATGCGCAAAGCGATTGTATTCGCACATTACAATTTTTGCAGGTACCCCCTTTTGTTTAAATAATTTTAATCGCTTAATTTGTGCATGCTCAATGCCAGAGCTATTAACACTTAATCCGCCACTTAGAAAATAGTACATCTCTTAATCCTTTACCTCATTACATTACAATGTAGACCTTTAATTCAATCACAAACGATATTGTTTTTTTCAACAAACACCAATAATAAAATAAGCCCCGAAAGTCTGCTAACTTCGGAGCTCATTTCGTATAAGATAGGTTTTATTTCTTAACTAATTAAGAAAAATTAGGCATTAATAACGTACTTTTCCCATTCTTTCCAAATGCTATCGCCAGAGAAGCGTTGTGCATTTTGATATGCACCTTCATTTAACTGCTCCATCAACGCTGGATTATCAAAGTACTCTTTAATTTTGGCAGCCAGATCATCAACATGTCCGCTCGGAACAATAAAACCACTCTGACCATCTTGAATTAGATCAGCCGGACCATAGTTAATGTCATAAGCAATTACTGGTACACCATGCGATTGTGCTTCAACAATTGCAAGAGGAGCTCCTTCATAGCGTGAAGATAGTACTAAAAGCTCCGCTGTATTGTAGACAGTTTCCATATCTTGAGTATAGCCCTTAAATTGAACCACATTTTCTAAACCAAGATTTTTAACAAGCTGCTTAAGCATCTTTTCTTCCTTAAGACCATCGCGTCCGTTACCATAACCGTAGATATCAAAGCTTAGCGTTGGGTTTTCTCTATATGCTTTTGCAAATGCATTAATCGCATCATCTAGACGCTTCTCATAAAATAAACGTGCCACTGCTACAATTTTGCCTGGCGTACGTTCACTCATTGGAATATGTCTGGTATTCAACTGCTTATCAGGAACGATTCCAACTGGAATTGATACAATTGGTACTTGTGTACGTAAACGTTTCGTCATATCATCAGCTTGACGTTGAGACGGCGTTATAACCAAGTCAGTCTTGCTTAATAACTCATTATTAGAAATTGACGGATATGTTATAGGAGAACTTGGATCCCAAAAATCTCTGAAGTGAATATTATGAAAATGTTCAATTTTCCGAGCTGGAGTTTTCATGTTAATCATCGGAACATTCGAACAATCACTTCTGTCAGAAATAAAGGTCGAAATCTCGTCACCATCTTGCTCATTTAACTCATCGAGCATAATTGTGAATGCCTGTCCAGTGTTCATCAGCGAGTGCAGCTTACCGTGCGTATCAGTCAATTGAATATTTGTTGCAGGATAGGAGTTAGGTCTTTTTTCATAAGAGGTCTCATAATAAACAGTATTATTAGGGCGATAAAATTGTTCATAAATAAGGTGTCCATCTGCCGTATCATAAATTTGGGTCATACTCTTGAAACCACGAGTATCATAAAATTCTTGTTTTGTATGGTTGCCGTCACCATTAAAGTAATCAATTGTATCAACACTACCGTTAGGAAACATAGTAATCCGCATAGTTTTACGATTACCATTATAAACTTCATAACCGTTATCTACTTCTCTTATTTGATACTCATCTGGAATTGATAAATCAGAAACAGTTACCACTTTCGCCGGAAAAGTTACTGTACCAGCAAAAAAGTCAAACATGTTAACATAATCATCATCAGTCATTTCATACAATGGTAAATTTCGGTGAGCAAGACGATTATATTCACACATGACTATCTTAGCAGGTACACCCTTTTGCTTGAATAATTTTAATCGTTTAACTTCTGCATGCTCAATACCAGAGCTATTAGCATCTAATCTGTTATTTAGAAAATAATACATCATTTACTCCCTTACCTTGTTAAATTGTAATTCGCACTTTCAATTTTATCACACCAATATTACAATATTGCTTGTTTTTATAAAAAAGGCTAATAATATCGCACTTATTAATTGTAAATAGTACTATTGCATTTAGTTCCATTGTTATGAAATTTTGAGCATAAAAAAGCACCGTCAGTATAGTCACTTCTATAGACGATGCTATTTTTAATTATTCTCTTTTTTAGTTATTTTTAGGATCACTGGCCAAATAAATGTGAGCACCAATCCCATGGCGAGCCCAAGCCACAAAACAGACGAAGTGGTCAATGAAATTCCATGATAAAGCTCTGTCTGCAAATTTTGGGTTAGCTGATTTAAGTAATATTGCAGTGCGCCAAACGATCCTACAGAGGCGATCAATAAAACTATCGAAGCCCAAGAACTACCGAATAGTACAAGCAGAGCTGCAATAGCAAAAAGCAAAATAGCTGCGAAAAAGAAATAATGGAAAACATTAATGGTATCGTTGACTTGCTTGCCGTTGTTTTTGAGCTCTTTATTTAACCGATCTAAAATGACGTAATTGACAGCCTTTTGAACCTGATTCTTTTCAGATAAATTCAAATTTTGCGCTGTAACTTCACCATTTTCTTGGTAACTCACACTCAAATTATAAAGGTTAATATAAGACAAATCGCGATGATACTTTTGTGGTAATTGCTCAAAAATCTTATCTTCAACACCAAAGTCTTTTGCTAACTGTAGCGATCCCTTTAAATTAGCATCCCCAGTCTTATTAACATTTTTGTCAATTACTGTTTTCGCCATTTTGGGAACATTCTGAACATTAATTGTTGCAGCGCCCTCAAATAAAAATAACCCTGATAGACAAACCAATGCGGCAAAGATCAACCGTAGAAAAATACTAGTAAACTTCTTCATTAAGCTTACCCCCTTAGGTAGATTAACTATTGTTCTAGCATTCGTGTTGACCTGAAACTAAGCAGTTGCATTTAATTACTGCAGGCGCCTTGCTCTCCTTACCAGCAAGCTCATCCTCAATTGTCGAGATATCTGATTTAGATAATGGCATATCTTTCAAAAGTTCAATTAGAACTTGTCCTTTATGCATATCACACATGTGATCCATCATTTCTTTTGAAACCTGAATCATCATCTGCACTTGAGTAACAGTTGCGGAGTATGCATACCGATGTCCATCTTTTCTAGTCTTTAGCAAACCTTTTTTAACTAGTCTCCCAATCAGTGTCTTGATTGTTGATTCTGACCAGTTCTTTTTAGCTTGTAATTGCTTAATGATATCACCAGTATGAATTTCACCAAGTGTCCACACTATCCTCATGACTTCCCACTCGGCTTCAGAAATATTATGTTCTTTATTTTTTTCTACCATAATAATCAACCTAACTTTATTCTACTACAAAACATATTTTTTTAATGCTTTGGCAATTCCGTCATGGTCATTATCATCAGTTACATAGTCCGCACTATCTTTAATCAGTTCGATTGCGTTTCCCATTGCAACTTTTTTAAAGTTTGGATTGGAAAACATGGAAATGTCATTCCCTTGATCGCCAAAGACCATTACTTGACTCTGATCAATCTTCAAGCGATCAGCAAGTACCATAAGAGCGTTACCCTTAGAAGCATCTTTAATGTTGATTTCAACATTAGTCGAAAAGCTTCGAACAATATCATACTTGGCAAAAGCCCACTCGGGAATATTGTTCCATAATTTTTCAACCTCGTTAACATCTTCAGTCATGCTAAAGCCAACTTTGTTAAAAGCAAAATCTTGTGGAATTTCCTCTGCCTTACGTACTTTAATCATGTTATTAGTCATTGCGGCATTCACTGCAAGATTAGCCCCTAAATCGCGATCACAGGTCCAAAAACACTCTGGCGTTTCAAAATGTAAATTAACATGAGCAAGTCTTTGAAGTTTGCGCATATTGGAAAAATCCTGATAGTTCATTTCTTGATTCATCAAAACATCGCCTGCCAAGTTTTGAATGACCGCGCCATTAAACACAATGTTATATTGCTTCTTTCCAGCAAGGCCCAATTGCTTGTTAAAAGGCATTACCCCAGATAAAGGTCGACCTGTTGCAAGAACCACTTGAATTCCTTCGCTAATCGCGTTTTTTAAAGTCTTTTCTGTTTCTGGCAAAATCGAGTTAGTACTACTAAGCAAAGTACCGTCTAAATCAACAGCAATTAATTTTATTGACACAGTATTCTCCTCCCACTGCTTTTTGCATCGTCCCCTTTATTATACAAAAAGTCGTAATTACTTACGACTTTTTTCGGTATCTAGTTGTTTTGCTAGTTCTAAAAAAATATTTATTCAACAGTAACACTTTTAGCAAGGTTACGTGGTTTATCTACATCTAAGCCCTTAGCTTTAGAGGCATAATAGGCAAATAATTGAGCGGCAACAACACTAACAAGTGGAGTTAGATAATAATCAATATCTGGCAAAATGATATCGTCGTCAGGTTTTGCCAGTTTCTTACTTGCAATGGTAATCACACTAGCACCTCTTGAGACAACCTCCTCGATGTTCCCGCGCATTAGGTCTGCTGTAACCGGATCATTAATTAGGCCAATTACCGGTGTATTCTTTTCAATTAACGAAATTGTGCCATGCTTTAATTCGGCTGCCGCAAATCCTTCTGTTTGGATATAAGATACTTCTTTCAGTTTGAGTGCAGCTTCAAGAGCAAGTGGATAATCAATTCCGCGTCCAATATAAAAAGCATTGCGTGACGGTACTAGATATTCCTTAGCTAATTGCTCAATTTTTTCTTTACTGGAGATTACTTGTTCTACTCCCTCAGCAGCTAAAGCTAAATTTTCCTTTAGAGCAAAATTTTTCGCTGCGTCATTGCCAGTTCTTTCTCCCATTGCTTTTGCTAGTATTGCCTCAACTACCACCTGAGCGGTATAAGCCTTGGTTGAAGCAACAGCAATTTCAGGTCCCGCTTCAAGTGACATTGAATAGCTTGCTTCACGAGCAAGTGTTGAACCTGGAACATTTGTTAATGTAAGGGTTGGTATATTACGCTTAATTGCTTCTTGTAAAACGACACGTGAATCTGCCGTTTCCCCAGATTGCGATAAAAAGATAAATAATGGCTTTTTCGACATCATTGGGAAATGATAACCAGCCTCTGATGCAAGTCCAACTTCTGTCGGAATATTAGCAAACTTTTCAAACAAAACTTTGCCAACCAAACCAGCATGGTAGCTGGTGCCTGCCGCAAAGATATATAAACGATCTGCTCGTGTCAGTGCATCAACGATTTCTTGATCAACTTTTGGCTTACCGTCTTCATCTAAATAGTATTGCGCCAAATGCCGCAAAACACTTGGTTGCTCGCATATTTCTTTTAACATATAAAATTCATAAGTGCCTTTAGAAGCAGCGTTAGGATCAATATTCACCTCATAAGGCTTGGCTTGAATTTTCTCTCCAGCAAGATTTTCTAGTACGTAGTTATCCTTAGTGATATCTCCAACTTGACCGTCAGCCAAATCAATAAAAGTCTTGGTTTGATCTAATACTGACAATGCATCTGAAGCAATTACATTAAAGTCTTTTCCTAGTCCAAGCATTAGTGGCGACTTATTTTTAGCAATAAAAATGTGATCAGGAATTGTATTGTCAACTAAAAGTATTGCGTATGAGCCTTTTACTTCTGCCAGTACCATCTTTAAAGCAGTAAAGGTATCGACCTTTTTGTCATTAACTACCTTACTAATTAATTGAACGATAACTTCGGTATCTGTATCTGATTGAAAATCAACGTCACTTAAATATTTTTCCTTTAGTTCTTGATAATTTTCAATTACCCCATTGTGAACCATGTAAAAACGATTTGTCTCATCAAATTGTGGATGTGCATTAGCTACAGTTGGCTTGCCATGTGTTGCCCAGCGCGTGTGCCCAATTCCAACAAGTCCATCCTCATCCTGCGTCATCTTAGCACGTAAGTTCTTAATACGCCCGGTAGTTTTGGTTAAGTATTCTCGCCCATTTAAGTCATTTAAATAAATGCCCGCTGAATCATATCCCCGGTATTCCAAGTTTGCTAAACCATCTAATACGACTTCTTTAGCCGATTTACCGATAATTCCAACAATTCCACACATATTATTCTCCTTTGGTATAGTCCATATTTTATTTTTTGGACTAGTGAAAGCTTCTTTGTTACGTATGGAATGATAATATTTATTTAAAAATTGGTCAAGTAATTAGTATGACAATTGGTATATACTAAGTCTGATAAGTGCTATTGTATACACAAAAAAGGCAGGAAAAATATTTTCCTGCCTCTTACTTTTAATTGGACTAGTTGAATTTAGACGCCCATTTCTTTTTCAACTACATCAGTGATGCGTTTTACATAAGCATCAGTTTCCTCTTGTGTTGGTCCTTCGGCCATCACCCGTAAAAGCTCTTGCGTACCTGAAGGTCTAACTACGACACGACCATCACCATTCATATCATCTTCAACTTCCTTGATAACATCAAGAATTGGTTGATGCTCTTTCCAGCTCTTCTTATCCTTTACAGGAACGTTAACAAGACATTGAGGGTAATCCTTGAAATCTTCAAGTAGTTCACTTAGTGATTTACCAGTCTTCTTCATTACTAGCATTAAATGCAAACCTGTTAGCATCCCATCACCAGTATTATGGTAATCGCTCATAATTACGTGACCAGACTGTTCCCCACCTAAGTTATAACCGTTTGCCCTCATTTCTTCGGAAACATAACGGTCACCTACTTGAGTACGAATGTTTTTAATGCCCTTTCTCTCAAGTGCTTTAGTAAAACCTAAGTTACTCATTACAGTAGTTACAATCGTGTCCTTCTTTAGACGGCCACCATCTTCCATGTAGCTGCCCAAAACGTACATAATGTGGTCTCCATCAACTTCATTACCATTTTCATCAACAGCAATACAGCGATCAGCATCCCCATCAAAAGCGAGTCCTAATTGGGCACCTTGTTTAACTACTTCTTCTTGTAACTTCTTTGTGTGGGTTGCACCAACGTGATCATTGATGTTTAAGCCATTTGGATGAGTTGCAATCGTAGTAAAATCAACACCACAATCAGCAAATAGACGAGAAATCAAGTTGCTAGCAGCACCATTAGCACCATCAATAACAACTTTAATTCCATCTAAATCAACTGGAATGGTATTTTCAATGAATTGGAGGTATTTTGCACTACCTTCGTGAAAATCAGTTACTGAGCCTAAACCCTCAGCTGAAGGACGAGGTAAGGTATCTTCTTTAGCATCAATTAGCTTTTCGATTTCTTCTTCCATTTCATCAGATAGTTTCAAGCCATCGCTACCAAAGAATTTTATTCCATTATCTTGAACTGGATTATGAGAAGCGGAAATTTGTACGCCGGCATCTGCACCTTGCGCTCTTACTAAGTATGACAAACCTGGAGTCGTAATTACACCAACTTCTAAAACTTCAATTCCAACTGATAGCAAACCAGAAATCAGCGAATATTCTAACATTTGACCAGAGATTCTGGTATCACGAGAAACTAAAACTTTAGCTTGCTCATCTTTATCCTTGTTCTTGGTTAAAATATAACCTCCGTCACGTCCTAATTTAAATGCTAATTCTGGTGATAAATCTTGATTTGCTACTCCACGAACACCGTCGGTGCCAAAATACTTCAACATCTAAAATACCTTCCTTTTACTTAATTTTTTTCACTTTTTACATTTGAATTTGCTACTTTGATGTCTATTCCAAGTTGAACGGGATCAGACTTAACTACACCCGCGGGCAAGTCTAGTTTAACCACTTTGCTTGTCGACACTGCAATTTCACTAAGGTCGACTGGAACTTTTAGCTTACTTATTTTGGCTAAATCTTCCTTTGCCCCATATATAGTAACATAGTCCGGTTTAGCCGTTAGCGAATATATTTTTCCGCTTTGCTCACTTTTTGGTTCTAGCTTAACCCTAACTCGTTTATGAGCGACTGAAACTGGTATTGTTACCTTAGCTGTAGCAGGTTCAATGACCACATTAAGCTGCCTTTTTTTATGATCTAAGGCAATAAGGCTAACTTGCCGTTCATAGTCATGCTTCATTTCACTTGGAAGAACGACCTTTGCGACTATTTGGTCAATTTGTTCAACCTCACTCCGTGCTCCAGTAACCTCAACTTGTTGCGGATAAACGCTTGGATGACCAACCGTATAACCATGAGCTACAGCGTTCTCATTATACTCTATTTGAACAGGCATTGTTGTTGATTTTCTTTTCTGAATATCAACATGAACAACTTTTGGATTGATTGAATACGAAAGTTGCCTGCTAATGCCGTTAACGTGAACTTTTACTTCATGACCACCGATTTTCTTCTTAGTCAAATCAATATAGGCCCGAAAGTTTTGCGTATTAACAGTTGATGTCACTAGTGCATTAGAGCCCTCTAATGTAATGCTTACTTTTTCAGGATAGCCGACAACGTAATACTTATCTGTATCAACTGAAACTTGCAAAGGAACACTAATCGTTTGTGTTTTGTTAGCAGTTTGTTTCGTCCGACTTGACTGTCCCTGAGTTAAAAAACCACCCTGCGTGTCATTAACATAAATTACCAATAAAATTGCAATCAGTAGTGAAACTAACCGAATGAACCAAGATTTTTTCCAAAAGTTTTTCATCGGTCAGCACCCCACTTCCAAACCTTACGAGCAATTTTTTGATACCATTTTTCTGCTTGGTTTTTCTTAGGAACAAGTTCAGCAGTCAGGTATTTCATGTACTCATCACGAGTCATATCAACTAGAAAACGCCCATTCCGCGTAATTGTCACACCACCAGTTTCTTCGGAAACAACAATTGTAATCGCATCGGTAACTTCTGAAATTCCGACAGCAGCACGGTGACGTGTCCCTAAACGCTTCGGAATCATACTATTATCCGAAAGAGGCAAATAGGCTGCCGCAACGGCAATCTTATGATCATTATTAATAATGACAGCACCATCATGTAACGGGGTATTAGGAATAAAAATATTAATCAATAACTCACCAGTTACATCAGCATTCAACTTAATACCAGTTTCAACATAGTCGTCTAGTCCTGTTTCTTGCTGGAGAGTGATTAATGCTCCAATTCTTCTTTTCGACATATATTGAATTGCCTTATCAAGTTCATTAATAAACTTGATTGATTCAGTACGTTCACTGTCTTCTCGACCAGCAAAAATTGGCAAACGCCCTAAGTGCTCCAGTCCACGCCTAATCTCGGGCTGAAAAATAATGATAATCCCGACCACCGACCAAGAAACAATTTGATCGATCAACCAGGTCGTGGTATGTAATTGCAAAATTCCAGCAACGATGCGCACCACAAAAATCAGGACAATTCCCTTGGCAAGCTGAACTGCTTTAGTACCTCGGATTAAAATGACCAAATGGTAAACTAAAAACCAAATGATCAAAACGTCTAAGATAGTTGAGAAGTTCGCCCAAGTAAAAATATGTATTCCGTTAGACTGCATAGATACTCCTTTCTATTATTGTAACAAGCAAAACTTAATCATTTGGCTTACCAATAATTCTAACTTCAGTCTCTAAATCAAGACCAAATTCCTCTTTAATCTTCTCTTGAATTAAATGGATTAAGTCAAGATAGTCCGTAGCTGTTGCTCCTCCTTTATTAACAATAAAGCCGGCATGTTTAGTGGAATCCTGCGCACCACCAATTTGTTTTCCTTGAAGACCCGCTTTAATGATCATCGGACCAACAAAATGACCAGCTGGACGCTTAAACACGCTACCACAAGAAGGATATTCTAATGGTTGTTTATATTGTCGCAATGCATTGAGATAGTTCATCTGCGCTAAAATTTCACTTTTCTGGCCTTTCTTTAATTCAAAGGTCGCAGATAAGACAATATCATCAGTGTCTTGAATACGTGAATGTCGGTATGAAAAAGCCATTTCCTCATTTGTATAAGTTTTAAACTCACCTTTTGCAGACATTACGGTAACCGACGCAACAGCCTCACAAGTTTCACCGCCATACGCTCCTGCATTCATAAAAACAGCGCCACCAACACTACCTGGAATACCGGCTGCAAATTCCATTCCACTAAGTCCATGGTTGGCTGCCATAAAAGCAGTGTCAATAATTCGTGCACCTGCTTGAGCAGTAACTGTCTGACCTTCAACGGTAATCTTATCCATTTTGGTTAAAATAATGACGAGTCCATCAATGCCACCATCACGAATAATTAAATTTGATGCATTTCCAATAACAGTTAGCGGTATTTGATCAGCATTAGCTGCTTCAACTAGCTCTTGAAGCTCTGTTTGATTTTGCGGGAAAGCCAAAAATTCTGCTGGACCACCAGTTTTTGTAAACGTATATTTGCTAAGCGGGACTTGTTGCTTAATTTCTATCCCTTCTTTTGCTAAATCAAATAACTTCAAAGTTAAAATTCTCCTTATTAAATCTTTTGTTTATTTTACCGCATTCAGTGAATTGCTTCATCCTATGTTATACTAAAATTAAGTTTTAAAGGAGAGAAAATGAATTTTATTGCAATGGACTTTGAAACCGCCAACCGCCATCCAGAAAGTGCGTGTTCTCTAGCACTAGTAATGGTTCGCGACAATCAAATTGTTGACCGGTTCTATACAGTTATAAACCCCCAAATGCCGTTTGATGCGCGAAACATTCAAATTCATGACATTACTGCAGATGATGTAAAGGATGCGCCAACAATGGCAGAAGTTTGGACTCAAATCAAAGACTTGTATCAGCCTGGCATGCTAGTTTGTGCGCATAATGCACGTTTTGATACAAATGTAATGAAGCAAAGTTTAGCGCGTTATGATATTCAAGAACCGCACTATTTTGTAATCGACACCCTACAAACAAGTAAATTATTTGAACCTAATCTAGCTAATCATAAACTAGATACTGTATCCGAAGCATTAAATGTTGAATTGTGGCACCATCACAATGCGCTTAGCGATAGTGAAGCCTGTGCAGGTATTCTTATCGCCCAAAACAAAGAATTTGGTGATGAACCAATTAAAAACCTTGTTTACCAAATCTAATAAATAAGTCAAAAAGCAGAACTGATTAATTTCAGCTCTGCCTTTTTTATTGCAATTTATTCATGATATCTTTTACCCACAGTTCATTGCGCTTTCCCTGCGGTCTAAATTCTAATGTCCTCTTAGTGGAATCCCAGCTATCATCAACTCTTCTAATTACTACCTGCAAATATTGATCTGGTAGATAGCCCTGAATAACTTCTGGCCATTCAATAATAACCAATCCTGGCTCTGACAGATAACTATTTAAATCGATTGATGATAAATCGCTGTTTTCTAAACGATAAAAATCCATGTGATAAATTGGTAGTTTTGCCTCAGCATACTCACGGACAATCGTAAAGGTTGGACTTTTCACCGGACGTCTTACCCCAAGCGCATAACCAATTCCCTGTGTCAGTGTAGTTTTACCGGCTCCTAAATCACCATTTAGTAAAAGCAAATCGTGTGGCTTAGCTGTAGTGGCAATCGCTGCACCAATTTTCTTCATTTCAGCAGCTGAGTTAATCTCTAATTTAGTCATTATTCTTTATCCTTAAAAAGTGCTTGAGCTGCTGTTAAAACAGCTAAGTCGTAGACATCCTGGCTACTTGCCCCACGTGATAAATCGTTAATTGGTTTATCAAGTCCCTGCAAAATAGGTCCAATTGCTGCAAAGTTACCCAAACGTTGTGTAATTTTATAAGCAATATTGCCCGATTGTAATTCAGGGAAAATAAAAATGTTTGCACGACCCGCAAGCTTAGAGTCAGGCGCCTTTTTTGCAGCAACTTCCGGAACAAAAGCAGCATCAAATTGTAATTCACCATCTGAAACAATATCAGGGTGCTCTTTAGCAAAAATTTCAGCAGCCCCGACAGTTCTAGTAACCATTTCACCTTTTGCGGAGCCCTTGGTTGAAAAGCTAAGGAAGGCTACACGTGGCTCAAGGTCAATCATTTTGGCTGTTTCAACAGTTTGATAAGCAATTTCTGCTAACGTTTGACTATCAGGTGATGGATTGATTGCACAGTCTGCAAAAAGATACTTTTCTTTCCCTCGCTCCATAATAAAGCTACCAGAGACGCGATGCATGCCTTCAGCAGTATGAACAAGTTGTAATGCTGGACGAACAGTTTCTGCCGTCGAATGAACTGCACCAGAAACCATTCCATCAGCAATTCCCATCTTAACCATCATTGTGCCAAAATAATTGGCATCCTTTAATGCTTTACGCACCTCGGATTCAGTAATTTCTTTACCACGAGCTTGAATGAAACTGACTACCATTTCATTCAGGTTCTCGTAATTATCAATGTCAATTAACAAAAGATCATCGAGTGAAATTCCTTCTTGCTGTGCAACTTGTTTTATTTGTTCTGGATCACCCAAAATAATTGGACTAACGACATTATCGTCTTTAAGTTTTCTAACGGCTTTTAATATCCTAGGATCATTTCCTTCAGGGAAAACTATGCGATATTGTTTACTAGAATTTTTCACTTTGCTCTTTAATAATTCAAAAATACTCATTATTTCACCTATGCTAAATCAGATTCTGTAACTTGTTGCTGCAATTGCCAATCAATTGGTGTTTCACCAAATTTTTTTAAGGCCTCATTACAGCGCGAAAATGGTCGTGAGCCAAAGAAGCCGCGATCTGCTGAGAAGGGACTTGGATGAGCTGATTTAATCACATAATTCTTCTCTTGGTCAATTAATGCGATTTTATTTTGCGCATATTTGCCCCATAAGATAAAAACAACCTGACCACGATCGCTCAGGGCTTTGATTGCAGCATCTGTTACTTGCTCCCAGCCTTTGCCCTGATGTCCATTTGCATGTCCATATGGTACAGTTAAAACTGCATTCAGTAGAAGTACACCCTGATCAGCCCACTTTTTCAAATAACCATGTTGAACCGGAATACAGCCCACATCATCATAAAGTTCCTTATAAATGTTCTGTAGGGATGGTGGTAATTTAACCCCAGGCATTACGGCAAAACTCATTCCGGTTGCCTGCCCTGGATTATGGTATGGATCTTGGCCTAAAATAACTACTTTAGTCTTAGCAAATGGGGTTAATTTAAAAGCAGTGAAAATATGGTACATATCCGGAAATATCCGCTTAGTTTGGTATTCTTTTTTCAAAAACTCATGAAGCGCATGGTATTCATTACTTTCAAATACGGGAGCTAGTACTTCATCCCAGTCATTGCCAATAAACTTTTTCATTATCAAGACACCCTCTCTTTCACAGCCTATATGGTATCATGAAACTAATTCTGATTGAAAATAACTTAGACAATTTTAACGATTTTTACCATAACAAAGCGCATTTATTAAAAAAATAATAAACGGCATGTTCTCTACTTATGTTAAGATGATTATGAAATAATAAAACGCTTCAGTTACGAAGGAGGCTCATCTCTTATCTTGATTAAATTAGTAGCTTGTGACCTTGATGGCACATTATTTAACAGTAATATTACCGTCTCAGACGAAAACGTAGCCGCAATTAAAGCGGCCCAAAAAAGTGGAATTGAGTTCTTGGTGGCAACCGGACGTTCACCTGAACAATCGCGTAAAGTAATTAAAGATTTTGGTATTAACACAGGTTTTATTAACATTAATGGTGCACTTGTATTTGATGCAAATGGTAAGCTGCAGGTTAAAAATCCGTTGCCAACAGCCAAAGCGAAACAAGTAGCGGACATTTTGGACCGGCACCACATTTATTATGAGCTTGTAACCTCAGACTTGATTTTTTCAAAAGACATTAGCCAACGAGTAGTTAATTTAGCTCGTGCATTAACTGCGCTTAATCCGCGCCTAAGTTTTAAAAAAGCAGTAGCAACAGCAGCAGGAAGTAATGCAATGTTAAGCATGACTTATGTTGACAGTTTTACTGACCTATTAAACGATCCAGAGCTTGAAGTAATGAAGATAATTTCCTTTGACGGACATGGACCTGAAGCTTTTGTTGAGGCAAAAAAGGAAATCATGGCTTTAGGAGATGTGGCAGTGACTTCAAGCTCCCCAGCTAATATCGAGATTAATGATGCTAAGGCACAAAAAGGTCCTGCATTGATGGAATATGCGAAAAAGAAAGGCCTGAAGCGAGAAGAAGTTGCTGCAATTGGCGATAACCTTAATGATGAGAGTATGATTAGGGATGCCGGTACAGGTGTAGCTATGGGCAACGCGGTTCCAGCAATTAAGAAATTAGCCCAAGTACAAACAAAAACTAATGATGAAAATGGAGTAGCTTATATTTTAAAACAGTTTATTAGCGAAAATGCTAAAGAATAGAGGTGCTTAAATGCGCTATTTACTAGAACTAACTCAAAAGCAAGAATACGGTCAGATTCCCGTTGCAAATGAAAAAGGCAAAATCAAATACTTAATTCAAGGTAATCTTGATAATCCTAACCATACACTTTATTTGAAGACGTATAAGCAAACTGAAATTGGTCGCCTTTATACTGATGGTAATGGCATAATTTCATCCTATACTATTGACGTTGTCAATCATTCTTTAGTTAAAGTCAAACGCTTTAACAACTCTGTGTCGAATCTTTTTTATATTACTAGACTTAATTACTTAGTTACAGGTAGTATCAAAAACGGAAAATACCGCTTTTTATCTGGGGTTAAAACAGTGGCTACGGTTGAAACAGATATCAAGAAAAATGGGGTCGTTTTAACTTGTAATATTGCTCGCCCAGAAGATGTACCGTTTATTTTACTGTGTGCCACCCTCTTTACACAATGGCATACAACGCCTCTGCGGTTACCGACATTCCCACCTATTGGACGTAAATATAATGTTAAATTCAACTAAACAAAAGGAGCACTACTAATTGTAGTGCTCCTTTTGTTAATCAACCTTTTTCTTATAAGCCAACTTCTCATTTTCAAATGTCAGAAGTTGGTCATCAAAATAGGTATATTTCAGCCAAATCAAAAAATGAGTTATTTTAATCTTTTTCTATATCTTGTTACACCAAAATAGTAGATTGCACTAACTAATAATGCCACTCCATAAACGTATTGTGTACTTATTGAGCCGAATTTTTCTATAATCCAGCTTCCCCCAAATGTACCTAACGGTATCATTAGAGAAAGTATACTGTCATTGATAGTATCAATTCTACCTAAAATTGCTGATGAAAAGCTTGTTTGAACTAGAGTTTCAAAATCTATGTTCATCATTGTAATCCATAAAGAAGAGATTGCAGAGCTAATCAAGGCGAAAATTACACTAGTTTTTACAGTTAATGGAACCAAGAGTCTAAATATTCCCGCTCCCAAGAAGCATAAAGTAATAAAGGCTTCCATATTCTTTTTTCCTAACTTAAAATGCTGTATAACAAGAGCTCCTAGTATGCTTCCTAGGGAGGATACCATCAGCAATCCTCCATAGCCAATCGCCGAGTCATGTATATAGCTTTCCGCAAAATAAGGCAATCCAACATCATAAATGCCAAAAAAGAAGTTAACCACGCATAACGGTAATATCAATTCAATAATATTACTCTCACTTTTCAAAGTAACCCAACCAACTTGTAAATCTTTTAAATAGGAGCCTGTAAAGTATTCTTCACTTTTTAGTACATCTTTTGCGAGCATATTAATTTGTACTCTTGCATAGATAAAGAGCGCTATGGTAAAAATAACCGCTGATATAATAATGGTTATACTGATGGATGTTGTAGCAATAATAAAGGTGGTTATACCGTCTAGTACTAAGTCCAATATCTTGTAGCTTACCTGAAAAAGGCCGTTAAAATGCAAGAGATCTTTCTTCTCAACAAGCACGGGCAATAGCTTATATTCTGTTGGATAAATAATTGATGATAATATTGTTGATATACCAAATAACAGAAGTAAAAATATGTCAATGATTACATTATTTTGCTTAAGGTATAGTACACACGCGATAATAACACTAATTACAATTTGTATAAGAGTTGAATATTTTAGCAATTTTTTAACGGACAAACGATCAATTAGCGGACCAAATCCAAACGAAATTATGTCAATTCCAGCTTCAATTGAAAAAATTAGCGCTACCATTAATGGTGAATGACCAGTTTCTTTAAAGTACCAAAGAATTGCCATATAGAATAAACTATCAGCAATATTAGTTGCCACCCGTCCAGCTAGTAATTTATAAACATTTAAATATTTCTTTTTTATCATCACTTTTCCATCCTTAAATATTATCCATCTTCTGTTTTGACTCTTCAATATTATGTTGCAAGCTATAGTTACAGTTGACCTCTCGGGGAAAAAGAAACCTAACGCTTGGATTAGCAATAGTACTTTTCCTTAGTAAACGTTCTATATAGAATCCCGTGATTTGAGCTGAATGTATTGCTTCTGAAATTCCAGATATTGGTATAGTTACATTTCCTGCAGCAAATAGCCCAGAAATCTTCTTTTTTGCTAAATCATTTGTTCCAGCTTTTACTTTAAAGTGAGATTTTTAACTGGAAAATCGCCAATTTCATTATTTCGATGAGAAACTAAAATTATCGTTTTACAATCTTTCAAAAACATTTGAAGTAAATCCTGCGACGATTTCAAATCAATGCTTGAAAAACTTTCATCAAGTAAAACAAGCTTGTTAGTAGAATCAATGAGACGAGCTAATGCAACTCGTTGTTTCTGTCCTCCAGAAAGAGAATTGTATTGCCATGAATCATCAATTCCAAACTTTTCTTTTACTGAGGCTAATTTTTCCAAATCAACTTTTCTTCCTAATGAAATATTATAGTTAATTGAGTAAGGGAAAATTGTAACCTTTTGAGGTAAGTATATAATCAACTCGTTTATGACTTCTTGTGGGATTTGATTAATATTAATTCCATTTAAAAGAATTTCACCAGAATTTGGTTTGAGCTGACCAGTTGCTAACTTAAGCAATGTTGATTTTCCCCTACCAGAATCACCATTTAGTTTATAAAAACTATCCCTAATAAAGGCATAAGAAAAATGACTTAATATTGTTGTTCTAGAACCAGGATATGAAAACGACACATCTCTAAATTCCAGTGTCTTAAATTGCATTGGAAAGGATGCCAGATCAAACTTTTGATTACTTGGAATAACAAGATTTTTCAGCTTAGAAAATTTTGCAAAAATACCTGAAGTTGAAAGTAATTGAGCTAAATAGCGATTAATTATTCCAGCTGAATCAAAGACTTTTGTTGCTAATTCTGCTGTCGACAAAATGGCTCCAGCACTCAAAACACCCTTGAAATGTAAAAATCCAGTAATTCCTAAAATAATTAGCTGACTACCAATATTTACTACACTAGTAATAATGTCGACAATCGATCTCCTAATAGTGTTATGAACATTTGCTTTCTTCAATATACTAGAGCCCGTATCAACGAGCTTTTTTATCTCTGACAGGGCATTAAAAACAAAGAGAGTCTCATAACCGTGTAATCCACTGCTAGTATACTTAAGAAATTTTTCGTTAGCTTTAGATATCTCTTCCACTCCATTACTAAGGTATTTTTTACAAAGCCGAGGTACTAATACAATTAAAACTACTAAAAAAATAGCAGTAATGAACAAAATTGGACTATATAGATATAATGCAATTAAAGCAAAAATTGCATTGCCACTGAAGCGAACAATCCTGAAAAAGGTGTTTACACCTTCTCTTTGAATGAGATTAACATCATTTTGCAAATACGATTCGTAATAGTCCACTGGATTATTCTGAAAATCACTCTCTGGCATTTCAGTTAGCGCTGTTGCAATATCATTTCTAATATCAGTTAAAATGTCTTGAGTTGCACTTTCTTCAATATAGCTTTCAAAAAAGGAAATAATAAAAGAAATAAACCATAGTAAAAAAATCAGCATCAGTAGTTGACCAAAAAGATTTATATTCTTCGCAATTAAAGCATTAGCTAAATCTGCCATTTTGGTAGCAGCAAAAACTTGCAGGAATGAATTGGTTAACAACAATAAGCAGGCACACCCGACAGAAAATAAATGTTGCTTAAGATATTTGTGCATGTTGTGCCTCCTATATACAATCAACTTTTTCATTTAACTCTAATATTATTCACTTATTCTGTCAATTAGTAAAAAATGCTTGTTTATGTTCAGTTTAAACTTCAAGAAGATAGCAAAAGACATTACCGGGCTACAGGGGTAATGTCTTTTGCTAATTAATCAACCTTTTTCTCATATGCTAGCTTTTCATTTTCGAATGTCAGAAGTTGGTCATCAAAATGATCAATTTTATAAGTTAGATAGTTAATTGTCTTTTGAATATCATGTGTTTGCTTTATTAGTTCGTCACGTTGCATTTCTAATAATTCACGACGCTTTTTTCTGGTTTGTGGTTCATGCAAATATAGTGCAACAAATTGCTTCAGCTTTTTAACCGGCATCCCAGCCTTACGCAAAACTAAAATATAAAAAATCCAGTTTTGATCGTATTCACTATAAACGCGATAACCATTTTGATCACGCTTTATCGCAGGTATTAATCCTTCTTTTTCCCAATATCTTAATGTATCTTTTGGTAAACCAAACTTTTTGCTCACTTCATTGATATTCAAACTTTTATTTCCTTAATCAACATTTCGTACTAGATCATGGATATTTTGAACAGCTGCTGGATCCCGATGATCAAAAAACTGACTTTTATTTTCATCTAGTGTTTTAATTTGTGCCATTTCTGCTTGAGTCAATTCAAAATCAAAGACTTGGCTGTTTTCAACTATTCTATCATGATGAACTGATTTTGGAATCACAACAATCTTTCTTTGAAGTAGCCAGCGTAGAATAACTTGCCCTGCGGTCTTATGATACTTCTGTCCAATTTCAGCAATCAGTGAATTAGTAAATATTTGCTGCTTTCCTTCAGCAAATGGAGCCCATGCTTCCGGTTGAATATTGCGCTCCTGCAAAAAAGGAACATCATCTTTTTGTTGCATCCAAGGATTAACTTCAATTTGATCAACAGTGGGACAAATCTTATTGTATAGCTCTAAATCCAAAACACGGTCTGCTGTAAAATTCGAAACACCAATTGCTCTAATTGTACCTGCTTGATATGCTTCTTCCATTGCTCGCCAAGAGCCGTAAACATCGCCATACGGTTGATGAATTAAATATAAATCTAAATAGTCTAACTGAAGTTTCTTTAAAGAAGTTAAAATTGCTCTCTTTGTTGCTTCATAACCGGTGTCCGATACCCATAGTTTTGTTGTAGCAAATATATCAGCACGATCAACTTCACTATTTTTTATTGCTTGTCCTATCGCCTCTTCGTTGCCATATGAAGAGGCTGTATCAATTAAGCGATACCCTGATCTAATTGCATCTTCTACTACCTGTTCAGCTAAGGTTAAATCAGTAATTTGAAAAGCACCGAACCCTAAAAGGGGCATCTCTACCCCATTATTTAATGTTATTTTCTCCATTTTTAACTCTCCCAAAAATTCTTTTGTTAGAGTTAGTATAAACATTAGAGTTAACTCCATAGCAAGGTTAAATCTACTATTTATTGTCAATTTTAGCTATTATTATCAAGTTCTTTAATAATCAAGTCAGCCAATAGCTCATACCCTGCAGCACCAAAATGTAAACCATCATCTAATTGGCCTTGACAAAGAGTTGTTAAGCTTCCTTGCTTAACCATTTTTTCAAAGAGGTTAATAAAATGTATTTTATAGTTATTTGCTACTTGTTCCAATTCTGCTGTATAAGCAGCAACATCATTATTAATTCGCTTTTCCTGTTTATGCTCATCAACTGCAGGCGGAGAAATCATTATGAAATTATTTGGATAATATAAGCAAACGATGCTGGAAATAATTAATGCCATGTTTTGCTTAAACTGCTCCAATGGAACCTTTTTATGCAGTGCCAAATCGTTTGTTCCAAGTAATAGAATCAACTTATCACAGTGGTCTATCTTAAGGACAAGGTCAGAAATCAAAGCAAAAAATGCACCTGAGTTAATTCCTGGTACTGCGGTATTAATCGTCCCTATATTAGAATCTTTCTTCTTTAAAGTGTAGTCAAGTCGTGGCTCTTTCAAGCCTTCTTTTCTAGCAATGATGCTATCACCTGTTAAAAGCAATTTCATTTGAAGCTTCTCCAATTAAAACTAATAAAAAACTGTAGTTACAGTTAAATTGTAACTACAGTCTATTTTAATTTCTAGGATTTACTTTACTATACTTCATATTCTTGAATTCATGAGCAGCATATTTTTTAGCCAATTCTTCAGTTCTGAAGTATTGGTTAGTAACTTCACCCACTTGAGGATGTGATTGGAATAAAACAGATTCTTTCTTTCCATCAATCACTTCAGTTTTTACAGTAAAAGCATAACCCATCTTAGTTGACTTTTCATCGACTGGACTCACAATTGTCCACTTGTCGCCGTTCATTGTCTTAGTTGTTACTCTTGCATACTTAGCAAATAAATCAGCGTTCTTTGACTTCCAAGTTCTGGACATTTGCCAAGGGTACTTTTTCGTTCCCTTAACTGTTCCAACTTCAACAGCCTTAACATGGTCATTTGCCCATGGCGCATCGAATGAATTCTTTTGAATATTCATTGGATTAGGTGTCAAATTGTTGGTGCTGTACCACTTACCACGCCAAGTTTTGGGGAAAGTATATAGTTTGTTAAAACCATATTTATTTTTCTTAACAGTGGCAGCTTGAACTTGAGCTGGTTGATTTACTAGCGCTGGTGTAGCAGTAGTTAAAACAACTGTTGCGGCTGCAAGCATTGTTAAAATCTTCTTACTTTTCATTTTTTCGGCCTCCTGAGAACCTGAGATAATTTAATATTATATCAGTTATTTTCAACAATAAAAGTGTCTTTTGTGATTTAAATATATAATTATATATATTATTCCTGCTAACTAAAACAATTCCAAGTAAAAAGCCTCTGCAAATAGCAGAGACTTTTCGTTTTAAACATAAGAAAAACTGACACAAAAATAATTTACCATTGAGCAAATGTTTTTAACTCTTTTGGCTTTGTCCCACCATACATTCTAGCTAACTTAGCCGAACGCCAATAAACGTTAGTTATTCTATAAGAAGATGTAGTTCTTTCAATTAAAACGCGATGTCCTTTGTAATGATATAAACCTAAACTCCTACCTGATGCAACAGGACTAAACCAAGGAAACATCGAGATATATTTTATGTTTTTGTCCTTTTTAAAAGTTACAGGGTAAAAAGCCCTTACCCAATTTCTGGTTTGCTTAGTATTCTTAATTCCCTTAGCATTAGTATCTTGCCTATGTAATTCATCAGAACCGATTTTATGCGCTTTTACTCTCAATTTATCAATTGTGTTTGATTTATAATTCATATCAAAAGCTTTGCCATACCAGGTCCCGCGCATCTTCTTCGGTGTAGTCAGTTTTCCTAAATTACCTTTTACATGAGCTGCTTGAACAACTGCGTTTGTATTGAAGAAGTTACTATCATTACTTTTTCCTACAAATAATCCAAGAGCCAAAGATGTAGTTATAGCAATAAGTATCTTTATTTTGCTGTTCTTTATTTGTTTATTCAATATTCTTTCCCTTCTTATTTAATAAAAGCTGACTTTTTGATAAACCTTCCACTTTTTTCCGTATAGTACTTTTTATCTAAATAGCCTGTGACTGGTAGTCCATATGTCATTACTCTCGTATGTTTTTTTAACTTTTTTAATTTCCCACCATCTGGAAAAATAACATACGCATCTTTCTTTAATTTGCGGCTCTTACCTTTTAGGTTAGTAGCCAGAATAAACTTACCATCTGAAATTTCATCAAAACTACGGCCGTTTGAAATTATAGAAGAAAGTAAACTTACTTTTGTTCCTTTTTCTACCCTTCCTTTTGTACGCACATATGCAGATAGTTTTTCATCTGGCACGTAGATCGTGGACTTTTTTGCAACAACAGCTGTATTACTATTTTCTGATGCAAAAACTGTAGTTGTCGAACCAAGACTTATAAAAAATAAAAGTAAGGTGCTTAAAAACAAACTTAAATTAAACTTATTTAGTTTCATTATTTTCTCCTAACGATCATTAATTTAATGACTATTTTATCTAATATATTAAATTTTAATACATGATTTTACAAAAAACAACTTGTAGTTTGCTCACCTTATAGTAATAATCTTGGTATTAAATTTTTGATAAACAAAAAAATCCTCTGCAAATAGCAGAGGATTTTTCATTTATACAGTTAAAATTAGTCTTGGTAATTTACCAAAGCTAAATATGAATCAGGTTTAAGTGATGCACCACCAACTAAACCTCCATCAATATTTGGCTTACCCATCAATTCTTTAACATTAGCTGGGTTAACTGAACCACCATATTGGATACGAACATTTTCAGCAGTTTCATCATCGTACAAGTCCTTGACAGTCTCACGGATTGTCTTGCACATTTCTTCTGCTTGCTCTGAACTAGCAGTCTTACCAGTTCCGATTGCCCAAATTGGTTCATAAGCAATAACAAGGTTTGAAACTTGTTCAGCAGTTAAACCATCCAAATCAGCTTTAATTTGGCCAACTACCCATTCTTCTTGCTTATTAGCTTCACGAGTTTCAAGTGATTCACCACAGCAAACGATTGGAGTTACGTTATTAGCAAATAAAACTTTAGCTTTCTTGTTAATATCTTCATCAGTTTCGTGGAAGTATTCACGACGCTCTGAGTGACCAATAATGCAGTAATCGATTCCCATTTCGTTAAGAACTTTAGGAGAAGTTTCACCAGTAAAAGCACCTTCAGTTTCGAAGTAGGCATTTTCTGCACCTACATGTAATTCTGAACTTTCAGCAGCCTTTTTCAATGCATCAAGGTCAACGGCTGGAGCACAAATTACTGATTCTACTTTACTTGATTCTGGTAACTCATTTTTAATAGAAGCTACGAACTCAGCAGTTTGTTCTGGGTTCATGTTTAGTTTCCAGTTACCAGCAATAATTGGTGTACGCATTTAATTATTGTCCTTTCTGATAGCTTATTTGTCTGAAATGCAGGCAATTCCTGGCAATTCTTTACCTTCAAGGTATTCCAATGAAGCTCCACCACCAGTTGAGATGTGAGTAATCTTAGGAGCAATACCTAATTGCTTAGCAGCTGCTGTTGAGTCACCACCACCGATAATAGTAGTAGCGTCAGTCAAATCAGCTAATGCTTTACCAACTTCTAGAGTACCTTCAGCGAAGTTAGGCATTTCAAATGCACCCATTGGTCCATTCCAAACAACAGTCTTAGCATCTTTCAAGATGTCCTTGAACTTTTCAACAGTCTTAGGACCAATATCAAGACCCATCATGTTTTCAGGAATGTCGTCACCAACAACTTTACGGGCAGCATCATTTGAGAATTCAGTTGCAGCCAAGTTATCTACTGGTAAAACAATCTTACCATCTGCTTTTTCAAGCAATTCTTTAGCCAAGTCAACCTTATCTGGTTCAAATAATGACTTACCAATTTCATGACCTTGTGCTGCTAAGAAAGTATAAGCCATACCACCACCGATCAAGATGTGGTCAGACTTAGGAATCAAGTTAGTGATAACGTCAATCTTATCAGAAACCTTTGCACCACCTAAGATAGTAACAAATGGGTGAACTGGATTTGCAACAGCATCACCTAAGAACTTGATTTCCTTTTCCATTAGGAAACCAGCTGCAGCAGGCTTACCAGCTTTCTTCATTGCTTCAGCAATTCCAACATTTGAAGCATGGCTTCTATGTGCAGTACCAAAGGCATCGTTAACGTAAACGTCACCTAATGATGCCCAGTATTCACCAAGCTTAGGATCGTTTTTGCTTTCACGCTTGCCAAAGTCGTTGTCGATATCTTGGAAACGAGTGTTTTCAAGAACAACAACATCGCCATCTTGCATGTTGTTAATAGCATCTTCAACTTCTTTACCTTCATTTTCAGGAACAAAGGTAACAGGTTTCTTCAATAACTCACTCAAACGATCAGCGATTGGCTTAAGTGATAAGTCCTTCTTATCTGCATCTGACTTAATACGACCTAAGTGACTTAGTAAGATTGCCTTACCACCATTGTCGATAATGTAGTTAATAGTTGGAAGTGCAGCAACGATTCTGTTGTCGTCACCAATCACGCCATCTTTAATAGGAACATTAAAGTCAACACGAACTAATACCTTTTTATCTTTAACATCAACGTCTGAAACGATTAATTTAGCCATCTATATCCTCCGATAACTTAATTATTTTTCTTGAAAAAAAGGCGGAAGGAAGAATTTCCCTCCGCCTTCTCTTTACTACTTATTCAGTAATCTAATTTACAGATTAAAGAGTAGCAAATTTCAACAAAGTACGAACCATTTGGCAAGTGAATGAGTATTCATTGTCGTACCAAGCAACAGTCTTAACTAATTGGTTGTCACCGGCAGTGGTTACCATAGTTTGAGTTGGGTCAAAGATTGAACCAGCAGTCATACCTACAACATCACTTGAAACGATTTCATCATCGTTGTATGCAAATGATGGGCTTTCGTATTTCTTCAATGCTGAGTTAACTTCGTCAGCAGTTACCTTCTTGTCAAGGATTGAAACTAATTCAGTCAATGAACCATCAGTAACTGGTACACGTTGTGCGTGACCGTTAACTTTACCGTTCAATTCTGGAACAACAAGACCAATAGCCTTAGCAGCACCAGTTGAGTGAGGAATAATGTTAACTGCAGCAGCACGAGCAGCACGCTTGTTACCACCACGAACAGGTCCATCCAAAAGCATTTGAGTTGAAGTGTAAGCGTGGATAGTAGTCATAGTAGCTACCTTAACACCAAATTCTTTTTGCAAAGCGTCAACCATTGGTGCCAATGAGTTAGTAGTACATGAACCAGCAGATACGATTGTGTCGCTTGCATCTAAAGTATCATCGTTTACTGAGTAAACAATAGTCTTCAAGTCGTTACCAGCAGGTGCTGAAATTAAGACTCTCTTTGCACCAGCGTCAAGGTGAGCTTGTGACTTAGCCTTGCTAGTGTAGAAACCAGTACATTCAAGAACAAAGTCAACACCATCGTTCTTAACCCATGGAATGTTTTGAGCTTGTGGTTCTGCGTATACACGGTACTTCTTACCATCTACAACGATTGAATCATCAGTAGCTGAAACTTCGTGGTTGAAAGTACCATGAGTTGAGTCATACTTCAATAAGTGTGCTAAAAGTGCTGGAGTAGTCAAGTCGTTAATAGCAACAACTTCGATATCCTTTGACTTTTCGCCCAAATCCATGATTCGACGGAATGCTAAACGACCAATACGGCCAAAGCCGTTAATACCAATTTTAACTGTCATATTCTAAAGTCCTCCTTAAGAACTATAAACATCTTTTTATTTTAAATGAGAATTATTTCTCCTTTAAAATCTTCTTTGAGGCTCCCTCATCAGTAATTAACCAGGTTTGATGAGGAGCATTAGGCATATAAGCTTTGATTGCTTTGGCTTTTCTGCCACCACAAGCAAAGGCAAATATGTGAGGTATTTTGTTCAGATTTTCGAACTGCAAGCCAACCTGATGCACGCGGTCGACAATCTTACCATCGCTATCGAAAAAACACCCAAAACATTCGGTAACGACCTTTTTTTCACGCAACTCAGACAAACGAACCGAATCGTATCCTCTGCGCCGCGCCATATCTTGAGCTAGCCCTATTCCATGAATGACAACATCAGTTTTTGAAATATCTTCAAGCACATCAGCAACAGTTGATTCACGAATCAGTGACTTATAGGCTTCTGTAGAAACCTGCTCAGGTAAATATAAAGTTCTATATTTACCACCTGTTTTCAGTGCCATCTCCTGAACAATTGTATTGCTTTGAATCGCAACATTTTCACCCAGGGCACCTCTACCAGGTACAAATTCTAATTGCCGATTCTTACCTAAATTTCTAGACAAATTTTTTGCTGACTTCGCAAGTGCAGCTCCACCTAAAACAGTGATAATTGAGTGTCCTAGAGGCAAAAGCAAGTCAAGAGCTGAATTGAGTTCTTCACCCATTCGCTCATAAACAAGTTCTTGCAAGTCACTATCGCCAGGAACAATAATCGTCCGTTCAATTCCAAGTTTACGAGCTAAATCAACCTCAGTCTCACGTGCATTGAATAGTCGATCAATCACCGGCGCTGCATCCTGCAACATCTTCTGACCTTTTTCTGTCATAAACATTCCAAAGCTTTTAATCTCGATTAAGCCGAGATCGCGAAGATACTCCGTTTCAGTTCGAACGTTCCTTTCAGAAAGTCCTAAAGACTGAGCAACACTTCTACGCCCAATTGGGGCTTTAAGTGATATCTGCTCTAGAACAAGATATCTTTGTCGAAAAACTTTTAAAATGTCAGGAACGAGAGCTTCTAGCACAGGAATTTCCGAGTACATCGACTTCTCTCCTTCTCCTGGGACATTTTTGACCTAGCTATTGTCATTTTTTGTCCCAGATTGTCTAAAAATATAAGAGAAACGTGAACTTATATCAATTAAATTCTTCATTCCTCAATCGACATCTATAGTATATCAACCACCCAAAAATAATTCAAGCAAAAATGAACCGATTAGAAAGTCTTAATAATTTAACTGCTTTTTCCTTAGTTTTAAGTAATAACTGAGTCCTGCTTAGCTTTTAGAATAAAAAGAATTCAATTTTTTGCTTTTTTCTGCTATACTTGTTCAAGTGCTAATTGGGTCCTTAGTGTAATGGATCGCACGTAAGATTCCGGTTCTTAAAATCTGAGTTCGACTCTCAGGGGACCCATAATTAAACAATAAAAGAGCTAAATGAATTGTTGTCATTTAGCTCTTTTTGCTTTTACGGTCTTTGTTCTAGTATTTCTTGCAATTCATTTTGATACCGACTAGCAATCTTAATTGAATCAGCGTCTGTAGCAAAGTTGGCATTAAGCAAATAAACAAACACTGCACGCATAGCAGCTTTTTTATTGGCTGCTTGCTCCCAAGCGATTGATTTTTCACCTTCAAGAACAGAAGCACTGACCTCCTCACCCCTATTAGCAGGCAAGCAGTGCATAAATTTAACATTTGGATTTTCCGTTTTTGCAATCAACTCGTCATTAACTTGATATCTAGGATAAAAGATCTTCATGTATTCATCTTTATTCAGCTCTTGGTCATATAAGCCGTACCAAACATCCGTATAAATGAAGTCTGCGTTTTTTAAAACTGCTTCATCTTCAGATAAAGTGATTGTACCACCTGTTTTGTCAGCAATTTTTTGTGCTTTTTCTACTATTTTCTTTGGCATTTGCTTAGCTTTAGGGCCATATTGCACAAATTGCATACCCATTTGCGCACACAGATAAATTGCTGAAACAGCTATTTGCGTAGCATCCCCGACAAAAACAAGCTTTACTTCAGATAGTTTCTTACCTTCAGGCAAATACTCCTTAATGGTAATCAAATCACCTAATGCTTGAGTAGGATGATCATCATCGGTCATAAAGTTAACAACAGGTACCCGAGAATTTTGAGCTATCTCTTCAACATCTTCTTGGCTAGCCGTTCTAACTCCAATAATATCGAGCAAGTCTCCTAGAGCACGACTGGTATCCGCTAATCCTTCATGACCACCCTCGCCTAATTGAATTTGACCAGGTGCTAAATATAATGCATGGCCACCTAATTCAGTCATTGCAGCTTCAGCAGAGCAGCGCGTTCTTGTTGAGGATTGATCGAAAATCATCCCCAAACTCTTGCCCTTTAGTAATGGTGGATAATATCCGTGCTCAATTGCCGCTTTTAGCTTCAAGCCCAGTTCGGCCATATATTGCATTTCAACTTGTGAAAAATTACAGCTATCAATAAAATCTCTTTTAGTCAAAAGGTTCTCCTTAATCAAAATAATTGGTTTTATCAAATTAAGATGATAACTGATATCTTTCCTTTGAAAAATTATTTTATTAAAATTATAAAAAGTCTTAAACATTGTCATACATAGCAAAATTACTCACATACTTTAGCATCTTAATATCTATTTTTAAACAAAAAGGACTAACTTCGATTAAAAATCGAAAGTTAGTCCTCATCTAAATTATAATGCACTCCTCTAATTTTTATATTTATGTCAGGCATGCAATGATTCAACTTAGAACTTTTAGTGTTGCCAGTTTCTATATGCCTTTTCAATCAACAGGCTAAATATAACTGTTAAGAAGAGTGGAATTAGCATCAATAATCCTATGACTTTTTGGGAGCCAAGACTCATTTCTTTCTGCCAAAAAGCAATCAAATAAATTTGCCATGACCAGGGTACAATCGGCCAAATAAAGTCGAAGATAACTGTAATGCTTAAAGCAGAAATTACGGATCCAAAGAATCCTAAAATCATTGCTCCCCCAACGTTCCATTTAAGTACAATTAATTGAGCAATTGCGTATTGCAAAAAGCCAAAAAGAGCAAAAGCAATGCTTGTTAGAAGAAGCTTTAAGAAGGAGATACCCGTTACACGGAACCCATATTTTAGAATCAAATAGTAAAAAATACTTGTCCCTACTATTTCAACAAAATACCACAGCCAATAGTACAGCAATTGCGTCATTATAGTTTTGCCCTTCCCTATAGGATTGGACAACCAATTTTTGCAGCCGCCAGCTTTTTCTTCTCTATCAAAAACAAGACAAACCACAACGCTAATGACTAAAGGAGAAACAATTGCTAATATTTCATAAAAACTTATAACCATGGTTTGGGAATTAACAAAATTCTTCTTACTTCCATAGTAAAGTCCCATAATTAGCGGGAAAATAAGTAGCACAAATAGATGCATGTATAATAAAAAACTACGCTTTAATTTTTCGTTTTCGGCTTTAAATATTTTATTAATCATTCTTCTTTACCTGATTTCTAAATGATCTAGCACCCAAGTAACTTAAAATCACAAATAAAACAAGTGCTGCTCCAATCGTCCAGTAATTATTCGATAAGCCTGAAGTATTTGCTATCGGGAGACCATTTATTTTAATCTTAATTAGAGAAATTGGGAAAATTTCAGACCAAGTAAATGGCCAAATTTTCCCCCAAGCATATTCATTAATTTCTATGCCAATAAAAACTCCGATAGCCGCAATAAGCACTGTAACATACATATTCGTCAAACGACTAATCCATGTATATAAAGGTACTTGCCATAAATTCACAAGCCATAATCCCAAAATCGCCAAAACTATTGAGGAGACTGAAACACTAGTGACTGTCACAAATGAAAGTACGCAAACCAAAATAACTAGGACAAGGGAAGTAATCAGGCCTTCCAGAGACCCATGAAGTATTCTACCTAACTCATAACTAAATAAGTCATCCGGTGAGCTCAGAATCATTTTATATTCAGTACTATTTTTTTCATGGCGATCATTTAGCCCAGTGATTAGTGCTAAAAATAATGGAAACCAAATACAACTCCACTGATTAATTATGCTTTGAGCCACATAGCCAGCTGCTGCAAATAATAGAAAAGTGACAATTGCTACTAAGAATGGAAAAACCCAGATTAATTGTCTAACAAGAGTTCTTTTAGTTTTAAGAGTTTCTATTGATAGAGCTTTAAGCACCTGTAACACCAGCTTTCATCAACGTACTATTAAACAGTTCTTCCAAGTTTTCCTGATGATCTATCGGCTTTTCTAAGAGAAGTTTACCGTTTCCGATAATTCCAATGTTATCTGCTAAATGCTCAACTTCTGATAACATGTGACTTGAAATAATAATTGTGATATCTTTCTTTTTAAATTCAGCAATCAGGTTACGTAATTGTTGAATTCCTAGTGGATCAAGTCCGTTTGTTGGCTCGTCTAAAATCAATAGCTTAGGACTACCAACTAAGGCTAGCCCAATTCCCAATCGTTCTTTCATCCCTAAAGAAAAATTTTTAGCAAGTTTCTTTCCAGTTTGATCCATACCCACTGTTGCTAAAATATTATCTATTTCATTAGTATCTACGCCTCGCAAATTACAAATGACCTGCAAATTTTCTCTTGCAGTTAGGTTGCCATATAACGGTGCATTCTCAATCAACGAACCGATAGACGCAAGATCTTTTCTAGACCATTCATGTCCAGCAAAGGAAATCAATCCTTCTGTGGCTGAAATCATTCCAGTTAAAATTTTCATCAGTGTCGTCTTACCGGCTCCATTTGGTCCAAGCAAGCAATAAACCTGATTGGCAGGTACATGTATATTAACATGATCAAGTGCAACTTGATTTTTGAACTTTTTAGTTAAGTTAGTTGTTTCTAGTATGTTTTGCATAGGGACCTTCCTTAAACTATTTTAAAAATACTATAAATGAAATTATATAATAATTAAAATAATATGCAAACTTTATAAGGATAGTCAATTTTTTATTAATCCGGACTAAAACAAAAACAGTCTTCCTTTCGGAAAACTGTTTTTAATTCATTTTATTTAGTCTTACCGACCGTTAATTCACCACGTTGAGCAAATTCAGCGTAAATCTTATTGCCGGAAATAGACAGACCCTCAAGCTCACGTTTTACGTTGAAATGATGCGTCTTCTTGTAAGTTCCGTCTTTGGCCACTTTGAAAATGTAGTCGTTAAAGCCAACGTAGAATTGGTCATGCGATGGATCATAAGTAAATCCTTGAACAGGTGAATGGTTGCTGACAAAGTTACCCTTGGTTGCACCAACTTCTTCTGGTACCCAAGAATCACCAGTCCGTGTTACTTTCCAGTATTCATAACGGTTGTTGCCACCATTATGGAATAAGCAATACATCGTGTTATCATCAGGGAATGTTGCATTGTGAATGTATCTTGGTGATGAACCACTCCAAATTCTGAAGCTCCAAATTTGGTTAACCATCATATCTGACTTACGAATTTGATAAATTTCTTCAGAAGCAGTGGAATTCTTCATCTTGTTATCATTAGCAATTACATAAATATAATTTGCTGAAGAGCCGATTGCTTGTCCGTGTCCAAGTTTAATGTATGGACTGACTTTAATATGTGATGCATATTTTTTGAAAGTTGACCATTTTAAGCCTGGTAAATTCTGGGCGCCATACTTGCTAACATGGTTTAAATCATATGAAACCAAGTGACCGTATTGATCACTACTTGAATTGAAGACAGCAACTGTAAAGTTGGAACCGCGTACAGTTATTCCTTCTGGTATTACTCCAACTTGTCCCATTTTATCAGCTGCCTTGTTGTAATCTAAACTGACAAAACGAGGTTGGAAAAACTTAGTTTTAAGAGTTAAGCCATTTGATTTAAAAGTATTCGGTCTAGTTTCGAAAGTAAAGTGATGAGCTGCATTCCAATTTCTTGAACTAGATTTTGAACTGCCCTTCCAAGTAGAAACTTCTTTAGGACCATTTTTAGGCGTAATAGAAGCTCTAGTTATACCTTCATTTTTGTCAGCACGAACAGTTACTACTGTATTTGCCTTTGCATTGCCGTAGCTGTAATTAACTGTTGTAGCGCCAGGGGTAGCGGAACTAACACTAGACGTTGAAACTTTAACTTTATTTGCGTTAACAGCTGTCCCTTCACTGTTTGTAGCATAGTTAATTGCATCTCTTGTATCAAATGAAAAACTAGGATTTTGTACTAGGCTTACTTTAGAAACAACTGCAATTTTGTTTCTTGCAAAAAAGTCTTGGCTGACCCAGCCAACTGTACGTCCATCAACAATAATTTTCCAAAACTTACCCTTTTTAGTATCAAGCGATTGCTTTGATTGAATTTGAGCATGCTTAAAATACTTAGTTGAAGTAAATTTACCTGATGGACCTTTTTTGCTTGCCTTATGGTAAATAGCATAGTTACCATTGCCAGCAATTTTAGTCACAGCTTTGTGGTAGCTCTTGGCATTTACTTCAGTTGTGTTACTCCCGACAAATAAGCCAGTTACCATAATTGAGCAGGCAACTAGCAACTTACTTATAAACTTTTTCTTCATTAAATTCTTTACCCTCCTAATAAAACATATATAGATAGTTTCACACTTTTAAAAAGTTAAATCAATAGCGTATTTTTAGGATTCTAACAAAAATTAGATTTTTATAATCCTCTGCGTTACAATATCAAAGTTATTATTTTTTTCTGTAAGGAGAACTAGGTTATGGAAACATTGCAAGAAAATTCCAAAAAAATGATGTGGCCCACCCTAGCAACTATGGCTTTCTCTATTGTTTGGAGCTTTGGTAATGTTGTTAATGGGTTCATTTATTTTGATGGAACAAAAGTTATTCTCAGTTGGATTATTATTTTCCTTCTGTTTTTCATCCCTTATGCATTAATGGTTGGTGAGCTCGGCTCTGTCTTTCAAAACTCCGAAGGTGGGGTCTCATCATGGATTAATGCTACAATCGGTCCAAAATGGGCATACTATGCTGGTTGGACTTTCTGGGCTGTTCATGTCGTTTATATCTCAAGTAAAGGTACTGGTGGCTTAAGAGGTATGTCATGGGGTATTTTTGGCAATACTACTTGGTATGACAGTTTACCTACTACTTGGACTCAATTAGCAACTCTTGCTGTCTTTTTATTCTTCTGCTGGGTTGCTAGTCGTGGTGTGCCAGTTATTAAGACTTTGTCAACGATTGCTGGTTCATCAATGTTCATCATGTCAATTTTATTCATTATCATGATGTATGCAGCACCTATGATCAATCCTCACGCGGGTTTTAATAATATCAGCTGGAACTGGAAGAATTTTGTACCTGACTTTAACCTCAAGTACTTTACTTCATTATCAATTTTAGTATTCGCAGTTGGTGGAGCTGAAAAGATTTCACCATATGTAAATAAGTTGAAAGATCCTTCTCGTAACTTCCCTAAATCAATGTTAGGTTTAGCTGGAATGGTCATGATTTCCGCAATTTTAGGAACAATTGCTTTGGCAATGATGTTTGATCCTAAGGTTGTTAACGCTAATTTAAACGAATACATCTCTAACGGACCTTACATGGCCTTTGCTAAATTGGGCCAATACTACGGTGTTGGTGGATTGTTCATGTACATTTATGCTTGGTGCAACGTTATTGGACAATTCTCAGCTTTAGTAATCAGTATCGATGCTCCATTACGTATCCTATTAGGTAGTAAGGAAGCTAAAGATTATATCCCTAAGAAGCTATTGAAAGTTAACAAGCATGGTGCCTACATCAATGGTATTTGGATGGTTGTTTGCTTATCTGGTGGTCTAATTGTTTTACAAGCTATCATGCCAAATGCTCAAGCAGTCATGGCTCAACTGGTTAAATTAAACTCTATCGTGATGCCAATGCGTTATTTATGGGTATTCATTGCTTACATTGCATTACGTAAGCAAGCAGCTAAGTTCCACAATGGCCAAAACTACGAAATGACTAAGCATCAATGGCTTGCATATACGCTTGGTGTTTGGGGATTAATTGTTACAGTTGCATGTTGCTTAATGGGAATGTACTCTGATGATCCATTTACATTATGCTTGAACATTGCTACCCCAATTGTTTTATTCTTACTTGGTATGATTTTACCAACGATTAAGCACCATCAAGATGCTAAAGAACAGTAAATACTAATTAAAGATTAATTAAGTCGCCTAATAAAAGGCGACTTTTTTTGTGCATTTAATGCTAAACTATACTTAATAAACTAAGGAGATGAAACCTGTGCCAAACTACTTAAAAGAAACAGAAGATTTACTACGTGAGCATAATTTGAAAGTCACCAAGCCACGGCTTAAAATCTTGAAATATCTGCGGACACATCATAATCATCCTACTGCAGCTACTATTTTTAAAGCAATTAGCGGCGACGAGCCAGCATATCGAGCAACAGTCTACAACACACTAAACAAATTAGTTGACGCAGGCATTGTTATCGAAATCAAAAATAGTGATGATTCCATTCATTATGACTACTTTGTAGAGCCTCATTTCCACATTATTTGTAAACAATGCGATAACATAGCTGACGTCTATTATCCAGACTTTGAAGCAGTTGAAAATCGTATGCGTGCAGAAGCTGAAAAACAAACGGGCTATGTTACGTCGGCAAGTCACCTAGAAATTTTTGGTATTTGTCCTGAATGTCAAAAGAAGAATCAAAAAAAGAAGAGCTAATTAGCTCTTCTTTTTATTTACTTTAAATACTGCTTATTTTTTAATCAATGTTCATGCTTACTAATAACTCTGCACGTTGTGCTAAGTTAACGTAAAGTTTACCATCATGTACTGAAATACCTTCAATTTCACGACCAGTATCAAATGAATAGTGATCCTTTAAAGTTCCATCGCGACCAATTTTGAAGATTAAATCATTAAATGCTAAGTAAAAATTCTTATGATCTGGATCATAAGCAAAACCTTGAACTGGTGAATTGTTGTTAACAAAATTGCCATCTGTCTTACCAACTAATTTTGGATTCCAGTTGTCACCAGTACGAGTTAGTTGCCAATATTCATAGCGATTATTCTTAGTATCATGATATACCGTGTACATTTCATAGTCGTTCATGATTACACCGTTATGGAAGTAACGCGGACTATTTTGGTCACCTACCCAAGTTTTCATTGTCCAAATCTTGTTAATTTGTAAATCACTCTTACGAATTTGAACAATTTCTTCTGAGTCAGTAGTTTCATTTAATTTATTATCATTGTTAATCACATAGATATACTTGTCACTTGCACCCATTGCTTGACCGTGACCAATTGGGATATATGGACTAACTTTAATATGCTTAACGTAATTATTAAAGTCTTTTTGTGACATGTCTAAAAGATGTTGAGCATTATATGGATTAGTTAACTTATTCAAATCATAACCAACAATGTGACCAGAGCTTAAATAAGTGTGACTCAATAAACTGGTATAAGCCCAGCCGTTTGAAACAGTTACACCTTCTGGAATATGGCCAACACGATTAATATTATCATCGGTTGGATCCTTTACGCTCAGAAGAACTGGTTGATAAAATCTTGTCTTCAGAGTCATATTACCACTTGTTAGAGTATGTGATTCTGTTTCTGGTGTGTATTCTGTAGGACTAATGTAATTAACTGAAGAACCATAATGTGTTTTCCATGCTTGGTGTTCATTTGTACCAGGCTGCGCAGGGAACGAATTAGTTACATCAGGATCAGCAATTCCTTCAGTAGTGCTTTTTCTAACAGTTATTTTGACGCTTGCTGTCGCATCACCATATGTATATTTAACTGTATAAGTTTTTGGAGTAGCACAAGAGATAGTCTCACGCGAAACTTTTACATCATCATTACTAATAACCGTACCCATGTAATTAGTTACGTATGAAATTGCATCCCGTGTGAAAAATTCATAAAATTCGTTGTTAACCAGGCTAATAGTCTTAGGAACAGCAATTTGGTTTCTAGCAAAGAATTTTTCATTTACATAACCAACTTTTCGACCATTAACATAAATTCGCCAATAGCGTGCACTTTTAGTTTCAATTAGTTGGTCTGATTGAATATGGCTATATTGAAAATTAATCCCGTCAGCGACTTTTTTGCTAACTTTACCGTCTGTTACATTTGCCCAAACCTTATAGTTTTTGTTACCAGCAACTTTAGTCATCATTGCATAGCCTGTTATTACTTGTTTAGGTGTTTTCTTTTTTACTAGCGGCTGCTTATCATTCTGAGTATCAGAGTTGGTATTACCAGGATCAGGTTGACTATTGGGATCACCACTGTCATTTTCCTCATCGGTATTTTCTCCCTGATTACTATTCTTGCTAGGAGTGGTTTTAGTTTCTCCTTGCGTTGGCTGCTGCGATTGATTAGAATCAGCCTCAACCGATGTAATTGCAAGACCAGTTGACAATGCTAGGCCAGCAAGCATTGTTGTCACAAGAATTGCAATTTTCTTAAAAAGCTTCAAAATTATTCCTCCAATATTTTAGTTTACTTTCGTATTATATAATAAGAACATTGTAACTTAGAATACAAAATTAATACACTTTCATTGACAGCATTTAATGTAAGTGATTTAATTAGCACTGTACTTATTAGAGTGCTAACAAAAATGACTTTAATTTTAGGAGGTAAAAAGATGCTTGTACCTACAGTTATTGAACAAACTGCTCGTGGCGAACGGGCTTATGACATATATTCTCGTTTGCTAAAAGATCGAATTATCATGCTCAGTGGAGAAATTAATGATGACATGGCAAATACAATTATTGCCCAGTTATTATTCCTTGATGCTCAAGACAACACTAAGGACATCTCCCTTTATATCAACTCACCCGGTGGTGTAATCACTTCCGGTTTAGCAATTATGGATACGATGAACTTCATTAAGTCAGATGTATCAACTATTGCAATCGGAATGGCTGCTTCAATGGCTTCCATTCTATTAACCAGTGGTGCAAAGGGTAAACGCTTTGCTTTACCTAACTCTACTGTTTTGATTCACCAACCTTTAGGTGGTGCTCAAGGTCAACAAACTGATATTCAAATTGCGGCTAATGAAATTTTAAAGAGCCGTGAAAAGATCAATAAGATTCTTCACGAAACTACTGGTCAACCACTTGAAAAGATTCAGAAAGATACTGAACGTGATAACTACCTAACTGCTGAAGAAGCAAAGGATTATGGCTTAATTGATGAAATTATGGTCAACCAAAAGAAGTAGTTAGATACTAATTAAACTAAAAAGATCTCCAAGCTAAATAGCTCGGAGATCTTTTTTATTCTTCTAATTTCTGTGCCATTTCATGTAGTTTAGCAAAACGGTGATTTGCACCTGATTTTGAAATAGGTCCATCTGGAACTTGCTGAGCAATCTCTTTTAATGACAGTTCCGGATTGGTCAGCCGCAATCTTGCGATTCCCTGCAGCTTTTCTGGAATATTTTCAAGCCCGATTTTACGTTCTATTAATTCAATATCCTCAACTTGTTTAGCAGCAGCATTAGCAGTCTTTTTCAAATTTGCCGTGTCACAATTAACTAAGCGATTAACCGAATTGCGCATATCACGCATAATCCTTAAGTCTTCAAAGGATAGCATTGCGTTGACTGCACCGACAACATGAAGAAAATCGCCAATTTTCTCTGCTTCCTTGAGATAGACTATATAACCCCGCCTTCTACTAATTGTTTTGGCATTAAGATTAAAGTAATGATTCATTAGTTCTAACAAATCATTGTTGTGGTCTTCATAAGCAGAGTATATTTCCAAGTGATACCTGCTTGTTTCCGGATTATTTACACTACCGCTTGCTAAGAACGCACCACGCAAATACGACATTGCGCCCTCGCGCGAATCAATTATTCTTTTAGGTATTCGCGTGATTAAACCTGAATCTGGTGCTAAGATTTCCAAATTAGTCAAAATTCCTTTGACATGATTTTGCAGACGTACCAGATATTGGTTATTCTTCTTCAATTTCATTTTACGCGAAACGATTAATAACGGTTCTACACGATACGCTGTTTTTATTAAGGAAAAAATTCGTCGAGCAATTGCTGGATTTTCAGTTGTGATATCAAGACTAAACATACGATCATGATAGTTTAAAACACCGTTCATCCGCAAAAAAGCAGCTAATTCAGCCTTTGCGTGCTCAGGATGAATTGGTAAGGAGGTAAGTTCCTTCTTTACTTCACTTGCATAACTTGCCATTGGTTATTCCGTAGTCTTTCTGGTCGACATTGCCGTAAATGCACGATTAATAATCTCGTTTGCCACTTTTTCACCATCATGGAAAACAAGGCCGCTTCGTTGGTCAATAAAGTCATCTGTGATTACCCGGCACCCTTGCTTTCGCAAGCCATCATAGTCATTTTTAACGGGTTCAATGTAGGCATCATAATCCTTAGGATTAAATTTTGACATGTCAATTTTTGCACCATTAACCAAAGTTGTGTTTACATAATGACCACCAAGATGCTTATTGATAACATCAACATGATCACAGTCGGAAAAGTGATCGGTCTCGCCAAGTTGGGTCATGATATTACAAATATAAATAACTTCGGCTTTTGTTTTTCTAACAGCTTCACCGAGGTTAGGTATCATCAAATTAGGAAGAATTGAAGTGAATAAGCTTCCTGGACCCAAAACAACTGCATCAGCTTGCATTATTGCGTCCAGAACAGGTGAAACAGCCTCCGGTTCTTTATTAGAATTCGTATCTGTTACCCAAACACGCTTGATTCGCTTGTCCTTGTTAGTTATTTCCTTTTCTCCCGCTTGGATTGTTCCGTCAATAAATTCCGCATTCAATGTTAAAGGTTCGTTTGAAGCTGGGAAAACATGCCCATCTACGCGCATCATTTTTGACAATGATTGAACAGCATCAAAAATATTACCATGCATTTCATTTAAAGCGGCAATAATCAAATTACCTATCGCATGGCCTGAGAAAAACGAGTCCGATGAATCAAAGCGGTATTGAAAAACATCTTTTTGTTCTTGTGGTATGTCACTTAGAGAAACTAATACGTTACGAATATCACCTGGTGGAACAACATTAATGAAGTTACGAATTGTTCCAGAAGAGCCGCCATCATCTGAAACTGTCACAATTGCTGTGATTTGCGCATCTTGTTCTTTTAACGCGCTCAAAACAACTGGAAGACCCGTTCCGCCACCAATTACAACAATTTTGGGTCTTCTACTTCTCGTTACCCTAATCACTTTGGAATCGCTATATGTCATATTTTCACCTTTTTCTGGTATACCTGCTAATTTCGCGATGAGTTATATCAACTGGATAGTCTTGTGACAAATCATGTGCAAGCTGCCTTGCAATTGCTACACTACGGTGTTGACCACCTGTACAGCCAATCGCAATAGTTAACTTGCTCTTTCCCTCTTTAATATACCCAGGCATGGCTGTTCTCAACAAATCTAACAGTTTTTCATAAAATACTTGAGTAATATCTTTATCCATCACATAATCGAAGACTCGCTGATCAAGTCCCGTGAAAGGACGTAGTTCAGAAATATAAAATGGATTTGGTAAAAAACGTACGTCTATCACAAGATCAGCATCAATTGGCAGACCATATTTAAAGCCAAAAGAAAGAACTTCAATTGAAAATGGCTGCTTTTCTTGATCACTAAATTCTTCAAACATTTTTTCTTTTAATTCTTGAGGAGCAAGGTTTGACGTGTCAATAATGTCATTAGCACGATTTTTAATTCCTGCAAGAATATGTCGCTCTTCAATAATGCCATCAAGTAGCCTCCCACCATGAACTAGTGGCGGAACGCGCCTTGTTTCTTTATAGCGAGCAACCAATATATCATCCGAAGCATCCAAAAAGATAATCCGTGTTTGAACACAGCTATTATCCTCAAGTGAACTTATTTCATTTATTAAGTCCTTATAGAAACTGCGCACTCTTAAATCGATTACCACTGCTACTTTAGAATAATCATCCGAGTTGACAATTAAATCCCAAAAACTTGAAAGTAAGGTTGGAGGCAAATTATCAACAACAAAGTATCCCATGTCTTCTAAGGAATGTGAAACGACAGTCTTTCCAGCCCCACTCATTCCAGTGACAATCAACAATTGTTTTTTATTATTAGTCATGTTGCACTCCCCTCTACTCAAATTATAACATACCGGGTGTTTCACATTTCAGGTCAAAAAAAAAGTTCATTACGAACTTTTTCAATCTTTATCTATGAGCAAATGCTGCAATTACTTCGCTTATTCCAAAAATAAATAGCCAGAAGGCAACGAGCCAAATTAATGTCAATGCTGAAAGCATTGGGTTGAACATTAATCCTACTGCAATCAAGAGCCCGAAAATATTCAGTATCATGTTTACCCAGAAATAAAAACCAGATAAACTGCGTAAATGCCACGTGAAAATAATTCCAGAAATTGAATCAAACAGGAACCAGAAGGCAAATAAGTATGCAATGGTTAAACCTGCTGCATCGTATGAATAGAGGAATAAAATACCAATGATGATATCCAAAACCCCCGTAACGATTGAAATCCAACTAAAGGAAACAAAATAACGAAAGCGACTATAAAATGCGAGCCAGACAAAACCTTGGACTATTGAAATAATCGCAAACAGCAAGACAAATGCGTGTAAAGCCTTATTAGGATGACTAATTAAAAATACGCCTGCAATAATCATTAATATGCCAGAGATAAGTGCGGCCCAATTAAAGCCGCGTCTTTCTCTGTAATTTGAAAAATTATCCATTTCTATTCCTCCCTGTCCGATATTTTACACTTTTTGTATTTAAATAAATACTATTTCTTTGCTTTTTTCGCTGCTTCTTTAGTCAGCACAGTGTCTCGTTTAAGAACAGGGGCAAGGTATTGTCCAGTATAGCTTTCCTTTACTTTAGCGACATCTTCAGGGGTACCAGTTGCAACAATTGTGCCACCACCTTCACCACCGTCAGGACCAAGGTCAATTAGCCAGTCAGCATTTTTAATCACATCAAGGTTATGCTCAATAATTAATACTGTATTACCTTGATCAACTAGCCGCTGCATTACTTCAAGCAGACGCTTAATATCATCAGTATGAAGACCAGTTGTTGGCTCATCTAGAATATAAAAATTCTTACCAGTCGAAATTTTTTGTAACTCTGCTGCTAACTTCATTCTTTGCGCCTCTCCACCAGATAAAGTAGTGGCAGATTGACCTAATTTCACGTAACCCAAGCCTACATCGACAATTGTTTGCAACTTGCGAGCTATTTTCGGAATATTTTTGAAAAAGTCGCAAGCTTCACTAATGGTCATATCAAGAACCTGGGCAATATTCTTCTTACGATATGTGACTTCAAGCGTTTCTGAGTTGTAACGATTGCCGTGACATACCTCACAAGGTACGTAAACATCTGGCAAAAAGTTCATTTCAATTTTAATTATACCGTCACCGCGACAAGCTTCACAGCGTCCACCTTTGACGTTGAATGAAAAACGAGCTTTAGTATAGCCACGTAATTTTGATTCATTAGTTTGAGCAAATAATGCTCTAATATCATCAAAAACACTAGTATAAGTAGCTGGGTTACTTCGAGGTGTTCTACCAATTGGACTCTGATCAATATCAACTATTTTTTCGATATTTTTATAGCCAGAAATACTCTTATATTTACCAGGTTTAGTTTGGTTACGATTCAGTTTTTGCGCTAATACGCGTTTTAAAATCATGTTGACCAACGTCGATTTACCAGAACCTGACACGCCAGTGACAACAATTAGCTTACCAAGTGGAAACTCAACCTTAAGATTTTTTAAATTGTTCTCTTCGGCACCGGTAATGGTAATCTTTTTCCCATTACCTTTACGTCTTTCTAATGGAACCGGCACAAATTTTTTACCAGACAAATATTGTCCTGTAAGTGATTTTGGATTAGCTTCAACTTCTTCTGGAGTTCCGGCGGCCATTACTTCACCACCATAACTACCAGCACCAGGACCCATATCAACGAGGTAATCAGCTTGGCGCATTGTCTCATCATCGTGTTCAACGACGATTAACGAGTTACCTAGATCACGCATTCGTTTTAATGCAGAAATTAAGCGATCATTATCACGTTGGTGCAGCCCTATCGATGGTTCATCCAGAACATACATTACACCAGATAAGTTTGAGCCAATTTGTGTAGCTAATCTAATTCTTTGAGCTTCCCCACCAGACAAAGTGTTAGCGGAACGAGATAACGTTAAATAGTCTAGGCCAACACTGTTCAAGAAGGATAGTCGATCTCGCACTTCTTTAAGAATTGGTTTAGCAATAATTGTTTCTTGTTCATTTAATTTAATGTTATTGAAAAATTCCAAAGCCTTGGTAATCGACATTTCAGATGCTTCCGAAATATCTTTTCCCATAACTTTAACTGCTAAAGCTTTTTGGTTAAGGCGCTTGCCGTGACAAGTTGAACACGTTAATTCTGTCATGTATTTACCCATGACATCGCGCATAAATTTGGACATTGGGTTCATGTAGCGTCTTTCAATGTTTTCCATTACGCCTTCAAATGGTGCAGTGGTGTTCTTCACGCCAAATTCACCAGATAAATGAAAAGAAATTTCTTTCTTAGAGCCATGCATCAAGATTTCTCTTTGATTTTTGGTCAATTTACTATATGGTTTATCCATTGGAATCTTTAATGCGTCACATGCTTGTTGAAGCATCCCACCATAGTAATTTGAAGTCTTCCAAGGGACAATTGCCCCTTCAGCTAGTGTCTTACTTTTATCAGGAACAACTAAATCTTCATCAACTGAACGCTTCACTCCTAATCCATCACAATCTGGACAAGCACCAAACGGTGCATTGAAGGAGAACAAACGTGGTTCCATTTCACCTACTGTAAAACCACATTTAGGACAAGCATAGAACTCAGAAAAGTTCAGTGTCTCACCATCAATAATATCAACATCCATGTATCCTTCTGACAGCCTTAGCACAGCTTCCACTGAATCAAAAAGACGTGATTTGATACCTTCTTTGACTACCAACCGGTCAACGACAATATCAATGGTGTGGCGTTTATTTTTGTCTAAATCAAAATCCTCACTGATATCATGCATCTCGCCATCAACAATCACACGCACATAACCAGCACGTTGAACCCTTTTAAATACTTCCTTGTGAGCGCCACGCTTAGATCTGATTACAGGTGCGAGTAGCTGAATTTTAGTCCTTTCAGGCAATGCTAAAATTCGATCAACCATCTGCTCAACGGATTGTCTTTCAATTAACGTTCCATCATTCGGACAGATTGGATGACCCACTCTAGCCCATAGTAAACGCAAGTAGTCATTGATTTCAGTAACTGTACCCACTGTTGAACGAGGATTGTGTGAAGTAGTTCTTTGATCAATTGAAATTGCCGGATTTAAGCCATCAATTGAATCAACATCCGGTTTGTCCATTTGACCCAAAAATTGACGAGCATAGCTAGACAGTGATTGAACATAACGTCTACGACCTTCAGCGTACAGTGTATCAAAGGCAAGCGAGCTCTTACCAGAACCCGATAAGCCAGTGATTACCACCATTTTATCTTTTGGAATTGTTAAATTAATATCTTTTAAATTGTGTTCACGTGCCCCGCGAATTACAATCTTATCATTTGCCATTTAGTGTTTTTCCCTTTTTCTCAATTGGTTTTCTTGTTGAACTTTCAAGTTCCATGATTGCGTCACGCAATGTTGCGGCACCTTCGAAATCAAGTTTCTTAGCGGCTTCTTGCATTTGCTGACGAAGATCTTTAATCATCGTCTTCTTCTGTTTAACAGTTAGTTCATCAAAGTTAAGATCAGCAAAGCTATCAGTCTCAGCAACTTCATCAACAGCCTTGGTGGCAGAAATCACGTCTCTAATCGGCTTAACGATTGTCTTTGGTGTGATACCGTGTTCTTCGTTAAACTTGATTTGCAATTTACGTCTTCTCTGCGTTGCCTCAATTGCTTCCCGCATAGAATCCGTGATTGTGTCAGCATACATAATTACTTCACCATTAGAATTACGCGATGCACGTCCCATTGTTTGAACAAGTGGGCGGTAAGCTCGTAAAAAGCCCTCTTTATCAGCATCAAGAATCGCGACTAATGAAACTTCAGGAACATCGATACCTTCACGAAGAAGGTTAATTCCAATTAACACATCATACTTGCCCATTCGTAAGTCACGCAGTATTTGCATTCTTTCAAGTGTCTTTACATCAGAGTGCAGATATTGAACCTTAATCCCTAAATCCTTTAGATAATCGGTCAAGTCTTCTGCCATTTTCTTAGTTAATGTAGTGATAAAGACACGTTCATTACGCTCAATTCGCTTATTAATTTCACCGACCAAATCATCAATTTGACCTTCAACCGGTCGGACCTCAATCTTCGGATCCAACAATCCTGTCGGTCGGATAATCTGCTCAACCTTGTGGTCAGTTCGCTCGAGTTCATAATCACCAGGTGTAGCAGAAACATACATAATTTGATTTACATGCTTTTCAAACTCATCAATTTTTAAAGGCCGGTTATCCAATGCAGATGGTAATCTGAAGCCGTAATCAATTAACGTTTTCTTTCGATTACGGTCACCATTGTACATTGCTCGAATTTCGGGCATCGTGGCATGGGACTCATCAATTAGAATTAAAAAGTCATCTGGAAAGAAATCAAGCAAAGTGTAAGGCGGTTCGCCCTCTTTTCGATTTTCCATATGTCTTGAATAATTTTCAATTCCACTGGTAAAACCAACTTCTCCCATCATTTCCATGTCAAAAGTAGTGCGCTGCTTAATTCTTTCCGCTTCAAGGAGTTTTCCCTCTCCCTCAAACTTCTTAACTTGAAGTTTCATTTCTTGCGAAATAGCTTTAAGTGCTCTGCGCATTTGTTCTTCATTAGTCATGAAGTGCGTAGCTGGAAATAGTGAAATACTCTCACGCTCACCAATTACCTCACCTGTTAAAGAATCAATTTCAACGATTCGGTCAATTTCATCCCCAAAAAATTCAATTCGGTAGGCATGACTTGAGTTACCAGCTGGAAAGACTTCAACAACATCTCCGCGCACTCTAAACCGTCCGCGCTGGAAGTCAATATCATTTCGATCATACTGAATATTTACAAGATTGCGCAGCAATGTATTACGCCCATAGTCATCGCCTTCATGAACAGTAATCACACTTGCAGAATACTCTTTTGGATCACCCAAACCGTAAATACAAGAAACAGATGCTACGACAATCACATCGTTTCGCTCCATCAAATCACTGGTAGCTTGGTGACGCAACTGATCAATTTCGTCATTGATTGATGAATCTTTTTCAATATAGGTATCCGACTGGGGTACATAAGCCTCAGGTTGGTAGTAGTCATAGTACGAAACAAAGTAGTCAACTGCATTGTTAGGGAAAAACTCCTTAAATTCGCCATACAACTGACCAACCAAAGTTTTATTATGTGAAATTACTAATGTCGGCTTGTTCAAATTGGCAATAACATTAGCCATCGTGAAGGTTTTACCTGTACCAGTAGCTCCTTCAAGAATTTGTTCCTTATAACCTTTTTTAAAGCCGTCAGTTAATTTATTAATTGCCTGCTCTTGATCTCCTGCAGGTTTAAACTTTGAGACAAGCTCAAATTTTCGTTTATCTTGTCGTTTAATCATAGATAGGCTCCTCATAAAAAAATTGGACCAAAAAGTCCAACCTTTATTTCGTTTATTCTATTCTACTACCTCGAACGTATTTTCGCACGTCTTTTGTTTTTATCTTAAAAGTTGTGCTAAAGCTTCTTGATAGTCCTGCGCTGCCGCTTCAGCTTGTTTAATGTCCGGCTTGTTAACCCCAACGTATCCTTTAATAACTGGCTCAGTGCCTGATGGTCTTAGAGCAAGCCAAGTATCATCGGCAAGATAGTACTTCAACACATTGGACTTAGGCAAGTCAGTAAATGGTTGTTTTTGCTTTCCACTAAACTGTTCTTGCAATAAGTAGTCTTCAATTTTAGAAACTCTTACCCCATTTATCTCGGTTAACTGACTTTCACGCAATTTAGCCATTAATTGAGTCATTTTCTTTTGTCCACCGATGCCAGGCATTTCAATTGCGCGTGTGATTTCATATGATGTGCCATACTTTTGCCAGATCTCGTTTAAGCCATCCAAAACAGTCATTTGACGAGAAGCATAGTACGAGGCAACCTCTGCAAACATAATTGCGCCCTGCATTGCATCCTTATCGCGTGCAAATGGTTTGAATAAATAGCCATAGCTTTCTTCAAAGCCCATTAGGAAACGGCCATCGTGCTCCTTGTTCATTCGGTCAATTTCTTCGCCGATAAATTTAAAGCCGGTTAACACTGTTTTGGTTCTAATTCCAAAGTCTTGTGCGATTTTCAGTGGCATACTACTTGAAACAATTGAAGTGATTAATTCATAGTCACTTGCTAGTTGATGATTGTCTTTTAAGTTAACTAAAAGATAATAGATCATCAAAGTGGCAATTTGATTACCTGTCAGAACCTGGAATTCGCCATCTTTTGTCCTTACACAAGCTCCCATTCGGTCTGCATCCGGATCCGTCGCAATAATCAAGTCAGCATTTACTTGGTTGGCAAGTTCAATTCCTGGATCAAAAACATCACGATACTCAGGATTAGGCTTCTTAGTTGTTGGAAATTCAGGATCAATAATCGATTGACTTGCTACAGGATAAACATTAACGAACCCGTTTTGCCTAAAGGCACGCTCATAAAGCATCTTGCCTGTACCATGGAGTGGTGTATAGACAATTTTTAATTGATCTGCATTCTGCTTAATCTGCTTTTTATCAACATTAACTGTTTTTAATTCAGCTAAATAGGCTTCATCAAGATCTTCACCAATTAACTCCAAAGTGCCATTTGCACGTAATTCCTGAACTTCAGCAGTCTTAACTTGAAAAATATCTGTTATCTTTTGTGCATAGTCAAAAACACGATCAGCATCGTCTGGTCCCATTTGGGCACCATCTTCACCGTACACTTTATAGCCGTTATATTGTTTGGCATTATGCGAAGCGGTAATGTTAATACCGGCAAATGTATGGAGATAACGGACTGCATAAGACAATTCAGGCGTTGGTCGCAAGTCATCGAAAAGGTAGACGTGGATACCATGGGCTCCAAGAACCCGAGCCGCATGTTCAGCAAAGTCACGTGAATGATATCTTGAATCAAAAGAAATGACTACGCCTCGTTTTTGCGCCTCAGAACCTTTTTCATCAATTAATCTTGCTAGCCCTTCTGTTACCCAGCCAATTGTAAACAGGTTTATCCGATTAATTCCCGGTTCAAGTCGGCCTCGCATACCGGCAGTTCCAAAATTAATTTCTTGGCCAAAAGCATCTTCAATCCATTTCGGATCTTGTCCCAACTGTTCTAGTTGCTTCTTTAAATAATCGGGCACATTAGGCGCTTTTTGCCAAACTTGAAATATTTCTTTAGCGTTCATTACAGCACTAAACCTCTTTTTCTTGTTTTTAAATGGCTAATTCGTTTTCATAATTTCTATTCTAGCATTTATCAACTTAGCTATCCGCAATAATAAAAAAAGAATCCATTTTTTATGAATTCTTTCTTAGTTTTATTTATCATTTAAATCTTGTAGATAATTGTAAGCGGCTTGACCAGCTATACTACCGTCACCAACAGCATTAGCAATCTGCCGCAAATCCTTTGCTCGAACATCACCTAAGGCAAAAATACCATCAGCCTTAGTTCGCATGTGATCATCTGTTGGAATCCAGCCCTGCTCATCGGTTATTCCAAGCTCTTTAAAAGGAGCAGTTTGAGGAATCACACCAACGTAAATGAAGACACCACGTGTAGCTAATTGCTTTTCTTCACCAGTTTCTTTGTCCTTGTATGTAACACCTGTTACGCGTTGGCCATCGCCATCGATTGATTCAGTTATCCCATTCCAAATGAAATTGATTTTATCATTGGCAAAAGCACGTTTTTGCAAAGTTGGCTGAGCCCGTAACTGATCTCGACGGTGAATAACAGTCACTGATTTAGCACTCTGAGCCAAATAAATTCCTTCTTCAATCGCTGAATCGCCACCGCCGATTACTGCAATGTCTTCATCCTTGAAAAATGCAGCATCACAAACAGCACAATAGGATACACCCTTACCGGAATATTCTTCTTCTCCTGGTACGTTTAGGTGCCGATGATCAGCACCTGTTGCAATAATCAATGCAGGAGCACTATATTCACCAGTGTCAGTCTTAACAACCTTATTTTCACCGTCTATAGTTACTGACTGAACATCACCATATTCAAATTCGGAACCAAATTTCATTACCGAATTGTACATTTTCTCGCCCAACTCTGGTCCCTTAATTTCAGTAAAACCAGGATAGTTGTCAATTGCATCAGTATTATTCATTTGACCACCGTATAAACCACGATCCAAGATTAAAACTGAAAGGTTAGCTCGCGAAGCATATAGTGCTGCAGTTAGTCCGCCTGGGCCAGCACCAATTACAATTACATCATATTTTTTTGTCATAATTACACCTTAACTATACTCTTATTTTTCGTAAGTAAATCTTACATCTAAAGCCGATTAAAGTCTAATTTCTTGCTTTGGACTTCTTCCCATCATTTTGGTAATTTCAGCGTCAACATTAGAGTTTTCATATAGTACACGATAAATTGCTTCACTAATTGGCATATCAATTTGTTTTTCTTGGCATAATTCATGAACTGCCTTCACGGTTGTCGCACCTTCAACAACTTGTCCCATATTTTGCAAAACATAATCAAGACTCTTACCTTCACCAAGTTGTTTACCACAACGCCAATTACGTGAATTAACTGAAGTACAAGTAACGATTAAATCACCGATACCAGATAAGCCACTAAATGTCATTGGATCAGCACCAAAGTAGTTAACGCCAAGTCTTGTGATTTCAGCAAGACCTCTGGTCATCAAAGCTGCTTTAGCATCATCACCATAATGCTTACCAACCAAAATTCCTGCAGCGATTGCAATTACGTTTTTAACTGCACCTGCAACTTCAACACCAACTAAATCGCTATTAGTGTATAAGCGGAAATAGTCATTTGAAAACATTTCCTGTACTTTTTCGGCGTTTTCTTTACTTGTTGATGCACAAGAAATAGCAGTGAGATCTTTTTGAGCAACACTTTCTGCATGGCTTGGACCAGAAATTGCCACAATTTTATCCGTGTCGTTAGGATAGATTTCTTCGGTTAGAATTTCTGAGATTAATTTCTTAGTCCCTGGCTCAATTCCCTTAGTTGCAGTCACAATTAAAGGCTTGCGACCAGTTTCAGTCAAAATTTGACCAACTTGCTTGGCAACTATTCTAATTGCTTGCGTTGGCAACACAAAAAGAATGACTTCAGCCCCATCAAGCGCCTTGTTTAAGTCACCTGTGGCCGTAGCTGTTTCATTAACACTCCAATCCTTCATGTAGTGCTCATTGGTATGATGCTCGTTAATTTCTTGGTTAACTTCTTCATTATTACCGTAAAGTACGATTTCATTACCTTTATCAGCAAGCATCGAGCCTAAAACTGTTCCCCATGAACCTGCTCCTAAAACTGCAATTTTTGTCATTGTTTTTCCAATCTTTCTATTTATATTTTTACTAATCTCTTGAATACGGGAATTTTAGCCCACTACCGTCAAGATACCATTTAGGTTTGACGACTTTTCTTCGATAAATGAATAAAGCAATTACAGCAATAAACAAAATCAAACTTAATAATTGTGAAACCCTTATTCCACTTGTTAAATATAAACTATCTGTACGCAATCCTTCGACAAAAAAACGCACGATAGAATACCAGCCTAAGTACAGCATAAAGACCTCACCTTGTTTAAACAAGTGCTTTCTGTGTCTTAATACCAGAATCAGAATTAGCCCAATGAGATTAAAAAATGATTCATATAAAAATGTCGGCTGATAATAAGTTCCACCAATCTTCATTTGATTAATGATAAAATCTGGCAAATGTAGGCTTTGTAAAAAATGTAAAGTTGTTGGTCCACCGTGAGCTTCTTGATTGAAGAAGTTACCCCAACGCCCAAGAATTTGCGCTGCCATAACCCCTGGTGTAATTACATCTAGCATTAAAAATGGCGGTAACATTCTTCGATAAGAAAATATTAGTAAAACAACCAAGCCAGCAATTAAACCGCCATAGATTGCAATACCACCATTCCAAATTGCAATAATTTGATCAGGGTGCTTTGAATAATAACTCCATTCAAAAATCACATAATAGATTCGAGCCCCAATATAGCCAAGTGGAACTACCCATAACAATAGGTCAAGAAAGTCCTCACTTTCGATTTGGCGCTTTCTACCTTCAACAATTGCCATTGAAACCGCCAAAATGATTGCAACGGCCATGATAATGCCGTACCACTTTACACTAAAGTTACCAATTACAAAGGCGTCAGGACTAATCACTAACTTCATTTACTTTCACCCTTTGTTGAGTCATCTTTAGAATTTTCAGCAATCAAACTAGTCAAATTATTGTCAAAGGTAGTCGTGGCATTATAGCCCATTCTTTTTGCCCTAAAATTCATTGCAGCAATTTCAATGATATCTTCCATATTGCGACCAACTTTGACTGGAATAGTAATCTGTGGAATTTCAACATTGCAAATTTCACGTTTACTTTCTTCGAAGCCTAACCGATCATAATTGGCCTTTTCATTCCAATTAACCAGTTTAATTACAAGCTGAATTACCTCGCGATTTTTCACTGCACCAACACCAAATAAATCCATCACATCAATAATGCCGATACCACGGATTTCCATCAGATGCTTTAAAATTTGTGGTGCCTCACCCATTACTGTTTCAACATCACGCTGGTAAACATCAACACGATCATCAGCAATTAGCCTGTGGCCCCGATGAATCAAACCAAGAGCAGTTTCTGACTTTCCGACCCCAGAATCTCCTGTTAGCAAAATGCCCATTCCTTTTACTTCAACTAAAACACCATGAATGGTATCTCTAACCGCCAAGCGTTCACGCAAATATTCCGTTAGTCGGCTTGAAACATAGGTTGTTGACTCAGTTGAAGACAAAATTGGAATCTTAGCATCCTCTGCTGCTTCCTTAAGTTCTTTTGGCACAGGCAAAGAACGCGAAACAAAGAAACATGGCGTTTGCGGCGTACATAGTCGCTTAAAGACATTGACTAAACTCTCGTGATCTAGCCTAGCCGCATAAGATATCTCAGTTCTACCTAAAAGCTGAATTCGCTCTTTGGGATAAAAATCGAAATAACCAGTTAATTCAAGTCCTGGACGGTAAATGTCCGAGACCATTATTTCTTTATCATCAATGTATTGCTGTCCTTGGACAACATATGCAATTTTGTTATCTCGAACTAAATTTTTTAATTTAACAGCGTTTACCATTTAAAATTGCCTTTCAGTTATTTGTCAACATCCTTAGTGTGAACATTACGCACTTTTTTCCGTTTGGGCCGCTCATTCGAATTAGAATACCAATTGTTTTTCTCAGAAAAATCTGGTCGTTCACCAAAACTACTTGGTCGCTGATCATCGTCTTTCTTGGTGAAGTGGTTAATCAGCCAGAGAATAGCTGCAATTACCAAAACAGCTGGTAACAGCATGAATAAAATGTGAAAGAAAGCAAATATCGCACTTAGAATGATAACTGCTAATAAAACAATTCCAATAATTCCCCAAAAACTCATTTTTCCACCTACTCTGGATTATCTTGACTAAGTAACCATTGCAAATATGCATAGACAAATGGCTGTAACTTTCCATCCATTACACCACTTGTATCAGAAGTTTCATAGCCTGTACGCAAATCTTTAACTAAATTATAAGGATGAAAAACATAAGATCTGATTTGTGAACCCCAGCCGTTTTCCATTTGATCACCCTTGAGTTCTTGCTTATGCTGGCGCTTCTTTTCCTCTTCTAAATGGAAAAGCTTGGCTCGTAATTCGTTCATTGCCGTTTCACGGTTCTGGAGCTGCGAACGCTGTGCCTGTGATGTAGTTACAAATCCAGTTGGTAAGTGGGTAATTCGCACCGCACTAGAAGTTTTGTTAATGTGTTGTCCACCCGCACCACTAGAACGATAAACATCAATTCTCAAGTCTTTAGGGTTAATATCAATTTTGATACTATCATCAATTTCTGGAATGACTTCAACCGAAGCAAACGAAGTGTGGCGTCTTTTGGCTGAATCAAACGGTGAAATTCTTACTAAACGATGAACCCCATTTTCTGATTTCAACAAGCCATAAGCATTTTTTCCACTTATTCGAACGCTAACACTTTTCAGTCCTGCTTCTTCACCTGGCTCATAGTTGTTAATTTCAAACTTAAAGTTTCTGCTATCTGCATATCGTTGGTACATTCTAAACAGCATTTGTCCCCAATCCATTGCCTCTGTACCACCAGCGCCTGGGTGAATTTCTAGCAAAGCATTGTGATTATCATATTTGCCAGACAGTAACAGATCCATTTCATAGTTATGAAATTCTTCTTGTAACTTGGCTAAATCTGCTTCAACCTCTTTTTGAAGTTCTTGATCCGGCTCCTCACGTAAAAGTTCTAAAGCTGTCATTGCATTTTGATAGTTTTCCTGCAGACTTAAAAAAGAGTCACGCTTTTCCTTTAATAGATTATTTTCACTAATTAAATTTTGTGCTTTTTCTTGATCATCCCAAAACGAGGGTTCCTGCATCTTACTTTCATTAACAATGATGCTTTCGTCAATTGACTCTAAGTCAAAGAGACCCCCTAAAGTGGTCTAACCGCTTTTTTAACTCGTCTAACTGATTTTGGATGTCACTAATTTCCATTAATTTTTCTCCTAAATTAGGTTTAATACAAAAAAGAGAAAGCATAGCCGCTTTCTCTTTAATCTTAATTTTTAACGACTAAGATTTTGTCTGATTTCAGCCTTCATGAATAAACGAGTTACATCAAATTCAATATTTGAAACCATTTCTTCAAACATGTTGTAACCGGAATCCTGGTATTCAACTAGCGGATTAAGTTGTCCATAGCCACGAAGACTAATTGATTGGCGTAATTGATCCATTGCGTCAATATGATCTGTCCAACGATCATCTACCACACGTAGAATAACCACTTTTTCAAATTCCAACATTTGTGAAGGATCAGCCAAAACATCAGCTTTTTCGTTATAGTTCTTTTCAACTTCATCATACAATTTCTCTTTTAATTCAGGAACTGTAATTGTCTTAAAGTCGATTGCATCTGTTTCATCTTCAGATAGAAGACTAGAACTAATGAAGTCACGAAGAGAATCTATCCGCCATTTGCTTCGATCACCTTGTGTGAACATGTCAACTTGACTGTTAATAGTGCGACGAATCATTGGAATTAAAACATCCTTAAGTGAATCTTCTTCACCGATGACTTGCATCCGTTCACCATAAATAATTTCACGCTGAATACGCATCACGTCGTCATATTGCAAGGTCTGCTTACGCGTATCATAGTTATTACCCTCTACTCGTTTTTGAGCAGATTCAATTTGACGAGTAATAAATCTATTTTCGATGACTTTATCATCATCATTATCTGACAAACGATCCAAAAAGTCCTTAACTCGTTCTCCACCGAAACGTTTCATCAAATCGTCTTCAAGTGATAGGTAAAAACGAGTTTCACCAGGGTCACCCTGACGACCTGAACGCCCACGAAGCTGGTTATCAATTCTACGTGATTCATGACGTTCTGTACCAATAACTGCCAAACCGCCAATTTCTTTAACGCCAGGCCCTAATTTAATATCAGTACCACGACCAGCCATGTTAGTGGCAATCGTTACAGCACCGCGTTGACCCGCATTCATGATAATTTGTGCTTCTTTAGCGTGGTTTTTAGCGTTCAAAACTGCGTGCGGAATATTTTCTCTATCAAGCAAGTTACTCAATCTTTCAGAACTTTCAACCGCAACCGTACCAACTAAAACTGGTTGTCCATTTGCGTGACGCTCTTTAATCTCGTCTACTACTGCAGCATATTTCGAATCCAAGTTAGGATACAAAACATCTGGACGGTCTTTTCTAATTACCGGACGGTTAGTTGGAATTGCAATAACTTGCATATTGTAAATTTCACGGAACTCTTCTTCTTCAGTTTTGGCAGTACCAGTCATTCCGGCAAGCTTTTTGTACATTCTGAAGAAGTTTTGGTAAGTAATCGTTGCTTGTGTCTTAGATTCTTCTTGAATCTTAACATTTTCCTTGGCTTCAATTGCTTGGTGCAAACCGTCTGAATAGCGACGTCCCTTCATTACACGACCAGTGAATGAGTCAACAATCAGAACTTCACCCTCTTGAACAACGTAATCGATGTCCTTAAGCATGATGTAATTTGCACGTAGAGCTTGATCAATGTGGTGAACAAGCTTTTGATTTTCAACATCGTATAAGTTTCTCAAGCCAAAGTGGTCACAAGCCTTTTGAATACCAGTTCTAGTTAAAGAAATGGTCTTAGTTGGCCAGTCAATCTTGTAATCGCCATGGTCCTCTTCATCATCAACGTCATCATCGCTCTTATCTTCTTTAAGAGTTTTGACAAAACGATCTGCACGAATATAGTCGCCATTAGCTTGTTCTGCTTCACCGGAGATAATCAAAGGAGTTCTTGCTTCATCGATTAAGATTGAGTCAACCTCATCAAGTATGGCGTAGTTAAGTTCACGCTGAACCATTTGTTCTTTATAAACAACCATGTTGTCACGCAAATAATCAAAACCTAATTCTGAGTTAGTTGAATAAGTAATATCGCACTCATATGCTTCCCGTTTTTCATCAGGAGACATTGCGTTAAGGTTCAAACCAACAGTTAGGCCTAGCCATCTATATAATTGGCCCATTTCTTCTTCGTCACGACTCGACAAATATTCGTTAACCGTGACAACGTGAACACCTTTACCTGTCAGTGCATTCAAATAAACTGGCATTGTAGCAGTTAAAGTCTTACCTTCACCCGTCATCATCTCAGAGATGTTACCGTAGTGTAGTGAAATACCACCCAAAATTTGAACGTGGAATGGGTATAATCCCAGAACACGCTTAGCACCTTCACGAGAAACTGCGAAAGCTTCGGGTAATAGTGAATCTAATGTCTCACCATTTTTCAAGCGTTCACGAAATTCTGGTGTCTTAGCCTGTAGTTGCTCATCAGAAAGTTTACTATATTCATCAGCATAACTTTCTACACGCTTAGCTAATTTCTCGAATTTCTTTAGTTCTCTTTTATCACCATTGTATATTTTCTTTAAAATATTAGCCATTTAATCGATCCTTATATGTACTTAAGTATAAAAACACATCATAATTTTACCATGATTAGCCCTAAATGAAAAATAAACAAAACAAAGACCTCACACTAAATGTGAGGTCCAGTCTCAAAACAGCACTTATTTATTTAGTTTCAATTAAGCCGTAACGACCATCATTCCTACGGTAAACAACACTAGTACCATTTGTTTCAGCATCTTGGAAAACGAAGAAATCGTGTTCCAACATGTTCATTTGCAAAATTGCTTCTTCTGGACTCATTGGCTTTAAACCAATTTGCTTGTTTCGAACAATAGTAAATTCTTTTGTTTCTTTTTCTTGTGCCTCTTCTTCAGCACCCTCAACAAAGAAATCACCAATTCCCTTTTCACGGGTCTTACGATTTACGCGTGTCTTATATTTTCTAATTTGTCTTTCAAGTTTTTCAGAAACAAAGTCGATGCTACGATACATATCATCAGTTGTTTCTTCTGCTCTCAATACTAAGTATGGAAGTGGAATAGTAACCTCAACTTTGGCATTACGATCACGATACACCTTTAGGTTGACGTGCGCAATAATATCTTGGTTCAAGTCAAAATATTTTTCTAATTTCTTTAAACGTTTTTCAACGTAGCTTCTTAGAGCATCGGTTACTTCGATATTTTCACCACGAACATTATACTTTAACATATGAGATTCTCCTTTCAACTGCATTCGCAGTCTTATCTTATCTATATTATAACAAAACTTGAAAGCGCTGAACAACATATCTCATCGACAAATTGTAAAGCTAGAAATCTTTGCTTGCGGAAAGGCTGTTTGAAGCGCATCCCGGGCATAATATAACGTTCTTCCGGTCGTGTAAATATCATCCAAAAGCAGGACTGAGTGGTTACTCACATCAACCTTAATTCCCTCTTTAACAAAAAAACTTTGTTTGCTTTTCAGCCGCTCACTTCGCGTACGCTCACCTTGGGCACCTTGACCTTCTTTTTTGGCAAGAAAAAACGAAAGTGGTACTAGTTTATTATAAATCGCAGCAACTGTATCAAACTGCCTTTTTGCGATGTGTTCAAGGGATGTGGGAATAGGAACATAAAAATCGGCTTTAATTTTCTTTAGCTGCTCAAAACACAGTTCTTGCAATACTTCACGTAAAACATAGTCACCATATCGTTTATAATTTACCATTATCTCGTGAAAAGCATCATTGTAGTGGTAGATTGCATGATTATGAAGTAAATTATGTCCATACATTTTTTGCCATTCTAAACAGTCAAGACAGAGTTCATTTGCGGCGGCTTTACCATAACAAATTTTACAGTGCTCTCCACTTATTGGTGCAAATTTGGCCAAACAATGCTGGCACAAACATTGTTCATGAAATTTCTTAAAGGAAAAAATCCGCAAAAATGAGGTAGCAGGAATGAAATCTTGCCCACATAACAAGCACTTTTTCATTTATTCATCTCCCTAATTTGCTTAAGTGCATTACGAATATTATGCGTGTACTTGCGGTAACAAAATAAAACAAGTCCATCTGTATCATCTTTTGCCCGGCCGACACGACCTGCAATTTGAACAAGGCTAGCTGATGTATAAATCTCGTCATCAGCTTGTACAACAATTACCCATACGTGCTTAAATGTCACTCCTCGTTCCAAAATTGTCGTCGTCACAAGTACTTGCGACTTCCCTTGCCTAAAGTTTTCCACTTTTACCAATCTGTTTTTATCCATGGCATGAACGCCCTCAACTATCACACTACTAAATTGAGCATCATTTTTTAATGCACTCACATAGATGGAAATCTGCTCAATTCTTGGCACAAAAAGCAGTAATTGATGACCACTCTTAATAACTGCGTCAATTTCTTTTAACAATCTAGGATTAATTTTTTGTTGGAGTAAAAATGGGCGGTTAAAAAATAATTCTCGCGGTACTGGTAATAATCCACCATGAAACCGTCGGTTAAGACGTAAAATCTTTAACTGCTTTTTCTTAACCTTTTCAAGTAGATCATTTGTTGGAGTTGCCGTTAAGTAAATTCTTACACCATCCTCTTTCACAGCATTCTTTGCGGCAAAATGTAGTTGCGTATTTTCAACATATGGAAAAGAGTCCACTTCATCGATTACCAGCAAATCAAAGGCACGATAAAACTTCATTAGTTGGTGTGTAGTACAAATGGTTAGTTGATCCAGTCTGGGTTCGTGATACTCTTTACCATGATATTTTCCAATTTTTATTGTGTTAAAAGCTGCCTTAAATCTCGGATACAACTCATTAACAACATCTATTCTTGGTGTTGCAATACAGCTTCTTTTCCCCTGCGAAATGCATTCAGCAATTGCCGCAAAGAGCATTTCTGTTTTTCCAGCACCGGTAACTGCGTGAACTAGCGTATCTGCTCTTTGGTTGAAGTTCTTGACAAGTTCGCACGAAACAGCTGCTTGACGTTTTGTCAGACTGCCATGCCAGGTTAGACCGCCATTCTTCATTCTGGAAAAATCAGCTATCTCCAGGTTACGAACAAGTAAATCGCCTTCTACTATGCGTCCTAATTCAATACAATCGCGGCAATAAAATTTGCCATTTGGCAGCTTCGCATAAACTCTTGCACCGCAACGCATACAGTGGCCTTGCTGAATTGCGCTAATTTTAGTTAAAGCTTCATTTGTGCTAAAATCCTCTTGACTGCTAATCCACTGGCGGCCAGCGAGGCAAGATGAATTTTCCATTTCTCTGCCCTCCTAATAATAAATACGTCAAAAGGAGGCAAACTTTTTTGGTCAAAGAAGAAAATTATTTAACAATTAAAGAAAATGGTTCAAACGAAATAGTCATTAAAAAGAGTCGCTTTATTGCAAGTCTTTTTCGCACCGAATCAGTAGCTGAAGCTGAAGCAGTAATCGCTGCAACCACAAAAAAATACCGTGATGCAACTCATAACACTTATGCTTATACGATAGGATTAAACGATGAGCAAGTAAAAGCCAGCGATAATGGTGAACCTTCTGGAACCGCTGGTGTTCCTGAGCTAAAAGCCCTACAACTGATGAATTTAAAAAATGTTACTGCTGTAGTTACGCGCTATTTTGGGGGGACTAAACTTGGTGCTGGTGGATTAATTCGGGCATATTCTAACAGCGTTACCGAAGGAGCTGAAGCAATCGGCGTTGTTAAGCGTGTCTTGCAACAAGAGCTTTCTTTTCACGTCGCATATAATCGGTTTGATGAAGTGAACCATTTTCTAAAAGAAGAAAATATTTGGATTGAAAAAGTTACCTATGGAGTCGATGTTGTCATTAGCATTTTTATCGATGAAGATGAGCAGCAAGAGCTTGAAAAAAACCTCACCAACCTTATGAGCGGTCAAATCGAGTTTACGCCAGGTGATAAACGCTATAATGAAATTCCAATTACCGATCATAATTATCATGACAAATAAAAAGGACTAGTACTTAGTCCTTTTTATGTTTGCTTTTTAATTGTTCTGGTTTTTCTTGACCCAAATGCCAGACTTCAACCGTTGGATCTTTCTTACTACGTGAATTGATTATTTTTTGTATCAAACTTAAAAGCGGTTTGTATTTTTCACCCAATAAGCCAATTGATTCAACAAATAACTCTAGTGCTACGGCTAACCCCGCAATGAGTAGCCATAGGCCCCACACCGGTGAAAGTAAGAAAAGCAATGAAATGAATGAAAAAATCAGTGAAATTCCATATATTGCTAAAACTGCTTGCCGGTGAGTTAGCCCCATTTTCATTAACTGATGATGCAAATGGTGCTTATCTGCCTGTGAAACAGGTTGATTATTAAGCTTACGTCTAATCATCGCATAAATCGTATCAGTGATTGGCACGCCTAAAATTGTGACTGGTACTAGCATTGAAATAAAAGTTACATTTTTCAAGCCTTTAAGCGAAAATACCGCAATCATGAAACCAATATAGAGTGCCCCTGTGTCACCTAAAAACATTTTTGCCGGATGAAAATTATACGGTAAAAATCCCAAAAGACATGCAGCTAACATAAAACAACTAATTGGAATGTAAAGCTGACCTGTATGTAAGAAGAAATAGCCAACTATTCCCATTGTTGTCAATGATATCATTGATACACCATCGGCTAAGCCGTCAAGGCCATCAATTAAGTCGACAGCATTAGTCAACGCTAAAATCCAAAAAATTGTTATTGGTAAGCTCCACCAGCCTAGATTTATTTGCTTATTTAAAAATGGTAGGTTTAGTACACTCATTTTTATTCCAGCCAAAAAGTAAATTACCAATGAACCAATGAAAATACCAAACATTTTTTGTCTTGGCTTAAGTTCCATAATATCATCAATAATTCCGGTTAGAACAATTACACTTGACCCAAGAAGGACACTAAAGGCTTCATGAGTAGGAAATTGCTCACGCAAGAGAATAAAAACCCCAATATTAAAAGTAACAAAAATACCCAAGCCACCTAGAGTCGGCATTGGCTTCTTGTTTACTCGTCTTTTGTTGGGGATGTCTACTGCCCCTAAAACAAAGGCTAACCTTCTAATAAAAGGTGTGATTGCAGCTTGAATAATCACTAAGAAAAACAGTTCAACGATAATTTTAAACATAATCGGCTACTTTCATAAATTAATTCTCTTAATTATACCGACTTGGCGAAAAATGTACAAATTAGGCTTTTCCTAGTACAAAAAAATGGATTCACTTTACTATGAATCCCATTTTTGTTTTTAAAGTCCTAAGCTTGATTTAGTGCTGCCATAACAGCCGCCTTAAATGCCCGACTTGTGGCAGAAGCTCCTGAAACGACATCGACATCTGCAGTCTGGTTTGCAATCATTTTTTCCTGCAACTGCTTAATTGCCTTTTCACCATAATCCGGTGATTCGCTTTCTTTCAATACTTCAATTTTACTTGGGTTCTTTTGGTCATCCACAGTAACGCGAACCACAATTTCATTACCCATTCCACTAGTTGACGTACCAATGTATTGATTGTCGCCAGTTGTATAATGCTCTTCTTTTACATCAGAAACTGGAAAATCAGTGTCTAAATTTTGTTCACTAACACTGGCACCTGTAACTGCTTGATCATCTTTTACAGTGGCTGCATTTTCACCAGCAATCTTACCGAAAATTAGGCAATCGGCAATATCTCCACCACCATTATATTGATTGGCTCCGATATGACCTAATTCTCCGGCAACGTATAAATGAGGCAACACTTTTTGATCAGTATCCAAAACTTCAGCGTTTTCATTACGTCTTGGACCACCCTGAGTATTAAGCATTGTATGTTGCTGTGCAATTGAGTAAAACGGTCCTGAAAGTGAAATTTTTGCCATTGATTCTGGTTTCCTGCCGCATTGGTAATCTACCTTTTGATCTACGAAGAAATTATAGGTCTTAATTGTATTTTCCAATACCTCAGAATCAACACCAATTGTCTTGGCCAAGTCAGCAATTGTATCTGACTTAATAGCTTTAGCCAGAGTCTCTTTTTGAAAATCTTCTTTAGCGCCAGCAGTCAATTCATCAAACTTCTTTTGATCAAAAATCATATGTGGATGAATTTGTGCAAGTGGTATTCTCCAAAGGCCGTGGTTATAGCGGTGACCATGTCTAGTTGGGTCATCTTCTGGGACATATCTTGTACCATCATCACCTACTGAAATGAGTGAACCCGTAAATAAAGCTTTCCAGCCCATAATATTATGGGCTCTTTGGCCTTTTGGCGCAGCAAAGTTAACTGTTCCACCCGGCTCATAGTTGTTCATGTGCCATAAATCAGCACCAACTTCAATCGCCATTTTGATACCATCGCCATTGTTATACAGTGTCCCGTATGGTAAGAGGTTTGTTTCACCTAAGTAATCCTGTATCATTTGATCATTATTTTCAAAACCACCTAAGGCTAGAACAACACCGTTTCTTGCTCGAACATTGAATAACTTGCCTTTGTTTTCAATTTGAACACCAATAATAGTTTTATCATCATTTTGGATTAAATGCTTTGCAGGAGTGGAATAAAGCACATCAATCCTATCGCTTCGGTCTAAAACATTTAGACGCAGTATTTTCCATAAAGCTGCATCAAAGATTTGATCATGGATTAAAAGGTCATCATTTGTATCTGCACCTTCAAATTCCGGGTACTCGGCACTCATATATGCAAGCATTGCTACATTCTTATTACCAGGATTATTCTTAACGCTGAATGCTTTGCCGCCTAAGTACTTTTCAAAGTATTCTGGTAGATTAACCATTCCTCTAACGAAGGTATCGAGTACCTTTTCGTCCAAATCAAGCGGCTCAGTCATTTTTTGATAATACTTTTTAAGCTTGTCATAATCATAACCTGCTTCAACAATCTGGCCACAATATCTGGTGTTACCACCTTCATGGCCCTCAGGAGCACTGTCTACTAACAAGACTTTGGCTCCCTTGTCTGCAGCAAAGCGAGCAGCAGTGGCACCTGCACCACCAAAACCAACTACTACAACATCATAAGTTGCATTCCATGTATCTTTATTTTTTAAAAACATTTTTTCTCTCCTCAACAATTTAATTTGTTGAATTAAATTGATTTTTCCGATAAATAACTTCGTGTCGGTATGTTAAAACGGTCTTTCCAGTCCACTTTTTGAATGCTTTATAAAAAGAAGTAACATCCGTGAATCCTACTAAGAAGCTTACTTCAGCAGTTTTCATAGTTGCATCTTGCAACAAGTTAAGTGAAAGAACTTGTTGAACCTTACCTAGTTCTTTTTTAAAGGTAGTTCCTTCCTTACCAAGCCAGCGTTGTAAAGTTCGTGGCGAGATACCAATTTCTTCTGCGACATCTTTAACTTGAAAATTGCCACCAGCAATCAATTTAAATAAAACATTTTGAACTACCGCTGAAAAAGGTGGATTGACGTTTAATTCATCAATGTACTTTTTTAACCCAGGCTCCATAAAATTCCAAACAATATCATTTTGAGTTTTAAAAGGAATTAGTAAATCTTCTAATTTAAATACCAAATAGTTATCCGAACTCATTTGAGCTTGAATCCCTATATAGTTAGTCAAAATCTGACTATATTCAAAACGACTACCAATTGAGATGGGCTTGACTTCTTTTCCTGTGCCAGTTCTAATTAAACTGATTATCGATAGTTGATCAACTAGTAAACTAAAACGTGATATTTTACGATATTGATTAAGGTATCCAATGTGGATCCTTAACTTATCACCCTCTTTAAACGTTCCGATTTCAATTGGACCAATTAGTTGTTCGTACGATGCTAAACGTGAAATTGCTTGCTGCCCATTTTTACTTGAAAGAGCGGCAAAGTAGGGAGGAATAAACTGATAAAATTTTTGGACATTACTACAGGTTAATAACTGTTGATCGTTTGCATTTTTATCCAGTATTTCAAAAATATGAGCACTTTGGATCCACTTTGAATCTAAATATTTATCTAAATTTTTCGATTCAAATAAACTTGATAGTGTAGTAAATGGATAGCCTAATTCACTGATAAAACTTTGAAGTTCTGAAGATAGAAGTTCTGAAGATATGCGTAAACTCACTTTTATTTCCTCTCTAAAATAGATTGTATACTTTTTCACTAATTAATTTTGTGATTTATAATGACATTTTATGTCAAAATGCGCCAAAAAAATCTTGAAAAGCGCACAAAAAAAGGTTGAATGAAAATTCAACCTTTTTATTTTGCAACTGCAACTACCCTTTTTTCACGAATGACCGTAATCTTAATATTACCCGGGTAATCAAGCTCTTTTTCAACTTGGTTTCGAATATCACGTGCTAAAACAGTGATGCGATCATCTGAGATCTTGTCTGGCTCTACCATTACGCGAACTTCACGTCCTGCTTGAATGGCATAAGCCTGTTTAACTCCGTCATACCGATTGGCAATTTGTTCTAGTTCAGTTAACCGTCTAATATAGTTTTCTAAACTTTCACTTCTTGCTCCTGGTCTCGCAGAAGAAATCGTGTCTGCTGCTACTACTAGTTCAGCAATAAACGAAGTCTTCGGTACATCCCCGTGATGAGCAGCAATTGCATTAACTACTACATCTGGTTCATGATATTTTCTTGTTAATTCCACACCTATTTCTACGTGTGAGCCTTCAATATCATGATCGATGGCTTTTCCTATATCGTGTAATAATCCCGCGCGAACCGCTAATTTTTCATTTAAACCTAGCTCAGCCGCCATTGTGCCGGCTAATTTTGCCACTTCAATCGAGTGACCTAAAACATTTTGTCCATATGATGTCCGATACTTGAGTCGACCTAATGTTTTAACCAATTCAGGATTCATTTTGTGAATTCCTAATTCCATTAGGGCGCTTTCACCAGCTTCATAAATATCGTCGTTGACCTCTTTACGAGCCTTATCAACCATTTCTTCGATTCTAGCAGGGTGAATCCGTCCATCCTTAATTAAACGTTCCATTGCTCGTTTTGCAATTTCACGTCTAATTGCGTCAAAACCACTTAGTGTAACTACTTTTGGAGTATCATCAATGATTAAATCAACACCAGTAAGGGCTTCAAAAGAACGAATATTTCTACCTTCACGGCCAATAATTCGTCCTTTCATTTCTTCATTAGGCAAATCAACAACCGATACTGTAGTCTCAGCCACAGTATCAGCTGAACTATTCTGAATGGCATCAATAATGATTTTATGAGCATAGTGATCAGCTTTTGCCTTAACTTCCTCATTACTATTTTGAATCATTTCCGCACGTTCTTTAACTAACTCATCAGATAGTTGACTAAGAACCATCTTTTTACCCTGCTCTTTATCCAAATGAGCTACTTCGTAGAGCTTATCTTGGCTTTGCTGTACTAGCTCATCAGCTTCTTTAATTTTTTCATCTAAATCAGCTTTTTGTTTTACTAATTGGTTTTCCTTCTCGGTTAGTCCATCCTCTTTTTCGATCAACAAAGAATTCTTGTGATTGAGTGTATCTTCTCGTTGTTTTAAGCGATTATCATCACGTGCAATTGCGTCACGCTTTGTGTTTAGCTCATCTTCAACTTTTTGTCGATATTCTTGAATCTGTTCTTGAGCTTCAAGAATTTTCTCTTTTTTGGTATTTTGTGCACTTTGCTTAATAGCATCTGCTGCCTGCTTTTGTGCGTTGACTTCAGCTTTTGCGGCATCTACTTGTGCTTTTGCTTCGGTTAAAATATGGTCAGCATCACTTTGCGCATTTTGGACTTTTTTCTCCCAAATGTTCTTTCGAACAGCATAGCCAATGACTGTACCAACTAAAATTGAAATAATAGCAACCGCGACGGGAATCAATATTGTATTTGTCATGATTACTATCGCCTTTTTTATTTTTAGATTATTTACACATAATTAATAATAATGAACCGCGAGAACGATGTCAAACAAGTAGAAAAAAACCTTGATCCAAATTATAGATCAAGGTTAATCTCCTCAATTTTAGTTACTTTTGTTGTCGGTTTCCTTTTTTTCGGAAACCTCCTTTTCAGCATTCTCGGCTTCTTTAGCCTTTTTGCTTTTAACTTTTTCAGGGTCTTCACGCTCAGCAATTGACTCTTCATCAATTCCATAAGCCTGCCTTACCTTCTGTTGAACTTCATCATAAATATCAGGATGGTCTTCAAGATATGCCTTGGCATTTTCACGCCCTTGACCAATTCTTTCATCGTTATATGAATACCAAGAACCCGCTTTAGCAACAATATCTTTATCAGCGGCCATATCAAGTAATTCACCACTTTGTGAAATACCCTTGCCGTACATCATATCAACTTCAGCAACTTTAAATGGCGGTGCAACCTTGTTTTTAACCACTTTAATTTTTACTCGGTTACCAGTAATTTCGCCACCAGTTTGCTTGATTTTTTCTGCTCTTCTAATCTCTAGTCTAATCGTAGAATAGAACTTAAGGGCACGGCCACCAGGAGTAGTTTCTGGATTACCAAACATAATACCGACTTTTTCACGAATCTGATTAATAAAAATTGCAATCGTTTTTGTCTTATTAATGTTTCCTGACAGCTTACGTAAGGCCTGACTCATCAAACGAGCCTGCAAACCAACGTGACTGTCACCCATTTCACCATCAATTTCTGCTTGAGGTACTAAGGCAGCTACAGAGTCAACAATTAAAATATCAATCGCGCCACTCGTAATCAGTGTGTCCGCAATTTGCAAACCTTCTTCACCAGTATTTGGCTGGGATAGGATAAGTGAGTCAACATCAACACCTAAAGCTTCCGCATATGCTGGATCCATTGCGTTTTCCGCATCAATATACGCAGCCGTTCCGCCACGCTTTTGCACTTCAGCTACAGCGTGCAAAGCAACCGTAGTTTTACCTGAAGATTCAGGTCCATAAATTTCAACAATTCTGCCTCGCGGATAGCCGCCAACCCCAAGAGCTGCATCTAATGCAAGCGAGCCGGATGGAACGGTTGAAATTTTGGTATCCGCCTTGTCGCCCATGCGCATAACGGCACCTTTACCAAAATTCTTTTCGATTTTTTTCAGCGCATTTTCCAATGCAGCCTGCTTTTCATCTTTGGCCAAGAATTTTTTCCTCCTCTAGTATCTAGTCCTCAATTTAGTACTTACTAATTATACTTTGATTTAGTGTATATTTGCAAGAAAAAGCGAACAAATGTTTTAAAATTACTTTCTTACTAATAAGTACGCTAGAACTAACAATAATTTTTTGCAATTTAATTTCTTAGCCCTTTTGGTTGCAACCATTTTTGTAAAAAGTTCAGAAGTAAATCTGCCAAAATTGCCATTAACGCGGTTGGCAATGCACCTGCTAAAATAATTGCACTACCGTTAGTTGCATTGGTACCACGGATAATTATATCGCCTAATCCTCCTGCACCAACAAAAGAACCAATTGATGTGATTCCAATTGCAATCACGAGAGCATTTTTTAATCCGGCAATAATTACTGACATTGATAACGGAAGTCGCACCAGATAGAGCAACTGCCATTTAGTCATACCCATCCCTTTACCTGAGTCAATGACATTTTTATCAACACTCTTCATTCCAGTATATGTATTTTTAATAATTGGTAATAAAGAATAGAGTGTCACCGTCACTATTACTGTCATTACACCTAGTCCCATCGCAATCATAATTATTGAAAGCAATGCAAGTGACGGAATTGTTTGAATAAAGTTGGCAATTTCTACAACAAAGTTACCTAAGTGTGCATTTCTAGAAATAAAAATTCCAATGGGAATTCCAACTACAGCAGCAAACAGTACACCGTAAATCGAGATTAAAAACGTACGGTTAAATTGTTGCAAAACGTAACTGCCATTGTGCTGGTAATAATAAATAAATTGTTGCCACAAACCTAATTTTGACATTATTTTTGCCCCCTAAAGTAATTGTGCTTGACCAAGAATTGATGAGCGACAGTAGCAGGCTCAAGTAATTTATCATCCACTTGATAATTCATTGCCCTAATTTCATGGACATTAATATTACCTACTAATCTACTTAAAAGCGGCTTCAAATCTGGATGCTCACGTAAAAGATAGTTATTAATCAACATCCCGCAGTTATATGGTGGGAAAAAGTGCTTATCATCTTTTAGTAAGTGTAATTTATAGCTATCAATCCGGCCATCAGTTGAATAGCCTAAAATGACATCCATCTTTCCACTCTTCAAAGCTGAATATACTAATCCGATATTCATTGGGTGTGCTTTTGAAAAGGTAATGCCATACGCTGTCTGAAAGGCAGGATAACCAACACCAGGAGCATTGACCCATTCGGATGCAACTCCGAAAGAAAACTTATCCTTCACCTTTTTCAGATCAGAAATATTATATAGATGATATTTTTTCTGATCTTTTGCTCTTACCATAAAGGCATAGTTGTTTGCGAAACCATAAGTTGGCAGATAAGTTTGATCCCATCTTTTCTTTACTTCTCGCCTAACTGTTTCATTCGCCTTTTTTGAATCCTTAATTGCTGGTAATAGTAAATTGGCGGTCAATTCACCACCATCATAGGCCGCAGCTTGAATGTCAGCATCATGCCGATAAAGAGCTTGGTGTTGCATTGGCGCTGAACCTAAATTATTGATAATCGAAGTTTTATAATTCGTTTCATGTTCAATCAATTGAGCAACAATGTTAGCCACAATTTGTGATTCAGTAGTCGTTAGAGCCGTAATCCTAATATCGTCATTTTGCCCCTGAGTATCCGCTAAACCAGGTAAGCCACACGCACTGCTGGTCAATACAAGTAAGACTGAAATGAATAACAACAATAAATTTTTAAATTGCTTTTTCATTAGACATGCCTCCTTATATTCCCTTTGGCGAGAGCTTCTTCTCTAACTGGCCTAATAAGTAATCTGCCAAAAGTGCTAAGATAATAACTGGAATCGTACCACCAAAAATTAAATCTGGTTGATATAAACTCAAGCCATTGAAGATAAAGTCACCTAATCCTCCTGCCCCGATATATGAAGCTAAAGTAGCCCAAGCGATGACATAAATAGCTGATAATCGAATGCCTGACATAATTACTGGCATTGCTAAGGGAATATCAACCTTGAGAATTAATTGCATTTTCGTCATTCCCAGTCCGCGAGCTGAGTCTATCGTGTCTGGATTTACATCAATCAAACCAACGTATGTGTTGCGCATTATCGGCATCAAACTATAAAGAAATAAAGCGATAATTGCTGGTACACGTCCTACGCCAAAGAAAGGAATCATCATTGCGAGCAGTGCTAAGGCTGGAATAGTCTGCAACATACTCGCAAGTGCAATTACGACTTTGGCAGTCTTAGGAAATTTAAGCAAAATTACGCTAATCGGTACCGCAACTATGATTCCTAAAAACAATGAAATTGCGGAAATATAAATTTGTTGCCAAGTTTTTTCAAGCAACTCTGAACCATGCTGTGCAATGAAAGCAGACATACTAATTCGCCTTCTTTTCTAACTCTTCTGTTGCAGGTTTCTTTTCTCCCCAAATTTTTTCATAGACAACATTAACTAAACTAGCTCGAGTAACTACTCCAATTAGCTTTCTCTCTGCGTCAACGACTGGAATATATTGACCATTGCGGCTTAAAATTCTGCTGAAATTATCACGTAAATATTCTTCAGGCCCAACGGTAGCATTAATTGGCAACATAATATCGCTAACTGAACTAACATGAGGATACTTTCTTTGTAAGTCAGCAATCGAAATGTAGCCTTTCAAATGATTATCATCATCAATTACAAGCAAAGTATCAACGTGACGTTCTTTCATCATAGCTAATGCATCATTCAAAGAAGCACCCAAATTAATTTTCACGGGTGCTGTCATCACATTTTTAACCTTAACAGTTTCATATTTTGCTTCAGAAAGTCGCTCCTCACCAATCAGGCTCTCAACAAATTTATTTGCAGGATGATGCAAAATTTCTTCCGGACTTCCTACCTGAATTAACTTGCCGTCATGCAAAACGACAATCTTAGTGGCAAGTTTTAGTGCTTCATCCATATCATGTGTTACAAAAACAATCGTTTTGCCTAACTGCATTTGTAAATTTTGCACTAAGTTTTGTAGGCTCTCCCGCGTGATGGGATCGAGTGCGCCAAAAGGCTCATCCATTAAAATCAAATTTTGATTTGCAGCCAAAGCCCGCACTACACCAATACGTTGCTGTTGTCCTCCAGAAAGTTCAGCTGGATAGCGGTCTAAATAAGATTCGGGTAATTCAGCCAGTTTGATTAAACGCTCTGCTTCTTCATTGAGCTTTTCTTTCGACCATTTTAAAAGTTTGGGTACTAGAACGATATTTTCACGAATTGTCATATGCGGCATTAAACCATTATTTTGAATTACGTAACCAATCTTTCGACGTAAGTTAACTGAGTTAAACTTCTTTACGTCCTTGCCGTTAACCAAGACTTGTCCTTTAGTTACGCTATTCATCCGGTTAATCATTCTCATTAACGTCGTTTTACCTGAACCGGAGGTACCGATTAAACAGCAAAATTCACCCTTATTTATTTTAAAGCTAATGTGCTCCACTGCTGGTTGCTTCGACTTGGAGTAAATCTTCGTCACATCTTTGAATTCAACCATTGGAATTTCTTCTACCATAAAATCTCTCCTTTTCATTTTAATTATAATTTAATCTTAACAGTATTATTACTTGTTATCAATCTTGTTGCTTTATACTAGGCTTCACCAATTAATTTTTGGCAAACAAAAAACACTAACTAAGTTAGTGTTTTATAGTTATTCAATTTGTTTTTACATAGAACCTTTGAAAACATCCCATGAACTGCGGAAGTAATCCCAGCCAGAGTATATTGTAAAAATTAAAGCTAGATATAGCAAAATTGTTCCAATATGGTAAAAATCACCAACTAATAAGAAGATAATTGATAACATTTGGCATGTTGTCTTAATTTTGCCTGGCATAGCAGCTGCCATTACTTGACCCTTGTTTTCAACAAGTAGCAAACGTAAGCCAGTTACTGCTAACTCGCGGCAAACAATAACTGCAACTATCCATGCTGGAGCTAAATTTAAAGAAATCAACATAATAAAAGCTGTCATTGTCAACATTTTGTCAGCTAAAGGATCAGCAAACTTACCAAAGTTAGTAACTAGGTTTCGCGAACGGGCAATATGTCCGTCAAACCAATCTGTTGCCGATGCAACTGCAAAAACAATCGCAGCAACTACTAATTTCCAATAAACAGTTGCTCCAGCAACTTTAACACTGGCATCCCCACCGAAAATAATAATTAATACAAACACCGGTATTAAGAAAATTCTAAAAACCGTCAATTTATTAGGTAAATTCATTCTAAATTACTTCCTTCTACTACTTGGCAGTCTTTTACCGGCCACCATTGCTGTTATTTGTGGACTGGTTAGAATGGTTAGCTTCAGTCCCTTGTCCATTGTTAGTTTGCTGGTTTGTTTCATGACCAGATTGACCATTATCAGTTTGACCGTTCTGCTGGTTATTAGTAGTACCATTTGACTGATTTTGGCCTTGATTATGCTGATTTGTATTAGTATTTGAATGGGTAGTCGTTTGATTATTATTAGTTTGCGTTGAATTATTCTCAGTTGTCTGAGATTGTTCTTGCTTATGCTTACCAATATAGAAAGTCAAAGTGCTACCGGTAATCCGTGGATCAAAGTGCATTCTCTTACCGCCAATCCTAATTGTTGCACCATAAGGATTAGTAAATGTCACTACCATTGTTTTAGCAGATTCAGGAATAGCTATAGTACGTTTCTGATTTGAAGTTAGTACTTGATTTGCTTGGCTAACGCCGTCAATTATAACTGAAACATTGGTTTGTTGATTACCAGCACGTACAACTAAATTGCGGTTTTCCTTTAAGCCCGTTACTTGATATTGATTATTACTCAACTGCTTAATTTTTACTTTAGTTTTCTTAACTTGCTTCCGCTTCTTAGGCTTTGTTGTATTGCTGTTATCTGATGAAACAGAAACATCGTTAGCAGAATTGTCAGGTTGATTGTCACTAGCTGAAAAATGAGCATAAACCATGTAACAAACAAGCACAGCCAAAATAATCCCTACACCAACAATAATTCTTGGAAGATACTCTTTCCAAATCTTCTTTTTATTGCTAGTTGTTTTGCTGACTTCTTCGCTTTTGTTATCGATTGAATCCTCAACGTATTCGTCAGGCTCAGCTTGGGGAATGTCATTGTGGTATTCACTAAGAAGCTGCTTGCCGTCTAATCCGACTACTTGCGCATATTGTCTGATAAAAGCACGTACATAAAAGTCACCAGGAAGCTTATCAAAGTCATCTTGCTCAATTGCCGTCAGATACCTGCCTTGAATTTTGGTTGCTTTTTCAATATCTTCAATTGAAAGTCCCTTTGCCTCTCTGGCACTGCGTAATTTGTCTCCAATATCTGCCATAGTTACCCCTTTTAATTTTTATTTTTACACACTGAGTATAACATATATACTACTAATTTCTTTTACCATTATATAAACTACGTTAACCAGCCACCACTAACATAAAGCGTTTGTCCAGTTAAATAAGTTGAATTGGGATCAAGTAAGGCTTTGACCCAGAATGAAATGTCAGCGCCACTAGCTAATCGTCCAGCCGGAATTTCTTCTACTACTTCTGCCATTTCTTCTGCAGAAAGCATTTTATTCATTGCTGTGTCAACTGCACCGGGCGCAATAACATTAACCGTTAAGTTAGCCGATGCAACTTCTCTAGCGTATGCCTGGCTAAAGCGGCTAAGTCCAGCCTTAGTTGCACTATAAACTGTTTCCATTGCGCTGCCCTGAGCTCCATAAACCGAACCGATAAAAATAATTCGACTAAAATCATTTTTTAGCAAGAGTGGCTCAAGTAGGCTAGTCAACTTAATTGGTGTAACCAAGTTGACCTGCATTATCTCATCAACTTTATCCAAATGTTGATCACTTAGAAGATGATAATCTGTAATGCCCTGAGCAAAAATAATTGCATTAATTGGCAATAAACTCTGCACTACTTTTTCAAGCTCATTATTTTCTGCTAAGAAACTGAACTTGAGCGGTAGAAAGTCCTGCGATGGGTATTGCTTCATGAAGCTTTCACTCATTTCACAAGCAGCTGTCCAATTACTGCTACAATGAATATATAACGACCAACCGGCTTCAGCTAAATCGGTACAAATCGACCGACCAATACCACCAGTTGCACCAAAAACTATCGCTCGCTGCATCAAAACATTTCCTTTTTTGTTTTAGTGAACAAAACACCAAAAACAGCATTGCAATTATATAATAATTACTTTTCAGATGCTACAATTTCGACTAAAGTTCACATTCGAATTAATTTTAACATTATTTTTTCTCAAAACTTGGCAAAAAACCAACATGCTAAACTTTCTTAAAAATTAGCTCTTATTTTCAGTTTTTTGAGGTTGTATTAATACTTGACGTGGCTTTGATCCTTCGGAAGGGCCGACTACACCCTTAGCTTCCATTTCATCAACGATGCGCGCTGCACGATTGTAGCCAATTCTAAACCTCCGTTGCAACATTGACACACTGGCTGATTGTTGTCTTCTTACTAGATCAACAGCTTGATCATATAATTCATCCTCTGGCTCAGCGTCAACATTATCAGCTGTTTCTTCAGTTTTTTTCGGAATCATACCCTCATCATATTTTGGCTTTTGCTGTTGACTTACCCATGAAATGACTTTTTCAACTTCATGAGAAGAAATATAGGCACCTTGAATTCGCTCAGGCTTTGAAGCACCCACTGGCATGTACAGCATGTCTCCACGCCCCAACAACTTTTCTGCACCGTTTTGATCAAGAATAGTCCGAGAGTCAATTCCACTTGAAACCGCAAATGAGATTCTGGAAGGCACGTTAGCCTTGATTAGTCCCGTAATGACGTCAACACTTGGTCGTTGCGTTGCTAAAATCATGTGGATACCGGCAGCACGAGCCATTTGTCCTAAACGAACAATTGCACCTTCTACGTCGCGTCCACCAACCATCATTAGGTCACTTAATTCATCAACTACAACTAAGATGTATGGTAAAGATTGCATCACAGGCTTGCTTTTATCCTGATTATTGATTTCTACCTTTTCATTAAATTCGGCCATATTACGTGCACCGCTTGCAGCAAATAGTTTATACCGACGCTCCATTTCTTTAACTGCTTTACTTAAGGCATTTGCAGCTAATTTTGGATCCGTGACCACCGGAATTAACAGGTGGGGTACACCATTATAGACTGAGAGCTCAACCATCTTCGGATCAATTAAAATCAATTTTACTTGATCTGGAGTGGCTTTCATTAAAATACTTGTTAATATCGTGTTCACTGCAACAGATTTACCGGAACCGGTTGATCCAGCAATCAGGAGGTGCGGCATCTTCGTCAAATTGGCAGAAATAATTTGTCCACTGACATCCTTACCGAGTGGAACTTGCATCGGATCAGCTTTAGCCTTGCTGTCCTGATTCTGCATCACATCTTTAAAAGCAACAATCGAAGTTGCACGATTGGGGACTTCAATTCCGATATATGGTTTACCCGGAATCGGTGCTTCAATTCTGATATCTTTTGCTGCAAGAGCCAGCGCAAGGTCATCAGCTAAGTTAACTATTCTACTTACCTTTACACCGACTGCTGGTTGAACTTCATATCGCGTAACCGTAGGTCCCAGAATTGCTTTCTTAATATTGACATTGACGCCAAAGCTCTTAAAAGTAGATTGCAGGGTCTGGGTATTTTTCCTAATCAAAGCTTTGTCAGCACTTTGGTCAGTGTTTTTAACTGAATCGAGTAATGTCAACGGTGGCTTTTGATATTCGGGGTTAACTACTTCTTTACCATCAAATTCACCGTGATCAACTGATCCAAGCTCCTGCATCAATTTCTGGTCTTCGTCTGCAAAAGAATGAGACTTAGGTAATTCAGTTTCTGACTGCTCTTGCTGGTCATCATGACTGGAATATTGAACTTGGCTATCATCTTCAAGCGGCTCTTGATAAGCTGGTTGTTCTTCAATTGGAAGTTCTTCTGCAAAATCACTTTCTTGATTGGACGAAGTATTACTTTCATCTTCGGTATCATCTTTTACAGTAAAATCATCAACATTTGGAAAAACTGGTGATTCAGAAGAAAGTGGGTCTTGAAAATCGTCCTCTTTTTCTTCTCTTTTTTGAATCTGCTCTTCACGAATTTCACTGTATTTTTCTTTGATTTTTGAGCCAGCTTTTTTATTTTTGGCAATAAACAACTGGCTAACAGCCTGAAACTTCCTAATGACATCAGCAAACTTAACATCAAAGAACATCAAAATGCCAATTGGAATAAACAGAATTGCAAACACACGCAGACCAATATGTCCAAGTAGCGGATAAAATAGTTGATAGCAAATAGCACCAATTAATCCACCACCAATTGATTCAGTAATAGCTGCGCGTCCAAATTCTGCCGACATCTCATGCCAAAAAGCGTTCATGAACGCATTATTGACTAATTCGCGTTCAAAATAAACGCTGCTTTGAATAATCAAAAAACCCAAAATTGCCAAGAGCAATCCACATGTTCTTTTCAGCTTAAAGTGCATCGGCTTGTTGTATATCAACATCACTAAGCCAAAAATTGCGCATAGTCCAGCAACTAATAGGTAGGAATCGCCAAAAAACAGACGGAAAACATTAGCAATTTGTTTACCTAAAATACCAAATTTGGCAAAAGCTAAAATTACAATAATTATTTGAACAAGGCCGACAACAGCCCAAGTTATTCCTGTATTTTGTGCCTTCTTACTTGCTTTTGTTGTCCTCTTCTTTTTCTTAGGCATAAAATCACCTAATTAGGCTTTAAAAGTTGGCTTGGAAGTTCAAATTAACTGGCTCATCCAGCGCAATTTGCGTAACTTCATAAGTCAAAGTTTCAATATATTCAACCAATGGGCGACTTAAGATTTTATAATCTGTTTTTGAAAGATCACTACCATCACCGAAATAATCTTTAATTTTAACAACTTGGCTAATCATGCCACTAACAGTGAATTCACCAGGAGCAGGGGCCACTTCAAAGACAACGGTAATGTCGAAGTAGTTACCATCTTCACCAGGATCAGTAGTGCCATCTTCATTTTGTTTTTCGACTTTTTTCAAACCAAAGTTCACATTGTCCTTAGTTTCAAGTTCTTCATTAATGTCGTAGTGAAAATTCTTTACGATGACTGGTGTTTCTTTATTAAATTCCATTATTGTTCTCCTTTTAAATTACGTTCATATCTTTCTGGACGATTATAACTGTCCTTAAGCTTATCATTTTCGTAGTGATGCTCTTTTTCCAATCCTGGAAAACCTTGCTGACGAATTGCTTCCAACAGGACAATCGCAACCGAATTAGCTAGGTTATAGCATCTGATATTATCAGACATTGGAATCCGTAAATTGCGTTCATAATATTCTCGCATAAACGTTTCTGGTAAACCAGTTGTTTCCTTACCAAAAACAAAATAATAATTCTTTTTTGGATCTGTGTAACTTACTTCCGCATAGTTTTTTGATGAAAATTTGGAAATCAAGTACATTTCATCGTCTGGACCAAGACTGTTTAAAAAAGCTGTAAGGTCATCGTGCAGCCGCACGTCAACCTTATCCCAATAATCAAGTCCGGCACGTTTCATGGTTTTATTATCAATACGAAAACCAAGTGGTTCAATTAAGTCCAATACAGTATTAGTACCAGCACAAGTACGTGCAATATTACCTGTGTTAGCAGGCATTAATGGTTCATATAAAACAACGTGATTAGTCACTTTTTTCTCCTTAACATAAAAAGTGTGGCCCAGTGACCACACTTTACTCTAATTCTTTGTCACTTCTTCGTTATCAACTGTCTTCTTTGGAACTAAAGAAGTTTTTTCGTCTTCATCAAAAACTTTTGAAACCTTACGATAGTAATTATACACACGCATGATGATGATTTTTAAAATTGCGTAAATTGGAATACCAAAAATCACACCCCATAGGCCCCAAACCGCACTTGAACCAATCAAGAGAAGAATAGTTGTAACTGGATGCATTTCCATTTTGTTCCCCATAACCAACGGACTAATCAGACGTGATTCAATTGTTTGCTCAACAGCGAAGACAATTAAAACTTTAATGACCATCGGTAGAGAAATCATGATACCAATTACGATTGCTGGAATGAATGCAATAAAAGTACCAAAATATGGAATCAGGTTTAAAAAGGCACTTAAAACAGCGAGCGCAATCCCATATGGCAGACCGATGATGCTATAGCCGATTGCAAACATAATCCCTACCCAAAAGGCAACTGTTAATTGACCTCTGATATATGAAGAAAGAGCTGTATTAATATCATATAGTAATTCGCCAAAGCCGTTTTGCCAACGCTTAGGGGCAAATTGTGTCAAATAAGGACGTAGATTATGTCCATCTTTTAACATGAAGAATAAGATGAATGGCGCCGTCAATAACGTCATAAAGATCATCGTAACAATACTAATTGCCGACGAAATATTATCTAGTGCAGCGTCAATCGCATGCTGGCCAGATTTAAATATCATGTCCTGCGCACGTGCAATTGCATCATTAATATTATTTTTCACACTATGAAATTGTGGATCACTTAACATATTTTGAACAGCAATTGTTGCATCATTCCAAATATGAGGCCAGTGTCTTATTAAAGAATCGACTTGCGTTTGCACAATTGGCAATAAAGTATTAACAATCCAAACAAGTAATACCGCTACCAGTAAAAACAAACCAATAATAGTTGCAACCCGTGGTACTTTGAACTTACGCTCAAGAATGTCGACCAAGGGGTTCATAATGTAATATTGAATTAATGCTAGTAACAAAGGCGGCAAGATTGCACTTACAAATAGCTTTGCCGGATTCATCACAAAAGATATTTTATTAAAGACCCAAATAATCAGGAAAAACAATAAAATATTGAGTAAGACAACGCTAAAGCGATTATTCAAAAACCACTTTTGAAAAATGCTCTGTTTTCTAGGCTTTTCTTGTGAGTTCATTAAATCCCCCTATTTAAACATGCTCGTAGATAATTTCATCACCTACATTAAACTCTGGGAATGTTTGCTTATCAGCAAACGTCAAGTAGACAGCATTTGCCATGGGATTTTTAGGCTTTTTTTGATCAAAAAAGATTGTAATATGACCTAAAGCTTTCATATTACTTTCAACCATTGCTCCGACATAATCAGCCAGGTAGGTTTGACCATCAATCGTAATTGTGTCGCCCTTTTTGAACACAAACTGACTAACTGGTGTTGTGTCATCAAATTTTTGAATGACTGAAACATCATCTAAATCGGCTGTCACATTATCACTAAATAAAATCACCATTTTGCCGTCTGCTTCAATAGCTTGTTGACCAATTTTGGTAATCGTTGAGTTCCATTTCATTTTATTAAGCTCCTTAGACAATAATTTTAGCATAACAAAAACCGCTTAACTAATATATAAGCGGTTTTTATTTGTCTGATGACTATTTTTCACGATATAACAGCCATTTTTTAATTTCGTCTATGATTACCAATGGAATTGGTAAACAGAATAAGAAGAGCCAGTCAATCGGCATTAATCTTGTAGTGTTAAATAATTGTTGTAAACCTGGAGTTACAGTTAAAACAAGGAACAATAAAATTTCAAAAATAATTCCGTACCAGATATTACGGTTACTGAATAAACCTTTTTTGAAAATTGAAACCTTATTTGTACGACAGTTTAGCACATTAGCAATTTGAGAGAAGATAATTGCTCCAAGTACCATTGTCGTAGCACGCATGTAAACTGAACCACTTGAAGCAAGTGCCACTTTTGGCCAACCATTTTGCATATTAACAAAGAAGTAAGCACAAATTGAAATAATACTTGAAATCAAGCCATACCATAAGAATGCTTTGATAATTACACTTCGATTGAGCAGATGTTCACTTCGTTTACGTGGTGGTTGCTTCATCACATCTGGATCAACCGGTTCACCACCGAGTCCCAATGCAGGAAGCATATCAGTTCCCAAATCGACCGTTAAAATTTGCATAACCGTCATTGGAAGTGGAATCAAACCACCAGAAAGTAGGAAGAGAATCGATGGAAAAGCTTCCGGAACATTCGAGGTCAAGATATATGTCAAGAACTTACGGATATTACTATAAACTGCGCGGCCTTCTTCAATTGCAGCAACAATTGAAGCAAAGTTATCATCAGTCAAGATAATATTGGCAGCATCCTTAGCAACATCTGTACCAGTCATCCCCATCGCAATCCCGATATCAGCCTGTTTCAAAGCAGGAGCATCGTTAACACCATCACCAGTTGAGGCAACAATTTCGCCATTTTCTTGTAAAGTTTTAACAACTTTATATTTCTGCTCAGGTGCAACTCGAGCAAAAATCACTTCGCCCTTAAGTGCCTCACGCAGTTCATCATCGCTCATCTTGTTTAATTCAACACCGGAAATAACTCTCGCTTTATCTGAAGTTAAACCAATTTGAACAGCCACAGTCTTGGCAGTCAACTTGGAGTCACCAGTTACCATGATAATTTTGATTCCTGCTTCATGACAACGTTTAACGGCATTGTAAATTTCAGGACGTGGCGGATCACTCATCGTGGTTAACCCAACAAATACCAAATGCTCTTCGGCAGTTTCAATGGTTAACTTATTAATATCAGTGTCCTTAGAATCAATGATTCTGTAGGCCATTGCCATACTACGTAACCCTTTAGCAGCATATTCTGCATTACGCTTATCAGCAACATTGCGGTCGTCTTCAGTTAGTGGCCGAACTTCACCATCAACTTGAATCTGATCACACTGTTTAATTACGTCACTAAATGAACCTTTAGTGAAGATAATGTCTTGTGTATCGTTCCAACGGTGGATAGTTGACATTCTCTTTCTGTCTGAATCAAACGGTAATTCACGTAAGCGTGGGTATTTAACCAAGACCTTTTGGCGATCAAAACCCGCTTTTTCCGCCATTATTATTAATGACGCTTCAGTTGGTGTTCCTAAAATCTTTGGTTTGCCGCCCTTGGTTTTACTTGGCTGAACAGCTGTATCGTTATCAAGCGAAGCAATTTGAACCAGCTTATGTAAATCAGGATTTTCTTCGTACCAAAGTTGTTTTTTATTTAATTCCACCTGACCATTGTTTTCATAACCATTACCGGTAACTTGGAATTCATTTTTTAGTGTCCAAATGTAATGAATGGTCATTTGGTTTTGAGTTAACGTTCCCGTCTTGTCTGAACAAATGACGGTTGTTTCTCCTAAAGTCTCTACAGAATTAAGTTCCTTAACCAAAGCATGTTTCTTGGCCATCCTTTTGACCCCTTGGGCCAAGCTAAGAGTAACAGTTGGTAAAAGGCCCTCTGGAATGAATGCAACAATCATCCCTAAAGCAAAAATAAATGCTTTTGCAAACGGATATTTAACGAAAGCAATCGCTGCAATCATGAACACAATTCCGATTGAAACCGCAATAATTGATAACTGTTTAGTAAGTCGATTTAATTCTTGTGTAAGTGGACTATCGACCTTGTTTTGCTTTTGGGTAAGCTTGGCAATTTTACCAAACTCGGTATTCATACCCGTTGCAAATGCAATCGCACGTGCAGTTCCCGCTCCAACTGTAGTACCAGAATATACTAAGTTAGTTTCAGCGTAACTGCCCTCGCCAGGTGAATAGTCGGTTGTCTTTGATTCAGGAACAGACTCACCGTTTAAAGCACTTTGGTCAACCTGCATCGAACTCGCAGAAATCAACCGTGCATCGGCTGGAATTGAATTTCCAGCTTGCAAAACAAAAACATCCCCAGGAACTAATTCTTTAGCATCAATTTGGACCTTTTTACCATCACGAATGGCTTCGACATATGTTGGCAGCATGTTGTTCAAAGCATCGGTTGCTTTTTTAGCTGCTCGCTCTTGCCAAAAACTAAATAACCCGTTGATGATATTAACCAGCCAAATAGCAATTCCCAATTCCAGTGTGCCACTAAACATGGCAACCGCGCCTGAAATCCAAAGCAAAATGGCCATCATACTAATAAAGTTTTTAAAAAAGGCCTTCCATTCAGATTCTTCTTTGGCTTTCTGAATTTGATTCGGACCATACTTCTCTAATCGACTAGCAGCTTCTTCGGAACTCAAACCGTCCGTAGAAGATTGCAAATTAGTAAAAACTTCAGAAATATCATTCTGGGCATAAAGCTCACGAATTTTATTTTCGTCCATTCATTTGTACTCCTTAATAAAAATGTGATTTAATCGGAATATTCCGATACCATACTTTACCACTTTTAAACTAATGTAATCATGCAAATTTTTTACAAATAAATGTCATGTTATACTTATCTCATTAGTTCATATCACTGAAATTAAATGGAGGCTTAAAAATGAAATTATTAATTGGTGGTTACACCAAAAAAAAGGCTACAGGAATTTACGAATTACCACTTTATAATTCTGATAACGGCTTAAAAGTTGAACTGGGAACAGCAAAGGAAGTAATTAAAATCGGCGGTCCTACATACTTTGTTCAAGACCAGGATTTGATTTTCACAATTAACAATGCTGGTGATAAAGGCGGAATTAGTTCTTTCCAGTTAGTTGATGGTGCATATCAAGAAAAAGATTCTTATTTAACTGCTGGTTCTTCACCAGCTTACATCGGAATTGATTCAGTAAAGCACCTACTTTATACAGCAAACTATCACACTGGCGTTTTAGCTGTCTTTTCTTACACAACTGATGGTCAACTAACTCTAATCGACTCTGTCACACATACAGCAGACACACTTGGACCTCGTCCAGAACAAGTTGACGGGCCTCACCCACACTTTTTTGATGAGACACCAGAACAGAACCTGGTAAGTTGCGATTTGGGTAACGACTGCGTTGATTTTTATCGCCTTCAAAACAACAAGCTTGAACACTTAGCTAAGTATCAAAACGAAGCCGGCTTTGGTACACGTCATATCGTCTTTAGTCATGATGGAAATTACTTCTATGTCGTTGGTGAGCTTTCAAGTAAGGTCAATGTGGTTCAATTTAATGAAAAAGATTGGACTTTTAACAACATTGCCACATATTCAACTATTCCTGACGATTACACTGACCACAACGGTGCTGCTGCTATTAAAATTAGTCATGATGGTAAATTTATTTACGTATCTAACCGCGGTCACGACTCAATTACTGTTTTTGCAGTTAAAGAAGATCACACGTTAGAGCTTAAACAACGCGTTTCTACTTTTGGTGAATTCCCGCGTGATTTCAACTGGGATCCAAGCGAGCAATTTGTTGTAGCAACCAACCAAAACACTGACAATGCTACCTTATACAAGCGTAGTGCTGAAGATGGTTGCCTTACTCCAATTCAAAAAGACATTTACGTACCTGAAGGTACTCGTGTTCTCTTCAGTGAATAAATTTTAAGCCAAACAAAAAGAACTGTTTTTACAGTTCTTTTTTTGTGCTATTTTGCCATAAAGCTTGCATATCTTCCGGATCCGCAATTTCAATTTCTACCAGCTGGTTGTGTGCAAATGGATCTGGAAAGGCTAAGTAAAAGCAGTTCAATGCTTGGCGCTTAAATTCGTCATTTATGCCATACAGCGGATCTCCAAATAAAGGATGGTTAATTGATTGCATATGAAGTCTGATTTGATGAGTCCGTCCAGTATAAAGTCTTAGTTCAACTAGACTAATTCCAGGCTCTTGTTTAAGAACCTGATAAGCTGTAATTGCTCTTTTGCCATCCGGAGTAATACTACGCTTGACTGCATCTCCCTTTTTTCCAATTGGTTTATCAATCACACCCTTTAATTCATTTTCCGCAAAATTACCATGAACAAGCGCATGATACTTTTTAACAAACTGATCTTTATCCAGTTTACTAAAACGCGAATGAGCTATTGCATTTTTACCAACCAATACTAAGCCTGAGGTTTCGCGATCAAGCCTGGTTACAACGTGCGGCTTAACACCTTGCAATTTTTGTTGTTCAAAATAGCCTAAAACACGATTTACAACCGCATTGTCATCGTATCTTGAAGGAATTGACAAGAGATCTGCTGGTTTATTTATGACTAAATAGTTTTCCGTTTCTTTAGCAATCACTAAAGGCTCGTACGACGGTTTTAGCCATGGATTCTCCCTTTCGTTTCCCGGAACAAAAATCACTTCGTCACCAAAATGCAACTGATAATTGGTAAAACGCCGTTTATGGTTTACTAAAATCATTCCGTCATTGTTTTTTGCATCATTGACAGCCTTTTTTGAAAACCCGTTTTTCATTAAAAAAGCCCCTAATTCTACGGGAGCTTTATTTTCTACTTTAACTTTAAATAGTGTCATGTTTATCCCCAATGAAGGCACTCTGAACTCGAGACCAAAAATGAGTATGTCCAAACCGGTCAAACCGAATTTCCTTGTTTGAAATTCGAAAGTCTATCTTTTTGGCATTATGAATGTTAATCCTATTACCGTCAACCGTCATTACAAAATGATCTGAATTAGGGACAATCGTAATCCACTGGTCAGGTGCAATGACAATTGGAGATGAAAGAGTTCTAAAGACACGATTATTAATCGATGCAATTTCAGTCATCTGCAGCGCCTTTAGTTTCGGGTGAATTACTGCCCCACCAATTGATTTGTTATAAGCAGTCGAGCCCGTTGGCGTTGAAACACAGAGACCATCACCACGAAAATTTTCAAATAGCTTGCCGTCAATATAAACATTGGCCTCAAGTGTATGAGAAACCCGTTTAACAGCAGACTCATTCAAAGCTAAATAATGCTTGCGCTCATTAGATTCTGTTGTCAATTCTACTTCTAGTAAAGGGTACTTGGCTGATTCAGGTTCACGCAAAAAGAGAGCATCAACCATTTTATCAACATCTTGCCCCTGCCAATCAGTATAAAAACCTAAGTGTCCTGTATGAATTCCAATAAAACGAATCGAGCTGATTTGTTTTTCATACCGGTGAAAAGCGTTTATTAATGTGCCATCACCACCCACAGTAATCACTACATCAGGATATTTTGCGTCAAAAACTACGCCTTCTTTTGTGGCAAGAATCTTTTTTAAATGAGCTACTACTTTTAAAGTTTCTTCATTAGTGTTATGAGCAATCGCTATTCTCATTATTTTTCCTTACCTTTGTTTTTGGTAAAAACTTTCTGTGCCTCTTGTACTTCATCCTTGATTAGCGACATTTCTTCATCAAGCTTATAGGCTGTTTCAGCCGTAGACTTTAATCTTTGCGAAATGTCTTCAGGATACGAACCTTGATACTTATAGTTTAGCGTATGTTCTACGGTAGCCCAAAAGTTCATTGCTAGAGTTCTGATTTGGATTTCAGCCAACAATTTTTTCGAGCCTTCTGGAAGATAAACTGTATATGAAATTACCATGTGATAAGAACGATAGCCTGAGGGCTTGGCATTTTGAACATAGTCACGCTCTTCTAACACTTCCATGTCATCACGCTCGTGAATCAAATCTACCACTTTGTATATATCATCAACAAATTGACAAACAATTCTAATGCCCGCAATATCCTGCATATCGGTTTCAATTACATCAGGACTAATAACGCGCCTTTTCATCTTTTCTTTAATCGAATCTACCGTTTTGACGCGTCCAACAACAAATTCGATTGGTGAGTGCTCACCTTTAGTCAAAAAGCTCTGGCGCAGCGAACGGAATTTTACTTTTAATTCGCGAACGGCTTCAGTATAAGGCCATAAAAAAGTATCCCAGTCAAAATTCATTGAAATATTTCCTTTCTTAGTTGCTTCTTCATTCTAACATAAAACAATGATAGCAATTTCATATTGGTGACAGAAGCTATTATCTTGCTTGCTTTTTTAATAACAAAAGTGGAAAAAGTGCGATTAATTAGCTTTTTTATTAAATTGATTTTTTTAAAAGCTCTTCTTTAACAATCCTCTAAAATTATGATAAATTTATTAAATAAAGTCAAAAAAGTTGCTCACTTTGATTTTTTAACTGTAACTCACATTTGCTTTATAACAATAGTTTGGATATCCCATTCTTAATAATCCAACTTTTCCTAAGCTTATTTTTTGACTCTTATGGCAAAAATAGTTCACAATGAAAAACGTTGCCGCATTATAATAAATGTGATCAAGTTAGAAAAAGTTTACTATAATATAGATAGGCAAGATTGCTAGTTGTAATTTTTCCTATGATAGCTTTTAAGGTGAGATTACTTACTATAGCTAAATTGTTGATATACATTGGGGTAGATTAATGTCAGAGAATAATGAAATTGAAGCCAAGATAATTTTGCCCAAAGCAACATATTCCCATTTATGTGCAAGTTTTCCCGTTAAAAGCGATTTTAAACAAGAAAACTACTACTTCGACACTGATAACGGCTTATTAAAGCAGGCACATATCAGCTGCAGGATACGTTTGTTTGAAGATCATGCCGAGCAAACATTGAAAGTACCGGATAAAAATCCTGTACAGCATCGTTACCATGAAGCAATCGAAATCAATGATGACTTGAATCTAGAGAAGGCACAAGACCTTCTAAAAAATGCCGAAGAAAAAGGCAAAATCATCTTTACTGGTTCAGTTGGTGATTATCTAAAAGAACACTTCGATTCCGAAGCAAATTTATGCTTGCAAACATTCAGTAAAACACATCGAATTCTTGCTCAAGGACCACAAAATTGTGAACTTACATTTGACGAAACAAGGTATCCTGATGGATTTGAAGACTTTGAACTAGAAGTAGAAAATGATGATCCTACTTTAATTGAAGCAACACTGAATTTGCTTAAGCAACAATATGGGTTAGTGCAAAATTCTGCTAACACAAACCGAGCAAAAATTGCACGCGCTTTCAGTCATCGTGGTAAAATGTAGCTGTATGGATTTTTTCATTTTTAAAGGATAGATATTTGGTAAAGTTATATTGATTAATCAAGTTATGGAGGAGCCTGATCATGTTTGAGATATTTCTTTTTGTCAATCCAATTGGCGTATACTGCTATGATACAGAAGTAGCTGTTAAGAAAACGGTCGAAGAACTTGATATTAGTTCTTCTTTCCATTTTGTTCCTATTACTAACTCAAAAGTAATCAGAGACGACATTATTCGAAGAAAAACTTGCGGTCAAACGATAGATGATATTCCTGAATACACAATGGCTGCTTATCAGGCATTGCGTAATTATCATGCAATTAAACTTGAATACGGCAATAAAAAAGCACGTTGCTACTTAGTTAGCGTGCAAAAGGCTGTGAGTAAGGACTTTAATGTTTATTCGCAAGATTTGCCTAAAAAAGTTGCAGTTGATTTAGGTTTAAACTACAAACGAATCTGTGATTCTAAAATCAATAAATATATTGATGACTCGATTGAGCAAGACAAAGAGCTCGCACGAAAATTTAATATTCAAACCATTCCTACAACAATCTTTTTTAATGAAAGTGGTAACGATAATGGGCTTTTAGTTGAAGGCACAATTGCTCACGATAAATTGCTTGCTTTGTTAAAAAATAGTTACTGTAGTGAACCTCAAGAAGAGGAACAAAAACAAGTGGAAAATGGTTACCTTCCTAGAAGGCACCTTCGCTTGATGTAAAGTATGTTGTAGCATTATCAGCTGAATTGACAGAACGAACTTTGCTAAACACCCATTGTGGTAATTCATCAACCGTCATCTGTTTTTGGTACAACTTTGCACCTATCTGCAGTCCCTTGATACTTTTATGTGCTAATTGCATTTTAAGATAGTTCTTCTGAACGCTAGAATCAATCTGGTATTTTTTCAAACGTGGCTTAAAATACCATAACTTTTCTAATCCAATAGAATCCAAACTAAAACTAGCAGTTTGAAAATGTAACATATCCGTTAGTGGTTCAAGTTTGACGTTATATTTCAAACGTAAACTCCTTTGATACGGATTAACTTCTAAATAATAATTATTCCACAACTCGTTTTCACGAAAGAAAATGAGTTGTGTTTTTTTGAGATAATGTTGAAGAAAGTGCCTTTTTCCTACAATCCAAATGTCCTTAATGCCAATTTGCTGATACAAAAGATGTCGGTGCATAAATTCTGATTTATTGAGCGGCGCACATTGCACCTCAAAAGCCAACTTAGGACTTGCTAACACATCTGCTCGTAATCTACCATTTGCAAGTGAAACTTCCGTCTGAGCGTCAAATTTAGCCGCTTGCAAGGCATCTTTAAGTAGTTCCTTACTTTGTGCATGCTCATCTTTTTCTCCTGCAATATTGATAGTCTGTGGCAAGTGCTTAAAGTAAGCTGTCTTCTTTTTTACAATTAACTGAACCTCTCTTTTACAACGCGGACAGAAATAATGTCGCCTCGCAAACTGCTTTGGGTTAGTACTTTCTTTTACTGCTTCTTCTTTAGCAGTAACTAATTCATTATTCAAAAATGCTGCGTACAAAATAATCACCTATTATGAAGTACGCAAAAAACGACAGGTTTTACCCTGTCGTTTTTAATCAGTTTTATTTTTTAGCAAAAGTCTGGCGTAATTGCTCTAATGCATCCTGTTTAATAAGACACTTTGCAGTTGTCCGGACACGCCCCATTTCTTCAGGCTTTACCTTGGTACCATACTCATTAGCAATTGCCCACGCATCAGCAGGTTTAAGTTCAGAATAGTTTTCATTATCAAACGCTAAGTCAAGGTAAAAACGATTTCGTTCATAGTAAAGACTTGAAGAAAGATCTGGTGCCAATAAATTATCGGCAAGTTCAACTACAAATTCAAGATCAGAAAAACTGTAACCCTGTTTTGTCTGCAATTTCCAAAACGATTTTTTAACTTTTGGAACTGTAGCTTCATCAGTGTCTTGACTGTCCTCGTCATCCAAATCTTCTTCATCATCGTCTTCTAAATCAAGGAAAGAGCGACGTGCATCATCAGTATTTTCGTTTTTAATATCGCCAAAATCCTTCTCAAACAGTTTTGATAAGCTCTCTGGATCCTGATTCGTTGCCTTAGTGATCAACAGGTCAAGTCCACCATTATTTGGCATTACTTGAAAAGTGACTGGAGCATCCTGGCTAAAAGAATGGTCGGTGTCAATTTCATCTAAAATTGAATAGAAAAATTGTTGGATCTTACCTTTATCGCCCAGCAAATCTAGAACTTTCAGACCACGTTTAGCTAATTCAGACTTGTTAATTCTCACGCGGATAGTATTTTCATTAATATGTTCTACTTGCATGAGTCATTCACCTCCATCAGATCCTTTGTTCTATTGTAGCGTATTTTGTACATAAAATAAAAGCGTTAGTTCTAAAACTAACGCTTTTTTTGAAAGATTTCAAATTATAAATCTGCGATTTTTTGCATTTCCTCAAGTTCAAGTCGACGAACTTTTCTCGGCAAGAATCGCCTAATCTCGTCTTCGTTGTAACCAACTTGAAGACGACGATCATCCATAATAATTGGTCTTCTTAAAAGACTTGGGTCCTTTTCAACCATATCTAGTAATTGATCAATTGACAGATCATCCAAATTTATTTTAAGTTGTTGGAATGCTCTGGATCGTGTAGAGATAATCTCTTCAGTACCGTTTTCAGTCATCCGCAAAATTTGGATAAGTTCCCCTTTAGTAAGTGGTTCAGAAAAGATATTTCTTTCCTTAAAATCAATATCATGTTTCTTCAACCATGCCTTCGCTTTCCGACACGAGGTACAACTTGGAGATATATATAAATTTACCATATATTTTCACGCTCCTTCTGATCAAAAAATGATTCGTTACCTCTAGTATTATATCACATTACTTTCTTTTTATAAGTAATGTGTCTATGCTATCTATACTTTATGATAGTAAGTAAAAGTGAAGAAACTGTGAAGAATTTCTCAAGAAAAAGTAAAGAAATAAAAAGAGTGCATTAATATCTAATGCACTCTTTGTTAACTAATGAACTTAATTATTCACTTTTTTCATCAAGTCGTCAACTAATTTTTCGTTTTCTTCAGCAGTTTCTGAAACAAAACAAGCAGTATTAGCTAACTCCTTAATATCTTCTGTGTTTAACTTCTTCATTAAGCTTCTAATTCTTAAAATTGAAGTTGCGCTCATTGAGTATTCATCAAGACCCATTGAAAGCAAAATTGGAAACATGGTGCTGTCGCCAGCGGCTTCACCACACATACCACACCAAATGCCATTTTCATGAGCAGCATCAATTGTGTGCTTGATCAAACGCAATACTGAAGGGCTAGCTGGTTGGTATAGATATGAAACATTATCATTACCACGGTCAGCTGCCATTGTGTATTGGATTAAGTCATTGGTACCGATTGAGAAGAAGTCAACTTCTTTAGCGAATTGGTCAGCAATAACTGCAGCAGCAGGAACTTCAATCATCATTCCAACTTGTAAGTCTTCGCCAACCTTAACACCGCTTTTAACTAACTTATCTTTTTCTTCAGCCAAAATTGCCTTAGCCTTACGCAATTCACCCAAAGTACCGATCATTGGGAACATGATGCCCAATTTACCGAATGCTGATGCACGTAAAAGCGCACGTAATTGTGTACGGAAGATTTCTTCATTTTGCAATGACAATCTGATAGCACGAACACCTAAGAATGGGTTCATCTCTTCTGGAAGATCCCAGTAGTCTAAGTGCTTGTCACCACCGATATCCATTGTTCTAATGACAACTTGCTTGCCATTCATTCCTTCGATAACTTCTTTATAAGCTTCGAATTGGTCTTCTTCACTTGGGAAATCCTTGGAATCCATGTACAAGAATTCAGTTCGATACAAACCAATAGCTTCAGCGCCGTTCTCATTAACGCCTTCCATATCATTTGGTGTACCAATGTTAGCTGCAATAATGAATTGTTTACCATCAGCAGTTACAGAAGGTTCGTTCTTGAGTTTCTTCCATTCAGCCTTTTGCTTTAGGAATGCTTCACTCTTAACTTTGTAATCAGCAACTTGTTCATCAGTTGGCTCAATTACTGCATCACCGTTCAAACCGTCAACAACTAATGTTTGACCGTTTTCAACGTCTTTAGTAATTGAATCTGTACCAACAACAGCAGGCAATTCAAGTGAACGAGCCATGATTGCTGAGTGAGCAGTACGACCACCGATATCAGTAACAAAGCCCTTAACAAATTTCTTGTTTAATTGAGCAGTGTCACTTGGAGTAAGGTCATGAGCAACAACAACAACTTCATGATCAATTGAAGCTGGATTAGGTAATTCCTTACCTAATAAGTGAGCCATGATTCGTTTTGAAACATCGCGAACATCAGCAGCACGTTGTTGCATATATTCGTTATCTGTCATGCCTTCAAAAATTGTAATGAACTTTTGAGCGGTTTCATCAAGTGCAGCTTCACTGTTAATTTTTTGCTCTTTGATTTCATTTTCAATTGCACCTGTAAATTCAGGGTCATTCAAAATCATCAAGTGAGCTTCAAAAACTTGAGCTTCTTCTTCACCTAAACTCTTTTTGGCACTATCACGAATTTTTTCAACTTCTTCAGTTGATACTGAAATAGCTTCATGGTAACGAGTTAATTCACTGTCAACATCTGAAACAGTTGTCTTCGTGAAAGAAAGATCTGGTTCGACCAAGAGATAGGCTGGTGCTACAGCAATACCATCACTAGCAGCAATTCCTTTTAATGTCTTGGTCATTATTCAGCTAATCCTTCTTTTTTCATTGTTTCTGAAATAGCGTTGATTGCATCTTTTTCATCATCACCATCAGCACTAATTGTAACGTCAGCATTCTTACCAACACCGAGTGACATAACACCCATGATTGACTTCAAGTTAACTGATTTGCCATTGTATTCCAAGTTGATGTCTGAACCAAACTTTGAAGCAGCTTGTACTAACAAAGTTGCTGGACGAGCATGAATACCTGTTTCTGCAATAACATGAAAATCGCGTTTTTCCATTATAAATATCTCCTTTGAATTGAAAAATCAAACCGGTAGTAACTACCTATTCGCTTACTTAGACTATCATTTTTTTGTGAATTAGACAACATAAATGTAACAGTTTACATCATCAAAGTTCCGTCGTTGATTGCTTGTAAACTATTTTTCCACCACGTAGGGCTTTACCAGTTATGTTCTGTCTTTTGCCAAAAGATCTCAAAGCAGCCTGAAACGCAAATGCATCTTTAGGTTCAACTTCATAATGATCTAATTCACCACTTGCTAACTGCTCTAAAATTTTTTGATAATCCAAATATACCACCGTTTTTCTAAAACATACACTAAAAATTAAGCATTTTTGCTTTTACAAGTGATTATTTTAGCATATTTGGATTCAATAGATAATAATATATATTATTCCGAGTTTTAGCACTTGATTATTGAGAGTGCTAATTATATAATTTAGTCATTGAAAAGAAAGGCGGTAATGTAATGCTCTGTCAAAACTGTCAAAAACGACCTGCCTCTATTCATCTTTTTGCAAAGGTAAATGGAGAAAGCCGCGAAATCAATTTATGTGGACAATGTTATCAAGAACTTAAACAACAAGGAAATATTAACATGAGTAACGACAACAACGGTTTCTTTGGCGACTTTAACGATCTCTTTAATTTTAATAATGAAAATGCAATGAACGGCAACCCTAATAACCCAGGAAACCCTGGAATGAACAATGGTAATCCTAATAATGGTGGTGGAGGCCGTTCACTACTTGATCAATACGGTACAGATTTAACTGCTCTTGCTAAAAAAGGCAAAATCGATCCTGTTATTGGTCGTGATAAAGAGATTGCGCGTGTCATCGAAATTTTAAATAGAAGAACAAAAAACAATCCTGTCTTAATTGGTGAAGCCGGAGTTGGTAAGACTGCGGTTGTCGAAGGATTAGCACAACAAATAGTTGATGGTTCAGTACCTGCAAAATTACAAGATAAACGAATTATTTCATTAAATGTTGTTTCTCTTGTTCAAGGAACTGGAATTCGTGGTCAATTTGAGCAACGGATGCAACAATTGATCAAGGAACTGCAAGATCATGACGACATCATCTTGTTTATTGATGAAATTCATGAAATAGTTGGCGCCGGAAATGCTGAAGGCGGCATGGATGCTGGTAACATCATTAAGCCTGCCCTTGCCCGTGGTGACTTGCAACTAGTCGGTGCAACTACCTTGAACGAATATCGCGAAATTGAAAAAGATTCTGCTTTGTCACGTCGTTTCCAACCAGTTGATGTTAAAGAACCATCAGTTGCAGAAACTATTCAAATTCTAAAAGGTATTCAGAAGCGTTACGAAGACTATCATCACGTTCACTACACTGATGATGCAATCAAATCTGCAGCTGAATTATCTGAGCGCTATATTCAAGATCGTTTCTTACCTGATAAGGCCATTGACTTGCTCGATGAAGCTGGTTCAAGAATGAACTTAACCATCCCTTACGTTGACAAAGAAAAATTGCAGGAAAGAATTGCAGCAGCTGAAAAATTAAAGCAGGAATCATTGCAAAATGAAGACTACGAGAAAGCCGCTTACTATCGTGATCAAATTGAAAAATATAATAAAGTAAAAGACCAAAAGGTTGATCCTGATAAATCACCAGTTATTACCAGCAAGATTATGAATAAGATTGTTGAAGAAAAAACTGGTATCCCAGTTGGTGACTTACAAAAACAAGAAGAAAATCAACTGCAAAACTTGGCTTCTAACTTAAAAGAACATGTAATTGGTCAGGATAAAGCTGTCGACAAGGTAGCACGTGCTATTCGTCGTAACCGGATTGGTTTCAACGAATCCGGACGACCAATTGGCTCCTTCCTCTTTGTTGGTCCAACTGGTGTTGGTAAGACTGAGCTTGCTAAACAATTAGCCAAGCAAATGTTTGGTTCAGAAGATGCCATGATTCGTTTTGATATGTCAGAATATATGGAATCCTATTCAGTTTCTAAACTAATTGGTTCTGCACCTGGCTACGTTGGCTATGAAGAAGCAGGTCAATTAACTGAACAGGTTCGTCGTAATCCATACAGTCTAATCTTGTTAGATGAAATTGAAAAAGCTGATCCTTCTGTAATGAACTTGTTCTTACAAATTCTAGATGACGGTCGCTTAACTGATTCTCAAGGTCGTACTGTTTCGTTCAAAGACACAATCATTATTATGACATCTAACGCGGGTCAAGGTATTAAGGAAACTAGCGTGGGCTTTACAGCTGAAAACGCTAGTGATGAGCCAGATGCTGCTCGTTCTTCAATGAGTCAATTCTTTAAACCTGAATTTTTAAACCGTTTAGACGACGTAATCGACTTCAACGAATTATCTAAGGAAGACTTAGTTAAGATTGTTGACTTAATGCTTAACAGTGTAAACAACATGGTTAAGAGCCGTGGAATGCAAATTACTGTTACTAACGAAGCAAAGAACAAGTTAGTTGAGGAAGGCTACAACCCTGCTATGGGTGCACGTCCACTTCGCAGAACTATTCAAGAAGAAATTGAAGATAAAGTAGCTGATTACAAGCTTGATCATCCAACTGCTAAAAACTTAACTGCAAGTGTTAAGGATCAAAAGATTGTTATTAGCGATGAAGAAAATAATTCTTCTGATGAGGAAATTAATCATTAATCTCTCGGCTTTATGCAATAAAATTTTAATTAATTACAATATAATTGCTTTTTTGCAAAGAAAAATGTTGTAATTAGCGTTATACTAAAGTAAAAGATAACTACTAGAAGAAACGGGTGAAATCCATGCACTTAATAGATGTAACCAATAGTTATAAGGATCTAGTTCATAGTCAACTGAATTCGACTAACGTTAATTATGTAAAAGTTTATTCATTAGGAAATACCTCTGTCATCTATACCGAAAGCAATGAAGCAATCGAAATTGCTTTGGAAAATCATGATCGTCGTATTCGTAAAGAAGAAGCTGAATTTGTCATTAAGCGACTAATTAAGGAAGATGATCCTTCCTACGTTATAACCTTTGACAAAAATCAACAGTTAATTGAAATCAATATTGATAAATAGAAAAAAGGTTGATAAATTTATCAACCTTTTTTTGCTTGCTTATAATTTCTCAGTTAATTTAACATCCGGATACTTATCTTGGAAAAAGCGCTCAGCAAACTGATTTTCAAAGAGAAACAGTGGCTGATCATAGCGATCTTTAACCAATAAGTTACGGCTATTCGACATAGCAGGATCAAGTTGCTCCGGATCAATCCAGCGAGCCACACGATGACCGATACTATTTAGCTCTACATCTGAGTTATATTCGTTCTTCATTCTGAACTTAAAAACTTCAAATTGCAGTTGACCAACGGCACCCAAAATATATTCATCAGTTTGATAGTTACGGTATAACTGAATCGCACCCTCTTGAACCAGTTGCGTCATTCCTTTATGGAACGATTTTTGCTTCATTACGTTTTTCGCAGTTACACGCACAAACAATTCCGGTGTAAATTCTGGTAATGGTGGGTAAACGATTTTCTTTTTACCAGCATAGATACTGTCACCTATTTGAAAATTGCCAGTATCATAGAGACCAACGATATCGCCGGCAACGGCATCGGAGACTTGAACACGTTCACTAGACATGAACTCGGTCGCATTATTTAGCCTAATTGGCTTATCAGTCCGCGCAAGAGTAACATCTAAGCCCTTCTTAAATTCGCCACTACCAATTCTAATGAAAGCAATTCGATCCCGGTGATTTGGATTCATATTAGCTTGAATCTTAAAGACAAAGCCGGAAAATTCTGGGTCGTCTGGACTCAGCTCTTCACCATCATTAACTGTGTGTGCTTGTGGCGCTGGAGCCAATTTTACAAAACTCTTTAAAAAGGTTTCAACCCCAAAGTTAGTTAAGGCAGAACCAAAGAATACGGGGGTCTGGTCACCTCTGAGAATCTTCTCAGAATCAAAAGTATTACCAGCTTCTTTGATTAATTCAATTTCATCTAAAGTATCCTTAAATTGTGGGTTCTGGCTTAATGGTTCGCTTTCAGGCAAGTTTCCATCTTGATCAAGTGGCAAGAAACGGTCTTCACCGTCCTTGTGATAAAGCTCAACTTGATTATTGGCAATATCATAAAGACCCTGCAAAGTTTGGCCGGAACCAATTGGCCAATTCATCGCAACACCTTCGATGCCAAGAAGATCTTCCAATTCCGCAATTAAATCTAGTGGTGGACGGCCATCACGGTCCAACTTGTTCATAAACGTGAAGATTGGAATACCACGTTGCTTGACAACTTTGAACAGCTTTTTCGTTTGTGGCTCAATACCCTTAGCCGAGTCAATTACCATGACTGCTGCATCGACCGCCATCAATGTTCGATAAGTGTCTTCTGAAAAATCCTCGTGTCCTGGTGTATCAAGAATATTAATTCTTTTACCATCGTATTCAAACTGCATTACGGAACTAGTAACGGAGATACCACGTTGTTTCTCGATTTCCATCCAGTCACTAGTTGCATAATGGCCTGTTTTACGTGCTTTAACGGTACCAGCACTACGAATAACGCCACCAAAAAGAAGCATTTGCTCCGTAATCGTTGTTTTACCCGCATCAGGGTGCGATATGATAGCAAATGTTCTTCTTTGTTCTACCTTATTTTTAAGTTCATCACTCATTAATTACTTTGCTCTTCTTCCTTTTGTCCTTTGTCTGGTATCGTCAACAAGACCGTGAGTAATCTTGATCGGTTCATTCTTCTTGTGGTCAAAACCATTCCATTGTCTAATTTGACTGATAATTTTTCTCCTTTGGCAGGAATAATTCCCAATTTAGTGATTACGTATCCGGCTACTGTATCAACGTCTTCCATTTCAAGATCAGTACCAAACTGTTCGTTAAATTCATCAAGCGGCATTTTCCCGTAAATCACATATTTATTCGGAGCGATTTGTTCGGATAAAACTTCAGTGTGATCGACTTCATCATCAATGTTACCAACAATTTCTTCGATCAAATCTTCAATGGTTGCAATACCAACAACTCCACCATATTCATCGGTTAAAATTGCTAATTGCTGCTGTGTTCGCTGCATCTCAACTAGTAATTCAGCCAAATCAGTTGTTTCTGGAACAAATAGCGGTGGATTCATGACATCTTCATAGTCAATCTTATCAAAGCCTTTTTCCCAAGCCTTTCTAAGCACTGTTCTGATATGAATGACACCCACAATCTTGTCCTTGTCCTGCTTGTAAACAGGGATTCTTGAATATGGCTCGTGCAAAATTTCTTTAAGGTTATCCTGCAAGCTAACTCCATAATCGACCATAAAAGCATCGATTCTAGAAACCATGACTTCACGAACCATTCGTCCTTGAAAATCCAAAACATTATTTAACATTGAAAACTCAGTGTCACTCACTTTTTTCTGATCGTGCAGTTCCTTTATTTCCTCAGTTAAATGTTCTTTCGTCTCTCCATCGCTTGAAGAGGATAATTTATTTTTGAAAATTTGAAATAAATTCCCCTTATCAGGGTCGCTAGCCATAGTTTTTTCTCTCTTTCTAAAAATACGAAGTTTAATAGTGCCATTATATCATGTACGCACAGGATATGTTAAAATAGCACGTAAGAAATGAGGTTTATTAATGAAAAAAAGTCATGTTTTACTTGTTTTTACGTTTTTATTGCTAATACCATACATCTGCAGTCTTACTATTATTGGTATCGGTTACGATGCATTAGTACTGCATTCAGCTGACTTGTTCAGAACCTCAATTGGTGCATTTGTCGGCGCTCTAATTATGTTTGCAATTAAGGCAACCATTCAACGTCCAGTCGACCTCTTGGCTGTGGAAGTTGATGACGGATTACTAAAACAACTTTTACGTTTTTTCAGTATTAGACGGCGTCCACTTTTGCAATTAGCCAATATGATTTTGGACTTTGTTCTCTGCTTTGGCGCAACGTTTGTTGTTCGCCAATTTCTAACTTTGGATCAGATTGTTGGCAAGTCGGCAGGAATCGTAATGTTAGTCATGTTACTTTCAACCTGCTTAGGTGCCTACGTTGAGTACGATAATTTATCAATCGACCCTAACCAACATTAAATAAGCTATTCACTGGCATCCAGATATAACATCTGTGCCAGTTTTTTTGTCGCTAAATTTAGCGTTTGAACAAAGTATGGTGTTAGACTATCACCTGGATTTTCATACATTTGAATTCCTTCATCGCCAACTTTTTGTAAAAATGTTGGTAAAACTGAATTAAGTGGTTGACTGAAAAAAGCGAGATTTTGCTGGTCAAGTTCTTCAAGTGCAACCTCATTTTGAGGTAAAACAAATCTCATTAGACCGCTAGGAACTTCTACTTCGTTTGGAACTAGTACACCGTACCAGTACATAAAATTTTCTGGACCGAAAACGATCATGCTAGCCCGTTGATCAGTCAATTCATGCTCGGCTAAAAACGCTTGAAAAACCTGATCTTGTTCCATTTCCACATTACAACTAGAAAATGTTCTTTGGTCATCCATTAATTGATCGGAAAAAGGACGACCAACAAATGTACTTTTTTCTTGTAACTTTTTCATAAAAACTCCTTAATAGTCTGCTAATTCATCAAGCGGGATAATTTCTCCTGCTAAAAAAGAATCAATTTCATTGCTGGCAAAACCATGTGTATAAAGATAATTACGGATTTTACTGTTGCGCTCTTGTTCGGGCAGCCTTCTGAAGCGCTTATAAGCCTTAACGCCCTGTTTTTTCAAAGCATCAAGTTGCTCACTTTCATCTTGCGCAAGATCCAGTTCGGCAATTATCTCATCAGCAATTGCACTAGAAAAGCCATGGCTCATCAACTTGTTCCTCATTTTACGTTCAAGTTCACGTTGTGAAATTCTGCCAATTTTACTTTTCATTGACTTCAAGACCCGTTGTCCCGCATCTTGCCATTCACTGTCATCAATCTGTTCCAACCCAATTTGGACTAATTCAGGATCAATCCCCTTTTGCGTAAGTTTACGTGAAATCGTCATTGGCCCATCAGTACCAATTCGCAAATTTTGTCTAATTGCTAGATCCACGTACTTTTGATCGTCCAAAAAGCCCATTTCGGTTAATTGACTAACTGCAGCTTGCGCAGGTTCATTATCAATTCCATGATCCTTTAAGTATTGTAAAACTTCATAAACCGTTCTCGGTTCATAATTTAAATACCTTGATGCTAAATTAGTTGCTTTTGCATCTTCATCATATTGCTTGACCTCATCTACTTTTTCATCAGTCAGCTCTTGTCCTTTTAAAAGAACAAATTCAGCGACAGTCTGCTCACTGGCGGAAAAAGCATACTTGCCATCTAAAAAGATATTATACCGACCCGGACGTTTTTGACTGCTTACTTTAGTAATTATTGGCATTTTACTCACCTTTCTACTAGGTTATAATTACATGCTAGCAAATTTCTTTCATTCTTGCGAAAAAGTTTTGTTAGGTAGTACAATAAATTGTTAACATTGTAACGTTTTATTGTAGAAAGAAAATTATGTACAAAAATTTTAAGCAAAAAGAAACAAAAGAAAAAGACGTTATCATCACGATTAAACGCTTAGGAATTAATGGTGAAGGTATTGGCTATTATCGCAAGAAAATCATTTTTATTCCAGGCGCACTGCCAAACGAAGTTGTTGTGGCAAAAATTATCAAGGAATATCCGCACTACATTGACGCTGAACTAGTTCGCATTAAGGAAAAAAGTCCAGACCGTGTTCCTTACCCTAAAGGCGTTGATCCAGCAATCGGCGGACTTGAGCTGGCACATTTAAGTTACGAAAAACAGCTTGAATTCAAGCGTGACAATGTTTTGGAAGCATTAAGAAAATATCATCCACGCGGTTACAATAAGTATAAAGTCAAAAAGACAATCCCTGCTCCAAGTGAATGGCACTACCGTAATAAGGCTCAATATCAAATTGAGCAAGATCATGGTCAAACTAAACTCGGTTTGTTTGCTCCAAATTCACATGAACTATACGATTTACCTGTCATGCCAACGCAAAACAAAGCAACGCAAGAGACTGAACGTAAAATAAAGGAGCTGGTTGACAAGTTACACGTAGCAGTTGCCGATCCTTTCAGACATTATGATGGTTTAAAGACAATCGTTGTTCGCCAAGCGGAAGCAACCAAAGAAATTCAAGTAACACTAATAACGGTTGGACACAAAATTAAGAACTTACCCGCTTTAAGTAAGGAAATCATTAACTTGCCTAATGTTGTTAGCGTTTTTCAGAACGAAACTGATTGGCGCAACCCTCAAGTTTGGGGTAATAAGACAGAAAAATTGGCCGGCAAAAATCAAATTATTGATGAAATCCTAGGCAAGAAGTTTGCCCTTTCACCACGAGCATTTTTCCAATTAAACCCAGTTCAAACTGCAACCTTGTATTCTGAGGCACTTAAATTCCTCGACTTAAAACCTGAGGACACTTTAATCGATGCCTATAGCGGCGTCGGTACACTGGGAATTTTAGCAGCAGATCAAGTCAAACAAGTAGTTGGAATTGAAACTATTCCTGAAGCTGTTGAAGACGCTAAACACAATGTTGAGCTTAATCATTTGCGTAATGCAGATTACTTTCAAGGCAGTGTGGAAAAAGTTCTTCCTGAATTGCAGAAAAATGGTGTTCCAATTGATGCCTTAATTGTTGATCCGCCAAGGACCGGACTTGCGAAAAGTCTAATTAAGACCCTATTGAAAATCAAGCCTAAAACTTTTGTTTACATTTCATGTAATCCTTCCACTCTTGCACAAGACTTAATGTTATTGAGTGAAGCATACGATGTTCGCTTAATTGAAAATGTTGATATGTTACCTCAAACACCACGCTGTGAGTGTGTCGTCAAATTAACCTTACGCTAATATAAAAAAGTTGTCGCAAATTGCGGCAACTTTTTTATTTGTGGATGGAGGTATTTTAATGCTTTAGGTGAATAAATAAAGACCAACCTTTATTATTTGATAAACCAATCTCTTTAAGTAAAGATCATTATCCCTTAACTATTAGAAAGCCAACTCATATATGACATATACTTTACTTTAACAATATATAGAATATGGAAATAAATTAGGTTATTTGTTTCCCCTTTCCACAATTTAATCATAGCATTTTATTGCTAGTCCTTACCACCAAAATGCACTTAATTATTTAACATAATCTTTTAAAAAGCTTGCGATACGCTTACGGTATTCCTTCGGATGATCCGAAAATGAATCGGCATGTTTGGAATTTGGTGCAACCCATAGTTGTTTAGGGCCTTTAGTCGCTAAATAATTATGGTATACCATTTTTGTTGGAACAAAAGTATCATGACTACCATGAATAAAGAACATTGGACGATGATTTTTATGTAGTTGTTTAATGCTCGAGGCATCTTTCATAAAGTAACCAACTTTTATTCGATTGATGCCGCTCAAGATTTCTACTAATGGGAACCGTGGAAAAGAAGGCATATTATATAGTGCTTCAGCCTCGTGTTCAATTTCATCTTTAACGCTGGTATAGCCACAATCCTCAATAAAGGCCTTAACCTGCCCAGGAAGTTTTAGTCCACTTGTCATCATAGCTGTCGCTGCGCCCATACTAAGACCATAGACGACAATTTGTTGCTGACTACCTTTACGCTTGAGTACTAAATTAATCCACTTTTTGACGTCATGTTTTTCTGGCCAACCATAGCCGATATATTTTCCTTCACTTTTACCTTGAGCACGTGGATCAAGTGTTAGAGTATTATAGCCCAGTTCGTGGAATAGCGCATCATACTCGCCCATATCTTCCTTAGTGTCCATGTATCCAGGCAGAATAATTACTGTCTTATTAGAACTAGCCGCAGGAATATAGTTTGCGACTAATTTATATTGATTGTCAGCCGACTGCATGTACCATTTTTGTTTATCAGTCTTTTTGAACCACATTTTTTCTTTGTACAGAGGATCCGACTTTTTCAAAGTGTCACTGGATGAGCTTAAAAAGCTTTTTGGTCCTGGTACACAGGCCATTTTAAAGAAATAATAGCCTGCACCGGTAAAAACTATGCAAACTAGCAAAACAATAATTATTAATGAAAGCCATAGCTTTTTATGCTTTAATTGTTTCAAAGATATGTCACCTTTTCTAAAAATAATATCAATAGTATAACACTTTAAAAACGTATAGGAATCATTATTATGAAATTGACTAACTTATTGCAATTAACGAATGATATAGATAGCCAAACCAAACTGTTTTTAACAATTAATCAACAAGTTTATCCCTTGGCAAAATTAAAAATTTCTAGCAAAGAGTGTCTGTTGTATCCAGGAAAACAGGCGATGACCAAGGGTAAAATGATTCATTTAGTAAAAAACATCCATGGCTTTGATATCCCCACATATATGGTCAATCAACAAGAACTCCTTCCAGTATTTGGCATTCAAATATTGCCCGAACAAAATTCAATTAGATTAACTTAGTTTTGATTCAAGGGTAAGCGAGGTCCATCATATCCATGAGCTTATTTTTGTATTTCATAAAAATATGAATAGTTAAAGACAGCAAAAAACAGTTAGTTTCATTCGACTAACTGTTTTTTATTCTTGATTCCTCTAAACAACGAAAATTAAAAAAGCACATTTAAAATGCATAGTTTATTCAAAATAGTTATGCAATAAGCAATTATAAATTAATCCTAACAAAAGCTGATACACTTAGTAAATTCAAAAGTGTTTAGTAACTTTTGTCTTCTCCTAGGCTAGGTAATAACCACTTGTTCTTAGAAAATGAAACTATTTTGAAGGTCCCCACCAATTATGGATTATATCAATTAGGGCTAATAAACCTAAAACGTTCATAATAAAGCCCTTAGTTTGTGCATGTCTAATCTTAGCGTCAACATCTACTTTTTTCTCTTTACCTGATTTTTTCACTTGGAAGTTAGTATCATAAGGTGTGTCTCGCTCTACAGTTACTGGCATATGTAACTCATTTTGTTTTTTGACATATTCAAGTCGCTCACTTGTCGTTAGACTATAGAATTCTTTATCAGTAAGGATGCCTGCTCGTTTAAAGGCTTCTCTTCGATTATTTTTTTATTCTTCCTGCTGGCTATATTACTTTCCACTAATCATTTTTAGTGCCTCTATTCTCAGCCTTCTTTTAATTATGTATTAGTCTCACGTTTTTTATTTAACAACCATCTAAAACATTCTATCTCTAAAGCCAAGTATATTGTTTGTTCTAACCATCATTGATTTAACAACCATCTAAAACTTTCAGCAAAAGATGTCTATATTACGCGAGGTTCTAACCATCATTGATTTAACAACCATCTAAAACGAAAAATCGCTTAACATTCTCTGCGGTTGCGTTCTAACCATCATTGATTTAACAACCATCTAAAACTAAAGTAAATACCGGGTTCGCCAATAGCATGTTCTAACCATCATTGATTTAACAACCATCTAAAACTATTGCCACCGTGTTTGTCCTCACGATTTTGTTCTAACCATCATTGATTTAACAACCATCTAAAACCAGCTTGGTTGTCTGTAATCTAGGTGTTAAGTTCTAACCATCATTGATTTAACAACCATCTAAAACCGATTTTTTATCATCATTTTTTAATGCTGTCTCATCAAAAATAGTTCCGGCAATTATCAAAGTATTTTTCGTCAACTCAACCACCTCGTAATTGCGAAAAACACGCTTTTGAATTAAAAACTAGCTACATTTTTAGTTCAAAAACTTTTAGACTAAAATTAAATCACCTAAATTATAGCACAAGGGTTAATTAGCTTAATGTTTTGGTTTCAGTTTTAATAAAAATGTGCATAAAAAAAGACCCAACTTTAGGGTCTAAATTTATTTTTGCTTGTATTGACGAACGTGATCTTTAGTTCCAGCAAAGTACCAATAACCGGTTTCTTCATCGCTCGCTAATTCAAGGTTATCTTGAGGAAGTTCAAGTGCCTGAGTAAAAATTTGCTCATATTCTGAAACACTGACTTTCTGCCGACGGGCAATCATTTCCTTGTCACCATCAACATCAAGCGCATTTTGATACTCTGCCACGACTTGACCAGCATAAAACTCACCCATTGCACCCGAACCATAAGAAAATAGTCCAACTAACGCTTCTGGAGGCAAATTACCGTTTTCTAGCAAACTCAAAAGACTTAAGTATAGGGACGCAGTATAAATATTACCAATTTCACGGCTGTATTGCGCAGAAGCTGTAAAGTTATTTGCTAATCTTTCTGCAGTTTCTTGTTCCTGCTTTTCAATTGCTAATTGATTTGCCTTAAATCCCATCTTAACAAAAGGTAGATGATAAATTAGTGCAGCAAAATCGGCAGTTTGACAGCCATTTTGCGTTTGGTAATTGGTGAATGTTCGTTTGAAAAAGTCAAGATAGACCTCGGTAGAGTATTTACCATTGACTAGAGCAACAGCAGAATCGTTTGGACGCCAAAAATCATTAATGTCGGCACTGTAGGCGCTGTGACCATTTTTTAAGGCTAAAATTCGTGGTTCAGCCTTAATTAGCATGCTGACACTACCTGCACCTTGCGTCACTTCACCACCAGTGTTTAAACCGTAACGAGCGATATCACTACCGATAACGATTGCACTGTGATGTGGGTGAAGTCGAACATAATCTCGCGCAATCATAATTCCCGCGCTCATCCCAAAACAAGCTTCTTTTATTTCAAAAGTTCGCACTTCAGGTGCAAGCTCTAACGCACTCTTAACAAAAAGTGATGCAGACTTAGACTGATCCACTCCACTTTCCGTTCCAATGACTAACAGACCAACTTGTTCACGGTCGATTTCATCAATATAACGCATAGTTGCGTTAATTCCCATTGAAACAGCATCCTGTGTTTGATCAGCCACGCTCATTTTGCTTTGACCAATTCCAATCAAAAATTTATTAGGATCTTGATTACGCGCATGTGCTAAATCCACCATATCAACGTATTTATTAGGAGTGTAAAAACCAATTCGATCTATTCCAACTTGCATTATTGTCCCTCTCTTATTTGTTTTAAAAACTGCTCCGCAGCTGCTAATGAATACTCTTTTTTGTCAATCATCATTTGCCGTACCTGCTCCTTTTCTCGCAAAGTGGCAGTTAAATTGGCAACAGTATTTTTAGCTTGCAATTTCATGTGTCCCGCTTGAATTCCCGTGGTCGATATTGCTAGCAAAGCAGCTAAATTGTTAGCTAAGCCGACCGCTGCAATCACGTTAGCCAGTTCGCTACTAGTGATATCTTGGCCTAAAAGACGGTAGCTCTGCTTTACATCAGTCCGGGAGTTAATTGAGCCCCCAACCGTACCAATTGCTAATGGAATCGTCAAAGAGCCAATCAACTTGTCATCTTTGACATCCCATTGACTTAGACTACTGTATTTGCCCTTTTCACTGGCCCAAACACCGCAAGCAGCTTCAACGGCTCTGGCATCATTACCAGTTGCTAACAGAACTGCGTCAACACCATTCATGATGCCCTTATTATTAGTGACTGCGCGAAATGGATCGTTTTGCCCAATTTTGCTCAATAAAGCAATTCGTTTAGCCACTTTTAGTCCACCAACTGTGGCAACATCTAATTCAACTTGTGCTTTAGTGAATTGACTGGGGTAATTCGATAAAATTGCAAATAACTTGTCAACAACTCCTGGAAAAATGGCTAACTTGTTAGCCACAAACTCCAAAATTGAATTTACACGGTTAGCGCCCATCGATTCAGCCGGATCGACCAGTACTCTGAGCATTACTAAATCATCTTTTTGTTGTAAATCAATTTGACGAACACCGCCACCGTGTTTAACCAAGCTAGCAAATTGAGAGTTTGCTTGCTCGATTATTATAGGAAAAAGTTGAGAAAGCTCACTTGCATCAAACTTAGTGTCAACTTGTAAAGTGATTTGACCGTAAATTCCAGTACGTTTACTTGCTGCTGCAACATCACCGTTTTTTGCAAAAATGCTAGCCCCATGATTGGCAGCGGCAACGACCGATGGCTCTTCTGTTGCTAGTGGAACAAGATACGACTTACCGTTTACCAGCAAATTCTGCACAACGCCTACCGGAAAACGCAATTGTCCAATAACATTTTCACTTAGGTTATTCAATTCGTGCAAGGTAGTTTCATCAATGTCATCTAATTCTATCCCTTGATTAATCAAATATTCTCGTCTTTTTTCAGGCGTCAATTCATAAAATTTCATTCGTTAAAAGTCCCGAATTAATTCGCAGGCAATGGCCTGACCCCCACCAATACATAGTGTGACTAAAGCTTTGTGCCCATTAACGTGCTTTAATTCATTGATTGCCGTTCCGACCAGTCTAGTTCCAGTTGCGGCTAAGGGGTGCCCCAAAGCAATTGCACCACCGTACATGTTCAACTTTTCACGTGGGATTGCTAAAGCTTGTTCTACTGCCACACATTGAACCGCAAAGGCTTCATTTAGTTCGATTACATCATAGTCTGTAATCGTGCTACCCGTGTTTTTCAGTAGTTTTTGCACTGCATAATACGGAGCAAATCCCATTTCAGCAGGATCATTACCTGATTCGGCAAAAGAACCTAGCTTAGCAAGTGGCTGCAAACCTAATTCTTCTACCTTGTTCGCAGTTGCCAGAATTACGATGCTGGCTCCGTCACTTATAGGCGACGCATTACCAGCTGTTACAGTACCATCTTCCTTAAAAACTGGCTTTAAGGTGCTAAGCTTGGCAACATTTGTATCTTCGCGGATATTTTCGTCGTGCACTAAGTCATTATTTTCATCAAAAACTTCAATTAACTCATCTTTAAAACAATCATTTTGCACTGCTGCCGTAGCCTTTTCATGTGACCAGCTACTGAACTCGTCCATTTCTTGCCGAGAAATTTGATACTTGTCGGCAAGTCGTTCAGCGGTCAATCCCATCGGCATCCCTGAAAATGCATCTGTTAGCCCGTTAGCAAACATTTCATTTTTTAAATTGCTACCAGCTTTATCTTCAGCGATAAAAGCCGCATTAGTCATGCTCTCGGCACCGCCGACTGCAACTAATTCAAAGTCGCCGAGCTCCATTTGTCCTTGAGCCAAGCGCATTGCCTTTAAACTCGAGCCACAAACCTCATTTACTGTCACACTGCTGCTGGTTTCTTTCATTCCAACATTCAGTGCAACTTGCCGAGCCATATTTTGTCCAAGTCCTGCGCTTAGCACGTTACCCATAAACAATGCATCTAGTTTCTGTGGCTCAATATCAATGCTTTCAAGTGCCCCAGTCAGCGCTAATTCGCCAAGTTCAGTTGCATTTTTTTCATTCCACAAACTGCGGTAGCGGCCAAAAGGTGTTCTTTTAGCTGCAACAACATAAATATCTTTCATAAGTTAATCTCCTCACAAAATATTCAAGTTGAATCTTACCTAAAAATCACGCAGAAAAATAGTAATTTGGCCCACGTTAAGAAAAATTTTACACAAAAAAAGAAACCATTAAGATTTGGTTTCTTTAAATTGTTATTTATTTTTTCTTATCTTCAGCCTGCAACTTTTTAGCTAAATCAATAATATATTGACGTAACTGATCCTTAGTTTCAGGATGTTGAAGCCCGTATTCAATTGATGTTTCAAGGTAATTCTCTTTATTACCAACATCATGGCGAACACCTTCAAACACATGTGCAAAAACGCGCTGTGTTTTATTCATTGTATCAATTGCATCAGTTAATTGAATTTCGCCACCCTTATCAGGTTTTTGTTCTTCTAAAATTGCAAAAATTTCAGGAGTAAGCAGATAGCGACCAATAATCGCATAGTCACTTGGCGCTTTGTCAATTTCTGGTTTTTCCACAAATGACTTAACATTAATCAAACCAGGCACAATTTCATTTTCGGGTTCAATAATACCGTATTTTGAAACTTCTTTATGTGGCACTGGCATTACTGCAATAGTCGAAGCATGAGTTTCATTGTAGCGATCAATCAATTGCTTGGTTAATGGCTCTTTGTCCATCATTAAATCATCACCAAGCATTACCACAAACGGTTCATCGCCGACAAAACTGCGTCCACGCGCAATTGCATCACCTAAACCAGCTGGATAAGGCTGTCTAGTGTAGTAAATATTAATTCCTAAATGGGTAATTTCTTGCGATAGTTTAAGTAAGCCAGTCTTACCTTTTTCTTGTAAGTTTTGTTCAAGTTCTGGATTAGAGTCAAAATGATCTTCAATTGTTCGTTTGTTTTTACCAGTAACAATTAAGATATCTTCAATTCCAGAATGTTTTGCTTCTTCAACAATAAATTGAATTGTTGGTTTATCAACAATTGGTAGCATTTCCTTTGGCATTGCTTTAGTGACAGGTAAAAATCTTGTACCCAATCCAGCTGCCGGAATAATTGCTTTCCTTACTTTCATCCCTTGTACGCTTTCTTTATTAATCTAAAAAATAATATAACAGATTAGTGCATCTGATGCTAGTTTTTCCGGTGGCGCTTTCCTTGCACATATTCAGCCAAGTGACCTACCGAATAACTCACTTCACCGTAGTTCATTGTCACAATTGCTGCATTCACACAGGTTCCAACCAAAAACAAAATTGAAGCAATATTGAGCCACAACATAAAAATGATGAAGGTACCAACAATGCCATAGTTTTCCCAGCTAATATGGAAATTATGTAAATAGTAACTAAAGAGCCACGACAATGCCACCCAACCAATTAAAGTTGTAAAAACACCAGGCCAAATGACACGCTTTTTTAATTTTATATTGGGCAAAAAATAATTTAAGTAATACAATGCACCAATTAAAGTAATAATGACCACAGGATAGCGGTAGCTAAAGATTTTTTCAATTTCACCGACTGATAATGAAAAAATTGGACGTAAAAATTCCAATACCTGCTGACCAAAAATAAAAGTCAAAATAAGTAAAGCAAAAATCAATATCATCAAGTTGGTTAAAAAGATGGTAATCGATCTTGTCCAGACAGTAATCTGCCACTTCTGCTTCAGCTCAACTTCACGTACACCGTAAATCCGATTCATGCCAATTCTGATAGCATTTACAAAAGACGAGACCGACCAAAATGCCAGCAAAATACCAAACGAAATATAACCAGTTGAGTTACTTTTTAACAGTGAATCAATGATTGGCATAATAAATTTGGCAATCCGATCAGGAAAAATCAATTTTAGATAGCTAGCAATCGGTTCCGTATTAATGTGAAATAATGGCAAAATGTTTCCGATAATAATGATCAACGGAAAAATTGAGAATAAAACATAGTACGCAATTGAAATTGCACTAGTTAAAACTTCGCCCTGAGTGAACTTGTTAGAAACGGTTTTATAAAATAAAGCAACACGTTGACTGGCTGCGCTCGCTTTTCTACCCATTCAACTTAGTCATCCATTTCGTCAAAGTGTGGCAAATACTTCTCATAACCATCATATGGCTTTTGTAAAGTTAAAATCTTAGGACCATCTTTAGTGATGGCAAAAGTGTGCTCAAATTGTGCAGATTTAGAGCCATCTGGAGTAGCGTAAAAAACCCAATCATCGTTTGGATCAGAAACAGTTTTTTGTTCAATCCGCCAGTCACCCCCGGCTTCAACCATTGGTTCAACCGTAATTGTCATTCCTTCGCGAAGACGTAAACCATGTCCTGCCTTACCCCAATGAGGAACTTCAGGATCTTCGTGAATACTTGGTTGGATACCATGACCAACTAGTTCTTTTACGTCACCATAATGGTGTTCATCTTCAACGAAATGTTGGATAGCAGCACCAATATCACCGATTCGGTTGCCTAAAACAGCCTGATCGATTCCAAGGTACATTGCCTTCTTAGTTGTTTCCATTAAGTCCCGATCTTCAGGAGAAATTTCACCAACTGCATAAGTGGTACATGAATCAGTTTCAAAACCGTTAAGGTTGCAAGTTACATCAACCTTAACCAGATCGCCTTCTTTTAAAATGGTGTCCTTACGTGGGGTTGCATGAGCAATTTGGTCATTGACTGAAATACAAGTACCATATTTGTAGCCCTCAAAACCTTGTTCTGATAAGCGACCACCACGGCTTTTAACAAAGTCTTGGCAGAATTCTTCAATTTTCCAGGTCGTAATTCCTGGCTCAATGACATCGCGCAATCCTTCAAACATTGAAGCCAGTAAACGGCCAGAAGCTTGCATACCTTTAAGTTCACGAACAGATTTAATTGTTATCAAAATTAAACTTCTCCTCTTAGTAAAATGATGTTTATTATCATTATAGCGTTTTTTAAAACTTTACTAAAGAATTTCATCAATACAGTGAAATTATGTATAATGTTATGATGAATAAAAAAGAGGAAAGGTAAGGAGAAGTATGAAAGCTAGAATTGTCTATGCTAGTATGACTGGTAATGATGCCGATATGGCAGATATCTTGGAAGAAGATTTACAAGACTACGGCTTTGATGTGGAAACAAGCGAAGCAGAATTTACCGATGCTAGTGACTATTTGACAAGCGACCTCTGCATCTTCGTCACTTATACTTACGGTGAAGGTAAAATGACTGATGACGTTGCGGACTTTTATGAGCAACTAAAAGAATTGGATTTAAGTGGTAAATACTTCGCCGTGATGGGCAGCGGCGACATGGTCTATGCTGACCATTTTTGCGAAAATGTCTTTGACTTTGAAAAAATGTTTAATCAAGTTGGTGCAAAAGAAGTAACTAAACCAGTTACAATTGAAAATGCACCGGATGATGACGATATCGCTGCTATTGACAATGCCGCAAAGGAAATGGCTGATCAATTAAATGGCTAAAAACACTAACACTAATTCATCCAAGTTTAATTCAACGTCTGATCCAACCATTCATCGCTTGGGACAAAACGTGGTTAAACGGCACCGTAATTTATTTGTTTACATGATTTTCGGTTTTATTGCTGCTCTCATTAACACCGTGGTATTTATGGTTATCCACAAATACATGCATAGCCCCGTATTAATTTCAAATACAATTGCGTTTGTGATTTCAAATTTGGCCTCTTTTGTTTTTAATCAAAAAGCCGTTTTTACAAATAACGTTGATGAAGAGCACTCTACTTGGCAAAAGTTAATCGTCTTTTTCACTTACCGCATTATCAGCTTGATTCCAGACAGCCTCATCATGTTAGTTGGTCTGTCATGGTTAAAAATGAATGCACTATTCGTGAAGATTCTTGATCAAGTTCTGGTTGGTATTTTCAATTACTTGACTACCAGATCTGTTTTCCAAGCAAAAGAAACAACGATGATTGAACGAGCTAAAAAGAAGCTCAAAGAACATCAAGAAAAGCGTCCAAAATAAAAAAATCATGAATTGTTCTAAGCCAAAAACTTGGAAAAAAGTTAATATCATTTCTTTAAGGTCTGAGTCCGATATTCTTTCGGAATCAGGCCTTTTAGTGTCTCTTTAATTCTTTGTTAGAAATATTTAAGTTTTATCCGAACCTGAGAATTTTTCCATTAAGCTATCAAAATTTCAAAACCGAAATCAAAAAAGAGCATCAAGCTACTTGGTAGCCTGATGCTCAATCAAGATATTATAAAGCTGCATTTTACAAAGAGTCATTATAACTATCTAGTTACCATGACAAATTGCAGCTTTTGTTAATTGATTTTTTAAAAAAGAAAAATTATTGCGTTGGAGCTATTTTCACAATATTTGAATAATAAGATAATTCGTCTGCCCTATGTATAACACTTATAATTGTCGTGTTACTTAGGTATTTGTTAATCATTAAGTAAACTTTTTTGATAGCCTTTTCATCTAAACTACTTGTAAATTCGTCAAGTAATAAAATATCCGGTTTAGTAATAATTGCTCGCAAAAACAAAATTTTTTGAACTTCACCGCCGGAGATTTTATTCTTAAAATCTCCTGGTGTCTTATTATTTAAATCATCTCTAGTTTGAATTAAAGTATCTAAGCCAATTTCTTTAACTAGGTTCAAAACTGTTTCAATACTAGCATTTAAATTAGGATAACAGATATTTTTATAAATAGATCTGTTAAATAACGGGGCATCTTGTGCGATGTACATTATTTTGGGTGCACTCTGAAACGGGAAAATTATTTCACCTTTACTCGGTGTATAAAAACCACTCAGAATTTTCAAAAGTGTACTTTTACCAGTGCCGTTTTGCCCTGTTAATGCATTCATTTTATTTTTTTCAAAGGTTAAATTTAGGTGATGAAAAATAGCTTGATCACTTTTATATGAGTAGTCAATATCTCTAATTACCACTTCGTCTGTCTGATTATCAAATTTAACCATATTAGTTTTTTGCTCAGATGACACACCATATTCGAGTTCGGACAATCCTGCTCGAATGCGGTTTAATAATTCCTCTATAGCTAAATACTGTGGGCCAAATCCGGATAAATTCAAAATAGAATATAATAAAATTAGAATGACTGAAAGTGATTGAATTTTATTACTTCCAAATACATGCTGTCCAGCTGCCGCAATTAGACAAGCTAAAACAACTATTATTAATTGTTGTATTATTGCGGCCTGATTTGTAATGCTCTGAACATGTTGATATGACTTTTGCTCATTAGAAAGAATACTGTTCATGTAATTACTTTCATATTCTTCAGAATTACTAGATGAGATCGTTTCAATATTTCGGTAGTAGTCAATCATATACTCGTTTACAACAGATGCACTTTTTAACGAATTAGATATGTTTTTCCTGTTGCACTTCGCCATCCACACAGAAATTGCTAAATAACCAGAAAAGAACACCAAGTATAAAAAACCAAGTAGTTTTTTTTCGATACCTATCATGATGGTATACAGCACAATCATTACAGCCATTTGAATTATGATTTTTAAACTACTTTGTTCCAACTCACGGCAGGCAAAAGAGACGTCCTTAATATAGCTTTGGACTTTACCTACAGGATGCTTTGAAAAATAGCTGAAAGGTTTATTAGTAACTACTTCCCACAGTTCTTGTTTAGAATATTTCCTAACTGCCTGAACAAATGTATTGTTGAAATAATCAATAAACGGTATCGTCATAAGTGAAACTAACAGGGCTATTAAATTACCTAATCTGTTACTTTCACTTTTATTTGTTGAAAATAAATTAGTGATGAAATAAGGTTGCGAAAAATAAAGTATATATCCAAAAAGCACGAAGATAGAGAAATATGCAATTTTGCTAATACCAATTTTTTTAATTACTCGTTTTAAGTATTTCCAAATCATTTTTCTTTATCCAATCGTGGCTTTTCTTTTTATTCAAAATCTTTTGGTCGTTGCCCCTTTTTATCAGAAAAGTAATAAGCAATTGCATCCATAATGCGATCTGAAGCATGACCATCACCATATGGATTCTTCGCATTAGCCATTTTGTCATAGGCACTTTTATCTTCTAATAATTGCAGCATTGCTGCTCGAACATCGTCAACTTGCGTTCCAACCAGTTTCAATGTTCCAGCCTTGACACCCTCTGGTCGTTCAGTAGTGTCACGTAAAACTAACACAGGTTTGTTTAAGGCAGGTGCTTCTTCTTGAACACCACCCGAATCTGTCATAATAAAGTAACTGCGCTTAGCTAAATTATGGAAATCAACCACGTCAAGTGGTGCGATCAAATGAATGCGAGGATCATTGCCTAAAATCTCATGAGCTACTTCTTGTACCTTAGGCGACATGTGAACGGGATAGATGATTTCAACATCATCGTGACTATCCACAACTTCTTTCATCACCTTAAAGACGCGTCTCATCGGTTCGCCCTGGTTTTCCCGTCTGTGCATTGTTACTAAGATCACTCTATGATTTGGCTCAATTAAATCGAGCACCTTGTGATGATAGTCATCTTTGACAGTTTCTTGCAAAGCATCGATTGCAGTATTACCAGTAATAAAAATATTCTCTACTTGATGATGCTCACTAAGCAGATTTTCTTTACTCATCTTAGTTGGTGCAAAGTAAATATCTGCCAAGTCATCTGTCATTTGGCGATTCATTTCTTCAGGGAAAGGCGAATACTTATTCCATGTTCTCAAACCGGCTTCGACGTGACCAATAGGTCGTTGTTGGTAAAAACTGGCCAAACTAGCTGCAAAACTAGTCGTTGTATCACCGTGCACCAAAACGATATCAGGTTGTTCCTTGGTAATCACATCTGCCAATTTAAGCATTACCTTTGAAGTAATTCCTTCGAGCGACTGGTTCTTTTTCATGATATTAAAATCATAATCTGGTTTTATATTAAAAATTTCTAGAACCTGATCTAGCATTTCGCGATGTTGCGCAGTAACGACTGTTACCTCATCAAAACGCTCATCTGCCTTTAGTTTCAGCACCAAAGGAGCCATTTTTATTGCTTCTGGTCTGGTTCCAAAAACCATCATTACTTTTATTTTAGTCATAAGTGCCTCCACATTAATAATATTAATTTCACAAGAAAAACTCAAGTCATTATGCTTTAATAATTAAGAGGAAATAGAAAGCTGGTAAACTAATGAAAAATCACTTCGGACTACTTTTAATCACTGCCTTTTTAATCATCATTGCCTGCTTCTTTCTAGTATTTAGTTTCGATAACCGGCGTACAAAGCAAAAACGGTTATTACTTTTGACTGGCGCAATTATCTTATTTATTATAATCGGCATTTTAACCAAGCTAATCTTAAACAATCCTCTACTTTAATCATTTTTAGAGTAGGGTTTTCGCAAAAGAGTGCTACTCATTTTTTCCTAGTTTTAAATGTGCATCTTTCAACTATTAATTGGTAGCTCGTTGTATAATCACAATATAGAGTAAGAAAAGAGATGAGCAAAATGAGCAAGGAAGAAACCACCAAAAATGTTTGGGTTACAACTCACGGTGACCAATGGGCAGTAAAGATTGCTGGTGAAGCCAAGCCACTTAAAGTCTTTGACCGCAAAGCTGATGCAATGGAATTTGCTAAAGAACGGGCTAAAGAAGAAAAGACTGAGTTAATTAGCCAAAAACGAGATGGTAAAATTAATTTGAAAGATTCTTATGGTCATGATAGTCGTAAATCAAAAGGCTGACTTTAATAGCTGAACTTAAATCAACTTTATAGATGACAGTGACTTCTATATTCTCATTCATTATGGTTACAGCATTAAATAATAGTTGATACTCTCAAAACCTATTTAAGTTAATATTTTAATTAACCAAATAGAACACTTTTTCTTTATTTATATATAACAAAAAAACTGATTTCCAAATCGGAAGTCAGTTTTTTAATACTTAAAATTAGTGGCTACGTTAATTTAATGAGTAAACATATACCGCGCCATCTGACCAGCTTGATACATAAAGTTGATCATTATGAGCACGCACACCTACGCAACCACCAATTTTATCAGCAATAACTTCAGTTGAACCGTCTTTAGCAATTCTTCTGACACAATCACCACCATTGTCAGCGGCAATTATCTCGCCCTTAGCTGTAATGTCGATGCCAACGCCTGGTCTTGCAAAACCTTTTGAAAATACTGAGACTTGTTTATTGGTGTCAATTTTTAGCACACTTCCACCGTAGTTCGTGACAAACAAATTGCCTTGAGAATCTTCCACTACTCCAACAGGAGTCTGCATTTTATTCGAAACAATGGTCTTTTTGCCTTGAGGGTCAATACTTACTATTTCATCACTACCACGGTTAGTAACAAGTAAATTCCCTGCTTTATCAAATGAAATACCTGTTGGCGTACTCAAATTATTAGCAAAAGTAGTCTTTTTACCATTTTTATCTACCTTAAGAATGACATTAGCACTATAGTCAGATACATACAAATTGCCACTCTTGTCGAAAGCTAATCCTGCTGGCGAACTCATGCCAGTTACAAATTTTGACTTTTCACCATTGCTCGATATTTTTGTTACTGAATCTCCACCCCAGTTTGAGACATAAAGGTTATTCTCTTTATCAATTGCCATTGCTGTTGGAGATGAGAAGCCTGTGTATTTTTTAATCAGTTTCAATTTTTGGTCCCCTTTCTTACTACCTTTTTTCGCCTTTTTTACTTTTTTGACCTTTTTGGTCTTCTTTTTCTTACTGTAAACTTTGGTGCTTAGTTCCACGTCACCTGGTCCCATGTCGTTTGTACAAGCAGCTAAACTGCCTAGTAGACCTAATAAGACTGTTATCTTAGCCAAGCGCTTCATCATTTTTAAAAATCTCCTATTATGTTCTTGTAAAGCATCATTGCATAATGAAACTTATTGTTATAAGGATAAATTTAACTATCCCTATTTACACTGCTAACTATTTTGTCATAATCGTATTTAGCATCACCATCAGTCACTTTCTCAAACACTGTTTGAGTTGTAACTCGTATTGGTGGATCTATTTCATTTGTTCGAAAACTGGTGCTCCAGTATCTAAAGCCTCCTATTCTTGTAGATTTTTATAATAGTAGTCTATCTGCTGGAGTTAACTCCATGTCAATTAAATTTTGCATTACAAAAAATCCATGCTTTTTTACAACATGGATTTTTCCATTTATTTAACTTCAACTCGTTTCCAAACAGTGCTTAAGTTTAAGTATTTTACTAAATCACTTATATAGCGCCATTTTGAAATCATCCCGTTTGTCATAGTCAATTGTTACTTTTTGCAACGATGTACGGTGTCTATAAAGATTAATATGCTCTCCACCTACATAATCTATTTGTCCTAGCTTTAATACTAGAACTTGAAGTGGACTAACTATAGCATATTTTCATCATAATTGGCGTAAATATGATAATAATGACCCCCAATTTTTCTATTCTCTATAATCAAAATAAATTGGAAAAACAATTGATAATCACTACTACAATTAACTAGTCAGAACAAAAAATCACCTGTAGAAAAACAGTAAAGGTGATTTATTATTTCCCTACACTATTTGTTTCTTCTAACTCATTATACTCACCAGTAATGACAATATAATCAACTTGAAAGACGTCCAGAATACCAACTATATCAGACAGAAATTTATCATCAATATCAACATGCTTTAATTACACTGATACTAATCGCGGGTCAGCATAAAGAAATCAATAATATACACTAATTTTTCACGTTTTCTAAATACTCATTAGCTGAAAACTATTAACTAACTTATTAACTTGAAGTTTTCAGTAAGATATTCTCTTTGTTTTTTTAGTTCTATTTCTTATTAGTTTTTACACTTCACTTATCATAATTATCTTTTAATAGCAACTAAAATTGTGGTCTATGCGATGATTTTACTCACTGCTATTTCATTCATACTATTTGATAGTATAGTAAATAGGAACACCCAATGATTCTCCTTTGAGTTATAGTCTAATGTTAAATTTTCCAGCAGTGTTAGTCCCATATAATCACAAAAGTTACTACTATTAATCCTGTAATCCTGACATTGACGCTTTAGAGCTTTTTTATTTCATTATATATTGTCGTTTTGTAGCTCCTTATGGAAAAATAAAACAGTATCATAAGAATCTTTTCATAAGTATTAACTCACTTTCTTAGTACACGTTCCTAATTACCTGGTTTTATTGACATGTACTATAGAATATTCTAATATCAAAAAGCAATACATAAAGTAATTGGACTGCATTTTCAATATTTTTTTGTTATTGTGTTTATTAGGGCAGAGATTCCTTAATATCAATCTTTTAACAAAGCAAATTATTTTGTGTCAAGCGGCATTTAACACTTACTCAAGTTGACAAACAAGCCGAATTAGGGAAAATACTATTCATAGTTAAAAAACTAGTAAACTCGAAATTGAGAATCTGCAAAAAAAGCTAAAGTTTGACATACTTCTGCTGACTATCGGTAGGTAATACTGGTTGCCAATTATCGTCTCAATTTAATTTTGATTATAGAAAAATAAATAATTGCAATCCACTAAACATCAATAAAATAATATATAGCATCATAAAATAACAGCACTATATTGTGTCATTATAAACCAATTAACTCTGGAAAATAATTGATAGATTTATATTTTTTAAATTCAGTCTATGACTATGCTTCAAAAGAGTTTGATATGTTTGATGAACCCTATTATGTTTATTTACCATACAACCTCTATGTATGAATGCTTCACAATAAAACTGAACTAGACAAGAAGAATATAATCTCTGCTTTTAATCATTTTGTCCATCATACCAGTGACATTAAACCTAAGGCAATGTTTAGGAGGTTTTTAAATGAAAGTAGAAATCAAAGTGCCAGAGCATACTATTGTTGAGGCTGATGATACAGGAGTTACTATCACTCACAAAGGATTACGTGCATTTGGTAACCACGGTAAAGTTGGATCTACCAAAATTCCTTATTGGCAAATAGTATCCATAGATTTCCGTAAATCAACAGGATTTGGAGGAAAATTTCAAATTAATGCTGCAAGTGGTCCGCAAAAAAGTTTAATTGGCGGCAACAGTGCTTATGGAAGCACAACTGGAATTGTTTTTAGAAATGGCAAAAATAAAGAAATGCTAGCTCTAAAAGAATTTGTAGAAGAAAAAATTAGCAAAGTTCATCAGAATCACGCCAATTCATCATCTGAATCAATTGATACTGCTGACCAAATAAAAAAATTTAAACAATTAGCTGACGATGGTATTATCACTCAAGATGAATTCGAAGCAAAGAAGGAACGACTATTAAATCTTTAAAATCCCTCGTACGCTAATACGGAACAAAAAATATATACTTAGGAGGCAAAATGAATAACGAAAATGAATTTAAAATACTTGACATACCATCAAACACGCAATATTGGTTTGTAAGAGCTAATAGCAGAGCTGAATATTACGATGATTTTTTACAAAATAACTATATAGCAGTTGACTCTAGTTCAATCTCATTGAATACTCTATTAGATATCCCACAAACACTACGTAGTTCAAAAGACGCTTTAAAAGATCGGTATAAACAATTATTTCAAGAAAATGCTTTAAGCAAATTTGACAAACGTAGCAAAGATGAAAAAATGTCGGATAAAACCAGAAAGAAGGAAAGAGCTGCTGTATTGAAGAGAAGCTCGTATAGATCTGGAATAGTTTTTCATTTTGTTGAAGATATGAATATTGGGGATTTTGTGGTTATTCCATATAAATCTGCAGAAAAGTTTTTAATTGGTACTGTAGTAACCAACTGCTTTGAAAATGAAATAGATCATGTGGAAGATTTGGATGAAAATAGTGAGTCAAATTATGCAATATCTCCCTTCAAATTGAAGCGAAAAATTTTATGGATTAAGGAACTCCCAAAAAGCAAGTTTCCAGATAAACTTTCATGGATAGAAAGTGCACATCAAAGTATTTTTAATATTACTGGTTACGGTAATGAGTTAAATCCTTTTATTAATCCTTTATATAGATACAAAGGAAAGGTATACGCTCGAATTGGTGTAAATACAGATAAAGAAATAAGTTCTTCATCTTGGCTAGATTATCAGCTAACAATGAAAGATATTTTGAGTAATAATTTAGGTAATGTCTTTCAAAAACTGTATGTTCAATCACCTGGTCAAATTATTATTTATGTTAAGCAAAATTTGTATTGGTTGGTTCCTTTACTTATAGGGTGTCTTTTTGGTAAAGTTGAAATCAAACACGGCGATTTTAAAATAAATTTTGTAGGTATATTTAGATATTTTTCAAAAACCGAAAGACAAATTAGAAACCTTGATGTAGAAGAAAAGAAGGCAAAAATAGACAATATAAAAGCCGATAGTTCTAACAAATACGCCAATTCAGTTTCAACACTCTCAAATTTAAATGATAAAAATTCAGAAGGATTAAAACATGGGCTTCTAAAGGAGATTGAAAATTCAGCAATTAGTAATGATGATAAAGAAAACGATAAGCAAGAGTTAGAAAATAAATTTTCTATCGAATCAATGGAGAAAAAAATCGATTTTCCGAAAAATATTCAGAAAATCGAAAAAGATAAAAATAATTTACAAAAAGAACTTAAACTCTCAAACGAAAATCCAGGGTCTTTAATTCAATTTGAAAATCAAAAGGACAATTTGATTCCTTCAACGGATGAATTTGAAAAAGAAGAAGAGAAAAAAGAACAAGAATCAGAAAAGTAATATTAGATTGAATTTTAAATACAAAATCAATTATTGTTGATATTAGTTTAACGAAGGATAATAAACTAATATAACCCCATATTTCCTGAAAGTACTTCATAAAAATCCCCCCTTCTTAATATTTATATCAAAATTATTGGCTTTTAATCTTCTGAAGTCAATATATTTTTACTAAATCAAAAAAGTTCTTAAAGAATTCTGTCTCCAAACTTCATTCTTTAAGAACTAATCCAATCTGCGCTATTAGTGCGCTCAAATTTCATTTTACCACAGTGACAAATTTGAATACACAAATATATGTATCACTAAGGACATCTATCCTTATATGTCTAGCCTAAGCATCCGGCTCGATGAATAAACCAGAAAAATAATTTAGCTAACATTATTAATATTAAATACTGATACATCAAGATTTAAAAGTCTAAATTAATGACCCCGGTGAGATTCGAACTCACCTCTACGGTTTAGGAGACCATTGTTCTATCCAGATGAACTACAGGGTCGCAACAAATTAACTTTACCAAATTTAGTTGATAAAAGCCAATTTTTTTAAATTAATATTGCCGTGTGAAATATGGACTTGGATTGTTTGAATCCGCAATTTTATCTGCCGCAAAAACAAAAGGTGTCCAGATTGCCAGCGCAATTAACATGTTAATAATACACAAAACAATTGCACGCCAATCATAATTGCAGGCTAAGAATGGTCCAATAATTGGCGGCACAACTGCTGGAACCGCAGCTTGTACCGGATTTACCAAACCCAGCATTGTCACCCAATATGAAAATGCAACATTGACGATCGGAGCTAAAACAAAGGGAATGAAATAAACTGGATTAAGCACGACTGGCAGTCCAAGTACAATTGGTTCGTTAATGTTGAAAACAGCTGGAGCCAATGCAACTTTAGCAATCGTGCGGTAATCACTCCGTTTAGAAAATAGCAAAATCGCTACAACTAACATCAAAGTACCACCTGCGCCTCCAAACCAAGCAAAGGCATCAAATGAGCCCCTAACCCAGAGATAAGAAGCAGGTTCACCATTACGTACCGCAGTTACATTAACATTCTGGGCTGTTAACCAAATTGAATCGAGGATTGGAGCCCAGACTCCCAGCCCATTAAGTCCAAAGAAACTAAAGATTTGAACAAACAGCGTTACTAGCAAGACCATACCAAAGCCCTGGCCAAGTTTTACAAGCGGTGTTTGGATGGAATTTAATAGCCAATTACCAAAATAAGTACCAGTAATTGTTTGAAAAGCAAAATTGATCATGCCAACACAAAAGATGGCAATAATTGCCGGGATCAATGAATCAAGCGCCATTTGTTCTGCATATGGTAAAGTAACCGACATATTCAACTTAAGTCGTGCTTTTACACAAAAGGCAAAAATTGAAACACCAATTGAACCAAACAAGATTGCGGTAAAAATTCCGGTAGTTGAAAACTGCGAAATATCAAAAGTGTGCTTAACTGAAATAGTCCGACCATTTACCCGCATTTTGGTTAAGTTGGCAATGCTCATTGCTAAGGAAGACAGGGAAACAATTGCCCCTGCAATTGGATCAACTTCCATACTTTTAGCTAAATGATAGCCGAGTGACATAGATAAAAAGAGTGCAAAAAGTGCAAAGGTTCCTCGCCAAACAACATTGCTAATCAAAGCGAGCGGACTCATCAACCAGGCGAAAGTTTCCCAGCCCAAGTTAACTCGCGCAGCTTCAATCAAGCTCTTAATTAAAACTGCAAGCGAACCAGCAATCGTAATTGGCATTACAGAAACGAATGCATCACGTAAGGCCACTAGCCAATGGGTCTGCGCCAGTTTATTTGCTAGTGGTAATATGTAGTCTTCTAACCAGGCTACTAATCGACTCATTTTTGCTCCTTTTTCTTTAAATAATGTGGATGATATCCCTTATTCTTTCTATTTTTGTTTTTATGCTTTTTCTTTTTAGTAGGCTGCTCAGGCTGAACTGTCTTTGTAGCAGCTTTGGACGCTACTTCTTGCTCCTTGGGCTGTTCGGTCGACAACTTGTGTTTAGCAAAATAAACCCGCTCAATTTGTGTTGTATCTATTAATAACTTTTTGAGATCACGCAAATCATGGTCATCCCCAAGTGTCACAACATAACCCTTGGCTCCCATTCGTCCGGTTCTTCCAGCGCGATGCAAGTAGGTATTTGTTTCACTAGGAATATCATAGTTGATTACATAGGTTACTCCAGGTATATCTAAACCACGAGCAGCTAGGTCTGTTGCAATTAAAAGTCGTGTTCTACCAGCCTTAAAATCGCTGAGTGCTTGCTCTCTTTTTTGCTTGCCAAACTCATTTGCTAGTAAACCAAATTTGGTTTTGGTATGACCGAGGATACCAGCAAAACGCATCATTGTCTGATTGGAATCGAAAAACAAAATCCCTTTAAAGTGATCCAATCTCATTAAACGCTGAATAAAGTCAATTTTATGAGCATTATCAACCTGCAGAAAATAATTTTTTACTGTTGTTCTTTGCTTCGCCCGCACATCAACTAGTTTAAAAGGACGATCAAACAATTCAGCTGCATTTTGCGTAATCTCTGATTCAGTTGCTCCAAATAATAAAATTTGAGCATTCGGTAATAAGTTTTGTCCTAATGAACTTAACAATTCCATTTTGCTGAATTCAAGAATATCGTCAGCCTCATCAATGACTAAAGTTTTGATTTGTTCAACTTTAATACGGTTACTTGAAAAAAAGTCAAAGAAACGTCCTGGAGTAGCGACAACAACTTCAGGATGTTTTTTCTTTAAGTTGTCTTCCTGTCGTTGCCGATTACCTGAACCGACCAGCGTAATACCAGTAAGATCTAAAGCGTGAATAAAAGGATTAATTGCATGTCTGATTTGCACTGCAAGCTCTGTTGTAGGTGCAAAAATAATCAAACTATTCGGTTCACCCTTAGTGATTCTTTCAAGGGCCGGCAAAGCATATGCCAACGTTTTTCCCGTTCCCGTTTTGGCCAACGCAATACAACTTTCACCCTCACTAATTAACTGGTTAGTTTCTTGTTGAATTAAAGTTGGTTTTGTAAAACCTAATTTAGTTAAAACTGTTTCGATTTCTTTTTTCATTATTGTGTTAACTGTCCATATCGTTGTTTATACTGCGTTACTGTCCCATTATATGCGAGCATTGCAACGCCATTTTCTAAGCCGCTAACCGATTTTACGCGACCATTGTTAGTGTAGCGCCAAAAAGAATATTTCATCTTACTTGGTGCTTTTTTACCATTAGTAATAAATAAAGTTCCATCAGGGAAAAAGGTTTTATACCTGATATTAACATCAACCATGACTAATTTGCCATGGTTTTCCAGCATCCTGACAAATTGAGCCATCTGTTCCAGATAGTGGTTACTATGATCGTCAACTGCGGGTTCAATCAAGATTGGTAAGCTGCCTGTGTTCAAACCGACTTTCTTCATGAAATATTGATAGTGCTGTTCCGGTGTAGATTCATTACTGTATGCGATGCTAGTGCCAAAAGCCATTTTCGTGCCTAACACCTGATCGCGATAAGATAAGTAATCATCATCAAAATATGAACGTCCTTGCGTGCTTCTGAGATACACAAACGAAATACCGTGATCTTGTAATTCATGCAGGTCAACATATCCAAAAGTTTGATTTAGTTCCACACCAATTGCACTTGAATTTGAATCGGAAGGCAGTGTTGTTTGATTGCGAAAATTAAGTACACCTGCTACAAGTCCACCAATTGCAACTATTAACAGTAAAATAATTGCTGGCAACGTATATTTGTGATGAAATCTACCCATCCTGATCTCCGACCTTTATCTATTAGTTATTATACCAATATTTTTATTATAATTGACAATAACAAAATATGATACCAGGACAAAAAAAGACTAACAAAAGTTAGTCTTTTTTGATTTCATCTATTCATCAACTGGATATACTGGCTTCTCACCACTTAAAACACGTTTAGCATCGGTCATACTCTGGTTAACCATATTTTTAACCGAAGTCTTAGTGTAGTATGCAGAATGCGGTGTGAAAACAACATTTGGCATTTTGACCAATTCTTGATAGTCTTCTGGCAATTCTGAAATGTCATTGAATTTCTTCATAACAATTGCTTCTTCGCCAGTCATAACGTCAAGCGATGCGCCAGCGATTTCATTATTCTTCAGAGCAGCAATTAAATCTTTATTATCAACTAAAGGTCCACGTGCAGCGTTAATTAATACCGCTGTGTTTTTCATTTCCTTAAATTCCTTAGCGCTTATCATACCCTCTAAATCAGGTGTAAGTGGCGTGTGCAAAGATAAAATATCGGATTCTCTAATAACCGTTTCAAAGTCCGTGTACTCGAGAAAAGCTTCATTGGCAGGATTTTCAACAATGTCGTAACCAATAACTCGTGCACCTAATGCATGAAAAACTTCGGCTGTGGCGCTCCCGATTCGTCCCACACCAATGATACCAACGGTTTGATTATAAATTTCGTCACTCATCAAGTTGGCTTCACGCACAAAATTCAAATCTTCCCGTTCATTTTTCAAGATTGGACCCCACTTGCGTAACAAGTACATTGCAGAAGTTAAGGTGTTTTCAGCAACTGCTCGTGGCGAATATGCAGGAGTGTTAGTAATAAGTAAATTATATTTATGTGCATAATCAAAGTTAACGATATTATAGCCAACTGAGCGTAATGCAATATGTTTTATGCCATACGAAGCTAATTTGCGATAAACTTCTTCCTCATCAAGATCAAAAACTTGCAAGACACTGACAACGTCAAAACCTTCAGCTTGTTCAACTGTCTTTGCATCTAAATCATCATAAGTAGTTTGCAGATCATCGTCAGGATGTTCTTTATTCCACTGGTCAACGTAAACCTTTTGTTCAGGGGTCATACTGTATAGTAAGGCCTTCATTAAATAATCCTCCCTTTTTGGATAAATTGTGATATCTACTATTCTATCTAAGATTAGTAAAAAATTAAAGATTTATTTGAACAAATCTGGATTTACTTTTATGGACAAAATAACCTAAAAAACCTTTGAACTCTTTTTTCGCTAAAAGCAAAAAGAGATTACTAATTATCGTAATCTCCTTCAAGGTTTGCACTTATCTGGGTGAAAGCAAATTAATACTCTCGACGACCCTTTTTGTAAACCGCCTTATCTTTTTGAACAACTGCTTCAATCTTTTCTAAAGGATTTTCATCCAAAACAAGGAAGTCTGCATATTTGCCTTCAGCTAGTGAACCATATTCATCATCAATTTTCATTAATTTAGCAGAATTATAGCTCGTTTGTAATGCTTCATGGTTAGTAAAGCCTTGCTCAACCAAAAGTGGCAATTCTTCAGGCGTCATTGTAAAGTCGTTAAATGGCGTTCCTGCATCTGTACCCAAAGTAATTGGAACGCCTGCATTTTTAGCATTAGTAATGTTACCACGCAAGTCTTTCCATGCAGCTGCTATTTTGTTCATTTCCCAATCAGGAATTTTACCTGGCGCATATTCAATAAAAGCCCAAGCACCAACAATTGTTGGTGTCAAATATGTCCCCTTTTCAAGCATTACCTTGATTTCTTCATCGTTAACATAAAAACCATGCTCAATACTATCAACACCTGCCTTAATGGCATTCATGATCCCTGGATTACCTTCAGCATGTGCAGCAACCGTCAAGCCTTTGTGGTGAGCTTCTTCTACAGCAACATGAATTTCTTCTTCACTCAACTGTGGGTCATCCATGAAGTCATTTTCAGTCATGACACCGCCAGTTGCCATTACCTTGATTGTTTTAGCGCCTCTTTTGATTCCTTGTCTGACTGCTTTGCGCATTTCATCAGGTGAATCTACTAAATGTCCAAAATTAGGCATATCGCCATGACCACCAGTCATTGAATATGGTCGACCAGAAGGTAAAATCTCTGGTGCTTTAGTGACTTTACCCTGCTCAATTAGCTTGCTTAAATAAATATCAACATCATAACTGCTTCCACATTCGCGAATGTACGTTACACCTGATTTTAATAAGTCATGCAAATTACTTAAAGCTTGAACTACTGCAGCTACTTCATTGTTATCTGTCCCGCCATCAGCCGTTTGAGGATCCATCACGACATGAGTATGGCAGTTGATTAAACCAGGAATAACAAATTTTCCTGCTAAATCAACAGTTTTATCCACTTGAGGTATTTCACCTGAACCAATTTTGGTAATTTTTCCACTTTCATCATCAACTACTAAGTAGTTGTTTGCATGAATTTGATCATCTTCGCCAGTATAAATATTGGCATTGATATAAGCTGTTTGTGACATTTGAAATCCTCCAAACCAAATAAAAAAGCACTCATCCCTAATATAAGGACGAGTGCTTCGCGTTACCACCTTTAATTTTTTTATTACTCACGTAATAAAACTCACTAGCTATCAATCAATAGCTTGCATTTATAACGGCTGCAGCGCCGCTAACGGCTAACTATCACCGTTAGTCATCAATTAAAGCTCATGTTCATTAACTGCTATCGACCAGCTTTCACCACCTGCTAGCTCTCTTTCACGATACCAAGAAAATTACTCTGCTTCTCAAGATGAAATATTTAATTATATTTTAATTTAGCATCTAAATTGGCATGTGTCAATAGTTCAGTAATTAAAATTAGTTGGCTTATTTAGTCAAAATACTGTTTAATATAAATTTATTACATTTCCACCACTTTAATTGGATTGCCTTGCTTTTTAATCACTGCAAGCAAGTCCTGGGGATTTAACCAAATCGTTGCAGTGTTGTCATTAGGATGAACGGCAATTCTAGGCTGATCTGCAAAGTACTTATCCAAATAAAATAATACTTCATGCTTTTGATCATTTAACAAACCTAAGGGTGTAACTGAACCTGGAGTCAGATCAATTTTTTCTTTTAAGTCAGCTGGTGAGGCAAAGCTAAGTCTTCTGGTATCATTTTGCTTGCGAAATTCAGCTAAGTTTACTCGCTTATCACCCTTTACGGTCAGCAGGTAATAATTACGCTTTTTATCATCTCGCACGAATAAGTTCTTAGCGTCTGCCTCAGGATGCGGAAGAGAAATTTCTTCCATTTCTGCCATATTAAAAACGGCTTGGTGCTCAACTATCTCATATTCGATTCCCAATTGATCAAGATATTGCAAAGTTTCTTTTTTGTTCATTTAGAAGACCTCAAAAATCTATTATTTTTCATTTTGATTTTTACTTGTCCGTATTATTAATAAATATGCGATTGCAATCATCATAACCGTTATCAACGAGACGGCAATGAGCATATTTATTGTGCCGTATTTTTGAATTACTGCACCAATAACCGGATTGATAATCATTGTAGCTAAACTAGTAGAGAATGACAGTCCAGAAATAAAAGTAGCCCTGGATTTATCTGACACCCATAAATTTAACATTTGCATTACTACTGGATCGAGGATGTCTAAAACAATATATAATAAACCAGCACCTAGTAAAAACAAATACTTCGAGCCTTGAATTTCTAGTCCTGTTGCGGCTAGTAAAACAGCAATTATTAAAACCGTTAAAGATGAAAACTTCATTTTTACCAATCGGTAAGATTGAGCTGCTACTAACCCACCAGCAAAACTATAGATCATAAAGACGCTTCCGTTAGCAGAAGCATCAAAACCTAATTTAGAAATATAATTGGGCAATAGCATAAATATCGCATTTTCGACCGCAGTTACTATAATCATAATTACAAAGAGAAACAGAATGTTTGAAGAATGAATCATATCCCTAAAAACTGATAAAATACTTTTTAGCATATCAGTGTAAGTCTCGTGCTCATGATTTACGTTTTCAAATTTTTTTGACTCTTTAGTTAAAGCAATAACGGCCACTGCACCTAGGAGAAAAAGTGATTGAAACAAGTATGGAAATTTATCGTTTTGAGTAAAAAGATAGCCTCCTACTGCAGTTGCAACGCCTAAAACAATTGAACCGATTAACTGCCTATTTCCTCGTATTTTACCATAGAGCTGTTCATCCCCATCTTCGCGAATACCTTCGTAAAAAAAGGCCTCATCTGCACCACTCAATAATGCATTTCCCACCCCTTCCAGTGCAAAGGAAACAGCAAGTAAAGGGAAAATAATATTTTTCGGGCAAAACATTGCCATAACCGTTAATAGTGGTGTTGTAATTAAAACGGCTAACCCAGTCAAAACAACAGTTTTGTTTTTAAACAGATCACCTAAAACTCCGCTTGGTATCTCAGAAAAAAATTGTGCAAACATAAAAATTGATTCTAGTAGCGCAAACTGAACCAAACTTAGTTTTAATACTTGTACTACAAACAAAATGCTAATGATTCTGGAAAACCTTAGATTAGTAAATGTAGTGTAGAGATAGTATTTAATTGTATTATTAATTTTCATTTTTGTTTATTAGTAGCTAAAATAGCCTCACTATCTTCTTTCTATTATATTGAATTTACTCTTAAAAATTTTGTTCATTTATAAGGATTTGATTAAATTTAGATTAGCATAATTACCTAAATAAGTAAAATTGACTAGGCTCTTGAAAAGAAAAGCACCAGACTAACTATAGCCTGATGCTTTATTAACACTAATTTCTATCTTCCGCTTTTTTTAAAGCCGCTCTCAAGTCTTTATCAACAGCATAAATATATAAGCCATGCACACCTCGAGTTAGTAATACATTGAATTCATTTTTTAGTAACTTATCAGCATAACTTGTCTTTGAATGTAATTTGTTAGTTGCCTTCTTATTTTTACTTTCATTAAAATCATGAATTATTTTTCCATCTCTGTATTTTACTGATGGTCCTAAAACAACACCAACGTAATTTAGGTCAAAACCCTGAACAGTGTATAAAGAACCGATTTCTCTAATCGTATAATCTTTTTCTGCCCAGGGTAAATCACTATATTTTACAGAGTGGTTATGATGCTTCTTTTCATACTGATCACGTCTTTTTATTTCATAATTCCAAGGCATTTCCCAGTCCCCGTCTGACACCTTCCAATACTTTTGTTCAGATGAGGGCTTTTCTTTTCCGCCTGAATATTTCCAGTCAAACGTTGCAACCATTCTACTTATGCCATTATATTGAGTTTTATTTATATCAGTAATTTCGTCTTGCATTTCTTTCGGATCATCAAATATTTTTATTCTATATTTTGGATCCTTTGGAATTGGCAAAATTTTGTCATCATCAATCAAAGTCCGAATCCAGTTAATAGTTTTGTCACTTGCATCAATCCTCATCTGCTTTTCTAGACTAACAACTTCGCCATGTGTTTGATTAACAATTTTTTCTAGGTAATCATTATCAATTATAGAGTCAATAGATAACACTTGATTCGGGTCAAAAACTGCCAAAACTACACGAGCTCGCTCCAAAATGTCATCAATCATTTTTTGTCCATATCCATTGTAAGATTGACTATTTTGAGTTAACAGTAAATGTGCCTCATCAATGATGACAATATCATCTTTACTTTTTTAGTAGAAGTATTTTTAATGAATGTAGCTGGCTTCATAATTCTAATCTTAGAATCCTTTGGAAAAAGCTTTGCTGTAATCTCTTCATATACTTTAAGCTGCTCATTTTGATTAACAAGAACTGAAACTTTCAAATTCTCCTTTTTTGATAAGCGATTTTCATGAACTAAATCATAAAATATATTGCTTACTAGTACTGTTTTGCCTGAACCTGCTTCACCCTCAAGTAAAACTAGTTTAGCTTTTTTAGCATCCCTATTTACTGTTTGGAGTGCTTGATCAATTTTAGTAATTACTTTAGTCTTGACCTTCAATTGCTCATCAGTAAGTTTGTTAAACGGTGAAGCCTTGAAAATAGCTTTCGTCTTTAATTTTTCAGCATCTGGAAAAAGTTTAGCGTTTTTTTCGTGTAATGATATCCAAATTTGATTAAATAAGCCGTCAAATTCTTCAGAATCGTAATATTTATTTTGATCATTAAACCAGCGGTTATTTAATTTTGACACTGCAGGAACACTACTTAGATACTGCATAAGCCTATTCTCTATATCTAATGTCATCGATTTATTAAAATGTTTATGACCAATTACATATATTTCGGCATTTGATGATTGCTTAAAGTCAGCAAAATCTTCTCGAACTTTAGGATCTTCTCCTAAATGCTCAATTGTTCTCCGCTGGATATCGTTTGTTTCACCTACATAAACTGCATACGTGTCCTTCTTAGACAAGGCAGAATGATTATACAGACAGTTGGATACTCAGTCAGAATTTTTTCAGTTTCATCATTGGTTTCATATTCTTCATGAATTTTTGCTTCAAGTTCCTTAGCATTTTTACATCGTATTTGGTTTCAAAGATAGCTGGACTTTGTAAATTTTCGTTATTCAGTTGAATGCACCTGCTTTCCCTTTACTAAATATACCGTTTTACTGTTAGAACAGTATTTTTTACTTCTAACTTAGTAGCATTAACTATTTGTTTTTAAAAGAGCATGTATCAAGATGGTCATTCACCATCCCAACAGATTGCATAAATGCGTAAACTGTTGTTGATCCAACAAACTTAAAACCCTGTTTCTTTAAATCTTTACTCAATTTATCTGATAATGGTGTACTTACTGGCACTTCTTCGGTACTCTTCCAAGAATTAATAATAGGTTTATTATCAACAAATGACCAAAGGTAATTGTCCAAAGAACCATATTGCTCACAAACATCGTAATATGCATGGGCGTTGCTAATAGCAGCGTTAATTTTTAGCTTATTCTTGATAATTCCATCATTTTGTAAAAGCTCTGCCTTCTTCTTATCGTCATAAGTAACTAAAACTGCAGGATCAAAGTCATCAAATGCTTTGCAGAGAGTTTCTTTTTTAGCTAAAATTGTTGTCCAACTCAGTCCTGCTTGTTTTCCTTCCAAGACTAGCATTTTAAACAACTGTTTATCGTCATGTACAGGAATTCCCCATTCTGTGTCATGATATTCCTGCTCTATTTTATTCTTTGTTGCCCAATCACAACGTTTAATTTCCCGTGTCATCTATAAGTAGTCCCAACTTCTTTGCTTAACATAAATAGTTAAAACTAAACTCATTTTAAATTATACTTTAGTATATTCATATGCTCAAACTATCTTTTAATTCTAAAGTCAAAATCCAATATTCCCGCTTTTCCAACCATTATTGACGCTTTTCCAACCATTTGAGGTATTACTAAATAAAAACAAAATTTATCTATTATACTGGGTAGCAGAAAGGAGCTTAAACATGAAAATTAATTGTCACGTTGATCCCAACTTAAAAGAAGAGCACGGTGAGTTGTGGCTCAGAAAAATCACACCCGAGATCAATGATTTTTTACAGAAATTAGCACAAAGTGATGATGAAATCTGGTGTCATTACCAGTCACAGATTATTCCAGTTAAGTATCAAGACATTTATGCTTTGGAAGTAGCCAACCGTGATATTTCAGTTTTCACTGAAAAGCAGCAGTTATCTTATAATGACCGCTTATCAAATCTAAAAACTGATTTGCCCAGTTACTTCATTGAAGCATCACGCAGTGCTGTATTTAATTATCAGCATATCGATCACCTTGAAATACTCGATAACGGATTAATTGATGTTGTTTTAACCAACAATCATCGCGTACAAATTTCTCGCAGAAATATTAAAAACTTGAAAGAGAGGTTAGGAATATGAAAGGCGTTAAAAGATTTATCTATCATTTATACATGTTTGCTACTGAAGGCATCTTCATAGGCTTAGCAATTTCGATTATTTGTAATTACCTATCACGAAGCTCTAGTTACGTTCCATCAGACCCTTCTTTTACGTCAAAATTTAGCAATTCGCTTGATGCTTTTACCGTCTCAGTCATTCTATGGGCGGTAACTGGAACGCTATTCGGATTTGGCAGTTTTATTTTTAGTATTAGCCAATGGTCATTACTAAAAAAGACGATAGTTAACTTCTTTACCTACTACCTTGGCTTTGTTCCTTTGGCCCTCTTAGCTGGCTGGGTTCCATTAAATTTAATTAACTTATCAAAATTCACTTTAATTTTTATCCTGATCTATATTACTACCTGGTATTGCACTTACCATAAGGCTGTAAAAGACGTTAAAAGCATTAACCAAAAAATCAAAGAAAAGTAATTTGATTACAAAATAAAAAAGGTTGAGCATTATATTACAATGCTCAACCTTTTTTAAAGTGATTTAGACAAAAGTTATCATGATTTCTTTAATGTCTTAAGTGATTTTTTCTATCTTTAATTAAGCTGGGTTTAATACAAGTTAATTCCTTTTTGGTGCAAATTATCCAAACAGATTTGTAAATAAGTATCATCATGCTCTGGATAAATTGGATCAGTCCATGGAATAGCTGGTAATGTTTCATACCTAGGGCAATATTGCCCGCGATAGTATGGATCAAACCAATTAAGATCAGGATGGTAATGGCGTCGTTGCATTTCAGCTAATACTAGTAGATGAAACTGGTACAGCTTATACGGCGAATATTGGAAAACATAATTAACAATGGCATGATTTTTGCCCCATCCTCGGCCTCGTAAAGCTGCAATTTCACGATGTTGTCCTAATAACTGTTGTCTAGGCAACCGCCAAATTAAATCTTGATGCCATAATCTCATAATTTTTCTTTGCACTCCTGAATTAAACGTGAGTTTAATAAATAAGAAACCTGATATTTTTCAGTTAGATGTTTTAAAAATGGACCTAAATCATCATTTTGGAGCGATAATTCTTGCAATAACTGTAAATAGGTTTGCTTTTCTGAGATTGTCGCAATCTTCTTAAAGTAGCCCCAAACATGTTGATATGCATTAGTTAATGTTTTAACTGTTGGTGTTTGACCTGCAGCCTTTTCTAATAAACGTTCGAATTCAGCATTCTTTTGAGCTGACCACTCATTATCTTTAGCTAGTAGTCTAATCTGCTCATAACATTGCTGCGATCGCGCCATCACCCAATATTTGTTGTAGGCCCATTTTTCATGCCATTTATCCATTTTGATAGCCTCAGTCTTTCATGAATTGTCTCCAATCTTATAATTGAATTTCATCTGACTGAATTTTATAGCTAAATACCTTCTAGATACAAATAATAGGAACTAAAGTATAATTTTAACTCAGCTTACCTTATTAAAAATTGCGTTATCTATCTGTATCTTTTTTATCTTCCATCATGTTAATTACTACTTCACAGATTTTAGGAAACTTGAAAGATGAGTATAGAAAAAAAGACAGTAGCGCAAACTACTGTCTTTCATAGAAGTATTTAAAAGATAGAATACGGAATACTATATATTTTATATAGCAGTTATCTTTATATTACTTAAAGTTCATTATTTAGGAAATCCTAAATAAATCGCAAAAAGAACTAATAACACTCCTACTGCAATCAAAATTTTATACCAAGAGTTTCTCTTTCTACGAATAATTCCTAAAGCTATTAAAAAAATACCTATTAACATTGAAAAAATCATTACATAAAAGCCCATTTTATTCTCTCCTTTTGCCAATTGTAATTTCTACTGATTTCTTATCATATCTCGGAAACTACTTTATTTTTTTAATATTTAAGCAACAATCATAGATATAATCATCTGGTTCAGTACTATGTATATTATTATTAAAAATTCCAATTTACTACTTCTTGCAGCAGAATTAACAATAAATTAACAATACTAGTAGTGTTGTCATAGTAGGCAGCTCTTGAAAGTTCATCTATATATTCTTCTCGTTGTTTTTATTAACTTAATTTTGGTACAAAAAAACGCTTTTTAAAAAAGCGTTTTTATAAAGTATGCCAATAGCTACTTTTACTTTAATATTTGATTTTTGTTTGTTGTTTTCCCACTTACTAGGTCTATAAACATCAACACATTAAATCTCTTTATTTCGGATTTAATCGTCTTTGCTTATAAAAGTGCTTAAAATCAAAGATTTCTTATTCTAACGTCATTTCAGCACTGTCACAGCTTCCACATGCCACGAACTTAGTCGGTCAATTATACATTGTTGATTAACTGCTAGTCATGGTGATTTTTATTGTCTAGCTAAAAGCAGCATATCCGTTTATTTTAGCCTAAAATGCTTGATTTTGATGGGGCCTTGCTGATAAGTAATAGCACTTCTGTTTTGTCTGTTTGCAGGACCAACTAAGTTTACAAATAGGAATTAGGGCGTTTGTGGAAAATCAAAATCTAAATCCCATATTTGCTTGATAGAATTCATCGAGATTCCATTGCAGCAATCTAAGAGGTGTTTTGCCAGCTGTAAAATGTAAATGTGTAAAGAATCCCCGATAATTGGATAAATATACATTGCTATTAACTGCTGCTTAATTCTTTTGCAAAGTTAACACATGATACTCCTTATTTGCAAATTTTTTTAAAATGATAAATTGCCTCATTGCTTCATGTTCATCTGTTTTAGCTAGTTGCTCAAGTTGTAAAGCTTTATTAGCCATATAATCTACTCGTTCTTGTAATTCTTCCTTAGTTGTATTAACAGATGGAACAATAGTTTCCATGTTCAGAATCTCCTTTATTTATACCTACCCATCACAATATCCTTAACTTCTTGCAGATAATCGTCAGTATATTCAGGGACAAGCAATTGACCATCAATGGCATCGAGCATGACCTTTTCTTTGTCCTTCAGCTTCTTGTACACCGTACTGTCAATAAAGCTCATGTGAGCAACATCACCCTTAGTCATAAGATAGTAGTAGCGAGTGTATTGATCCGCAGGAAGGCCCAAACGATTAATCCGGTCCCTTGATTGCAACATGAAAGTTAGATTGAAGTTGTACTCAAAGTAAACTGCATCGTGCACAGTTTGGTGCAGAGAAATCGATTCTCCCAAGGTATTAGGATTTGATACCAGTACCTGAGCATCTCCAGTACGAAAATTATTAATCATTTCTTCACGATCTTGTTTCGGAGTAGCACCATAAACCAAGGTGGTTTCAATTCCCATACCTTTGAGAGTATCGGCTATCTTTTGCATGGTTCCGACAAACATCCCCCAGACCAGGACTTTTTTACCCTTGCCAACTAATTTGTCAATCAGGTCAATCCCCATCTCAAACTTAGGAGCTTCTATCTGGGCTAAGTTATATTTTTTATACGCCTCACCACTACTGATGTTTTCTGTTTTAATAGTTGCGGACTGCTTGTCCCAGACACCAGAATCGGCATCAATCAATCCTAATTCTTTGTAGTTGATATTGGTTGCCAGCAATTCCGGATTTGTGGAAGCCTGCAGCAACCTAATAAACGTTGCCAGAGTTCCGTTTTCATTTTCATAAATAGCCTGTGCCAGTAGTTCCTGATTTCTTGAAGGGGCTACTTCTTTAATAATGTCTGGATCTGGTTTCGGGACATGAAGATCCTGCTTGTTGGTACGCCAGAAAAATGGCGATAATTTCTTATTCACATCTTCTGGATCAATGTTGTTTAAGGTTGTTAAGTCCCAAGCAAAGAATGAGGAATATTCATCTGGATACATCAAGTGCAAGAAATTATAAATGTCCCTGAAGCCATTTGGAATTGGCGTTCCGGTTAAAACATATCGATAATGCGGTGACTGGCTGAGGCTAAGTGCTGCCCTAGCTCGTTGACCACCAACACTCTTAACTCGATGAACTTCGTCGAAAACTAGCATCGTCTTAGAGTCCAGTAATTCATTAATAATATTGAGTTTGCTTTGTAAATACTCATAGTTGATCGTAATGACATTAGCTTCTACCCAATCACGCTTAATTGCTCCAGGATTATTGTTGTACTTCTTATCCCGCATATTGAGATAATGTAATTTCCGCTTAGCTCCAAAGATCTGTTCAAATTCTGTTCGCCAGGCAGCAAAAGCATTCAAAGGTGAAACTACTAAAAGCTTATTCACTTCATTAACTTGGTTACTAGATAAATATGAAAAAGCACCATACATCATAGCAGTTTTTCCAGCACCTGGCACTGAGAAATTTGCTGCTCTCTTCATGACAGTCAGAAAAAAGCTGGCCTTCTCCTGTTCCGATTTTAGTGGTCGAGTTATTTCTTGACTGACAATAGCCTTAAAATCATCAAAATCTTCCTCCCAACGTAAATCGCCATTCTTGATTGTTAAACCAGCCTGACTTTGTTCTTTGATGTAATACTGACGTTGCTGCACGAACTGATTAAATTCATTACTAGTTTTAACTTCGGGTAATCCTTTGCGCTGCAAGCGTCTGTTAAGTTTTTTAATTAACTCTAATAATTGAACATAGGTTAAATCTTCTTTAAAAGTGCGCTGCTCAGGGTTTTCAAAATAAGGAGCAAAGATTGCTAAACCCTTCTGTGCTACCTTAGTTTCTAGTGTATGATAATCATCATCTAATAATTGAAACTGTCCAGCATCATTCTTGATAATGATTGGGCTATCTAATTTCATCCCCATACTTACTGAACAACTCCTTACTAAATTGATTTAAGTCCCGCATATATTTTTGCAACTCTTTTAATTGGTCTTCACTAACTTCGTTATATCGCAAGCTTCCAATCAAACCGCCGTCATCATTTAGGTCACGATAGTATTTAACATTTTGTTTAATATTACGAATAAATTTATCCACGGATTCACTATTCCTAGCATTCCTCATATAAGTGTCAAATGTATCACCAAAGGATTCAACCGTTTCGTTTTCATCCGTCAAACTTTGCATCAAATCAAAAGTCGTACGAATTTCATCGTCTTGAAGAGACTCTGAAAGATCATCCACCACATCCGCAACATCATCATTAAAATCTTCATTGTTAACACTATTAACGATGTTCTTACCGTATTCACGAATATGAGTCCTAGCAGTAATGCCGCTAACTCCAACGTGAATCTGATAAAGTATTACTCCAAAATATGAATTCATTGTTTCATTTTTGCGAACTTGAGATTCCGGATCATCGCCAAAATTCTTAGATAACGATTTACCCATTTCATAGAAAAGCGACCACACTTTACTTTCCTTAATGATGTTGAAATTATTCTCTGGGGCCCCAATAAACTCCAGAAACTTCTTCATATATACAGCACCATCATAATATTTTTTCACCTCAGTAGCACGCATATGAGCGTCTGCTGCGTAGTCGGCCTGAGTCATAATCGGATCATTACCACTAGTGGTTTGGTAAATATCCACAGCAAGATCAACCGGGTCATAATCTTGTCGCTCTTCAACCCCCATCTGAATGGCTAATTCTAATTTTTTAATCTTAGCTCGCTCAGTAATGTTGTCATATGAGAACGGCAAAACAACAGCCTCAAAATACACTGTCCTGCCAGTAGATTTCCGAATATTACGTAGTGCAGTAAAACGACGGTTACCATCAACAATTCGCCCATCGTCTAGTACATAACCATAAACCTGTTGACCGGACTCTTGAATGGACTTTTCCGTTCGTTTCAATGCTGATGGATTATCTTGTTTAATCAGTTCAGCAACAGAACTATTATATTGTGGATCTTCTTGATCATTGACTGGATGTAACTCATCCTGATACTGAGAAATACCGGTCGCAATTCGCCCATTTTTATCATTGTAATAAAGGTATTCAAGCGGAATCTTGTATACATCTAATGTTTCAGAGCTAACGCCATCAACCTTAATTGGTAATTTAGGCTTAGCGGCTGTTTTTTCTAGTTTCCCTTCTTTAGCTAGTTTAATTAATGATGTCATCCTAATCCAATTCTCCATTTTCCAACTTGTTAATCAAGTCATGTACTTCTTGCTCACTAGTCGCCATTTGATAGTAAACACCTGTTTCTCTCAACCGATCAAAATATTTCTGTTGAATAATACGAATTTGTTCGTCGTCAAGACGCATATTTTCGGCTTTAGTTTCAATCACCAAATAAATCGGTTTGCTACCACGCTCAATTTTAAAAATAAAATCTGGCGTGGTTGTGCCATTATCAAATCTTGGAATTTTAATAGCCCTCTTGGGAAGCTTCCCAAAAACACTAATCTTAGGGCCATACGATCGCTTCAAAATTTTCAGCTCTGGGTCGGCACTGTCATAGCGTAGCGGTGGACGATCATATAAATACTTCTCATCAGAAGTCGAGTTAAATTGATAAATACCTAATGCACTTGCTGGTACAGAATCTACAAATTCATGTTTTTTAGCATTATAAATCGAAGTTGATTCTGAAAACTCTAATGGTTCGTAGCTATATGAAGTCTTAATTCGCTCGTTAAATTGATTATTAAAAGTACGAATCAAATTACAAAGAGTCTTTTCGTTAATATAATTAGTATTATTTTTCAGCCGCTTAATTGCCTTTATCATCAGATTATTCAGCAAGTTAACCGGCAAGTCAGTTTGTTTAGCCAGACTTTTGAGAAATTTGCCATAGTTCATGGTCAAATATTCAGCACTATAGTCTGCTTGTGTTTCTTTTACAACAGCATCACCACTAGTAGTATCAACCTCTTGATGAACCATTTCAGGACGCTGCAAAACGAAAACTTTATTGTCACTATCATTAAAGACATTACGTGCAACTGTTTCAGCATCCTGATTAACTGATAAATCAAATTTAATCATTTGGCGTTTAGACAACTGCAACCATAAATTTTTCAATTGTTGCCAATTTTGCTTCCTTAATTTAACAGTAGTATCATCCTTAGAATTTTTGTCTCGAACTTTGTCATTAGCAACCTTAGTTTGCTGTTCAAGTTCTGGATAAAGTTGACACAAAGCATCATAACCAGACATAGTTTGTCCATCAAGTTCAACATCATTTCTAAACTTGTTAGAACGAGTAATCACGTTATGTTCATCGAGATCATCAAGCAATTGATCTTCATCAAATTGCGGATCAATCTGTTGCTTAGCCTTAACAATTACTTTAATCATGTCAACCGTAAGCTCTTCTTTGTTCAGTTTAATTGGTGAGTCTTCATTAATTTCACCAACTAGTTTCTGGGCAAAATCATGTTCATCATAACCAATTAAGAAAGAAAGACGACTTTGCCATTCATCTTGATTTAGACGGTGTCCATTTTCATCAATAGGCAGTCGCAGACCACGCCCTACTTCTTGAATTTTACTAGTTTCCGAGCCTGAGGTCCTCAATTTAGCAATTGTAAAAACATTCGGATTGTCCCATCCCTCACGTAGCGTCCATTTTGAAAATAGGAAACGCCTAGTCAACCATTTACCATTCTTATCCTTAAAACTGAGCAATTTTTCCTTATTACTAAGAATGTCCTCTACTTCGGCCTGAATATCTGCATCAGAGCTACCACGGTCTTCGCTGAAATATCCTGCATATACATCTTGATGTTCTGATTGAAGACTTTGCAGGGTAGCTTGCAAAAATGAAAGATACTCCTTTTCGCGGTCTTCTATAGCTAATTCATAACGGTCAATTAACTTTTTCAACTTCTTGGTTAAAATATCCTCAAAATGTTGGGCTAACCAACCTCTACTGCCATCCTCACCACGAAAGCTCGAAATACTATCAATGAAGAATAAAGATAATGTCTTAATTTTTGGAGCATTCTCACCCGAATCTAAGCGAAGAAAATTCCTCTCTTCTGCATTAAAGTGGCAGTCCAGTGCCTGTGAGATGATTTCATCTTGATAATTTTTTGCAAAAGTTCCTGGTATCAATTTCATATCCTTCGCAAGTGCTAATCCATTTGATAATTCGCAGTTAGTTCCACCAGCATAGGTAATATTACTTCCAAAACTGGAATCAATGTCGGCTATATTCTCACCAATTTTAATAGAATACTCTTTGTTACCCTTAGATAGAATTAGTTCTTTCGTTTTAGCTTTTTTAACCCTATATAAGTTATTTGCCTGTTCTTTGGACAGAATTGGATAATCAATGTCTATCCCCTTAACTAGGCCTTGGTTAAAACTATTAACAGCATTAAGATCATATTGAGGTTCACCACGGTAATAGTCTACTTTGGTAACCTTATTTTTACCACGGCCCTTTGTGATTTCTGGAAAAGTAGCTCCGAATCTAATAATCAATTGAGGCTCCATACTTTTAATATCGGCGTAAAACTTCTTATCACGTGGAAAAAGTTGGGGCTCATCTATAATTATTACAGGTCGAGTAGCAGCAATTGCTTTAATAGGTGAAGTTTCACCACCAAGCAATGTTTGGTCATAGTCATCGCGACTCATTGAGTAGGAATGAAGCATCCCCCGATTAATTAAAAGAACTTCAATTTGATTAGCATTTTGTCTGGTAGCTTCAACAAATTCAGAAAGTTGTGCTGGAAAATCACGTCTACCTGACCGCGTCTTGAAATCACCTGCATTAATTACATTCAATTGCATTCTGGTACTTTCGTAAAATTCGCTAAAATGCTGTTTCGCATAGTCGCTGGTAATGAAACTCTTCGTGCCTGCTTTAATACTAGTACTGGGCACAGCAATAACAAACTTAAATAAACCATACTTTTGGTGAAGCTCATACATCATTCTAGTATAAACATATGTCTTACCAGTTCCTGTCTCCATCTTAATGTCGATATTAGTTTTATCATCATAACGGTATTTAATCAAAGGATTAGCATATATGTAATCAGCATTCGAATCATCACTCATATTGTCAATGCCAGGAAAGGCTTTTTCAATTGCATCAAGAGCATCAATTTGGTGTTGTAAAGTTTCAAGTCTAATTTTCATAACTCAGTACCTCTTTATTAAAGAAACTTTACTATCTAGTTGCTTCAAACCGTTCTCTAGCTCACGCAACCCAGTAATATTAAATGAATATCCAAATAACACAACACTTTGCAACTGAAGCTTATTGGTTCCTATCAGATTCAACAGCTCTCTAGTTTGTGAACTCCCCCATCCTTCATTAATAAGATAAAGACGATTATCAACTAAATGAGCAAGATAGTTACTAAACTTAAGATTTTTAACTTCCACATCCATGGCATATCCATCTTGAACTAGCCAAGTGGTAAGAATGGTTTGTTCACCAGAGGCATCTCCAGGGATATTTAGACTCTTACTAGAAAATCCTTCAATCATATTAGTAAATAAGTTGGTGTTATTAGGATCAAAGTCCCCGATGTTCTCTAGGGTCTGTTTAGTAGGCTCTACTACCCTATAGTGCTTAAAGCTAGCGTCAAAATTATCAGGCAAAGTTAAGTTATTATTTTTTTTAATTTTTTCCGCTGCTCGGTGTATACGTTCCCGTGAAATTTCATCAATAGATTTAAATCCAGCATCATAAGCAGCTTTACCACCCTTAGTAGGAATCTTCTCACCCTTTCGGTTTAGTTTTGGTAATCCAGTTTTTTTATCTATTTCATAAGTTTTTTCAGGCAGCTGAACCATAATAAATTTACGTTGTCCACCATCTTCAGCATTTAATTGCATAACAGCATCGGCAGTTGTTGATGATCCAGCAAAAAAATCCAGAACTATAGAATTGCTATTTGTCCCCAGATCTATTACCCGTTTAATGTAGTCTGTAGGTTTAGCAGTACTGAAAACTTTTTTTCCAAAAAACTCCTGTATTTCTTTTGTACCAGTAGTTGCAGTACCAACATCATCCCATATGGACTTAGGAGTCAATCCTTTATTTTTTGCTTCAGAAAGAAATCTTTTTAGCTGGGGGCCTGATTCCCCGCGTTTTCCAAATATAATCCTATCATCATCGAAAAGCTTCCTATATTCGCTTTCTTCTGTCCGCCAATGCCTTCCAGCAGTGGGTGTAAAATACGCGCCTGTTTTAGGATTCTCAATTCTATATTCTAGATTTTTACGTATACCAGGAGCATCAAACGGGTCTGCTTTCCATGGTCCTCTTATATCATTATCAGGATTAGAAAATCCTTTATCACTCATACATAATTTAAAGTTTGACTTATTTTTGTTGAATTCACTAATTTGTCTTGTATAGATAAGCATACTATTATGATTTAGCGAAACAACAGCATCATTTGAAACAGATTTTCTTGAATTCCAAATTATGTTGCTAATAAAGTTACTTTCACCAAAAATTTCATCACAAATTTCTTTTAAATTAGCCATCTCATTATCATCAATAGAAATAAAAATCACACCGCTGTTAGACAGCAGATGTTTGGCTAATTGCAATCTTGGATACATATATGTTAGCCAAGCAGAATGACTTGAATTTTTCTGAATGCTCTTTAAACGTTGTAATTCGTTGTCATCTAATCCAAACATTTCTTCAATTTTTCTATCGCTATACTCAAATTTGTCAGGATAAATAAAGTCGTGATTTCCAGTGTTATAGGGGGGATCAATATAGATCAGATCAATTTTATTTTGATAATTATTCTGCAAATGCCGTAAAACTTCTAAATTATCTCCAGTAAAAAATAAATTGCGAGAGTCTGAACCCTCTCCCATATTTTGTTCTTCATCTGGAACAATCACACTAGTCGGCATTTCACCAGCCTGACGACGTGCATAGTCCTTACCAATAAAGTTTAATTGATACCCTTCACTAAGTTCACTTATATTTTTGTTCTTCAATTGACCTTTAAATTTATCAAGATCAAACGACCCATCTTTAGCAATAAATTCTGGAAGTTTTTCCTTCAATTCATTTAGAAAAGCAGTATTTGACTGCACGCTATCATTGTATTTTTCTATATCTGTTTTCATTTTCTATTCTCCAAAACTAAATCTAGAAACATTGTACAAATGTTTAAAAGCATAAATTCATTTAGAGCAAGGCGCTTAATATTATTTATTGATTTTACGCCCCTACTTTACTCTCCGCATTTTCATATTACATATGTATAACTTTTAATCAATTTATTAAAAGTTCCCTAGACCTTTTTATTCTCAAATACAAAAAATCTGTAATATGATATCTAGTCATATAATTAACAGTATCTGCGAATGTAAACTGTTTATCTGACTTCATTACCATATTTTTCTCTTTCCAGCACCGTCACAGCTTCAACATGAGGTGTCTGTGGAAACATATCAACTGGATCAATGCGCTCAAAACTATAGCCATGTTCCAGCAATTCTTGCAGATCACGAATCATTGTTGCGGGGTTACATGAGATATAAACAATCTTTTTTGGATTTGTTTTAACAGCGGCATCAATAAATTCTGAAGTCAAACCCTTTCGAGGTGGATCAACAAAAATCACATCTGTTTTCATCCCTTTGGCCGCCCACTTAGGCATTACCTCTTCTGCCTTACCAGCAACATATCTAGCATTGTCGATATTGTTCAGTTCAGCGTTGTTGTTGGCATCCTTGACAGCATCACGGACACTTTCAATTCCCCTAACTTCTTTAACATGCTTGGCAACAGTCAAACCGATCGTACCAATTCCTGAATATGCATCGACGACTACATCATCGGGAGCAAGTTCAGCCTTTTTGATGGCTAAATCATATAAACGAGGCGTTTGAAGTGAGTTAATTTGGAAGAAACTCTCGGGTGAGATTCTAAACTTCACATCACCAATTTGATCAGTAATCTGTGGCTTACCAAAAATTAAGTAATCTACCTTTCCCAGAATAACATTGGTCTTCTTCGGGTTATAATTCAATACTAAACTAGTGACACCATCAATTTGTTTAATAGCCTCTGCTACTTTTGGTAACTGAGGAAAATCTTTATGCAAGCAAACTAAAATCACCATGATTTCACCGGTAGCTTTGCTCCGGCGAACATCTAAATACCGTACTTCACCTTTGTTGTGCACTTCATCATATGCAGGTACGCGGTACTGACGCAATATATCTCTAACGGCAACCAAAACACGGTCAATTTCTGGATCAGTGGTAAAGAAATTAGTTAGTGGCACTAAATCGTGCGAATGCCGTCTGAAAAAGCCAATTTCAAGTTGCCCATTAACTTCTCTCACCGGAACCTGTGCCTTGTTACGGTAGCCTGTTTCTTCAGGACTAGGCAAAGTTTCGCCTACTTCTACATCATCTAAGTGTGCCTTTTTCAATAAGTTCACTACTTGGTTACGTTTGAACTCTAATTGCTTATCATATTTGATATGTGCTAAAGATGCTAACCCTGTTTGAACCCACTGGTTAAGTTCAATGTTTACTCGATCAGGACTTTCCTTTACAATTTCTTCAATTTTAGCAAAAGCAAAGTTCTTTTTGACCTTTAAAATTTTGGCTTTAACTGTCTCCCCTGGCAGGGCATTAGTGACAAAAACAGTCATGCCTTCATAATGGGCTACACCCATTGCTTCATATGATAAGTCAGTTATTTCTAAGTCGATAATTTGATTTTTTTCCATTTTTTGTCCTTTTTTACAAACAATAATTAACATTACTATTTTACTAAAAAAACTGGTTAAAGTAACGGCATTGCTCATTCTTAACATTGATTTAATTTACAGCAATATCGCTTCACTCTTTATTCAAACTGTGTTAGGTTTATTATTAATCTTATTTATAGAGAGGACGTTAATTATGAACGATTTTGATACTAATTCAAATAAGCGACAAATTCACAGTATTTCTGAAACCAACGGCTTTTTAACCAAAATGTATTCACTAATGGCTGTAGCCGTATTGATTTCGGCCTTAGCAGCTTACTTAACAATGACCGTTTTCAGATCTGCAGTAATGAATATGCCTGTAGCTATGATGTGGCTCATTTTACTAGTTCCACTTGGTTTATCAATGGGGATTAGTTTTAATGCTAACCGTAGTCCAATCGCTAGCATGATTATGTTGGCCATTTTATCTATTATCTATGGTTTTGAGTTCGCATTAATCGCTGGTTTTTACACCGGCTCTCAAATTACTACTGCTTTTGTTTCATCAGCAGCTGTCTTTATTGCAATGGCACTCTTTGGTACATTTACCAAAAAAGACCTGTCCAATTGGAATGCCTATCTAGGTGCAGCTTTAACTGGCTTTTTAGTAGCTTGGCTTGTTAATATGTTTTTTAACAGCCCAGCAGTTACATACGTATTTTCATTTATTGGTGTAATTATTTTTACTGGTTTAGTTGCTAGTGATGCTAACAAAATGAAAATTATTTATAGCCAATACGGCAATCAAGTTTCAACTAATGGCTTAGCTGTTCTTGGCGCATTGCAACTCTACCTTGATTTCGTGAACATCTTCATGTTCTTATTAGAAATTTTTGGTGGTAGCGGCAATAGCAGCAATAACTAATTTGAAGCTAACCTAACTATTTAAAGACTTTGTCACTTAATCAGGTGGCAAAGTTTTTTTATGTTCCAAAAACTCCATATACAATTATGATGAGTAAATTACTATCTTTCTTTAATGTTTTTCTTAATATAGCTTGAATTAAGTCTTCAACACTCTTATACTTTTAACATATACATTAATTTATATAAATATTTTTTATATAGCTAATTAAGCAGGAGGTTGCAATATGATTGGTTGTAGTAGTTTTACACTGGAAACAAAAGATCATAAACACCTATTGTCACGAACAATGGACTTTATGATGGAAATGGCAGAGCAAGTTGTCTTTGTTCCAAAGAACAAAACTTTTGCCGTTTCTTATGACGATAAAGAAGAAATCACTAGTAAGCATGCTTTTATCGGTATGGGCAGCATTCAGGAAGTTGATAATGCACCAGTAACTTGTGATGGTGTTAACGACGCTGGTGTTACTGCTGGTGTCCTATACTTCCCTGGCTATGCAAGCTATAAGGAAAAGGCTACGGACAACACTTGGGCTGTTTCACCAGACAAAGTAATTTCAGCTATTTTGTCTCAAGCTGCTTCACTTGCAGAAGTTAAAGAGTTATTTGACGAGAAGATTTCAATTGTTAATGAAGCTAGCGTAACTTTGAAAGTAGTTCCACCACTACACTTCATTTTCTCCGATACTTCAGGCAAGAGTTTAATTGTTGAACCAGAAAAAGATGGTGTTCATGTTATTGAAGACTCAATCGGTGTTATGACTAACAGTCCTGACTACCACTGGCATGAAACTAATTTACGTAACTACCTATCTGTTCAACCAAAGCAACATGAAGATATTGAATTTTTGGGTAAAACATTGAAACCTTTCAGTCAAGGTTCAGGAACATTTGGCTTACCTGGTGACTTTACGCCAGTTTCACGTTTTGTCAGAACAGCTTTCATGAAGAACAATGTTGAACAGCCAGCAGATGAACTTTCAGCAGTTACTCTTTCTCACCATATTTTGGAATCAGTTAGCATCCCTCGTGGAATTGTTGTTACTACAGATGATACCTTTGACTATACTTGCTACACTGCTTATATGTGTGCTGAATCAAGAAGTTACTACTACGCAACTTACGGCAATCAACGAATCAGATGTGTAAGATTAACTCCTGAATTGGAGAAAGAAACTGATTATCGTGAATTCAAGGTTCAACCAAAAGAAGACATTGATTACGCTAATTAGTTAAAAATAAGCAATAAAAAAGATCGCTCGTTTATGAGCGATCTTTTTTATATTTGCATTTTATTCTCCAACAAAGAATTCAATTCGTTGCTGTAAATTTTTAAAAGTAACTGGACAGTAATCACCAATTTCACCATCAAGATTGACTGGTAGCTTTTGTCCTAAGCTTTTACCTACCAGCTCAATCTTTAAGCTACGGGTTTTAGTGTAAATAATATCCGGATCATCAACGTGCTTACCGTTCATGGCTAAAGCCATCAGTTTCAACAATTTAACTGGCTCAGATGGCTTAACAATAATCAATTGAAACAGTCCATCACTAAGCTCTGCATCAGGCATAATTTGTTCAAAACCACCAATTGAATTGGTCATACCCAATAATAGCATTGATAGTTTACCTTCATACACACCGGCATCATAGGTAAGACGTAGTTCATTTTCAGTCAAATGAGGTAACATCTCCGCTCCTTTGATTAGGTAAGCAGTATAGCCCAAAGCTGATTTAACTTCGGAAGGAACATCATAAGTTAGTTCTGTTAACGAGCCACAAGCGGCGATATTAACAAAATACTGTCTATCCTCACCAAATGTTGCTTCACCGATATCCATCTTACGGGTTTTGTTGTTGAGAATGACCTTAGTTGCACCTGATATACTATCACGCGGTATGCGCAATGCACGAGCATAGTCGTTAGTTGTTCCTGCAGGAATAATCGCCATTTTTGGACGCTGTTCCAAAAAGGCAATCCCATTAACAACTTCATTGATTGTGCCGTCACCACCAGCTGCAACAATTAAATCAAAGCCAGCTTTGGCTGCACGCGTTGCTTCTTTTTGAGCACTTTGCTTTTCAGGTGTTGTTCGATAAGCACTTGCTTCATAGCCTGCTTGCTCTAACACGTCTAAGATGTCAGCGACATTCTTGGGCATCTGTTCGTGACCAGATACAGGATTATAGATTAATCTTGCTTTTTTAGTCATAGTTACTACCTTATTACTTAAAAATTGACATTAACGTTTTTGCAATTCATCGTTTAGCAATTGGTTAATCACTTTAGGATTGGCTTTACCACGAGTTTGCTTCATGATTTGACCAACTAAGAAGCCAATTGCACGATCCTTACCGTTCTTGAAGTCTTCAACGGATTGTGGGTTGTTATCAACGACTTCCTTAACCATTGGTTCCAAGACACTAGTATCAGATAACTGAACCATTCCTTGATCTTCAACATACTTCTTCGGATCAGTTCCATTAGCAATTGTTTCAGCAAAGACCTTCTTAGCAATCTTAGAAGAAATGGTACCATCTTTAATCAATTTGATCATTGCGGCCAAGTTTTCTGGTGTCAACTTAATGTCAGCAAGTTCAACACGGTTATCATTTAGGTAACCATTAACTTGGGTGTTCATCCAGTTGGCTGCTAATTGAGGATCAGCACCGGCAGCAACAGTTTTATCAAAGAAGTCAGAGCTTTCCTTTGTTTGAAGAAGAACATTTGCGTCATATTCCTTCAAACCGAATTCATTGACGTATTGGTTGTAACGTTCTTCAGCCGAACGAGGTAAGCTGGACTTGATTTCTTCAATCCATTCATCACTGATGTGATCAGGTGCAATATCTGGTTCAGGGAAGTAACGGTAATCTGCGTCACCTTCCTTAACACGTTCCAAAACAGTTTTACCAGTTGCTTCATCGAAACGACGAGTAGAAATTTGAACACGACCACCCGAAAGCAAAACTTGAGCTTGACGTTTTTCTTCGTATGCAAGTGATTTACGTACGTGTTCAAAAGAGTTAAGGTTCTTCATTTCGACCTTGGTGCCAAGTTCCTTTTGACCGGCAGGTCTAATTGAGATGTTGGTATCAACACGCATTGAACCCTCTTCCATCTTAACGTCGGAAGCACCAGTGAATTGAACAATTTTACGCAATTTTTCCAAATATGCATAACCTTCATCAGGATCAGAAATTTCAGGTTCAGAAACAACTTCTAGAAGTGGAACACCTTGACGGTTTAAGTCAACATATGAAAAACCATTAGTTCCGTGAGTGTTCTTACCGGCATCCTCTTCAATATGCATTTCGTGAATACCAATACGTTTCTTCTTACCATGTACTTCGATTTCAACATAGCCATCACGAGCAAGTGGTTGGAAGAACTGCGTAATCTGATATGCCTTCGGACTATCTGGGTAGTAGTAGTTCTTTCGGTCAAAGTGTGTTGTTGGCAAAATATGTGAGTGCGTTGCTAAAGCAACCATAATTCCCAAACGGTAAACATCTTTATTGACGTATGGTAAAACACCAGGCATACCCCAGTCGATTACGTTGGTTTCTGTGTTAGGCTTTGCACCATAACTAACTGGTGAAGGTGAGAAAATTTTACTCTTAGTTTTTAATTCGAAGTGGACTTCGAATCCAATTGTTGATTTAAAGTTCATTAATTAATCCTCCATTCCAGCTGGTGTTTTTTCATAAAACTTATTGTTACGTTCAATGAAGTCTGCAACTTGGAAAATGCTACCTTCATCAAAGCGCTTAGCCATCACTTGCAAACCAACTGGCATGCCATCAACAAGACCAGCAGGCACACTAGCAGCTGGAATTCCAGCCAAGTTAGCAGAAATGGTTAAAATGTCGTTATTGTACATTTTAATTGGATCAGAAATTTCACTACCAATGTTAAATGCAGGCGTAGTTGTGGTTGGGCCAACAATTACATCGTTATCAGCAAAAATCTTATCAAAGTCATTGCAAATCAATGTTCTAACCTTAGAAGCTTGTCTAAAGAAGCGATCATATGAACCAGCTGATAAAGCAAACGAACCCAGCAAAATACGACGTTGAACTTCTTCGCCAAAACCTTCCGAACGAGATTTTACATATACATCTAACAAGTTCTTGGCATCTTCAGCACGGTAACCATAACGAATACCATCAAATCTCTGAAGATTTGATGAAGCCTCACTTGAAGCGATAATGTAGTAGTCAGGAACAACATATTTTGTTAATGGTAATGAAACTTCATTAATAATTGCACCAGCATCCTTTAAAACATCAATTTGTTTTTGGATTACTTCATGCATCTCACCATCAACGGCATCCATGTATTCTTTAACCACAGCAACATGCAGACCCTTAACGTCCTTGCCGATGTACTCTGTAAAGTCTGGTACTGCTCTTGTGGAAAGAGTTGAATCATGCTCATCGGAACCAGCAATAACGTTAAGAACTTGTGCAGAAGTCTTTGCACGTTTACTCATAACACCAATTTCATCAAGTGATGAAGCAAAGGCAATAAGACCCCAACGTGAAACACGGCCATAAGTTGGTTTAATACCAAAAATACCGTTAAAAGCTGAAGGTTGACGAATTGAACCACCAGTATCAGAACCTAGTGCAGCAACTACTTGACCAGCGGCAACGGCTGCAGCTGAACCACCAGAAGAACCACCTGGAACTTTATCAAAGTCCCATGGGTTATGAGTAGCACCAAAATATGAATGCTCTGTTGAAGAACCCATGGCAAATTCATCCATGTTAGTCTTACCAACAAAGGTGACATGAGCCTTCTTCAAGCGATCAATAACAGTTGCGTCATAAACAGGAATATAGTTATCCAAGATATGACTAGCTGCAGTTGTTTTGACATCTTTAGTGATGATGTTGTCCTTAATGGCAATTGGAATACCAGCTAATTTATTATTAGCAAAATCCAAGTCCCCATCAGGCTTTGCATCTTCTTGAACTGTAATCCAAGCATTTAGCTTTTCATCAGTCTTCTTAATATTTTCAACGGTGTCTTGCGCCAATTTGTCTGCAGACAAAGTTCCTTGGGCAAGTTTTTCATTTAATGAATCAATATCTTCGTGTAAGTAGTTCATTACTCGTCCTCATCCTTATTAATAATTACAGGAACCTTGATAAAGCCATTGGCCTGTTCAGGAACATTTTTCATTAATTCTTCGCGAGTTTCCCAGTGCTCAGGTTTATCTTCTCTAAACACAGTGTCACGATCAACTACTTGCACTGTTTCTTCAACACCATCAGTATCAACTTCTGATAATTGATCAGCCATGTTGATAATTGAGCTCATTTGCTCAGTAACTTTACCTATCTCTTTTTCATCAATTTCAAGTCGCGATAATCCCGCAACGTGCTTAATTGTTTCTTCTGTAATTTCCACGCATATACCTCCTTATTCGCCGCCATAAATATGGACTTGATAACTACTATCTCCTGATTCTTTCGCAACCAAGGCTTGAACATCATTAACAGAACCGATCTTTATTTCAAGAGGAACATTGTTAGGCAGATATTTTTTCGCCGTGGACAGAACAAGACGAGTAAAACTCTGAATCTGTTCATAACCATAAAATTGAGTAGTAATTGAAATATTTTCTTGAACCAATTTTCCGTTTTCATAACGCAATGATGCTGTCACACCACTAATATTTGGAAAATAATTTTGAATTGATTCTTTAAAACTGTTAAAGCTGGATGCATCGTTACTGTTGATTGCTTTTTTACCACCAATCGTCGGTAACACTTCTGTTTGGGTATTAATAGTTTTCCATTTAGATATTTTACTACTATTAGCAGCCGCTGTCCCGCTCAAAAAGTAAGTTCCACTAACGAGTGAGTCCTTACTCTCTTTTGAAAAAAGGCCAATTGTGATTGGAATATTCTTCAAAGCTTTTTTCTTACGCAAGCGTGTCACAACTTCTTGGGCTATTTTTTGCCCATATTGCTTTTGGTTTGAACGAGAAATGGCCATTTGATATTCAGGGCCATCTTTTTTCTTCTGGTAATAATCAACCGAATTAATTGCTAAGCCAATGCTCATCCCCGCAATATGATAACTTGAGCCTGAACCATTCAAAAAGTCTTGTTCAATTATTTCTTCAAGATAATATGGATTATATTTTTTCTTTGAACCAAGTTCAGGATTTAGCCCTAAAGGATTGCTCTTCGATTTACGTCCCAGCCAATCATTGGCCACAGTCGTATTAATATATTGTCCTTCTTGGAAAACATAAGAGTTAGGTGAATATACACCCTTCGAAATTTGAATCAATCCACGTTCAAGTTCACGCGTATCAACCGAATTATCATTACTGGTCGCAGTTAAACCAGTAATTGGACTGGTTACATAGTGACCATTTTTTAACAATACTGTATAGCCATTGTTACCAGTTTCAGTTGTTTGATAGGTTTTAGTATTCGTATTTGTTGAAGTTTTGGCATTATTAGCCAAATTGGAATTTTTTAGATTCCCACAAGCACTCAAGCTAAGTGCCGCACCTAAAACTGCTATTATCTGTAAATACTTTTTCACTTTAATTGTTCCTTTATTTAACTTGAGCAACTGCTTCTTCCTCAGTTAATAACGCTACACCAAGCTTTTGGGCCTTAGTATACTTAGAACCTGCATCCTTACCATAAATTACATAATCGGTTTTCTTTGAAACTGAACCAGTCACTTTTGCACCTAAAGCCTGTAATTTTTTCGTAAATTCACTTCGTGTGAAATGGGATAGTGTTCCAGTTAAGACAACTGTTTTACCCTTAAAGTAATTGTCAGGAATGTCTTCAATTTGCTCTTCTGTTTCGCCCAAGTAATCCATATTAACGCCACTAGCTTGCAATTCTTTAACTAGTTCAACCACTTCATCCTGAGCAAAATAGGTTGTTAGCGATTCAGCAATTGTCATACCTATTGTATCGATAGCAGCAACCTCTTGCACGTCAGCTTCCATAATCTTTGCCATATTTTTAAACTTTTGTGAAATTAAGCGGGCTGCCTTTGCACCGACATGATCAATTCCTAGACCAGTAAGCAAAAGTTCAACAGAATTACGCTTTGAATTATTAATTGCTGTTAACAGATTATTGATAGACTTATCTTTAAAATGATCAAGCTTAGCCAAGTCACTTGCTTGCAAGTGGTATAAATCTGCTACGTTATGAACAAGATCGTTAGAAATCAGTTGACGCACAATTTTTGGACCAAGGCCATCAATATTCATTGCTGGACGAGAAGCAAAGTGCGTAATTTCCTCTTCCATCTGTGCTGGACAAGATGGGTTCACACAACGTAAAGCCACTTCATCTTTTAAGTGAATCAATTTTTCCCCACAAGATGGGCATTCAGTAGGAATTGGATATGGTTCAGAGTCCTTAGGTCGTTTGGCTAACACAACTTCGGAAATTTCAGGAATGATATCTCCTGCCTTGTGCAGCATAACGGTATCACCAATTCGCACATCCTTTTGCTTTAGCAAATCTGCGTTGTGCAAAACGGCATGCGAGACCGTTGTTCCAGCAAGTTGTACTGGATCCATTATAGCAGTAGGCGTTACAACACCGGTACGACCAACCGTCCATTTAATTTCATGAACCACAGTTTCCTGTTCTTCTGGCGGGAATTTATATGCAATTTCCCAACGCGGAATTTTAACCGTATTGCCCAGTTCACTCTGTAAGCCAAGGTCATCAACTTTTAAAACAATTCCGTCAATCCCATAAGCAAGTGAATCTCTTTTAGCTGTATATTCGTCGATAAAGTCAAAGATTTCATCCATCTTCGAAAGGCGACGACCTGTTAAATCAGTGTGAAAGCCTAGATCCGTCATTTTTTCAATTGCTTGATGTTGGCTTGTAATTTCTTCAGGGGGATTAACCCAAGTGTAAATATAGGTACTCAGATTGCGATGCTTAGTAATATTGGCATCAAGCTGACGCAATGAACCCGCAGCAGCATTACGTGGATTAGCAAAAGTTGTTTCTCCCTTTTCATCACGCTCTTGGTTTAACTTCGCAAAAGCTTCTTTTCCCATGTAACACTCACCACGCACTTCTGTCGTGAGTTTTTCAGGCAAGGTTTGTGGAATGTCGGAAATAAAACGTGCATTAGCCGTTACGTCTTCTCCAACTTGGCCATTACCACGGGTTGAAGCCCGCATTAATTTACCATCTTGATATTCAAGGTTAATTGATAAACCGTCAATTTTTAGCTCTACGTTATATGCAACCTCATGACCAACTTGCTTTTGCACCCGTTCATCAAATTCACGTAATTCCTGTTTCGAAAAAACGTCACCCATTGAAAGCATAGGAATCTTGTGCGTAACTTTGGTAAATTCACTACCAATTTGTCCACCCACTCGCTGAGTAATTGAATCCTGCGTTACGAGTTGGGGAAACTGGTGCTCAAGTTCGACCAAACGCTGATAGTTTTGATCATAAACATTATCTTCAACTTCTGGTGCATCATTGGAATAATATGCGTTAGCCCATTCGTCAAGTTTATCTCTGAGGGAAGCAACTTCTTTTCTAGCCTCATCAAGAGTTAAGTCTGCCATTTTGTTCCTCCTGATTAATTTTTATTTATGTTTTTCGCTTTAATTATACCTTTTTAATAGGAGCAAATGCTGCTAGAAGGCGTTTAATTCCTTTATTTGGAAACGCAATATCGAGCTCCATGTCTTCGCCTTCGCCGTTAACTTTCGTTACAACGCCGTGGCCCCAAGCTTTATGTTCAACTTGATCGCCAACATTCCAGCCCTTCTTTTCAGCACCAATTGCACCACCAGCAGGTTTTGCCTTTGGTGTGTAAACTTGAGCACGCGCACGTTCATCAACGTTAGCAAAAGGAGCTGTTTGAACTTGGAAATCACTATTTCCTACACCCTCTGGAACTGAGTTTTGCATGTCAAGATCATCGACATCAATTTCTTCCAAAAATCTTGAAGGTGGATTGTTTTGCATCCGACCAAACATCATTCTGGAATAAGCATTGGTCAAAAAGAGCTTTTCTTTGGCTCTAGTAATTCCAACATAGGCAAGTCTGCGTTCTTCTTCTAATTGATCATCTTCTAAAAGGGCACGAGAAAGTGGGAATAATCCGTCTTCCATCCCTACCAAAAAGACCACTGGGAATTCCAAACCTTTAGCTGCATGCAAGGTCATTAATGCGACCTGATCATCATTATTTTCTAAATCATCCTGATCACTTAACAATGAAACTTCTGCTAAAAAGTCACTTAAAGCGTTAGCATCATCTTCTTCAGGTTCATATTGATCGTCAAAACGTTTAGTAACTGAAAGAAATTCATCCAAGTTTTCTAGTCTTGTTTCGGCTTCAATTGTATGTTCTGCCTTAAGTGCATCTGTATAGCCAAAATCCTGCAAAATCTTTTCGGTTAGGCCTGTAACACTATGATCTTTGGCATATTCAATTGCATCACGTAATTTAGCACCAAAGTCACTCATTTTAGCTGCAGCACGGGTTGAAATGCCTGATATATTAATGTGCTTAAAAGCGTCGATCAATGACAAGTTGTTTCCTTGTGCGACATCCATAAACTTGTCAACACTAACACGACCAATTCCCCTTTTTGGCGTATTGATGATACGGTTAAAACTCATTGAATCGTTTGGATTAGCAACTAGCTTGAGATAAGCCATGATATCCATAATTTCTTTTCGATCGTAGAACTTATGACCACCAACAATTTGATAAGGGACATTTGACTTCACAAAAGCTTCTTCGACTGTTCTTGACTGGGCATTGGTCCGATACAGAACAGCAAAATCTTTGTAGGAGCGGTTATTATCATCAACTTCTTCTTGAATCTTGGAAATGATAAAGTGGGCTTCATCGTCACCACTTTGAGCACGGTAATAAGTAATCTTTTCGCCATCGCCCTGATCAGTCCACAAGTTCTTTTTCTTGCGATTACGATTATTGTCGATTACTGCGTTGGCTGCGGACAAAATATGACCAGTTGAGCGATAGTTCTGCTCTAATTTGACAGTTTGAACCCCAGTATCGCGGTAATCATTTTCGAAGTTCATAATGTTTTCCATATTGGCGCCACGCCAGCCATAAATAGACTGATCTGCATCACCAACAACACAGATATTTTTATATTGTGCCGCTAATTCATGACATAATTCATATTGTGCTTGGTTAGTATCCTGATACTCGTCAACGAGCATATAACGGAATTTATTTTGATAATAATGTAAAACTTCAGGATCTTTTTTAAAGAGAACCAATGTCTGCATAATTAAATCGTCAAAATCCATAATTTGGTCATGTTTCAACCGCTTTTGGTATTCCTGATAGACTTTAGCAGCCATTTTTTCAAAAGGTGATGCAGCACTATCCTCAAATGCTTGTGGCGTTAAGAGGTCATTTTTAGCATTTGAAATGGCAGACAAGATGCCTCTGGGTTCATACATTTTAGGATTAATGTTCAGTTCTTTTTCAATGTGCTTAACCAAAGTCAATTGTTCGGCTGAATCCGCAATTGAAAAATTACGACCATAACCTATCTTATCTGAATCACGCCGTAAAATACGGACACATAAAGCATGGAAAGTTGACATCCAAATATCATTTGCGGCAGGACCAAGAAGTTTCTGTTCACGCTCGCGCATTTCGCTGGCTGCCTTATTGGTAAAAGTAATTGCCAGAATGTTCCAAGGCAAGACTTGTTTTTCTTCTACTAAGTAGGCAATTCGTCTTGTTAATACGGAGGTTTTGCCTGAGCCTGCACCAGCCACAACCAAGAGTGGACCCTCTGTCGTTTTTACGGCCTCTTTTTGTTGCGGATTTAATCCTGCCAAAATCGATTCTTCGCTCATTATAATTCCCTTCACAAATAAAATTATGTAACTAATTCATTGTACCAAAAAAGCAGGCAGCTTTTAGCAAGAATACCTGTTATTTATCAAAACGATCAAGGTTGTACTCCTCGATTAATTTAATTAATTTGGCCGCGTAATCAGGATCTGTGGCATAGCCGTCCTGAACTAATGCATGCGCCTGCTTTTGATAATTTTTAGCAGCTAGAACATGCTTATACTGCTGACTATTCCATGTAGTACCCTTTTGGAAAAGCCGAGCATGCGCACGAATTGACGCTTCATAGGAATCATAGATTTGGAAGCGTGCCTTCACGACAATCCACTTACCCTTTTGATATTCCTTTGTCTTCAAAATCGCTGAGGTATTCGGATTGCTACCTTTCACGCCAAACAGATTATTGTACTTTTGAGACAAACTGCTCTGACCATAGTCACTCTCAAGGCATGCCTGGGCAATTGTAATACTTGGAAGTAAATCAAATTCCTGATCAACTTCCTTGGCAATTGGTCCAATTTCTTTAATAAATGCTTTGTGCTGCCTAATAATCTTTTGTCTAGCTTCTTCACGGGCGAGTTGCTCTTGTCTAATTTGCTCCGTTTGAATTGCTTGCCGCCGATAATATCTAAACGCTACAAAAGCAATAATTAAAACAAATAAGATGATAAATGTTCGCAAAATAATAATAAAATTTGATTGCTTTTTGCCCCTACGTTTTTTTGGCATAGAAATTCCCTTACTCTTTTAGTTATTACTTTTTAGTATAACCTCTTTCGGACATAAAAATGTGCAATGTAATTAATTTTTAAAATAAAAAAGCACCTTTTTAGTAAAGGTGCTTTTATCGGATACAAAAAATGGAGCCGAAGCTCCATTAATTAGTGCGGGCAAGAAGACTCGAACTTCCACGATCAAAAAGCGATCACAAGATCCTTAGTCTTGCGCGTCTGCCAATTCCGCCATGCCCGCAACACATTCAATACTATACCTCAAAATGAAGTTTTACACAAGACTTTCTGGCAGTCTTTTTTATTAATCAACCATCTGTTCATTAACATAGCGCGCATATAAAGGATGTGATTTCATTAATTCATGATGCGTACCATGGCCTGTTATCTGACCATGTTCAATAAAGTAGATTTGATCAGCATTCACGATTGTGGCTAGCCGGTGGGCAATGACCAGCGTAGTACGATTTGTCATTAATTGGTCAAGTGCCTGTTGCACCTTGCGCTCTGATTCAGAATCCAAACTAGCAGTTGCTTCATCTAACATCAAAATCTTGGGATTGCGCAAAAATGCACGTGCAATTGCAATTCGCTGTTTTTGTCCACCAGATAATTTGATGCCTCGTTCACCTATTTCAGCATCTAATTGATGCGGAAAGGCACGGACAAAGTGATCTGCATAAGCAAGCTCTAACCCATGCCAAAGCTGCTCATCAGTCAGTTTTTGATCTAGTCCATAAACCAAATTAGCTCTAATCGTACCAGAGAAAATGGCACTATTTTGCGACACATATCCAATTTGAGAGCGCCAACTCGCCAGTTCAATCTCATCAATATTTTGCTTGCCAATCAAAATTTGCCCAGTTGCTGGGTGATAAAAGCGTTCAATCAAAGCAAAAATGGTCGACTTTCCAGCGCCACTTGGCCCAGCAAAAGCAATTACAGAATTGGGTTTGGCAACAAACGAAATTGAACTTAAAACCGGTTCATCTGTCTCATAATTGAAGCTCAGGTTTTCTGCTTTCAAAGTTTGATTAGCTATATCTGTCGGCTGACTTAAGTAACTTTTTTCTGGTTCAATTTGTAAAATTTGTTGGATTCGTTCGGTGGAACCTAAAGCTTTTTGAATCTGCGAGAAAAAGGTTGCAAAGTTGGCAAATGGCGCAATCACATTAAACAAGTAAAGTAAAAAGGCAACAAGTGATCCGCTTGTTAATGAGCCTTGCCCGACACGAATAAGTCCAAAAGCTAAAATGCCGGCAAATGCTGCCATCATCAGCGTTGTCATAATTGGCTGTAAGATTGCTTCAACGCGGGCATCGATTACTCCGATGTTAAAGATTTTATTAAGCATCTTTTTCCCACTTTGCTCTTCAAACTTTTCACCATTACTTGATTTAATCAGTCGAACTTCCGCTAATTTCTCACTGACATCACCGTTGAATTCAGCCGTTGCAGTTTGCAGCTTACGTCCAAGTCGCGCCATAATACGCCCCACCGGAAATAGAATTAAAATGACAACCGGCACAATTGTAAAAATTAAGACTGCCATTTGCCAATCCATCACAAAGAGAATAATTAATGAAAAAAGCAGTTGGATGGCACCGGTAATAAAGTTAGGAAATTGCGAAGCAATTAAATCTTTGATTACTCCAGTATCATTAACAAGACGTGAACTAGTTTCTCCAGCCTTATTTTCATCAAAATAAGAAATCGGTAATTTTAGCAGGTGCGACCAAAGTTTTTCACGTAAACTTTTTACGACACTTTCACCGAAGTAGCGCAAAATATAGCCACCAAGTGTGCCTAAGACAAGTTGAGCAGCAAAAACAACAATGATTAACACCATACTCCGGTAGTTGAACTTATTCCATTTACTTGTATCAACTAAATTACGTGTCAATAATGGCAGTAGTAAATTAGCTACACTCGTAACTAAACTGAAAAGCAAACCAGCGGCAAAGAGTCCTTTCTTTACTTTTAGTCCCTTTAAAAGCTGTAAAAAGTCTTTCATTTTAACCGTTTTTGTCTTAGTTTGGTCAGACTTAAATGTCATTAGTAGTACCGACTTTCTTAATTAAAAAAAAGCTTTTCAATTACTGAAAAACTTTTTCTTTTTTCTAACTACAATTCGTTATCTTCATTATGCCAAAATTCACGCCAAAAGTCGCGGTCGCCCTGCCAATTTTTGTCAAAATCACAGTATTTCTTAAAATCTTCACTACTATAACCATGACAGTGATCACGATAATGATGGTGACCATGCATCCGGTGACAGAGATCTCTCATCTCTTCTTTTGAGTAATCGTGATTTTCAGCATATTTGCGCCACTTGCTATAAGCCTTCATACGTACTGTTGGATCAACAAACTTTTGCGCATGTTGCTTAAAGTCCTCATCCCAACCATCAGCTATTTTTTCCAAGTAATGGCTAAATTGGGTTTGCTCTTCTTCATCTAGACCCGCAAAAAATGAACCTGTGTCTTGGGCCTTCTTTAATTCATCTAAACGAGCTGCTTCTTCTCGTCCTTCTTCAGTTAAATAAACCCTTTTAACTCGTTTATCCTGCTCATCTGTCTCACGTCGAATGGAGCCCTTAGCTTCCATTTTCTTTAAAAGCTCAGCTAAGGATCCAGGTTTAAGCGCCAGAATTTCAGCTAAATAGTTTTGGGTTAAGCCATCTTCGAGTCTAAGGACTGCCAAGACACGTTTTTGACCAGAAATAGGCTGCTTATTCTCAAACATAAAGTAGCGACTGGCACGCATAATAAAATAAAGTTGCTTCATTAACTTATCACTTGTTTGACTCATGATAAAACTCCTTTTGTTTTTCTATTTTTAATTTTTGTTAGGTACCTAATTTCTATAATTTGATTATAGTTTGGCACCTAACGATTTGTCAAACAAAATCCATGAAAACGGTAACTTTATTTTTAAACTAGCTTTTTACCAGCCTTAAAGGGCCACCGCATTTACCGCAAGCGTAGCGTCGTACGTTAATGCGGCGAACCCGCTTGAACTTCTGCCCACATTGCCGGCATTTATAAACAAATTTGGATTTTTGCTTTCTGCGCAATCCAATATCAGGTGCATAGCGACTGCCACCAACTTTTTTCAGCAATAACTTAAAATCGGTATCACGGTGACGGTAACCGCGGTTTTGTAAGTGTAAATGATAATGTGTTAGTTCATGTTTAATGATTCCAACTAATTCATCATGGTATTGCGGTTGTAAAAAATGTGCATTTATCTCAAGATGATGATCAGTTAAATGATAGCATCCCCCAGTTGTTGTCATTCGCCGATTAATCTTGGCTTGATGCAAAAAAGGACGGTTAAATGATGTCAGCGAAACATGTTCAACTAATTCCTGCAATTCTGCTTCAGTTAGTTCACCTGAAGAGTTTGGCATAAAGCGTCGCCTCTTTTTGCGTTTTAATTCTTACTTTGAACGCTGTAACAAGTTTTCTTTTTAGTGGCTTCTCGCCTTCCATCCAAGTACCAGTAAATACATGGATAGTCTTAGAATCAGCTGATGGGTTGCATAAAACGCCATCTGGGTATACGTGAATTCCCTCTTTAAGCTCTTGTTCTTGGTTGTTGGGCTTAGCACCATACTTGTTTTTTAAAATATCCGAAACAGAGACCGTATTAACACCAGCCAATTGATCGGCTCGATCGAAAGTGAAGTCGCGATCATCGTAATAGGCCAGCATATCCTTCAGTAGTGGATGGTGTTTTTCGGCACCAAAAACTGCCGTAAAAGGATTGTCCTTGTTTTCAAAGCCAACAAAAGCGCGACTATTAAGCAAACTTGTCAAATCGTCAAGGACGAGTACATCAGTATCCAAATAAATGCCGCCATATTCATAAACAGCCTTGGCACGAATATAGTCGGAAACGAAGGCCCATTTTTTTGCTTGATAGGCTTGTTCAACGTATTTGTTTTCATGAATGTCAAAATTATCCTCGTTCCATTCGATAATTTTATAGTCCTGCAAGTGTTTGCGCCAAGTTTTTAGACATCGTTGAATATTTTTGGGCTTAGGATTGCCTCCAACCCAAACATAATGAATTATTTTCGGAATCATTTTTAACCTCTAGTAAAAAGTTTCTTAACTAACATAATAATGTCCTGATTAAAATCAAGCTTAAATAGGAACATAAGGGCAAAATATAGGATGAACATTACAATTGATTTGATAGCCATATTGAAAAAGGCTGACGAAACAAGCTGCGGAATAAGCATCCCCACTACTAAGACAATCAGGGCTATCAACAGATATTTCGGAATCTCTTTAAAGGAATACTTAAAATCATATCCGTCACGCACTATCCACAACCGCAAAATCAAAACGATGAACTCAGTAATCAAAATTGCAATCATCGCACCCGTTGCACCGTACAATCTGTCTAAGAAGTAGCTCAGAACTACTTCAAGAATCGCACCAACTATTACCGGAATAGCATAGTCTTGGTCACGATGATTTGCCAAAGCGAACTGGTTAGCAAAAACGCCCCCAGTCGGTATCATCACTATTGTTAGTGCAAAGAAGAACATTAACGGCGTCATCGGAATAAATTTGTGACCAAAAAAGAAAGGAACAAATTCTTTTGTATTGGCCATGATAATCACTGCAAACAATGTTCCTAGCATGACGGTTGCTTCAAGCGATTTTTTCAGAATAACACGCTGCTCTTTTTTACCTTCACCGGCCATTTTGGGCATAATAACTAGTGAAATACTTGTAACAACTCCCAAAACCATATTTGATATACGTTGAGAATTGTCGTAGTAGGCCACCTGAGTTGAGTTTTGAAAAAGACCTAAAATCGGCTTATCAAGTGAAGTATAGATTTGCGTCGCAATTTGCGGAATTAATAATGTGATAATAGATTTAATTGTCGCTTGGTACTGATAAAAGTGCTTGACTGGCCCACCAACATAGCGCCGAATATCAAACCAGAAAACAAATGACCCGAGCATCGTTGAGACAGACATAATCAACATATATTTCCACAAGTCGCCTGGCTGTTTAACCCATAATAAAATCAAAACAACTGAAACTAGTTTAACCGCCGTATTTTTTAAAACAACACGACCAAAGTCTGCCAACCCTTGGAAAAACCATGAAATATCAACTTGAGCTGAGATTAAATATGGCACCATCAGCAAGATGTATTGCCAATACTTAATATGGAAAAAACACGCAACTAAAACAACAATTAGAATCGTAACCAAGCCCGCTAATGCTTGAAAATACCATAAGCCCCAAAATGCTTCAGTTAATTCTTGTGGGCTTTTAAATGCTCGTGTTTGCGAAATTGTCCTCATTCCAATATATGAAACTGATAATGTACAAAAGATCATTAAGAACTGGACAATATTATTAACATTGCTATAAATACCATAAGTTTTGGGACCTAAAATTCGCGATAAGTATGGCACCGTAATTAACGGCACTAGCACAAGGAAAATTTGGTAAACCGCATTATACAAGATATTTAAAAAAGTTTTTTTCACAACTTACCCTCTAATGTTCTTCATTAACTTAACAACATTTTCGCAATTTGACTCAGCTTGAACTTGGTTGGTTAGGTTTAGCCAATAATGTCGCTTTTGCTGAAACTGGTCAGGTTTGTCCAATGCTTCTAAAAGTTCTTGCTGGGTTTTCACACATATTCCAGGGACAACATCTTCATATGGTCCCATTAGTAAACCGCGCTTTTCTTCATATTGCTTCAAGTAGTTAGTGAGGAAAATAATTGGCTTATCAATTGTTAAATAATCAAAGTAAATTGACGAGTAATCAGTAATCAAAAAGTCAGTATTGCCCAACAATTCGTACAGGTCAACATCTTGCTGGTTGAGATAATCATTATTAAGGAAGGCAATATTAGAAAAATTGCTATGCAGATCTTCAAATAAGCGCATTTCATACGGATGCAATTTAACAATTAGATATTGATGCTTTTGTTTTAAATTATGATTCAATTGTTCAATATCAAAGTCAGCCAGCGTTAAAAAGTTACCCTGTTCAACCTGTCTCATAATCTGACTGTCTTCCATTTCATAGCGGAATGTTGGCATGTAAATACCAATTTTGGCATCAGCATCTTCGACTTTAAACAAATCCATCAATAGCTGCTTTTTGCTAATGGCAGGACTTTTCAAAACATCGAGTCGAGGAAAGCCAGTTTTTTGATATTTATTAGTTTCAATGCCGCAGCACGCACTCATCAAACTTTCGTATAAGTCACTACTTGAACAAACAATATCAGCATTTTTTTGCCATAATTTGGCGTTGCGCTGATCCGTTTTTCTAGTAGTACTATTTGCCATTATTCCCATTCGTTTAAGTGGAATACCATGCCAAAACTGGATATTAATCTGCTTAGCATGAACTTTAAATGGCTGGTGTGTGGTCAAAACGAATTTAGCCGCACCGATTTCGCGCCAAGTTTTAAGCGGTAAATGTGAAGACGGCCACGGTTCAACAAGTGTAACTTCATATTCTGGATGGCTTTTTTCCAGGTACTTGCCAAACAAATAACCATTGGAGCCTGACCTACCAGCTCCATTAAGAATGACCACTTTATTATCTTGCATTGGCGTAAAACGAGCAACCAGCTTCATTAATGCCAGATATAATCGAAACAAAAAACTCTTCATTATTTAACTTCCCAATTTCTTACTTAGTATAAGAGTACAGAAAAAGCTTGAGTGAACTCAAGCTTTTTTGCTTTATTTTTTAGTTTTTTAATCATTAAAAAAGATTTTTGCATCAGCCAAAATAATCTCATATCGACTAATGAAACTTTACCATTAACATTCTCAAGTCACTAGTTTTCAAAAAAGACCAGTTGATTGCCTAGTAAATCGCAAGTGGCTCCTTATGATCAGGCTTTGGGTAAGCTTGGTCTAAAGTTTGCAAATCTTCTTGAGTTAATTCAATCTCTAATGCTTTTACGTTAGACAATAAGTGCTCTGAGCTACTGCTTTTAGGAATCGCTAAAACATCTGGTTGTTGCATCACCCAAGCTAATAAAATTTGATAAGCAGTTGCATGATGCTGCTCAGCAATTTGCAAGACCGCCTGATTTTTCATCATTGTACTTCCCATTTTTGCGCCTCGTCCTAATGGGCTATATGCAATTAGTGGAACTTGTTTTTCTCTTTGCCAAGGAAGCAAACTGTATTCAATTCCTCGAGTTTCCAAGTTATATAAGTCTTCATTAGCAGCGCAATTACGTCCGCTAGGTAATTGCCATAGTTCTTCCATATCAGCTAAGTCAAAATTTGAAACACCCCAAGCATGGATAAGGCCTTCATCTTGTAAAGACTGTAGCTCAGCAATAGTCTCTTCTAATGGTATTGCTCCGCGCCAATGGTAAAGATACAAATCAAGATAATCTGTTTGAAGTCGCTTCAAACTATTTTCTAGACTTCGTCTCATATGTTCCGCAGACGCATTTGAAGGTAAAACTTTAGAAATCAAGAAAATATTAGACCGCTGGTAAGTTTTGATTGCCTCACCTACCAACTTTTCAGAACGACCATTGCCATACATCTCAGCCGTATCAATCACGCGCAAACCCGCATCAAGCCCAGCACGAATTGCAGCAATTTCTTCAGTTCTTATTTCTGGTTTATCACCCATTTCCCATGTACCAATCCCTAAAGCAGGGACCTCATGATGAGCAATTGTAATAGTCTTCATAAAATAGCTCCTTTCTGCAAATATTATTTGCATACTACTCATTTTTGATTTTAGCACACTCTTTATTGTAAACGATAACAATCCGAATTCTTAAGAAGTCCTACAATTCCTTTTCTTATTTTTTGAAGCTTGTGCATTTTACACAAGCAAGGAAATTGTATTTCAACAATATAGTCAATAAAATTAGACTAGTAAGAGGTGGTAAAAATGAATAATTCTTTTACAAATATCAATTCAACTAAATTAACCTTTAAACAATGGCTAATAATTCTGGGCTCAAACCTTCTAGCCTATTGCTGTTTAATGATGCCTGGTATCCAAATCCCAGACTTTTTAATCTTCGATGAAAACCATCCAACTTTTGTAAGTGGTATATTTCAAATACTAATAGTTGCGCTTTTTCTTGGAATTCAAATTTTGGGTGTTCAACTAGCTACTGGTAATAGATGGCACCGCTTATTTCATGGTCTTAAGGCAAAAGAGAGGCTCTGGGTTTTAGCTTTCTTTATTTTAGCTTACATTATTTCTGTTTTATCGGGGATGATTGCGCAAAAGCTATTCGGATCTGTTTCTGGTAATGCTGCAGCAGGCTTAGCAATGAAAACACCACACGTCTGGCTAATCTTTTTTTATCAAAGATTTAGTAGCGCTATCCAAATTTTAGGTGAAGAGTTCTTGGCAATTATGCCACTATTGGCAGTCACGCAATTGGCTACCTCTGCAAAGTTGCCGCATCCGCTATTATGGGGAAATATTGCTTCTACTTTAATTTTTGCGCTACTTCATCTATCAACATACGATTATAACCTTGGCTATGTCATTTTAGGTTTAGCATTTACACGGTTAGTTCTAAACTGGGCTTTTACGAAAACTCATAATATTTGGGTTAGTTTTTTAGTTCACTTTTTATTCGACACATTATCCTTCTTAATTTTATTACTAGCTACGAAATAAAAATAATCTTTTAATTAAAAGGCAGCTAACTGAACTAGTTATTCAGCTTGCTGCCTTTGGTATTATTGAAATCAATTTATTTTTCATTGTTTAGACGAAACTTCCCATCAACATTCGAATTGATGATATAAGTCATTTCATCTCCACGAACCACATAATGTGAAAATTCCAATGGCTGATCGAATTGATTATAAACTGTCTTATTAACCTCAAATAATGGTATTACCTTATCGAGTTTAAGCAGACTAGTTTGTTTTGCAGTTGGCAGACTTGTACTAATTTCACGATATGAATTTGCTGGTAATTCATGATATTTCTGTTCAAGATATTCATATAAAGAAGAGTCAGAGTTAATATTAACAAGCAAATCAGGAAACCGCTCAGCAGATAACCAAGCTTCATCTATCCCCAAAGGTGTTTTTTCAATTTCAGAAAGTCGTTTGATGTAAATTAAATCCGCATCATCAGGTAACATTAATTTCCTGGCAATATCGACGTTCTTGATGATTTCACGTTTCAAAATTTTGGTCTCACTCTTTTTATCAAGCGAAAGCGCAAATTCTGAAAAGCCTTGAATCTGATCCAACTTACCTATCATCTTCTTAGCGTTAACATATGAGCCTTTACCTTGAACGGTAACAACTAATCGCTCCTCGGTTAGCAACTTTAAAGCCTTACGAACCGTTATCCTACTTACGTTGTACTTTTGACACAAGTACTGTTCACTAGGCAATTTTTGTTCCGGCTTTAATTCATTATTTTGAATTTGCTTTTTAATATCAAGATATATCTTGCGGTAAAGCGGAACTACTGTTTCAATTGTCTTATCAGATCTCATTACAACACTCCTCAATACCACAATATTACTAAATTAAAATTGAAATAACAAACACTAAGTTTGATTATAGCTTCATCTAAACATAAAAATAAGTTTCAAAAATTGACTATTTTTGAAACTTATTTCTTTATATATGTTAAGAAAAACTTACTTTGTGATATACTTCCCAGCTAATCTTCCAAAAGTCTGAGCATGACTGCATGTAAGACCTGGCACTCTATCTTCATATGCTCCCCAGAAAAATCCACCTGAACAGTTTCCAGCAGCATATAATCCATCAATCGGATCCCCAGATTCATCTAAAACTTGCATATGATCATTAATATGAAGTCCATCTAGGGTCGACAACAATATACCGCTAAACCATGCACCATAATATGGTGCCCCTTCAACCGGAATTAATCGTGATTTTTCTTTACCGTAGTCTTCATCAATTCCCTTGTTAGCCAATTTATTATATCTTTCTACTGTTTTTTCCAACTGTTCTGCTGGCAAATGTAACTTATTAGCTAGTTCCTCAATTGAATCGGCAGTTTGTACTAACCCTTCTTCTATTTTTTCATTATTTTGTTCTATTCTTCCCTCAATTTCTTTATTTCCAGGCCAGCCAACTCTCGAGCATCCCAAAGTATGAAATTCTTTCAGATGCTTCATTGTTTCTTCATTCCAAATCAATACTTCAATGTTTCCTGGTTGATGCATCAGTGCATTCATGTCGAATTGGTATGGTGCACTTTCATTAAAGAATCTTTCACCTTTCAGATTAACCTTTAGGAAAGGAAATGATCCAATATTATACTGATGATTCCGCCAATCTTTTAAATATGTGTCTTTAGTATTAGTTCCTACTGGAATTGCACCTCGATCAAAAATAATTGAAGCAGATTCATCATCTTTAACAGCTCCAACTTCCATTGCTGCAATAATTCCTGAACCATCATCGCGAGGACTCTGAGTATAGCAGCATTTTTTTAGAACTGTTGGATTCCACTTTTGAAGCAAAGCTTCGTTTGCTCCGTATCCTCCAGTACATAATATGACACCTTTAGAAGTCATGATTGTTGAAATTTTATTTGTTTTAGTATTTTTTACTTCAAGTCCTATAATTTTATTGGTCGAATCAGTTATTAAATGCTCAAGTTTTGTATTAAACTTGAAATCTACTCCCAATTTTTCAGCATATTCGATAATATAATTCCCATAATTTTTATCATCAGACTTATTGTCAGCAGTAACGTGGTGTTCAGTTGGAAAAGCAGTATTAATCAAAGTTTCATAATGAGCATCAGGTTCACTATATAAATGATCGCCTTTAGGCTTTAGAACTTTTTCTTCTAACCAATCCATTGCTTCACCAGAATTATTAACCCAGGCCCAGATTAAAGATTGATCAACATTATCCTGTGTAAATGTTGTCAAATATTGTACCAATTCATTTTTGTCGATATGTACACCTGCCTTTTTTTGAGCTTTTGTGTTAACGCCGCCAAGCCAATGACGGTATAAATGCTCTACAGTACTTGTCTTATCAATGACTAAAACTTTTGCACCTTGCTCAGCTGCTGAAGCAGCAGCAAAGCCACCAGCATTAGATCCACCAACTACAATTACGTCATAATCATTTTTTATATTGTCCATTTTTTATCTCCTTAAAGTGGGTACATTAATTGAGTAACAAAACATCCTAAAACACATAAAATGAGAGCAAGCGGTAACCCGCATTTCAAAAAGTCATTTAACTTATAGCCACCTGTATCCATTATAAGTGGTAAGCTATGCCCTCCTATTGGCGTTAAAAAGCTAAATGCACTAGCTGTCGACGCTGCCAATACAGCTCCTCTGGGGTCCAAGCCCATTTTTAGACATGTAAGAGTCCACAATGGAACAAGAATTGATACTGCAGCTAAACCACCAATTAGATTAGCAATTACAATAGCTACTAAGAAAAATAGCCCCATCATTAGATACGGATTAGTGATGTTTTTGGCAACACCTGCCATAGCATTACCAACCATGTTTCCTGCTCCTGTTGCTTGTAAGGCATCAGCTAGCCCCAACATACCTGCTATTAGTAAAATGATGTTTAGATTTAAAGCATTCAGTGCTTCTTTATTACTTAAAACACCTGTCAAAACCAGAAGAACTGCTCCAGCAACTGCAATAATATAAGATTGGACTCCAATATATGATGAAAAAACCATCAATATAATAGTTAAAGAACTAATTGCTATACCTAAAGCATTCTTTTCCTTGGACAGTGCTTCAGCTTTTGAATCATCTGAAACTGTGGACTTTAGCCTACTATTTTCAATATTTGGTAACAGTTTTGGTCCTATAAATGTCATATATAAAATTACAACTAACAAAAAAGGAATTCTTGCAATCAAAAAATCATTTATATTAACTGGGGCCTTTGCTCCCAATTTCATCATTACACTTGACCAAGACATATTTAAGGCACCAACACCCAAGAACCACGCACCGGCCGCTGAAACAGCTGTGACTTCAAAGGGGTATAGTATTTTACTTCTCGATAATTTTATATCATCACAAATCCCACAAAGAATTGGTAACATAATTACTAAAGCTATTGTGCCGTTAGAAACGATGGCTAGTATTGCTGCAATTAAACAAGTAAAAAAAGTTAATAAATTTGGCTTGTCCTTGAATCGTTCAACAAGCTGAGCAGCTTTCGTAATAATAGTTGTTTTTTGAATAGCTTTGCCAATAACGAACATCGCTGCGAATAAAATGACCGAAGTATTAGTTATATTTCCAAAAGCCTTTTCTGGTGGCAATATTTTAAATATGACTAAAGAAAACATCACTAAAACACCAATTAAAGAAATGGGTATTTTGCCAGAAATAAATGCTATAATTACCGCTAACAAAATTAATAGCGTTATAACCATAGGACTCATATTCTTCCTCCTAATTTTTAAAAATAATATTTTTATAATCTTTCATACATCTACTTAACGCTTTTATATCATCCTTTCGTCTCCTTGTTTTCGCTTACATTATTGAGTTTAGCATCATAAAAAGTGTATGATTAAAGGTAAAAAGAATAGATATATTGATATTTGGAATAGAAAAAAATGAATTCTACTCAAGTTAACTGCTTTATTTCATTAGGAAAAACTCTAAATTTCACACAAACGGCAAAAGACCTTTATCTGTCTCAACCAACCGTTTCTAAGAATATTCACAATTTAGAAAAAGAGATCGGTATTAAGTTGATATTTCATGATCATAGAAAAATCTGCTTGACTGATGAAGGGAAACTTTTTTACCAAACGCTTATAAACGTGGATAACGAAATTACTACTGCTATTAAGGAAATGTATCAAAATAAGACTCAAAGGCAGCGTACTATTTCAATCGGATATTCTGGGCTTCCGTTCGAAAAACAATTTTTGCCAATTTTTATTCAGTTAATGAATGAAAAGAGGAAGTGGAAAATAGAACTCCGAGCAATTAATATTAGTGAATCGGACACTATTAAACTTCTAGACAACCAAGAAATTGACTATATGATTTATCAATCTGATTTTTTCAAAGATCCAAACTATTCTTTCTCTCCAATGCTACGTGCAGGCTTTTCAGTCATTATTCGTCGCGACAGCCCCTTACAAAAATATAAAAGAATTCCCTTGAAAGCATTATGCAGTACAAAAATATATTTGTGGGATGGTGGTGTACCGCTCCAATCAGTTGCACTACTCAAAAAAGCGATAGAAGATAATAATTCTTCCACTACTCCCTCAATAGAAATCATTCATAAAGTTTCTTTAGCTGCCATGCTCGTTCAGGCAAAATCAGGAATTGCTATAGTTCCGAGCTTTGTTTATGACAATAGAAATACTGACGTCTATTATCGTTTTTTAGATTGGGACCATTACACATCATATGGGTTAGGCTACTTAAAAGAGAAGCAAGAGGACCTTGATCATTCAGAAGTTACCATAAATATGCAAAAAGCCATCAAACTAATTAAAAAAAGATGGACTAATTAGCCCATCCAATAATAGATATATAAAAACCGCTAGCCAAAGTTGATATGACTCCCAAATTTAGGAGTATTATTATGGCTAAATTATCTAAGCAAGACAAAATTGAAATCTTTAATCTTTGGCAAAACTATCAGGTTGGAGCCACTGAATTGAGTCGCCGCTATCAGGTTTATCCGTCTACTATTAATTATCTTTTAGCCCTCATTAATCGTCATGGTATAGCTATTCTTGACCGACCATATACAAGTTATTCAATTGCGTTTAAGGAGCAGGCCATTAGACGGGTGCTGGTTAAAAGCAAGCGATTTATCAAGTGGCACTAGATTTAGGTTTAAAAAGTTATGGCATGTTGTCCAATTGGCTACGCGAATACCGTAAAAATGGGTATAATATCGTTAACCACAAGAAAGAACGACCACCTCATGCCCAAACAAAATCCGGAAATCGAACGGTTAAAGCAAGAAATCCAGCGCTTACGCCAGCAGAACTTAAAGCTGACTATCGAGAACGAATTTGTAAAAAATTGAGCGTCTTAGTCGACCAGCGGATCAAGAACCGCAAGCCCCGGAAATAGCCCAGGTAGTTACTCAACTAAGACATGAGCTTAAAGTCAGTGTAGCTTTTATTCTTGGTACCATTAATGCCAATCCGAATCTATCTGGTAGTACTTACTACTACACTTTAAAGAAGGACAAAGATCGGGTTAATCGAGAAATAATGGCTGAAATCAGAGCTATTTATGAAGAATACAAGCACCGCTATGGCTATCGCCGTATTACTGTAGAACTTAGGCGTCGTGGTTTATTAGTCAACCATAAAAAGGTGCAGCGCCTAATGAATAAAATGAAACTGTTTGGTATAGTCAGTAAACGCTGGCACAAATATAACAGTTATCGCGGTACCCAAGGTCCGATTAAGCCTGACCTGATTAAACGTAACTTTAGTGCGGTTTATCCCAATCACAAATGGTATTCAGATATAACTGAGTTTAAGCTCAATGGGCAAAAGACCTATTTATCACCGATCATTGATGGGTGTACCCAAGAGATTATTTCCTACACTATTTCTCGTGGTCCTAATCTTAAGCAGACAATGGACATGTTAAACCAGGCTTGGCACAAATACCCAGCCTTGAATGGCTTAATCTTCCATACAGATCAGGGCTGGCAATATCAGAATTACAGATTTCAGGCATGGCTCAAAAATCATGGTATTAGCCAATCAATGTCACGCAACGACAACTCACTTGATGATGGATTAATGGAAGGCTTCTTCGGCATACTTAAACGAGAAATGTTTTATGGGTTTGAAAAGCAGTTTAAGAATCTCAATGAACTAGAAGATGCAATCAGAAAAGAATCAAAATCAAACTAAAAGGACTAACTCCGATTGAATATCGGGAGTTAGTCCTCAGTTAGCAGCTAATATAAAGTGTCCTAATTTTAGGGTTCACATCAAGTGCTAACGGTTTTTTCGCTATCTTATTTTAAAGACCTCTTATATTTTCTTAGCTTCTTCAAAGCCCATTCATAGTGACTAGAAGTATTGGCAATAAAATATGTACCTAGAGCATTATTGCCTGTCCATGAGAAAACATTCTTTTGGAATAGTTCATCATTGGTATAGGAGTCAATTAAAGCCATTGTTTTCTTATGACTTTGAGCAAGTAGTTCTTCCATTTCTTCAAGAGAAATTGATTGGTCTTTCTTCCAAAACTCTTGGTTCATTTCGCCATAATTACGCCAATTATAGCCCTCAGGTAAATATTCTTTTGGTTTGCCAGCTTGATTACTATCAATCCAGTCAATTAATAATTTTTGCCATTCATATAAATGAGCTAATACGTCTCTAACGTTGCGGTCGCGTTTCCAATGTGCTTCTTTTAACTTACTAGTATCAAAATCAAAGTCAGCTGTACGTGCCTCTTCAGGTAATGAAGCAATTAAATCAACTATTTTTTGATACGCTGTATTACTTGCTTCAATTAAATCAGTTTTATTTGTTGGTCGTGCCATTGATAAACTCTCCTATAAACTTGTTTTACGTTTCGACCAGCCAAGTATAATTAAATAAGTAAACTTTTGCAATTGTTATTTAACAGTGCTTCTACGACCATGAGCCATCATCCAAAACCATGTGTCCGTTGCCAAGATCAACCATCGTCTTGTTTACATATTGATGCCGATGTGCATGATAATCAGACAATTGCTTTTTCTGCTCAGCAATCGGATCTGTAATCGGAATTGCGGTCAACAAACTCTTAGTATAGGGATGCTTCGGGTGATCAAAGATTTCATCTGTAGGACCTGACTCAACGATGTGACCTAAGTGAATAACGCCAATGTGACTTGAAATGTGCTTAACCATTGCCAAATCATGCGCAATAAATAGCATCGCACTTCCAGTTTCTTCTTGAATATGTTGCAGCAAGTTAACAACCTGAGCTTGAACAGAAACGTCAAGGGCTGAAATTGCTTCATCGGCAATAATTAAGCGGGGCTGCATAATAACAACACGTGCGATGCCGACTCTTTGTCTCTGCCCACCAGATAGTTCTTGTGGGTAACGGTTGATAAAAGAGCTATCAAGACCAACGACTTTTAGCATTTTAAGAACGCGCTCTTGCTTTTCCTCTTTACTTAATTCTGGATAGTGGATATCGAGGCCAAGCTTTATAATGTCGCCAACTTTTTTCCTTGGATTTAACGATGACATCGGATCTTGAAAGATCATCTGCATATCTTTACGTAACTTTGAAGTACGTTTTTTATCTAAAGTGCCACCTATCTGTTCACCTTCAAAAATTACTTCACCGTATGTTGGTTTGTAAAGTCTGATAATTGAACGACCAATTGTCGTTTTCCCACTACCAGATTCACCAACAAGGCCAAAAGTTTCACCGCTAGCAATATTAAAAGAAACATCATCAACGGCTTTAACTACTTTTTTCTTCCCAATTGGAAAATACTGTTTTAAATGGTGTACTTCAAGAATATTATTCGCCATCAGTTTCAGCTTCTTTCTTCATTTTTTCAATTCTCCTTTTAAGTACCGTCGGTATTTCTACTTTAGGTGCTCTTTTATCGAGAAGCCAAGTAGCAGCATAATGATGATCATTAACTTCAAACATTGGAGGTTGTTCTTTAAAGTCAATATTTAATGCATACTTGTTTCGTGGTGCAAAAGCATCACCAACAACTGGTTGGGTTAAATCTGGAATTGTCCCAGCAATTGTTGGCAACTCTTTAACCGCTTCATTTACATCAGGTACTGATTCAAGTAGACCCCAAGTGTATGGGTGACGCGGATCAAAGAAAACATCTTCAGTCGTACCAGTTTCGACAATCTTACCAGCATACATAACATTAACATTAGTAGCAATATTGGCCACAACACCAAGGTTATGTGTAATAAAAATCACTGATAACTTACGGCTTTTTTGAATGTCCTTAATCAAATTTAGAATTTTAGCTTGAATTGTAACATCAAGGCCTGTTGTCGGTTCATCACAAATCAATAAACTAGGATTCCCCGACAATGCAATCGCAATAACAATTCTTTGCCGCATCCCTCCTGACAGTTGATGTGGATACTGTTTCTTTACCACGTCAGCATTTTGAATTCCTACTGTCTCAATTAATTCTAGAACACGTTTATTTAATTGTTCCTTATTAATTTTGGGATTCGATGCTTTTACTGCCTCAGCAATCTGCTTTTCAATTTTCATTGTTGGATCAAGTGAAGTCATTGGATCTTGAAAGACCATGGCAATTTCCTTACCCTTAATCTGACTTTGGACTTCTTTGGGACTTATCTTTAAAAGGTCAACTGTCTTTTGTCCATTTTCAGTTTGGTAGGTAAAGTTAATTTCACCTGATTTAATTACTTGATTGGCTTCCTTTTCACCCATAATCGGTTTAACGCTAGCAGATTTACCACAACCAGATTCACCAACTAAAGCAACAGTTTCCCCTTTATTTACCTTGTAGTTAATCCCTCTAACTGCTTGTACATCACCGTGTTCGGTATGATACTCAACTTGTAAGTTTTTTATTTCTAGAACTGTTTCAGTCATGGTTTCACCTAGCTTCCTTCAATCGCATCACGTAAGCCATCAGCAATGATATTGAAACTTAACATGATTAAGGCCAAAAATAGGACTGGGAAGAATACCATGTAAGGATAAACGATCGCCTGCGTATAACCATCATTAATCATCGTTCCCAATGAAGCTAGTGGAGCAGGAACACCTAAACCAATAAAGGCCAAAAATGCTTCCAAAAAGATTGCATTTGGAATTGACAGCATGAAAGTTGTAATAATCTGACCAAGTGTGTTGGGCAAAATTTGCGAGAAAATAATCTTAAAATTAGATTCCCCCATTGTTCTGGCCGACAAAACATATTCACGCGACTTCAATTCAAGTACTTGAGCCCGAACTATTCTACTCATGTTAATCCAACCAACAATCATCATCGCCGTAATAATACTAATTAGCCCTGGTTTCATTACCAAAACTAAAAGCGTAACGATAATAATCATTGGAATTGTACTTAAAATTTCAGTAATTCGTTGCATGAATAAATCAATCTTGCCGCCAAAGTATCCTGAAATAAGTCCGTAGCTCGTCCCTATTACTAAGTCGATAGCCATCGCAACCAAGGCAACTCGTAATGAAACGGAGGTTCCGGCTGCTACCCTAACAAAAATATCTCTCCCTAAATTGTCTGTACCAAACCAATGGCCATTTGTACCTGGAGCTAAATTTGATTGATTTGGATAAGGTGTAGTTGGAGAAAACTGGCTAAAATGCGGTGCCAAAAAGGCAATTAACGTAATAATAACCAGTACCACAACACTGACAACTGCTCCCTTATTTCTTAAAAAGCGATGCCAAATTAATTGACCATATGAATATGATTTACCCGAATAATGGTCCTCGACTTCGGGATTTTGGGCAAATTCAAAATCATTATTTTTATTATCTGTCATCTTATTCACCCTCATCTAATCTAATCCGTGGATCAATTAAACCGTATAAAATGTCAACAACTAGCATGATACCAATGAACAAAACTGCGTAGAAAAATGTGATTCCTAAAACAACATTGTAATCATTAGCTTGAATTGCACTGATGTACAAAGTACCTAAGCCAGGAATAGCAAAGGCTTTTTCAATAACCATACTACCAGCAATTAAATCGATCATTAATGGTGCTAACACAGTAATTACGGAAATCAAAGTGTTCCTAATTACATGGTGCATAATTAATTGATACTTCTTAATTCCCTTTGAATCTGCTAATCGATAATAGTCTGAATCCATAATCGTAATCATGTCATTACGGACATATCGTTCGATACTTGCCATTGTAAATGTACTCAATGCAATTGTTGGCAAAATACTTGAAACAAATGGTTGAGTTTGTTGGTAAGTTCCAGGTAAAACCATTAATTTGTATGAGAAGATTAGCGAGATAATCAAGGCCACAACGAAGTTGGGTAAACTAATTCCTAATACCGAGATTCCTGTCATTAGGTTATCCCAGATGGTGCCTTTTTTAACTGCTGCAAGAACACCCATAAAGAAACCAATAATTGAGCCTAATACAGTTGCTTGTAAACCAATTTGTAATGAAATCTTGAAGTGTTGAAAAATCATTGTTGTTACCGGAGTGTTTACTTGAACTGTGTATGAAACACCAAAGTCACCAGTAATCATATTTTTCAAATAATTAAAGAACTGTAGCCAAATCGGTCCATCTAGCCCGTATTTACGGTAAAGGGCAGCAACTTGAGCGTGTGACATTTTTTCATCATTAAATGGAGAACCTGGCATTGCCTTTTCCATTACAAATAAAATTAATGTAATTAAGAATAAGGTTACTACCGCGATTAAAAGTCTTTTCAAGACATATTTCTTCAAGTTCTTCCCTCACTTTCATCTAATCAAACAGAGCTGAGATTAAATCCCAGTTCTATTTGTTTTCTAATTTATTTTATATATACATATTTAAAGACTAGTGGAACACCAGAGATATGCATTGGCATATCTTTAATGTTTGTTCGTCTTAAGACTGGTGCACCTGCTTGATATAATGGTGGACAAGCTGCGCTATCAACTAAAATATTATTTGCTTTTAATAGTAGTTGATATCTCTTAGAAAGATCAGTTTCTTTGTTTGCTTGTGCAATCAAACGATCGTATTCCGGATCTGACCATTTCGCATAGTTGCTAGCGTTACCAGTAACATACATATTTAATACTGCTGATATATCACCATAGTCTGGTGCCCAACGAGAAATACCTGCATCAAAGTTAGATTTGGCCATTTTATCTAACCTAGTTTTCTTTGAAACCTGCTGTAAGTTTACCTTCATTCCAGGTAAGTTTTTCTCAACTTGAGCTTTAATATAAGCAGCAACATTTGAATATGACGGATCACTATCATCATAAAGCAAAGTGAATGATCTTAATTTAGTTTCTGATTTAGCCTTATTCCAATACTTTTTAGCGTCAGCTGGGGAATAATGTGATAAATTAGCTGTTGATTCATCAGCAAAGTCTTTACCAGTTTTGGGATTTTTGCCAAGTTTTCTCATTACCATCGAATGAACAGGAACTGAACCATCTTTCAAAATATGAGTAGTAATTTCTTTCCTATTAAGGCTAACTGAAATTGCTTTACGCAAATTAGCATTATTTATGCCAGGTTCTTTCATATTAAATATTAAGTAGTGGTTGAAGTTGCTAATCTCATCAACAAAGTTCTTATCTTTATGATATTTTGAAACCAGTTGCCCACTCAGACGTACATAGTCAGCATTACCGTTCTCAAAAGCAATCGCTGCTTTTTCTGGATCGGTTATTACATCAAGCTTAATTTCTTTAACCTTAACATTTTTAGCGTCCCAGTATTTTGGATTCTTTACAAGCTGTACTGTATTGTCTCCTAGCTTCCAGTCTTTAATTTTATATGGTCCTGTTGCAATCACGTGACTTGAATCTTGACCAAATTTTTTACCTGTTTTTTCAAAATACTTTTGATTAACAGGAGCAAATGGTGCAAATGCTAAAATTCTGCTCAAAAACGGAACCGGATGATCAAGTTCAACAACCAAAGTCTTGGGGCCGGTAGCTCTCACACCTAAATCACTTGTAGGCTTCTTACCTAGAGTAATTGCATCAGCATTTTTAATTCCCGCAGCACCTAGTTCAAAGTTATATGGTGACGCATTTTTAGGATCTGAAAATCTCCGCCAACCAAATACAAAATCGTTAGCTGTCACTGGATCACCATTTGACCACTTAGCATCTTCACGAATTGTAAATGTTTTTGTCAAACCGTGATTACTTGTTTTAACTTTGGATGCTAATCCAAATTGTGGCTTATCATGTGCATCCATTGTATATAAGCCTTCAGTTGTGTTAGCTACGGTAACGATAGCTGACTCTTGATATGCTACTGCGGGATCCAGAGAATCAACAGGAGTATTTTCTACCACCGTAATTTTACTTTGATTTTGTGTGCCTGAATTCGAACTCTTCTGACAACCAGTCAGTAACATTCCAACGCAGGCAATTGCAGTTGAAACGATTGCTGCACTTCTTTTCATAAATTTCACTCTTTTCTAAATGCTTCGAACTAGGGAGAATTACTTAAAACCAAATGACTTTAATTTGATCAGTTTCAAAGAAATAAAGATCTCTTTTAAATCTACCCAAGATCTTAGTAATTGTTCAGCGCCTTATATGATAAGATAATAAGATATTTTTAATCTGTCAACCTTATTTCTTAAAATAATTTAATATATTTATTATATTAGTTGGTGAGAACTAATTATCTCGATCATATTTTGTGAGTAAAAAAGAGGCCTAGGCCTCTTTTTTACAGTCATTCAATTTACTTAATCGATGCATACTTGAAGAAGTATGGAACACCTGCAATATGCATTGGTAAGTCTTGGATGTTAGCTCTCTTTAAGACTGGAGCACCATTTTGGTACAATGGCGGACAAGAAGCACTATCAATTAAAATATTATTTGCCTTTAGTAAAAGTTGATATCTTTTAGCTTGATCTGTTGTCTTGTTTGACTCTGCCATTAACTTATCAAATTCAGAGTTAGCCCATTTACCGTAGTTACTATCATTCTTACTTTGGTACATACTTAAAATTGCTGTTGGATCAGCATAATCTGGCCCCCAACGTGTAAGTGTAACGTCGTAAGTTGCTTTTGACATTTTATCAAGTCTAGTCTTCTTGGAAACTTGTTGTAAATCAACTTTCATTCCTGGAAGATTCTTTTCAACTTGTGCCTTCACATATGCGGCAACGTTAGCGTAAGCAGGATCACTATCATCATACAATAAGGTTATTGATCTTAAGTCAGTCTTGGACTTAGCTTTGTTCCAGTACTTCTTTGCATCAGCAGCTGAGTACTCTGACAAATCAGTCGTAGACTCATCGGCAAAGTCCTTACCATTTGAAGGATTCTTGACTAAATCTTTCATTACCATTGAATGAACTGGAATAGAACCGTCTTTCAAAATGTGTTTGGTAATTTCCTTACGATTAATGCTACTAGAAATTGCCTTACGTAAGTCCTCGTTATCAAGACCAGGCTTCTTTACATTGAACATAAGGTATTGGGTAAAATTACCAACTTCATTTTCGTAGTTTTTATCCTTACGGTACTTAGGAACAAGTTGTCCGCTAAGGTGAACATAATCAGCACTACCGTTTTCAAAAGCAATGGCTGCTTTTTCAGGATCAATAATCACATCAAGTTTTACTTCGTTAAGCTTAACGTTTTTAGCATCCCAATATTTTGCGTTTTTCACTAATTGGATACTGTTATCACCAAGCTTCCAGTCCTTAATCTTATATGGACCTGAAGCAATCAAGTGATCTGAATCTTGAGCGAATTCCTTACCTGCTTTTTCGAAGTACTTTTGGTTGACTGGTGCAAAGTCACTAAATGCAAGCAGCTTGTTCATATAAGGTACTACATGATCTAATTCAACAACTAAAGTCTTTTCACTTGTAGCTTTAACGCCTAATGAATTAACAGGTTTCTTTCCTGCAACGATGTCATCAGCATTTTTAATTCCAGCTGCACCTGGTTGGAAGTTGAAAGCTGAGGCGTTCTTAGGATTAGCCAAGCGGCGCCATGCGAAGACAAAATCATTTGCTGTAATTGGATCGCCGTTTGACCACTTAGCATCTTCACGAATCGTAAAGGTCTTCGTCAAACCATGATTACTTGTCTTCACGCTTGAAGCCAAACCAAGCTGAGGCTTATCGTTTGCATCAATTGTATAAAGACCCTCAGTTGTGTTGGCTACAACTACAGACGAGCTGTTTGAATAGGCCAAGATTGGATCTAGCGAATCCACTGGGGCATTTTGTACAACTGTAATTTTATCTTGCTTTTTTGAACTAGAATTGCCTTTGTTCTGACAACCAGTTAACAGCATACCGAAGCATGCAACGGCTGCTGTAGCAAGTACTGCACCTTTTTTCATGTTCATCACTCTTTTCTAAAAAGATTTCTGGTGACCAAAGCCGCCAGATAATTGACAGGTAACTGCAGCGTTTTTGCTTGCAGCTTCTGCCGCTAATACTAAATTATTCTTATCTAAGTAAGAAACTAGAAAACCAGCAATAAAACTGTCACCTGCACCCATCGTGTCGACAACTTTTATTTTTTGCGGTTCTTGGTAATAAGATTCTTGTGAAGTTAACAAAAATGCGGGTTTTTCTCCCCTTGTAATAACAATAACTTCTGGACCTAAGGTTAAATATTTTTTGGCAAATTCTACAGCTTGGTCATCACTCATTTCAGACCCAGAGAAAAATGCAAAATCAACATTAGGAAGTGTCTTTTTAAAGTAGTCCTTATCCCGAGAAATAGAAAAGTCAAAGGAAACTTTTACTCGTTTATGTAATTCTGGTAGATACTCATCAATTCCAGAATCAATTCCTGCATGAATAACGTCGAAGCCATCGATTGTTGTAAAGTCATCAGGAGTTAATCGTAAGTTTAATAAGTGTAAGCCTGAGTTCTTCGGGCCTGCTTCAAAGGTTCGATCGCCCTCAGCAGTTAGGAAAACTCGTGGCTGCGCCGTAGGAGCATAAACTTTACGACAGTTAACTAATTCAACCTGCTCTTCTTTTAGTGCTTCTTCAATATGGCTAGCACGATCGTCATTACCTAAAATGCCGAGATAAGCAGAAACTTCTGCTCCAGCTTTTTTTGCATCAACAGCAACATTGACGCAATTTCCACCAGGAAAATAAATTCTCTGCTTAACATAGGTGTCAGCTACATTATCTCCAATTGAAATTATCTTCATTGGACTAACACTAATAATCTAAGTGCCACATGTAACGACGAGCTTCTAGAGAATGACCTCTTTCATATGAAAAACCTTCAGCAAGTTGACGGAAGACCACACCTGAAAGAATCTGTGAATAATATTCTTTAAAATCGTCATCAATTTCATGCATATCAAAGTCTGCATTATCAATTACATAAACTTTGTCACTGTGCTTCTTAGCAAAATCAACCGCACGTTGGTCCATCTTGCGAGTAACACCCATTCCTTCACAGATAATGAAAGGAACATCAAAGTCGGTAATTTCAAATGGACCATGGAAGTATTCAGCTGAGTCAATGCAGCTACTGTTAATCCATTGCATTTCTTGGAGCCAGCATGCTGAAAATGAGTATGTCTCACCCAAGTTAATACCTGAACCAATTGCATAAATCAACTTTTCACGCTTTAACTCACTAGTCCACTTCTTAGTTGTATCACCGAATTGCTGACGAGTTCTTTCAGCAATTGCTTCCAAGTCGTCAAGTGCTTTCAAGCCCTTGTCATACTTAGCATCACCAGTCACAGCCTTTAACAGACCAAAAATAAAGCCATAAAGTACACCGGTGTTTAAATCAGAAGCGTCTGTACCTTTTCCCCAACTGTAATGCAAAGTATAGTCAGAGTTCTTCTCCAAGTCTGAATCAGGTGTGAAGGCAATTCCAATTGTTAAAGCGCCTTTTTCTTTAGCAAATTTGGCAGCTTCATTAGTTTCTGGAGTACTACCTGAGTGAGAACAAGTTACAACTACACTATGCTCGCCCAAGTCATGAGGATCACGTGTGGTAAATTCACGTGATGGCAAAATAGTTGCAGGAATGTCGCACTCGCGGTTAATAATGTACTCTGCTGGTTGCATGAAAGCCATTGAACCACCACATGCCGCAAAATAAATATGATTGATGCCGTCAATCTTTTGACAGGCTTTAATCGCATTTGTTATTTCGTCTTGATATTGTTTCTTCATTGTTTACCTCTTATCTATTAATTGTTATATGATGTTATATAATAAGATAAGTGTATATTTTTAATCTGTCAATACTTTTTCTAAAAAAAATCTAATTAATTGTTTATTTATAATCGGATACTCAGTCATAAAAAGCTTTATATCAGCAAAAACACACAAAAAAAGGATTTCACAGTGTGAAATCCTTTTTAAGAAAATAAATCAAAATATTTAATTTTAAGTCAAATGTTTTCCAATTACGTTGCCAATCACTGAAAGTGTAAAGCAGACGATGAAGTATAGTACTGCTAAAGCAGCAAACATTGGCAAAATATAATTAGAATTTTGTCCATAAATAACTTGTGCATGCTGCATCATTTCTGGAACAACGATAATTGTTGCTAACGAAGTATCCTTAATTAGCGAAACGAATTGACTAATAATTGTTGGAATCATGTTCTTATATGCCTGTGGCAATACAACATGCCATAATGCTTGAACAAAGGACATTCCCGTTGATCTTGCACCTTCCATTTGTCCGGTAGAAACTGATTGAATTCCTGAACGAACAATTTCTGCAATCATGCTTGATTCAAAGACCGTCATTGCAATAACTGCTGCTGGAATCGTTTCTGGTCTCAACCCAAAGTTTGGCAAGCCAAAGTAGGTAAAGAAGATAATCAAAAGTAACGGCACGTTACGAATAATATCAATTATAAAACCAACGATTTTTGAAACAAACTTGATTTTTGAATATCTAATAATTCCCAAAATTGAGCCAATAATGAAACTCAAAATAACTGAAATTACTGAAATATAGATAGTAACCCAAAGGCCCATTAATAGAAAGTGCACGTTTAGCCATGAAAAGGCGCTAATCCAATTTTGCATTTCACTGAACCTCCTCTCAGGCTAATTTCTTTTCCAAATACTGCATGTAGTAGCTAAGTGGTAATGTAATAATTAAATACAAAACCCCAACTACTAAATAGCTGTTAATCTGGTCAAAAGTAGTCGAAGCAATTGAGTTTGCTTGATACATCAAATCAAATCCTGCAACAAAGGCAAGAACCGATGAGTTTTTGACTAAGTTAACAAACTGGTTTCCAAGTGGTGGAATAACGATCTTGAATGCTTGTGGCAAAATAATGTAACGCATTGCTTGCCAATAAGTCATACCTGTAGAACGAGCACCCTCCATTTGTCCACCAGAAACAGATTGGATACCTGAACGAATCGTTTCAGCAATAAATGCAGAAGTATAAAGCGTTAAACCAATTGTTCCTGCAGTAAAACCATTAATCTTCATCACATATTTTGGAATAACAAGATAGAAGAACATCGTAATTACCAGCAGTGGAATGTTACGCAATATTTCTACGTAAGCACGTCCAATGAAGCGAGCTATTTTACTAGGAACAACTTCCATAATTGCAAATACAGTTCCTATAATCAAACTGAAGAATAATGCAATCACACTTGAAAGTATCGTCCAGCCTAAACCAACAAATAATTGACCACTAAATCTTGTAAAAATATCAATCATCGGCGATACAGCTCCTTATACTTAAATCCTGGAACATCGCCAAACCACTTTTTGATTAAGCGGTTGTATTCACCATCGTGCTGCATCTCAAGAACTGCCTTGTCAACAGCCTTAGTAAATCCGGTTTGTCCCTTATTAACCGCAACACCATAAGGTTCAACGGTGAAAGTTCCACCACGAACTTCATAGCCTGGGTTCTGAACTGCTAACCCAAATAAGATACCATTATCAGTAGTCAAAGCATCACCTTGACCTGATTTCAATGCATTCATAGCTTGAGCATAATCTTGTAGTTCAATCACTTTTGCCTTAGGAGCTATCTTTTTAATGTTGTCCACTGAATTAGCACCAACTACCCCAATAACAGTCTTACCATTTAAATCTTTGGCACTTTTAATTGAGGAATTTTTAGCAACTAATATTGACTGACCGGCATCAAAGTATGAGTGTGAAAATGAAATAATCTTTTTACGCTCTGGAGTAATCGTCATCGTAGCAATTATTGCATCGACATTACCATTCTTCAAAAGCGGTATTCTTGATTGTGACGTGGTTGTGACAAATTCTGCCTTGCCTTTAGGTCCTAAGATACGCTTAGTAATTGCCTTGGCCATGTCAACATCAAAACCTTTTTGTTGACCATCGCGGACATCAATCAAGCCAAAAAGTTTAACATCACCTTTAACGCCCCAAGTAATCGTATTAGACTCTTTAACATTATCTAAAACAGATTGATCACTTAGGCTCTTACCACATCCAGTTAGCATCAATACACATGCTAGTAAAGGAAGCAACCAAAATTTCTTTTTCATAATCGGCCTCCTTAGTGAGAGATGATCTTACTCAAGAATTGTTGTGCCCGTACTGTCTTAGGTTGTTCAAAGAAACTTGCGCTATTCTCATCTTCAACAATTTGACCTTGGTCCATGAAGATAACTCGGTTGGCAACCTCTTTAGCAAAGCCCATTTCGTGGGTAACAATCAAGGATGTCATTCCGCTCTCATTTGTAACTTTCTTAATAACTTGCAAAACATCATCAATCATTTCTGGGTCAAGCGCACTAGTTGGTTCATCGTAAAGAATAAGCTTAGGACGCATGGCCAATGTTCGAGCAATGGCAACACGCTGTTTTTGACCACCTGAAATTTGTGAAGGCATATTGTGTGCCCATTTTTCCAGACCAACCATTTCGAGCAGTTCCATTGCTCGTTTTTTGTTTTCTTCTTCTGGAATATGGCTAACAATTCTTGGTGCCAACATAATATTTTCAAGTACATCTTTATTTTTGTACAGGTTGAAGTGCTGGAAAACCATCCCAACATCACTTCGAAGAATGTTAAGGTTAGTCTTTGGATCAGACAAATCATGACCGTTAACAATCAATTGACCTTTTTGGATTGTTTCAAGGCCGTTCACGGTACGTACTAAAGTACTCTTACCTGAACCTGATGGTCCAATTAAAACCACCGTCTCCCCTTCATCAATTTCCAAATTAATGTCGTGCAGTGCATGAAAATGGCCATAATATTTTTGCACGTCATGGAACTCTATCATCGACATTGTTATCGCCCCTTTCATTATCTTGCAATAAAATAAGTCATTGAGACCATTTTACTATAGCCGTTAAGATTTTTAAAAATTATACACCTTTTTTAATGAAAATTTATACATTTTTGTAATTTATTTCTTACAAATCACAAAGTTTCTTAGGTACCAAATCATTGTTAAATCTTATATTAGCAATGATTTTAGCGCTACCACACATTTCATTATAGCTTTTTTATAACGGCTTGTTCAATCTTACACATTTGAAATCAAAAAGTAAATACTTTGTTTGACTTTTAAAAATCACCCTCTTAGTTTAGACTTAGTCAAAAAGGAGAAAGCTAATGGACAAACTTGAACGTTATCAACTGCTACTTAAACAAGCACAAAGCCTACTTGAAGATGAGCACGATTTGATCGCCAATATGAGTAATATCAGTGCCCTTCTGTTTAATAATTTGCCTGATGTCAGCTACGCTGGTTTTTATCGTTATCAAAATAACGAATTAATTTTGGGACCTTTTCAGGGTCCTGTTGCATGCATGCACATTGCAATAGGCAAAGGTGTTTGCGGTACAGCCGCAAAAGCAAGAGAAACGCAAATTGTCCCTGATGTTCATAAATTCGCTGGCCATATTGCTTGCGATGCTGCTACCAATTCAGAAATCGTCATTCCAATCATGAAAAATGAAGTTTTGATTGCCGTCTTAGACCTTGATAGCAAGAACTTCGCACGTTTTGACGATATTGATTCCGAATACCTAACTAAAATTGCTAACTGTATTTAAACTAGCTTTTTAAAATTAATAAATGCAAAAAAACTGGTAAACTACTGCTTCTATAGCGTAATTTACCAGTTTTTTAGTTATTATTTTGACTATTTTTGACCTGCTTGACGTTGGAAGAATTTAACAATTTCAACAATGATAATCATACAAGTTCCTGCACCTAAGACAATTAACCATTGCATGCCATTTAATTCAGTAACATCAAAGAACTTAGTCATAAATGGTAGTTCTACCGCGGCCATTACTATTGCTGAAATAAGGATAGCCCAGTTAAACCATTTATTTGTAAGTGTATGCTTAGAAAAGATTGATTGATGGATATATTTTGAGTTAATCGCATGGAATAATTGGATTAATCCTAAAGTCAAGAATGCCATAGTCAATGCATCCGCATGCTGTAAGTTAGCACTGTTAACATGAGGACCAAATTTCAAGCCTAATTGATAAGTTGCTAAAACTAAAATACCTTCCAAAATTCCTTGGTAGACGATTGAACTAGAAACGCCACCACTAAAGAAATTGGATTTCCGACCACGTGGTGCCCTCTTCATGATACCTTTTTCCACTGGTTCAAGTCCAAGTGCAATAGCTGGTAATGTATCAGTAACAAGGTTAATCCAAAGAAGTTGAACGGGTGCTAGAATGTCCCAGCCAAGCATTGTCATCATAAACACTGTCAAAACTTCACCAACATTACAACTCATCAAGTACAGAATTGCCTTTTGAATATTGCTGAAAACTTTACGACCTTGCTTAACAGCTTCAACGATTGTGGCAAAGTTATCGTCGGCCAAAATCATATCGCTAGCACCCTTGGAAACTTCAGTACCTGTAATCCCCATACCAATACCAATATCGGCTTGCTTCAAACTAGGAGCGTCATTAACACCATCACCTGTCATCGCAACAATTTTGCCACGTGCTTGCCATGCCTTAACAATTCGAACCTTGTGCTCTGGCGAAACACGAGCATAAACGCTGTAATCAGGTACATGTTCTTGCAAGTATTCATCGCTAACCTCATCAAGTTGAGCACCAGTAACCACACGTTCATCTTGGCCTGGTTTTAGAATTCCAAGTCGCTCAGCGATTGCTTGTGCAGTCACTTGGAAGTCTCCAGTAATCATAACTGTTCTGATTCCTGCATCATGTGCTTCTGCGATTGCTTTTTTAGCTTCAGGTCTTTCTGGATCGATCATTCCAACCAAACCGACAAAAATCAAATCTTGTTCAACGTTATCAGTTGAAGGAGCATCGTATAGCTGATCAACTGTCTTATACGCTAAACCTAAGACTCTTAAGGCTCTTTTTGCCATTTTTTGGTTAGAAAGTAAAATTTCTTCTTTTTGTTCAGCAGAAATCGCTTCTACCTTGCCATTAATTTCGATTTTAGTGACTCGTTTAAGTAATTGGTCAGGTGCTCCCTTAACAGCAACAAAATATTGTCCACCATTTTCATTAACCGTACTCATTAACTTACGGCCAGAATCAAAGGGAACTTCTTGAACCCGTTTGTGCTGGTCAAGTAGCTGATGAACATCAATCTTTTGATCTAAGGCATATTGAATAAGTGCAGTCTCAGTTGGATCTCCCAACAATCTATTTGTGTCATCAAGCTTAGAGTCGTTAGCTAAAACCATTGACAACAACGTAGGGTTATCTTCAGAAATCTTCTGGTCTGCTTGATGAGCTTCATTGTCATAGTAGACCTGCTCAACTGTCATCTTATTTTGAGTTAATGTACCAGTTTTATCTGAACAGATAATATCAGTTGCACCCAAAGTTTCAACTGCAGGTAATTTACGCACAATCGAATTGTGCTTAGCCATTACTTGCGTTCCCAGCGCCAAAATGATGGTAACAATTGCAGGTAGTCCTTCTGGGATTGCCGCAACTGCTAACGAAACAGCAACTAAGAACATATCAATTGCTAATTTTTGTGTTGGCTCTGTACCCTGCTTGGTAAAGAAACCGACAACGAAAACAACCGCACAAATCAGCAAGATCATAATTGTTAATGTCTTACCTAATTGGTTAAGGTTGCGCTTAAGTGGTGTATCCGTTTCATCGGTATTATTAAGCATGGTGGCAATTTTACCGACCTCAGTATTCATTCCAATTTCAGTGACAATTCCTTCACCACGACCATAGGTAACGTTGGTGTTGGCAAACGCCATATTATCCTGATCGGCTAAAGCAACTTTATCCTCATCAATTTGGTCGTGCTCTTTATCAACTGGTACTGATTCCCCAGTTAATGCGGACTCCTCAATCTTCAAGCTTTCAGCGATTGTCAAACGCAAGTCTGCGGGAACGACATCTCCAGCTTCAAGTAAAACAATATCGCCTTGCACTAATTCAGTACTTGGAATCTCAACCACTTGCCCATTCCTTCGCACATGCGCATTCGGCGTGGCCATTTTTTTCAGAGCATTAATTGCTTCTTCAGAACGAGTTTCTTGGAAGACACCTAAAACAGCGTTCAGGATAACAACAACCATGATAATCGCAGCGTCTGTCCACTCTTGAGCGACAAAACCAGATAAAAGCGCAGCAATGATCAAAACAATAATCATAAAGTCTTTAAATTGTGCAATAAAGCGTTGCAACATACTGGTTTTCTTCTTACCAGCAAGACTATTAGGACCATATTTTTCCTGAAGCTGCTTTACTTGCTCCGAATTTAAACCATTTTCACAAGATGTTGAAAGCTCTTTTTCAATATCTTTAATTGTTTGATTATAAAAATTTTGGGGCATTTTTTCCTCCTAAAAATAAAAAAGAGACTTATATGTTTAACACACACAAGTCTCACTAATTAAGATAAGTCCAGAAGTATATCTTCGGTTGTTGGGCTTATCGCAGGTAATTGCTGTTACTCCCTTATGATGTTTTTATTATAAATAAAAATCTTCAGATTAACAAGGAGAAAGCTAATTAAAATGAATAAAATAGACCAGCCAATGCCCCATTAAGAATGCTGACTGCTGTTGCCACCAAAAATAGTCTTAATGCATGACTTGCAATAGCTTCACCATGCTCTTCGTCAACCATTGTATGCATGATACCCAGGGTAGTACCCAAGTTTGGTAAGTTAGCAAAAGAAATCAAGAAAACACTAACAATTGCTTGCGTCTTAAGCGGAACTGCGTGCATATTAATTTGGTTTATTGCGACAAAGATATTGGTAAATGCTTTGGTAGCCAGAACTGTACCAGCACTAACAATTGAATGTGGATCTACTCCCATGATAAAAGCTACAGGAGCACAAACATAACCAATTAAGGCCGTTAAGGTTTTACCACAAACTGATTTGAAAATAATGTTGACAAAAGTAATTAACGAAACAAAACCAATAATTGAGATTGAAATGTTAATTGCCAGTTTAAATCCAAGGTTCATGCTGTCAATCAAGCGCGTAATCAATGACTTTTGATTAGTGTTCTTAGTCGAAATTTCATAATTAACTTGCGAAATATCGTATGGTGCAACTATTTTAGCAACAATAATCGAAGTGAAGAGGTTAAGTATCAAAGCAACAATAATAAATTCAGATTTAATAATATGCATATATGAAGCAATCATTGTTACTGTAGTATTTGATAAAGTATAAATTGATAGTGTAAATAATTGATTTGGTGACATGTCTTTCATTTGATCCTTAAAAGGAACAAAAACACCATTACTTACAAAAGGATAACTTAAAATCGTAAACGCATTAATTTCATCAATATGGAACAGCTTTTTCAGAACTTTACCAACATATTTAATAATAAAAGGTAAAATACGCAAATACTGCAACAATTCAATCAGTGCACAAATAAAAATCAATGGTAATAAGACATTTAAGAAAAATTGTGAAGTAGCACCAGGATTTTTTAAATCACCGAAAACGAAGTTTACACCCTTACTACTAGACTGACTGATAATGTTTAAACTACCGGATAATCCCTTAATGATCCAATTACCAATTGTTGTCTTTAAAATCAAAAACAGGATTACTAATTCTGTTACAAAAAGATAAATAAGTGATTTGTAGTCGATGTGCTTGCGATCAAAACTTACCAGATAAAGTAGACCCAACACTATAATAATTCCAATTACTCCCATTACTTTCTCCCTAATTGCGCTGCGTTAAATAGTATGAATATTCATCAAAAATATTATCAACAAATTGGTCCGTCAACCGATATTCTGGTACTTCATAAGAATTCGTCAGAACCAAAAAATCGTGAGCATTAGAATCATAATTTTCTTGCTTAAGAGCCCAATCTTGTTGGCTGAAAACCTGATATTCGGACGAAGTCAGGCGATAAATTCTAACACCATATGGAATGGTAAAAGAATCTATTACTTGCTGCCTAGTTTTCCCTTTTAAGCTAATAAAAATTCCTAAATGCTCGCGAGCAAATTTTTGTTTTAAAAACTCTACTAAATGACTGAGATCAAAATCTTCTGCAAGCCAATTTTGATAATCTTCTTCTGAATAAAAATCGCCTGTTTTGGCTGGCAGAGTCTCAGTTAAGACGATTTCTTCTTGACGTTTTACAATTTTATTTTGATCATTAAAGTCAAACGTCATGTGACCAAAGCAATTACCTCGGTATCCACCTTGAACAACAAGGGTATCACCTATTTGACCATGATTAATACGATGCTGGTGACCACAGCTAAAACCATCAATGCCTGGTGTTTGCGATACTAATTTAAAAGTTTCATCCTCACCCGTTGCATAGTTAGTTTCAGCGTGTGTCTTCAAATCCCGTTCAATTCCACCGTGATAGCCGACTAAAATTAAATCGACTTGCTCACGCAAAGCTGCTACCTGTTTTTGTAATTCAGGTAATGCTTCCTTAACAACTACTCCCGTGGTTACATCAAAGTCACTGATCATTGACATTCTACTTGTCAGTAAGCCGATTACTCCCACTTTGATTCCATCAATTTCTTTAATGGTAGACGGTGAAAAAATCCAATTTCCCTCTTCATCAAAAACATTACAACAAACATAGTCAGCATTTAAATGGCTAACCTGACTCTTTAAATAATTCAATCCATGATCAAAATCATGGTTTCCAGGTACCATGACATCAAACCCGACTTTATTGGCATAATCTACCATTGGAGATACTTGCATCTGATCACAAAAATAAGTGGTCAAAGGGTTGCCAACAAAGAAGTCTCCACTATCCATTAACAGAGAGTTAGGATATTTTTCCTTTATTCCTTGCAACGCCAAGGCAGGTGGCTGCCCCTCATTAGAAATAAAGCCATGGATATCTGTCGTAGTTAACACATTTACTAGTTTATTCACTGTTTCCTCCTTTTTTAAATTTGTTAAAAATTACCAACAATTTAATTTTATACTAAAGGATTTATAAATGGCAATATACTTCTAAAATGTTCTTTTTAAGTTCATTGACAATTACTATAAAGTTAAATTATAATATTGCTTATTTTTTAAAATATAATGAGATAATTTAAAAGTTGTTCTCATTAATTTTTATAAGTGGGAGAATGTATGAATAATATTAATGGTGAATCAGAGGCAATTTTAAAATATGTTGGCGGACCAGATAACGTCAATAATTTGGTCCATTGCGTAACTAGATTGCGCTTTGACTTAAAAGACGATAGTAAAGTCGATAAAGACAAATTGAATTCCTTGCCTTGCGTTTTAAGTGTCGTTAAAAGTGGCGGTCAAGAGCAGGTCGTAATTGGTACTAATGTGGCAGATTATTATGACGTCATTCAGAAAAAACTGAGTGATCACAAGACAGCTAACTCTAAAGAAGAAAAAACAGATAAAAAGGCTAAGTTGTCAATAACTAAAACTATTTCCGGGGCTTTTATGCCACTTCTTTCAGTAATGGCTGGCGCCGGAATGGTAAAGGCTGTTCTAACAGTTTTAGCTAATTTGCATTGGTTATCTGAAACTAGTACAGCCTATCTTGTCTTATCTGCAGCTGGGAATTCAGTCTTTTACTTTCTACCTATTTTTGTCGGCATTACTTTAGCCAAAGAATTTAAAGCAGACCCATTCGTCGGTGGTGCCTTGGGGGCGGCACTGTTAGAACCAAATTTCACTCAGCTGGTTGGAAAGCACGGTCTTAGTCTTTTTGGCATGCCATTAGACGCAATTGACTATTCCACCACAGTATTCCCAATTTTTGTCATTATCGGGGTTTACGTTTTACTTGACCGCTTATTGAAAAAGATTATTCCACAACAAATTCAGATTTTCCTAAATTCAATGATTTGTTTAATTATCTTAGTACCAGCAACCGTACTAATTTTTGGTCCATTTGGTGACACTGTTGGTAAATGGATTTCAGCTATTATCATGTGGCTATTCGGTAAAAGCAGATTAGTTGCCGGCTTGCTGCTAGGCATGGTCTATCCTTTCTTAACCGTACTTGGTTTACACTGGGGCCTAGTGCCAATCACATTGCAAAACCTCAAAATGTACGGTGGTGATGTAATTGGTGGTGTGGCAGTTGCAGCCGTTTGGGCACAAATCGGTGTTTCCCTCGGTATCTTTTTATACAGTTTGCTCAAAAAGAAAGATGCCAAACTCAAGGGACTATCAGGATCTGTTACAATTACAGGTATTTTTGCCGGTGTAACTGAACCGATTTTGTACGGTTTAATTATGCCCTCAAAGAGATTAATGATCATCACAGCAATTGCAGGTGGAATTGGTGGTGCCATTAATGCCTCACTTCACGTAGTTGTTCGAGCATTCCAAATTGACAACATTTTCTCAATCTTGATGCTAATGTATAAGCCAATTGGCTTTATGATTTTAGGCTCCGCAATATCTCTAATTACGGCAGCAATATTAACCTTCTTTTGGGGAATCAATCCAAAAGATCAACAATAATTTTCAAAGCAAAAAACGTGGTTCCGATTGGAATCACGTTTTTATTTATAAGTAAAATGAGATGTACACTTAATTTATTTTAAGCCTGTCCATTTCCATTCTGTTACTTCTGGCATATCTTTACCATTGTCACGAATGTACTGGTGGTGCTTAGCTAATAAGCGATCCATTTCTGCAACAAAGCCGGCGCTCTTTTCAGCGTATTCTGGCATACTCAAAACTGCATCCTTTGCTAAATGGAAACGATCAAGTTCATTAACAACTCTCATGTCAAATGGAGTAGTAATGTCTCCTTCTTCTTCATAGCAGTGAATATGAACATTGCTACGATTACGACCAAACCAGATTGATTGCATCATTGCCTTGTAGCCGTGCCATGCAAAAATTACTGGCACATCAGTTGGGAATAATTCTTCAAATTCCTTATCGGAAATTGCTTCTGGATTATCTGTTGTATTCATTAACTTCATTACATCAATGACGTTAATGTAACGAATTTTCATTTCTGGGAAATTCTTATGCAAAATGTCAATAGCAGCTAAAGACTCCATAGTTGGCTCAGTTTCAGTTGAAGCAAAGACAACATCAGGCTTAGCATTTTGATCAGTTGAAGCCCAATCAATATATGATAAACCGTGGTTAGCAATCTTAGTTGCTTCATCGATTGAAAACCATTGTGGACGTTCTTGCTTAGAAGTAACCAAAACGTTGATACATTCACGATCAGTAAATGCTTTTTGAGATACTGCTAATAAAGAGTTTGTATCAGCTGGTAAGTATTCGTGAATCAAATCTGGACGATTCTTTTCATATAAGTGAGTTAAGATACCTGGATCTTGGTGAGTATAACCATTGTGATCTTGTTGGAAAACAGTTGAAGTTGCAACAAAGTTCAAAGATGGGTAATCCTTACGCCAATATTGTTCCTTGGCTTTTCTTAACCACTTCATGTGCTGGGTTAACATCGAGTCAACAACACGTCCAAATGATTCGTAAGTTGCAAAGAAACCATGACGACCAGATAAAACATAGCCTTCAAGCCAACCTTCGTCTTGATGTTCGGATAATTGAGAATCAATTAAACGACCACTTGGTGCTAAGTTCTCATCGTTTGGTGTATGAACTGAGCCTTCCCATTGACGCTTTTGCTCATCAATAAATTTGAACAAACGGTTTGATTTGGTTTCATCAGGTCCAAAACCACGGAAATTGTCTGGGTTAAGTTCTGCAATTTCATTCAAATATTTTGCCCATTCAGTCATATCTTCTGCTTCAACTGAACCAGGTTGATCAAACTCTAAGGCATATTTACGATAATCTGGAAGGTTGAGACGCTTAGCCTTGTCGCCACCACCATTTGTAATTGGGTTGACTGCCATTCTGCTATCACCAGTAACATTATCAGCAGTTACCAATTCAGTTGGTACACCATTTTCATCAAACAATTCTGCTGGTTTATAGCTTTCAAGCCAATCAACCAACATATCTTTATGTTCCATGTCATCTTGAGCAACAGGAATTGGAATTTGGTGTGCTCTAAATGAGTTTTCAATAGGATTACCGTCAAGATCAGTTGTAGGTCCTGTCCATCCCTTTGGAACGCGGAAGATAATCATTGGCCAATGTGATAAAGTCTCATCATTATTTTCACGAGCATTCTTTTGAATGGCTTTAATTTCTTCAATTACAGTATCCATTAATTTTGCCATTTCTTCGTGAACTTGCATGTGATCTTTATAGCCGTCAAATTCACCACCATTATATGCAGAAATAATGTAAGGATGCCAACCCATACCTTCAAAGTACTTGGTTAGTTCTTCATCTGACATTCTTGAAACGATGGTTGGGTTAGAAATTTTAAAACCGTTGATTTGTAGAATTGGTAGTACAGCACCATCTTTGATTGGGTTAATGAACTTGTCACTAAACCAACTTGCAGCTAACGGGCCAGTCTCAGCTTCACCATCACCGATTTCAACTGCTGCAATCACATCAGGATTGTCTAAAATTGCACCGGTACCATGTGAAAGTGAGTAGCCAAGCTCGCCACCTTCATGCATTGAACCTGGAGTTTCAGGAGCAGCGTGAGAAGCAGAACCACCAGGAAAACTAAAGCGTTTGAATAACTTAGCCATTCCCTTTTCATCTTGTTGAATTTCTGGATAAAGCTCACTGTATGAACCATCAAGATATGAATTGGAAACCATTACTTGACCACCGTGACCGGAGCCTTCGATATAAAACATATCCAAGCCATACTTTTTAATGACGCGGTTTAAATGTGCATAAATAAAGTTTTGTGGTGAGATTGTCCCCCAGTGTCCGATTGGTTTAGGCTTAACTTCACTTGCTTTAAGGTCATGCTTTAAAAGCGGGTTATCCATCAAAAAGAGTTGACCAACTGACAAATAGTTAGCTGCGCGCCAATGGGCATCTACGCTCTTTAAAAATTCCTTTGAATCATAATCTACTGCCATATTATTTCTCCTATTTAGAAATTATTTACTTAAACTTTCTTTATACGGTTATTATACCAATTTTGTATTCAATATCAACCATTTTAAAAATTGGTTCGTTCCAATTTTTAAAATAAGCATTTAAGTATATATGTTTTTTCAAAATCTTGATTTATCAGTCTTTTTAACTTTAAACTTCAGTATAATTTTAGTTAAACACAAACAAGCACATAAAATCCAATATGAAATACTGACTATTTGATTCTTAAAAAAATAAAAAATGCTAGATTATTTTTAGGAGAAATATTATGACTCAAGAAGAACGAATTCGCGAAATAAAAAAATTATTAGAACAAAAACATCACTTAGTTACAAAAGATTTAGCTGACTACTTTAATGTTTCGTTTGATACAGCCCGGCGAGATGTTCTTAGATTAACTTCCACAGGTCAGGCAATTCGAGTTCACGGTGGGTTACTGGCTAACAGTCACGACAATGTACCTAATTTCATTACCAGGAATCACATCGATTCCCCTATTAAAACGAAAATGGCACAGATGGCGCTCCGCTTTGTTCATCCAAATCAATACGATTTTATTGGTGCTTCAACTACGCTGAAAAAGCTATGCGAATTAATTTGTGGTATGGATTTGCAGATTGTGACAAATTCAATTGATAATTCCCTGGAATTGATGCGATCAAGACTACCCGACGTTCGTCTATTAGGTGGAAAAATCGACAAAGAACATCGCTTTAATTATTCAGTCACATCGATTGATACTTTAAAGCGAATGAGCTTTAATACAGCATTTTTTGGCACATCAAACGTCAAAGAAGATGGTGCTTATCTCACAAAGATGAGTGATGCAGAATTAACTCGTGTCGCTGCTTCGAGGGCAAAACAAGTCGTGGTAATCGCAGAAAATTATAAGTTCAACAGTCAAAATACTTCTCCGTTTATGTCAATCCCCTTGAGTCAGATCGATGTACTTATTACTGATGATCCGTTACCCCAAGAACTAAAAGAAAAATTTGCGCCTAAAACACAAATTATTTCTGTACTAAGGAAGTGATGTAATGAGTGTTCACTTAATCGGTGCTTCATCTCCAAAAGAAAAAAAGCTGATTAATGAAACATACAAAGAATTAGATCAATTTTATCGTAGTTTTTTTAATAATATTTATAACGAATTAAATATTGCAAAATATCTGCCAATTCGAGATGCAATCGGACTAGTTATGCGAAAATTCGAGTCAAATGATCATCCGCTACAATATACTGGTAAATTAGTGCTGTATATTCAGGCTAACACTGCGCTTAATCATCTGCACTTATCCAATTTTCAGCAAAAGCTCCTACATAGTTTAAGTGACAAAACCAAACAGATAAGTTTAAATTTTGTTTACACTAGTCCCATCACGGACATAAGCCAATTTAAATTTAGTAATATTTAATTTCCTTCTTTTAAATAGAATGTATCCAAAAAAGCAAGTAATGCTTGAACCTATATGGTCCACTTTTACTTGCTTTTTATCTTATATTGAAAGTTTAATTGAAATTAAATCGTATGGAGAAATTTGCTGCTCGTCACTCGGCTCTTCAAGTGCGTTAACAACTTGACCTTTATCCCTAATAAAGTCTGGTAACATGACAGCTTGATTAGTCAAATTTTCCAATCTTAGAATATAACTATTTGAATCTGTCACCGAAGGATACAGCGCTGAAACCATTATTTCTTTCGGTAAGTTCAATAGTTCAATGTGTTCAGGTATCCTAGGAGTCTTTTCTGTTGCCCAAATCTTATTATCTAAACGATTGATAAAAACATTTAGACCTTGTAACTGGTATGAAATATTTGGCTGCAACCATTTATTTGTCAATTGATTATTTTCTTCTTCACTAAATTTGCCACCATCAAGTTTAAATGCAAATACAAATTTATTTTGTCCTTTTTCTTGAGCCGAAGGAGTTGCCATCATAATATGCCCCTGACTAGTCGTGTCACCAGATGCTCTTCCAGGCCGCCACTTTAAATTAGGCTTTCCTAATTCTCCTGTTGTTGCCATTAGCGTAACTTTAAGCTTTCCGTCTTCATATTGATACTCTTTTTGACCATATCCCCAAAAAGTGAAGTATTTATCTGCATCAATTAAGTTAAGAGATTTATCAAAATTATATAAATTGACTGGTTTCTCAACAAACTCTTTTTGCCAATCAGGATCAATTGGCTCGTTTTTAGTTGTAACATAACCTGCTTGAATCTCTGCTCTGACTTCATCGGTATTTATTTGTGGTGAAAAACAAACTCTTAATCGATGAGAATTAATTTGATTATCAACCAGTAATTTAACCGCAACTTGTCCCAACTCATTAAACCAAATATCTAATGAATACGATAATTTACCGTATCTAGGATTTTCATCTGTATAATCAACCAAATCCAGTGGTAAACTAGCACTTCCTCTCAGAGTCATTACATCATGTTTGCCTTTGCTAATACCTACACTTTGAAAAGGTAGCTCCTGTTCTTTAAAGTCTTTATAAGGGGAAAAATCATATGTATCACCATCATTGGGCTGATCTAGTAAAGAAATAAAGTTTTTGATTTTAGTACCGTCATTAATTAAGGTAATCTCACCATCACTAAATTCAATAGCTTGCTTGCCATTAGAAATAATGCCGTAACTACCAAATTTCCCCGCAGTAATTTCTGGTAATTTTTCATTGCTATCTATCACTTTGAAAACTTTATAGCCCAAGGCTGGTAATTGAACCTTACCTCTGACTCTTAATTCATAATAACTAGGTTCGTCAGTATAATCCTCTCCATGGGGCGTTTGCATTAAAATATGCTCTCTTGCAGGGTGGTACTTACTAGAAACAATTTCAGTATCTTCCATCCCCTTAATTTTGATTTTTTTTGTTGAAGCAACAATATCTACTTCTTTATAACCGTCAAATTCATGTGGATCTGTATTAAATACTAGTAATTGCGATGAGGTTAATTTTAAGTATTGAGCAATTTTTTTCTTAACCATGTTCTCAATCCCGTCAACTAGCTCATCAACTTCTTTATATCGCTGCCAAATATCTTTTGCTACATTTTCTGAAACACTGCCACCAAGAGAATCATGTGGTTGACACTTTAATAATTTTTTCCAAGCTTTGGTCAGCAAACCATTACCGATATTAACTCCTACCTTGTGACCAATTACGCATAACGGCTCCACTCGTTTCAAAAGTTTCTGCTCTAGTCTAAAATTTTCTCTCTTCAATTTGCTTCTGACTGATCCAATTGACCGATGAACACGCGCATATGTAGGTAGGCGCAATTCTCCTCGATATTCTGGCAGACTCTCAGACCTATGACGAATTAATTCGACAAATTCAGGATAAGTAGAAATTTCGGTATGATATTTACTAATACTATTAATTTGTTCAACCGTCTGATTGATATTTTTAACTATATTCATCTGATCAATTCCAGAGGGAATTAAAACATCTTCATTTTGGTCATGCTCAGATTCAAATTTAATTGCTGGATCATATTTTTGTTCAACAAATTCATTTAACTTTTGTTTTGCTTCTGGCGTAATTTGACCTGTAAAATACCCAAATGGAAAATTAAGTGCAACTATTTCTTTGTTACCTATTCCATGCCAGCAAAAATAAGTCGAACCTGCTTGTCTTTTAAAGTTAATTCCTCGCCAGAAGACCATATTATCAATACCAACTTGTTTTAATAAGGTCGGCATCTGCGCATTAAAACCAAATGAGTCAGGCAAATAGCCAATCATCATTGGCTTACCATAGTTTCCTTCTGTATCCTTAATGCCAATAATTAAATTGCGAATAATTGATTCCGCAGTTGGCATCAGAGCATCAGTTTGAGTATACCAAGGGCCAATAAATAGCCTACCTTCATTCACTAAACGTTGAATTCTGGCCTTAGCTTCTGGATGAATCGCAACATACTCATCAACAATTGAAACTTGTCCATCCAAGCAAAAATTTGCAGTTGGATGTGCTTCCAGTTCGTCTAAAACTTCTGTAAATAATTGCTCTCCTAAAACTTGCTCATCCATAATCGAAAAATACCATTCTCGATCCCAGTGGGTATGATTTACTAAATAAGCAGTTGTCATTTTTATCTCCTTTATTATTTTAAAAAAGAGTGCACGTCAATTAACAAGTTGGTTAATACATGTGCACTCTTTTTAGGATTATTGTTTTAATAAATTTTTAGCTAACGCAAAGTCGCCAACTGTAGCTGAGCCATTATTAGCAATAGCTGGCATAACAATGTACTGGTCTAAATTTGGGACTTTGACATAACTATTCAGCATCTTAGCAAAATCAGATCTAACTTTCTTTAAGAATGCTTCACTAACTACGCCCCCACCAAAAACAATTTTATCAGGACGTAAAATCAATGTAACTTGTAAAACTGCTTGGGCCACATAATAACTCAATATGTTCCAAACAGAATCAGTCAATGGTACTTCTGATCCTGGCTTGCCAACTCTTGCCTCAAATGTTGGTCCAGACACAAGTCCTTCCAAGCAATCCTGATGAAATGGACATATTCCTAGAAAATCAACATCATCGGGATGCCTTTTTAACAAAACGTGTCCCATTTCTGGGTGTCCTTGACTGCCAACTAATTGACCATCAATTATGGCTCCACCACCCACTCCAGTACCAATCGTGTAGTAGACCAAGGAATCAATGTCTTCATTCGAAAGCAATGACATAACATATTCACCATATGCAGAACCATTTACATCAGTTGTAAAGAACATTGGAACATCAATGTCTTTTTTCAAAAAGCCAAGGAAATCAGTATTTTGCCATCCATTTTTGGGCGTGTCCGTTATGTAGCCATATTTAGAAGCCGTTTTGCGTATTTCAATTGGGCCAAAAGAGGCTATTCCAATCGCTTCTACAGGATACTTTTTAAAAAAAGCAGTTACTTGCTGAAGCGTTTCTTGCGGAGTTGTAGTAGCTATTCTAATTGAGTTTTTTACTTGATAGTTTTCATTGCCAACAGCACAAACAAATTTTGTCCCGCCGGCTTCTACTGAACCTAATAACATTATTTTTACTTCTTATTTCTTTGACAAATTTCAATAGTTTCATTATTAGGACCATAAAAGTTAAAGTAACTAATTCCATGCTCCCAAAAAGGTAAGTGCATCACCTGTTGATCAATTAGCTTAAAACCTGCATTTTTAATCTTTTCGAACGCTTCATCAATTTCATCGGTATCAATAGCATAATGGTTAATTGCACCATTTACCGGGTTGGTCTCAGCTTCCCAAACTTCAAGCATTAAATCACCTAATTGGAAAAAGCCCGTCGCACTACCATTATTATCTTCTTGATTAATTAACTTAAAGCCAATCTTTTCATATTCAGTTACACTCTTAGCAAAATCATTAGTTGGAATCCCTACATGGGAAATCCCTTTAAAAATACTCATATTCAAAACCTCATTAAATCAAATCATACTTTTGTAAACCTTTAATTATCCCTAGTTTATCATTTGTATCAGTGACATACGTAGCAGAATTTTTAATTGCATCATTTCCATTACCCATTGCAATACCATAGTCCACTGCTTCAAACATGCTTAGGTCATTGTTACCGTCTCCAAAAGCGTAAGTTGGAACATGAAGATCCTCACTTTTAATTAGGTCAGAAATTCCTTTTCCTTTTGAATTACCTTTTAGAACTGTATCAATTGAATTAGGACCAGTTATCATAAAGTTTAATTCAGGGAAATGATCACTATACTGTTGATCAGCACAATGCGCTATTACCAAAATTTGATTAACGGGGTTTGTCCGGTAAAAATCGGGTGCTACTTGAGGAAATGATGAAGCAATATTTTGATAAAAATGCCGAGATAGCGGCTGATCTTCAGAGATAGCAATTTGTTCATAATTGTAAAAACCAATGATGTCATCTCTGCTGTTTGCATAAGTCAGTACCTGCTGACACAAGAGTGAGGGAATAGTTCGATTAAACTTCACTTGACCATTAAACTCTACATATTGTCCATTAGTCGCAATCAGAGAATCAATTTCACATTCCGCCATAATTTCACGAACTTCAAAAGCGGCACGACCTGTACAAACTATTGGAATATTTCCGTTAGCTTTTAAGCTTCTTACAGCAGCACTTACTTCAGGTAAAACAGTAGAATTACTCGATAGAAGAGTTCCATCCAAGTCAAAAAATATTAGAGAATTAATTTTATCTGCCATAAACAATTACTTTCTCAAAGTAATATTTGAAAACTCTGCTTTACCGTTAGATACGGCTAATGCCAAATCATCACCAAACTTTTGGTACACACGTGCAATTAAACTAATACCATTTACAACAATAACAGCTATGTCATCATCAACCATCAATTTAATGTGCATTTTTTCGAATTCACTCTTTGCAAGTGGGCGATCAAGTCCCTTATTCATCATTTGGAACCATGGCCACTCCGGACTTTTATCAAAGACAAGTCTCCGATCGTCAGCTGACAGCAGATATTGATATGATTCATCAGTTTCGACATTTTTAAAGAATCGCAAAGCAATATTGCTAATGCCGTCTTGACAAGTTACATCCATATCTAAAACAAAATGTTTACCAACGTTTTGAGCAATTATTTTTTCAGTTCTTCCAGTTTGATTATCAATTGATAAATCAGCAAGATGTGTTTCTTCTGTAAATTGTTTGGTTAATTCATCAGGTAATTTGGTAGCTAGAGTTCCATCATTTCTTTGCACTAACTCTAATGGAACATACGTACCGCCCCATTCCCAGTTAACCTTGTCACCTTTGCCTTCTTCTCTGGTCGGTACCCAACCAAATAAAACTCTTCGTTTACCATCAAAGGCCGTTCTAGCAGCATAATATGCACGACCGTCAAAGGAATCATCTTGAGGCTTTAACCATGGACCATCAATATTCTTGCTCATCCGGTACCTAGTTTTGCTTTGCTCGCTATATTCTGTATATAGTAAGTACCACCAATCTCCCATTTTAAAGAGATCTGGCATTTCCAGCCCTGTGTACAGATTTGGCGCAAAAAAGTCGCCTTGGAATGTCCAGTCTTTAAGATTTTTGGAAGTGAAGGAAACAATTCTGCCAGTTAATTTGGATTTTGGACCTGCTAATCTTGTCCCCAAAATCAGCAAATATTCTTGCTTATCTTCATTCCAAATTACCCAAGGATCTCTCCAATCTGTTTTGTCATAACCTTCTTGAGCTGGTAATAACAATTTATCAACATTTTTTTGAAAATGATCGAAATCAGTACTTACACCATGAAGTAAGACTTGGGAAGCTCGTCCTTCCTGCTCAGCTTTTTTATTATAGCCTGTGTAAAAAGCTTGTACTTTTCCATCAGCTTCAAAAACAGATCCTGCATAAATCCATTGTGCTGGATCGTCTGCGCTACCTGCAGGTATTGCATCCCCATGATCATCATAATTAACAAAATCAGTTGTAGTTGAGAGCGACCAGCCAAATGGTTCATCATTATCAGTCAGAGGACCAGGTTTTCTAGGGTCTCTTTGGTGATACAAATAAAACTTTCCGTCTTTACCAAAGGGCATAATATCGCCCATCCATTTATCTTCTGTAGGTTTATAAAAAACTTTGTACATTTTTACTCCTTTTATTTAATTTGCCGCAGCTTCTGCTGCAACTTTTTGGTCACGATGCATTAATTTCTTAAGGAAATTGCACATTACTGCTCCAACTACAACGCCAATTACGATCGATAAGCAATACAGCAAAATATTTGAGTCAAATGGAGCCGCCATAAATGTTGATAGAGCTGTTTTTTGCGTTGTACCAAAGAAAGCGTTTAATGCACTAGCTAGTCCTGAGCCAACCATACAACTAGGAATAACAGCCAGTGGATCTGAAACTGCAAACGGAATTGCACCTTCTGTTGTGGCAATAATACCCATAATTAAAGCCGTAGTAGAATTTTCTTTTTCGTCTTGACTATAATACTTTTTACCCATGAAACTTGCTAAAGCCATAATTAATGGAGGAATACCAATTGCAATAAAGCAAGCTGTACTAATTGCATATCCACCTGAAGTGTATGAAGCCATACTAAATGTATATGCAACTTTGTTGATTGGACCACCCATATCTGTAGCCATCATCGCTCCAATGATTGCAGCTACTAAGATTTTGTTTGAACCACTAATACTTGCTAGCCATGAAGTTAAACCGTTTTGCATTCCTCTAACAGGATCACTGAAGACATAGAAGATTACTAAACCACCAATTAACACTGAAGTTAGTGGAATGATGAAAATTGATTTTAGCGAAATTAAACTCATAGGCATTGGTAACTTTTTCAGCCAATATACTAAATAGCCGACTAAAACACCAACTACCATTCCACCAATAAATCCCATACCTAATTTGTTAGCAACCAAGCCAACAATAAAAGCAGGCGCAAGCCCTGGTCTATCAGCAATCGAGTATGAAATATAGGCGGCGATCATTACAGGAATAAATCCTAATCCCTGCTGACCGATCATTCTTAAAATTCCCCAAATGTTACTGGTTTGATTCCAAACTCCGTTGCCACCACCAATAACGGCAATTGAAACAATCAGTCCGGAAGCAGAAACCAATGGAATCATGTAAGACACACCTGTTTGGAAGTGGTCTACTAAGTCCTTAAAAAATTGTTTTAACTTGTCCATTTATATAACCTTTTCTTTCTGTCTTTATCAGTTGTCAATAATTTCGTGCGCTTTTTCAATCGCTTTGCTACCGTCTTTCACGACCTCTGATGTTCCCATTTTCACAATTTTTTTACCATCAAAGCGTTCTTTTTCTCTAACATTTGTATCGACCGCAAAAATGACGGCATCTGCTTCAGCAATATCCTTAGCACTAAGTTTATTTTCAAAACCCATTGCACCTTGAGTTTCAACTTTTATTTGATCACCATTTTTTTTGGCATATTTTTTCAAGTTTTGTGCTGCCATATATGTGTGTGCTACTCCTGCAATACAAGCAGTTACTGCTACGAATTTACTCATAATTTTTCTCCTAATCTTCTTCTATTTTTTTAAAGATATTAACTAACTTATCTGGATCATTTTCTGCCTTGATTTCTTTGACAAAATCGTCATCCATTAATTTTCCTGCGACTGTAGCCAACATTTTCAGATGTTCTTTACCAGTATCTTTTTCTCTGGCCGCCATCAAAAAAATTATTGAAACTTTGCTACCATCTAAGGAATTCCACTCTAGTGGCGTGGTTGTTTTTGCAAACATTAGCGACGCTACATTGACAGTAGAACTTTTACCATGTGGAATAGCGATATTATTGCCTATTCCTGTTGTTGTCTGACTTTCACGTTCTAACACATCATCTCTAAATTTTTTTGCATCACTTACAATTTCATTTTTTTCCATTATTTTTGCTAATTGCGTGATTGCATCTTCTTTAGAAGATGCATTTAAACCAATGACAATATTATCTTTCGAGATAAAATCATTACTTTTACTATTCAAATTCTTCACTTCCTAAAAGCCTAATTATTTCCTGTTTTGATGTTAATCTGCACAAACTTTTTAACATTTTTTTATCTTCAAGAATTGCATTGAAGTAGTTATAAATTTGGTCAATTGAGCCTTTGATACTTTCGTTCATTGCCATAAAGAAAACGATATTTACCTTACCTTTATCCCAATCAATACCATGTGAATTAAGATAAATTGCAATCCGAGGAGTTTTAACATATTTAATTGGCGCATGTGGCATTGCTACAAAATCCATTTCAGTACTCGCAACTTTTTCCCTTTCAATCGCAGCCTCTGCAATTCCAGAAAGTGCATAGTGTTTATCGCATAGACGTTTGCAAACTTTTTTTATTGCTTGATCACGATTGATTTTTTGGTTATCAACTATGATTAAATCAGGCTCAACCAATTTCATAAATTCTGTTGCTTTTTCTTGAAATTTATTCAGCTTGTCAAGAGCAGTTTGTATCTTTCTTTTAGACTGAACGTCTAGAAATGGTGGTACAACTACTACATTTTTTTGCCTAATATCTAAATCTACTGTACTTATTATTAAATCTTCAGTAATTGGTGCTGCCATTAATTCAGAAACAGATACCACCCGGTTAACTTCTAGTTCATCAGAAAAATATTTCTTAATTCTTTGCTCTAAAAGTCTTGCAGTTCCCAGTCCTGTGCTACAAACAATTACTGTCTTTACTCTTTTTTCTTCTCTCCTTTCTAAGAAACTCTCAATATGTAGGGCAATATACGCAATTTCATCATCATTGATGCTTACTGAAAATCTTTTTTCGATTTCAATACTTAAATCAACTGCTTGGTTGTATGCATAGGGAAAGTTGCCTTTAATACTATCTTTGTATGGATTTTTTATACTAAGACCTAGTTCAAATCGATGCAAAGCTGGTACTAAATGTAAAATCAAATTATTAACAAGTACTTCATCATAGTGGGTTAAATTGCTTTTTAGAAACTGGCTTAATTCCCCATTCTTAGAGTTTTCCTTATCTTTTTTTGGACTTGAATGTGCTTTTTGATCCGATTCAGCTGCAAGAATATGAATATTAATGTACGCCTGTTCAGCTACGGGAATAGCAAAACCAAAGTTTTCTTCAAGCAAATTTGAAAGCAAAATCGTATTTTTGGATAAAGGATGACTGCTCAGTTCAGAATCAGCCTTTATAATTTCCTTGTTCTTTATTCTTTGAATTGCAATCACTAGATGGACAGCCAAAGACTGAAACTGATAATCATTGAGTTTAATTGAACTGGCCTTCTGAAACTGATTAAGTGTAGTTACAACATCTTTAAAAATCACCTGATCAAAGATACTTTTTAGTTCATCTGGAACATTGATAACCATCTTTAAATCAGTATTATGTTTGACCTTTAAGCTATCCCCCCAATAAAAGCCAAGGAGCTGCGTCATTAATTTTCTTCGAATATTTTCAGAAGCCTTAATAAAAATCCCCTTTTCATCACTCTGTAATTTAGCTCCTTGCTTGTCTATTAGACTTTTAATTTGCTTGAGGTATCCTTCCAAAGTTGTTCTACTCACATAATAACGATCAGAAAGTTTTTGAATTGTTATATGTTCATTAGTTGTTAATAGCAATGAAAGTATTGCCAATTTTATTTCTTGCGGACTTTCATTATTTGCCTTTAGTTCACCATCTTGTAAAGAAGAACGAATTTTTGCGGTATCACCAGCAAAATAAATGCCTACGCTTTGTTTTCTAACGAGTTCGACATTAAATGGCTTAATTTCTTCGGCAATTTCATTTAAATACTTATTAACAGTCTTTCTAGACATTCCAATATTATGTTCAATATTTTTGTAATGAGTTACACCTTCATCCAAGATTTGCTTTACAATTTTTACTTCATTCTCATTAATAGGATCACCTTCCTTCTGAATACGCTTTCAATTATAGGTCAAGGATATTCATTTAGATACATGGCAAAGTAAAACAATGAAAGTATACTTTTATAAACAAAAGACCGAGAAATTAATTCTCGGTCTTTAAGATATGCTCTATTTATTTAAATTTACGAACGTGTTGAACTTCATGTATTGGTAATGAATACGCATCGTTGATACCTCAAATGGTGTACCATCATCCAAAAAGAAGATGCCCTCAATCACTCCAACAGGTTCTGTTTCTTTTAACTTTAATTTCTCTTGATCCTCACTACTTGAAGGCTCAACTGTGATATTGAGAAAGGCTTTAGTAACAACCTTATTTTGAGAATCCTCTAAGTAATTAAACAGAGATTTTTTCAAATGTTCAGGCTTTAATTCAGGAACAATTTTAATCGGAAGGTAGCCTGTCTCAATTAAAAATGGCTGTTCATCAAGAAATCTTAATCTCTTAAACTCATAAACAAAATCATCTTCATTTAAAAACAGATCTTGCCTGATTGCCTCTGGAGCTTTGATGACATTATAGTCTAGTAATTTAATGCTCTGCTTTTTGCCAGGGACTTTTAGACTATCGGTTAACCCTAAATTAGAGCCCTCATAGCGAAATAAGGATTGGTTCTTTAAATATAAAGGATTAATGAAAGTCCCACTTCCCCTTTTTTTAAAAACAATCCCTTGCTGAGATAGAAGCTCCATTGCTCGTTTCATTGAAGAACGACTAACCTGATAATGTTCAGCAAGACTTCGCTCGTCTGGGAGACGCATCCCTTCATATTTGTTATCCAATATATTTTGTTTTATATCGTGCATTACTGTGCGATAAACGAAATCTGCCATTTGCTACCTCAATTACTTTGCCTTTTTAATTGCACTAATAAACCAGTCTTCAAAAGCTTGACGATCAACTTTCACACCGACTTCTGCATTAGCAGGCTGATGATAAAAATCGTCAAAATCAATTAGTGAAGCTCCATAAGAGTACATGCTTTTGGTGTCAACTGCAACATATGCAGACTGAAAGGTGTACATTTCTGGCTTGATTAACATTCCAGCTGCAAGGGCATCGTATATTTCACGCCCATCACCTTCTGTTTCATCATGCAGATCAGTCAAGATTTGATATAACATTTCCCCTGTCTGATTCAACGTTTTAATTTGCTTTAGCGTATCAGGTGTAATAAAAGCTTGATGCCCTAGTTCTAGTGGCGCAAGCAAAATTTTCAATCCACTAGAAAAAACAATCTGTGCTGCTTCAGGATCACCAGCAACATTGTACTCACTATAAGGACTCCAATTGCCGCGGCCGATTGCACCACCCATTATTACCAGCTGCTCAATATTAGCTAAATCCTCTGGGTATTGTCTGAGATACAAGGCAAAATCAGTTGCTGGTCCAATTTGCATTAAAGTTACTTTTTCACTGCTATTTGCGACTACTTCATGAATGGCATCTGCTGCAATTCCAGCTTTTAATAGCGACATATCCGGTTCAGGAAATTCATAGCCACCTAAGCCGCTTTTACCATGAACATCTGAAGCATCAATTTGTTGTCTCAGAAGTGGACATGAAGCGCCTGAAACTACAGGCACATTCGTATTCAAAAAAGCCTCTAATTTCAATGTATTAGTCAATGTTTTTTTAAGTGGCACATTGCCCCAAGTTGCGGCAATTAGCTTAACATCAAGCATATCTGAAAACAGAGCAATTATAATTGCTGCAACATCGTCAATACCAGGATCAGTACTGATAATTAATGGTTTTTTAGTCATTAAAATCCTCTTCTTTAAAGCGAACGCAATTTATCATGCATAATATGCAGAATTTCACTACATTTACTGCTTCTTTCGATCTTCAATTTGGCCGTTTGAATGCGCAATAATCACTTCATCACACACCTCAAGGAAAAGCCCGTTTTCAACTACACCAACAACTTTATCTAGGTAATCCGCTAAACCGTATGGGTCTGGAATTGGATCAATATTCAAATCAATGATGTAGTTACCATAATGAGTAACAAAGCGCTTTTCGCCATTCATACGCCATTGTGGCTTCAAGCCATCTTCTTTAAACAAACGGAAATTCTGCTCGCAAGAAATTGGCAAAACTTCGACAGGTAATGGAAAATCACCCAATTGATCAACGAGTTTTGATTCATCCACAATCCACATATTTCTTTCCGAATTAACCGCAACATTTTTTTCTAGTGTCAGTGCACCACCGCCACCCTTAATTCCATCGAAATCACTTGCAAATCGGTCAGCTCCATCAATTGTTAAGTCAAGATGGTCAACTTCAGCCAATTCACTAACTTTAAAACCACAGCTCTCCAATTGTTTCTTGCTTCTACTTGAAGTTGTCACTACTGTGGCTATGTTTAGACCTTCTTGGTCCTTACGTTTTCCAAGCTCTTCAATCAAAAAGGCAACAGTCGAACCTGTTCCAACGCCTAATTTCATTCCATTTTCTACTAAACTAGCTGCCTTTTCGGCTGCTTTTTGCTTTAATTTGTCCTGTTCCTGCTTATCCATTGTTTTTTGCTTTCTTTTCATCAACTATTTGTCATTGAGTAAGTTAATTTCATTATAGCAAAAATAATTTTAAAAGAAGACAACAAAAAAGGCAGTTAACAAAAACTGCCTTTTAAAACTGGTTTTTATTCTGGATCAATTTCAGGTGCCTTATTTATTTCTCCTGACATCATCCAAATCCGTTTTTCAACATCAGCAAGGAAACCTGTTAATAAATCATTTGTCGCATAGTCGCCTTCTTCATCACTAACCTTTATTCCCTCACGATAAAGATTTTCAAGGTAGTGGTAGCCATCGATGATTTTAGCGTAGCGCTCATCAATTGTTTCATCCCAGTTTCCTTTTTCATCCTTGATATTTGTTTTTGCTGCGATCTCACTCAAAGTAGATACTGGCGAACCGTCTAATGTAATTAAACGTTCAGAAACTTCATCCAGTTGATCAGCTAATTCATCCATTACCTTATCTAAATATGGGTGCAATTTCAAAAAACGGTTGCCACGCATATACCAATGATGTTGATGAACAATCATGTGTAATTGTGTCAAATCAGCAACTAATTGATTTAAAACTTCTTTAGTCTTTGGATATTTCATATAAAAGTGCCTCCCAAATCTAATAAATTTGTTACACCTTTATTATATCGAGTGCACCTTGTTAATACTAAAATATTGATTGTAAATCGTGCTAAAGCAAAAATATTAAGCTAATTGCCTGCCATAGATGCTCTTTTGAATCAAATCCAGTGCTGCCTTAGTCTTAGCAGTACAAGTTTGCTTGTCATAAACCTTATCACGAGCAGATGAAATATATTCCTTTTGCCCTCCATCAAGTTCCAATTCAATTCCATAAGGGTTTTTAATAACAGAAACTTTTGTCAGGAATGGTAAAGAAATAATTGGATCAAACAAAGCAACAGAAGGTAGCTTTTCTACACCACTTTCACCAAAAGTTTTTGCATCTTCAACTTCATCCATGTTTAAGCTCTTCATTGGGGTATTAGGTCCTAAAAAAATCATCTCAAACTTTTTCAGCCGAGTACTAAAGTCATAGTATTTAATTTGGTTAGCAGAAATTTCATAATAACTGTAATCATATTGAAGTGCTGTTGGGTAATAAATGCCTGAAACAAATAGAAAAACTGCCACCGAAACGCATAAAGACCAAATAACTGCATTAACGCCAATTGTCTGGAAAAGAATTAATGCAAATGGAAATACAAAAAGGGCCCAAAAAATTGAGAAAAACAATGGCCAGTAATTCATCTTTTTACCTAAAGTGATCATATAAATCGCTCCCTTCTATTAATTTACCAGTATTCTAGTCCCTTTTAATAGAAAGTTAAAGCAGTATAGCAACTTTTTTAAAATAATCCCGATATGTTCTTCAAGGCAATTAAATTATAAACCTAGTAAACTCAGCAACAGGTTTGCGAACTTTTGGCCTTCCAGGCTCATTTGCTTTCCCAAATGGAATAATTAATATTGGCAACCAATCTTCAGGAATAGATAAAATCTCCTTAATTCCAGCAAAATTTACACCTCTCATTGGGGCGCCATCATAGCCATATGCACGAATGGCGGATAATAAGTTCATTGAGAATAAGCCACAATCTAATTTAAGCGCTTCTGGACCTTTGTCGATTGGGGACATTTCATAAAATTTCGTCATTTTTCCTTTGAATTTTTCTATTTCTTCAGGAGATAAATGCTCATTACGCGCTTTATAATCTGCTAAATGATCCACATCATATTCAAGTGGATCCCCAAAAACGATAAATATTGCTGCTGCATCTTCAATCTGACTTTGATTAAAAGATAGGGGTACCAATTGTTTTTGTACTTCCTTGTTCATAACTGTAACAACCTTCCAAGGCTGTGTGTTATTTCCTGACGGCGCTTTTGCCGCCAAAGACAGTATTTCTTCTATTTCCTGCTTTGAAATACGATGACTAGTATCAAATTTTCTAATTGATTTTCTCTCAGCTAAAAAATCAATAAAATCTTTTTTCATAGTTTATTCTCCCTATATTCTTTGATATAGTAACTTTAAACTACAGTAAAAAATAAACAAGTACTAATCTTTTTGTTACTGTAAATGGAGGAATATTAATGAATCAAGTTTCACAGACCAGTTGTGGCATTTCCAAAGTAATGAGTCAGTTAGGTGGAAAATGGAAATTTTTGATAATCTGGCGAATTCACCAGAATGAAGGAATTAGATTTAATCAATTACAACGAGATACTAACGGAATCACTAATGTAATGCTCAATAGATGCCTAAAAGAACTTACCCAAGACGGTTTCGTATTAAGAAAAGACTTTCATTCCGTACCACCACATGTGGAATATTACCTTACCAAACAAGGAAAGAGTTTCATTAAGATAATGGAGACTATGAATGATTGGGGTGAAAATAATCTTTAATAGACTTTGGACTTTTTGATATATCTTTACACACAAAAAACACTCTATTTCATTAAATAGAGTGTTTTTATTAGTTAATATTAATTTTATTCAGCGGTAGCAGTAGCTCCTTCTTTTTCTTGTTTTAGTAAGACATTATCATAATGTTTAATGAATGGGTACCAAACAAGGAAAGCAACTATCGCACAGACAATTGAAAGGACTCCACCTTGCCAACTAGTTGTTGCAATAAAGCCCCCCAGACCAACAGGCGTTGGCCATGGTTGCTGAACTCTAATTACTGGAACTAAGTGCGACGTAATAGCAAGGTAGGCCACAATTCCTGAAGCAAGCGGAGCACAGATAAATGGAATCATCAAATCGATATTGTAAACAATTGGCAAACCAAATATTAGTGGCTCATTGATGTTGAAGATAGCAGGTACAATTTCAACTTTACCAAGTTCTTTCAATTGAGAAGATCTAGCTCTAAGAACTAACCAAATTGCAACACCAAGCATTGCTCCGGAACCACCAATAGTGATAAATGAGTTAGTTGGGTCTCCTGCAAAGAAGTGTTGTCCACCTCTTTGAGCATTGTCAGCCATATTAGCTAAAACGATTGGAGTCGTAAATGAGCCAATAATAGTTGCACCATGGATTCCAAACCACCATAAGAAGTGGATTAAGAAGACAATAATCAAGAAGCCCCACCATGTGTCTGCAATATTACTAATGAATGAAAATGGAATAAATAGCAAGTTAAACATGTCGGTGCCAGCCATGACTAAAGCACCATTAAGTACAGCAACTACAATAGCAACGCAAAACGCTGGAATCAAAGCACTAAATGAGTTTGCGACTCCTGCTGGAACTGAATCCGGCATCTTAATTTGCCAGTTATGTTTAACTGTATAACGGTAAATTTGAACCGTTAGCCAAGCTATTACCAAACCAACAAAGATACCAACAGCACCTATTCTGTATATACCTGCTGTTGAAGCTTGATAACCACCAACTACCATCTTAGTCTTGGTGATAGATTGCAAAAATTGCATTCTTCCATCTTTCCAGACTAACTGAGCAACGGTGATGAAAAAGCCCATTAAGAACATCATTAATCCGTTCATTGGAACTAAATTGATTTGCTCTTCATCACGATAAATTTTTGTATATGAAAATGCAAACGTTCCTGAGAAAACTAATGCAATAATCCCCATTGTCGCATTATAAACAGACTGAAATAAGTCAGTAAAACGCCCAATTGTATTAGCATAAAAGCTAATAAAACCATTAACACGAATAACTTGTGGTAATACTGTCAAGATTAAGAAAAATGCACCAACAATTGAAAACGAGATAACGCTGTATCCTGCATCCATGATTGCTCGAACAAATCTTGTAGCAGCAAATTTACCGGCAACTTCAGCAAACCGATCCTTCAACGGTTTTTTTGTCGTTTCTGCCATAATAATATAACTCCCCTCTATTTCTTAGTTTGTATCCTAACTAAGTTAATATCATTGTAAGCCTTTTCATGAATAAAATAAATACCTATTTTGCTTTTTTGTATGTTTCAATAAGTTTTTTATACTTATCCTTACCTATTATAATATTGTGGATTCTTCTTTCGCAAATGTAGGCAAGAATTATCTCAACAAATAAAAAAGCGAGCATCAGATACAGTGAATCTGCGTTGGTAACAAACGGAAAAAGTTGTTTTCTCATTGGGATAAATAAACATATTGCTAAAATCAAATTTAAACCAATTTGTGTCCAAAAATAGTAACGTGTCACTGGAACGTCTGGTTTGCGATTATGCATCTTGGTTAACTGCTCAATTCCAGCTGCAGCCGAAAAAAGCGTTACTAGCCCTGATAACACAATACCAATCCATGTCCGATACTGAATTAGGATTAAAAACCAAAATAAATTCACGAATAAGAATATAACTACACTATACCGTAGCATTAAATACCGACTAAAATAGAGATATTTAATGCTATCTGCGTGCCTCTTTTGCTCAACCGTTTTTGGTTGTGAATTATCTGACATTATTTTCTCCTTAACTATGCAATATATTATGTATTATTATACCGCCAAAAAATAAAATTGATTTCCCTTATAATAACTTGATTGGATTATCTTATTTGTTTAAAATAGATTTGTTAAGCGCTATCAGTAAAAATATTAAAAAGGAGATTCAAATGTACTCAGCAAAAATGCCAGATGGCTTTTTATGGGGCGGCGCTGTTGCTGCTCATCAATTAGAAGGTGCTTGGAATGTTGACGGCAAAGGTATGTCAGTTGCCGACGTCATGACTGTTGGTTCAGCCACTAAGCCTCGTGAAATTACAGATGGAGTAATTCCAGGTAAAAACTATCCTAACCACAGTGCTATTGATTTTTATCACCACTACGAAGAAGATATTAAGCTAATGGCTGAAATGGGCTTCAAAGCTTTCAGAACATCAATTGCTTGGACAAGAATTTTTCCAAATGGTGACGATGAAAAGCCAAATGAAGCAGGATTGAAGTTCTATGATGATTTATTTGCTACCTGCCATCACTATGGCATCGAGCCAGTTATCACCCTTTCTCACTTTGAAATCCCATACAACTTAGTAAAGAAATATCATGGCTTTACTAACCGTAAGTTGATTGATTACTTTGTACGCTTTGCAACAGTTTGTTTTAACCGCTACAAAGACAGCGTTAAATACTGGATGACTTTTAACGAAATTGATAATCAAGCAGCTTATAATGAAGACTTCTTAATGGCTACTAACTCAGGACTTATTCTTGATGGCATGACTGATCAAGAAAAAGAAGCAGCAATGTACCAAGCAGCTCATTATGAATTGGTTGCTTCAGCCTTAGCTGTCAAAATCGGACATAAGATTAATCCTGATTTCCAAATTGGCTGTATGATTAATTACTCACCAGTTCGTCCACTAACTCCTTCATCAGATGATGTATTATTAGCTGACAAGTTTGAGCAAAGACGTGACTGGTTCTCAGATGTTCATGTTTTCGGTGAATATCCAAAAGAAGTTGAAGCATACATTACTCGTAATGGTTACCGTCCAGACATCACTGATGAAGATCGTGTTGTTTTAAAAGAAGGTACAGTTGATTACGTTGGCTTCAGCTACTACCAGACAACTACTGTATCGGCCGAAAAGGTTAAACCTGATAAATTAAACGATTTATCAAAAGCAATCGCTAAGAATCCAACTTTGGAACGTAGTGACTGGGGCTGGGAAATTGACCCAGAGGGACTTAGAATTGCATTAAACCACTTAACTGATCGTTACCACATCCCACTATTCATTGTTGAAAATGGCTTGGGTGCATATGATAAAGTTGAAGAAGATGGCTCAATTCATGATGATTACCGTGTTGATTACATGAGAAAGCATATTTCCGAAATGGAAAAAGCCGTTGAAATTGACGGTGTTGACCTGATGGGTTATCTTCCATGGGGACCAATTGACCTAGTTTCTGCAGGAACTGGACAAATGGACAAGCGTTACGGCTTTATCTATGTTGACAAAAATGATGCTGGTGAAGGAACATTGAAGCGTTCACGCAAAGATTCCTTTAACTGGTATAAAAAAGTTATTAGTTCAAATGGTGAAGATTTAGACTAGTAAATTTAAAAATCAATCAAAAAGCGAAGCTCTTACTAACTTCGCTTTTTTGTATTTTAGGAAATAGGGAAAAATATTTTTTAGAACTCGATTACTGTTTAATTAAAATAAAAACCAGATAACCTTATTTAAAGGTTATCTGGTTTTTAGAAGATATAAAAGTTTTACTCTTTAGTTATCTTATTTTTTCAAAGTACCGTTTTCATACAATTTTTCGTACAAGTCAACCATTTCACCGGCTAAATCTCTGAAAGTAATTGCATTCATTAAATGGTCTTGTGAGTGAACTACTAACAAGGTGACTTTAGTATGGCCTCCCTGAGCTTCCTTGGTAAGCATACCAGTTTGAGAATTGTGAGCTTCATTTAATGACTCATCTGATTCCTTTAATTTTGCTCTAGCACCTTCAATGTCACCAGTTTTAGCCAAACGAATTGCTTCAAAAGCTAAACTCTTTGCATTACCACCATTGGCAATTAAACCCATTGCTGATTCTAAAGTAGCTTGTTCTTCTTGTTCAGGTGTCATATTTTCTGCCATCGTATTCCTCCGTTTTAACCGTTAATTAAATCTTCTGCTTGTTGTAAAACTTTTACGCCATCCATCATACCATAAGCGCGCATATCAATTACGGCAAAAGGAATATCTTTTCCATCTTTACCTTGACCCTGTACTTTGTTCTTGAAGTCACTTTCCATGTAACGAATTTGTGGCCCAAGTAAAATACAATCTGGATGATCCTGCTCAATATGTTGAGTAGCTTCTGAAGCTGGGCAAGCAAAAATATTTGCATCAATTCCTTGATCTTTAGCAGCTTGTTGCATCTTGGTTACTAGCAATGATGTACTCATTCCTGCACTACAATTCAGCATAATAGTTTGTTCTGCCATAATAATTTTTTCCTCCTAAAATGTATCCGTAATTTAATTACATTATAACACTTTTAGGTTAGCGCTTACTATCAAAAAGATAATATTTAATCCTATTTTCGTCTTTAATAAAAAATTGGTTTACTACTTAAAAAGTAGTTACAACAACGAAAATTCCCACAACTAATAAAATCAGCCCGAAGAATAACGAAAAGGCCATCGAAGCTGGGGCGAAGCCATTGCTAGTCCCATTTTTAATTACACCCTTGCTATATCTTAAGCTGAAAAGCAATTCAACTACACCTAAGATAATTAAAACAATTCCAACTAAGCGACCAGTAACATTGCCCTTTAATAAGGTTGCCAAACTAGAAGTTAAAAGCATGATTCTGTCCTCCTCAATTAAGTAAGTATCTTTATCTTTAGTAAAAGATTAGTAATTGAAAGTTATTAGACTTGCACTGTCTTTTTCTAAGGAGTGGTACTACATCTATTTATACTTTTATGATAGCACTTCCAGCAAATAATGGCTCATTTTTAGCAAAAAAAAGCCATATCTCGGTCAAGTACCGAAATATGGCTTTTGAATCATTTTTTTAATAAGATTATGGTTTAATACTCAAGCAAACGGTAGTAGCGTCTTGTTTTAGCAGATCTTCCCGTTTTAATTGAATACATGTTGAAAAGCGTATCAAAGTAATGGTTTAAAGCATAAGCTTCAATGAACACCTGTAAGTCACTATCAAATTTATCTAGTTTAAAAACCTTCATATCAATGATCAAAGGATTTTTAGCAAATTGTTTAACAAAGTTTACTACACGCATGTCTTCTTGGCGATTCGAATTACTGTTAACAACAACACTAACACTTTGATTATTATCAATAATTTCAAAAGGTCCATGGAAAAACTCACCAGAGTTAATTGCTTGTGCTTTAATGTGCTGAATTTCTTCCATTAAGTAATTTGCAAAGCAGCAAACTTCTCCCCAAACATTTCCTGAACCAACCCACATTTGCATCTGATCAATATCAGTATTATTGACGTGATCTAAGGCAGCAGGAACAAGTGCTTCTATCCCTTCGGCTACATTTTGTGCCATTTCTTTAAGCTGCTGTTTTTGGCTTTCATTTGTTCTATTATCTGTCTCTTGTGCAAAGTGAATTAAAAACCAACCTAATTCAATTAAATTTGCATCCGTATCAAACGATTTAATACGCTCATCAATAAGACCTTCTTTTTCTAAGGTACTGTTTTCGTCTCCGATAAAACTAATAATCGTTGACTTAGGAAAATCTTTTCTGATTTTTCCAATTGCTTCAACCAATTCTGTCGTTTCACCGGTTTTTGTACCAGCTAAAATTAAACTATCATTGGTTATATCATCATGATATAGGTCACATAATTCTTCAGGTGTAGTGACAACAAAAGGAATAGACAATTTTTTAAACATTAACGGACGTAAGTTAACAAACTTGGTATATGAACCTCCACATCCAGTAAAGAAAATATTTTTGATATCTTTTTTTCTTAATTTTGCTAGAACTTCATCAACGTGATCAAGTTCCTTCACGGCAGAATTATAATTAGTTAAAAACTCATTTTTATCGAAATACATTTATTTTTTCCTTTCAATCCATTAAGGCTTTAAGAAACCACAGAATGTGCCCAAAATACTAATAGCTAAGATTGCTAGCAAGATCCACATCATTTTGACATGCTTTTTCTTTAGTAACCAAGCAATGAAAAAGGTGATTGCTAAAGGCATTAAATCGGGCATTATTGAATTAAGCAATGACTGAATTGTTTCGGGATTTTTACCACCACTAAGTTGAACTGGGATATTAATAACAACCATTGAAGCCACCATAGCACCAATGACCGTATTTCCCAAAATATTAATGGCATACGTAATTGAGTTCATCAAGCCAGATGCCATCTTATCTACAAACGTTGTTCCTAACTTGTAACCCCACATTGTGCCATAATATCTAACTAATAAATTTGGAATGTTATAAATTAGAATGAACAAGATTGGTCCCAAAATGCTTCCTTTTTGAGCAAGAGAAACACCGATACCACTCGCAATAATTCTTAGACTACCCCAGAAAATTGAATCACCAATCCCTGAAAGAGGGCCCATTAATCCAGTTTTCATTGTGTTAATTGAACTAGGATCAAATTCTGGATCATTGGCATTTTTTTCTTCCATTGAGGCCAATACACCAGCAATAAATGGTGATGTGGCTGAAGTACAGTTAAAAAATTCAAGATGCCGCTTAATTGCCTGTTTTCTATCTTCTTTTTTGTCGTAAAGCTTATTAATAATTCCCGTCATAGTATAGGCAAAACCCATACTCATCATTCGTTCATAATTAAATGATGCTTCCATTGGCATGCTACGCCAAAAAATTCCTTTTAAGTCTTTTTTGGTGAGTTTCTTTTCCTGAGTATTCTCTTTAATATTAGAAGTCATCTTCTTGCACCTCCGTAGCGCTATTTGAGTTTCCACCATTACTGTTATGAATTTCTTCAGTAATCAGATACATGATGCCCGCAAAGATAGCTCCAATAATTGATGCTGCAATCATGTCTAGCTTCAAATATGCCGCACAAACAAATCCAATAAAGAAAAATGGTGCAACTTTTTTCGAGAAAGTCATGTTAATTAACATTGCAAAACCAACGGCTGGCAAAATTTGCGTAGCAACAGTTATACCGTCAATCAAAAACTTCGGAATCAATTTAACGAATGCACCAACTAAGTTGCTACCAAGAGCAAACGAAATAGTCGTTACTAGTGCCATCATAATGACTCTCGTGAATGATGCCCAAATATGCATATTTCCTGCTTTAGTCACTTCACCTTGGTCCGCATAATCATCTGCTTTATGTGCCATTGCAGGGAAGATAACAACATAAAGCAAATTTTTAATTAATAACCCTAGGGTTGCAATTGGTAAAACCAATGTAAGAGCCACACTGACTCCATAACCATTTTTTAATGCTAAAGCTGTTGCCAAAATTCCTCCGATTATTTCATCAGGAGGGACGGTAGCTCCAACACCCATTAAACCTAGAAAGGCTAATTCAAGTGTTGCTCCAATAATTAATCCTTGTTGGACGTTTCCAAAAATCAAGCCAATAAATAAACAAGTAACAATTGGTCGTCCAATAAAAGATGAACCAAGAAAATCTTGCATATTAGCAATTAAGGAAACAAGAAAGATACCAATAATTTGTAAAACCATTTTTTTCTTCCTCCTAATTAATCAGTGAAGAAAATTCTGTATCAGGATCGCCTGGCGCCTGTTTTACAAGAACCTTTACTCCATCATTTTCAAGTTCAGTAAGTTGTTCAATGTCCTTCTTTGTTACATAAACTGACTTTGCAATGTTAGTTGAACCCTCTTTTTCACTCGATAATCCTAAGTCAATTAATTTTATTTCAGGAACAAGTTTAGCTAAACGGTACGCGTCATTGATGGTTTCAACCACGATAAAAACACGATATTTATCAGTTACGCCACTTGCGATTGCTTTAGCAGAATCCTCTATTGTTTTAAATATCAACTTAGCATTCTCTGGTTTAGCCAATTGAAATGTCTTTTTACGAAAACTATCTCCTGCAACCTCATCATTTGCAATTAAAACTGCATTAGCCGATAGGTTATTGGTCCATGCGAAAGCAACCTGTCCGTGTAATAACCGATAATCAATCCTCGTCATCGCAATCATAATTTATAATCCCCTTTCAAATTAAAAATCTTCTTCTTCATTTTGATCTTTTAATTCAACTAGCTGTAATCCTTCTCTACCTGTTTCAACTAAAGAAGCCAACTTAGCTTTAATTTCTTCCAAATCGTCATCTGGATAAGCAATTGAATAATTAAGCAGTTCTAATACAAAAGGCAAATTCATACCAGAAACAAGAAACCAATTTGGTTTTTCAGCAACAAATTTGGTAAGCTCATTATTAACAGAACCACCCACAACATCAGTAACAAAAACAATTTTTTGATTTGAAATCTCATCAGTTGTTTCTTTCAATTGGTCGCAAAAGTTAACACTATCATCTAAATATGCAGTTATGTAGTGCAGGTTTTTTGACTTTCCCATAATAAGTGAAGCAGTATCATACATTCCATGAGCTAAAGTGGAATGGCTTGCTAATACTATTTCCATGCGACTTTCCTCCCTTCTTTTCTTCATAACTTTAATTTAGTACTTAATATTATTTTAGGCAATAGAAAAAGGAACCGCTTTCTAAAGTAGTTCCTTTTTTGCAACCAATTTTAAGACCAATTTATCTTTTTACTTTTATTTTATAGCTAATAAAATCGGGATTATACCATGACTTTGTGTATTCAACCATCTCTTTTTTATCTGAAAAACCGCGATACTCCAAGAATAATAAATAGGCGTATTTAGATTTATCTAACTTAATTGTATCCTCTACAAACTGATTGTCACTAATTGGCCGAGCTTCAATTCTAGTCTCAAATTTTGTCGGTTTATGATTCTTAAAGTCCATATAATCGTATAAAGACATATTACTGAAATCATATCGGTGTGCATCTTCAAACAAACTAAAAGGAATATACGATTTCTGAACAGCCACAACAGTATTGTCTACTATGCGTGTTCTAATTAGTTCATAAAAGTCGCTATATTTATTATCAAAAATAATAGCTAAATCTTTATTATCATAGATTAATTTAAACGACTCTACTCTATTAACCACTTCTTGTCGATTAATTTTAACAAGCTGTGTAAATGAATTCGGGGAATCATCTCCTATTTCAAATGAGTTATTTACATTCTCATTCACTAGATACGTTCCATCTCCCCTTCTTTTTTCTAAAATATTATCTTCAACTAATGAATTAATTGCATTTTTTATAGTTGAACGTGTGTAGCCTAATTTCTGGGCAAAAACTCGTTCATTCCAAATTTTAGAGTTTGGTTTAAACTCGCCGCTGGCAATTATGTCCAATATTTTTTTCTTGGCTTCTTGATATAAAAATGAACTCATAGCTACCCCTTTTGCAAACAAAAAACATCAGGTAACATCGCATCTTCCTCATACCTAATTATGTCATTATTCGCATTAACAAAAAGAGCCTTTCGTAAGATAACTTGAAACTTTTCTTGCGTTTGATCGCTTAAAAACAATTTTTCTTCGTCATTACTGGGCCAAGTAAGCATAATATCATTATAAATTTCTGTACTTTTTTGTATTTTGTCTGTTTCCTCTTCAATATCATCAATACGTGGATTGCTAATGAACTTTTGTGGGATTATTGAAGTAATTACAGAAACTATTTTTCCATTTTCAATAATTGTAAAAAGTCTTTTCCTCAATGATCCAGTTTCTCCTTTAAAAATGGAATTATAAAATCCAGAAGCCTCGATTGTAGTGTCCGAATATATTTTTACCCTAATATCTTTATCAACTACTTGAAATTCAAATGGTGTTAAATACTTCTTTAAATCAATTATTTTCATTTAGAGGCCCTCCACATTACTTCTCCTGCTGCGCAATAAAAATACTGAATCTTTTATTAGGTTGAAGTTTACCATTATTCATATTTTCTACCAAATACTATTTTATTCTTCCTGAACACAAAAAACGATTAGTTCAATTTATCAAGTCTTTTATTTTTTAGACTTATTAAGTTGTAATAAATTTTAAAAACTCACGTAGAACCTTTCTTTTTCCCCTAAGTATTGGTAATTCAAGGAAAAGTAAAGTAAAATGTTTATTGATAAAAAAGGAGTAGCTCAATGTCTAAACTTGAAAAACCTGTTGTGATTGGAATTACTGGTGGTTCTGGTAGTGGAAAAACAACAATTGCCCATAAAATTGTTGATCAAATGCAAGAAAATGAACATGTCTTGATTATGACGCAAGATTCCTACTACAAAGACAACACTGGCATCCCAATGGATATCAGACAGAACATTAATTATGATCATCCCGATGCCTTTGATGTTCCACTTCTAGAAGAGCAAATTGGTTGTTTGTTAAAGCATCAACCAATTGAGATGCCTGTTTATGATTTTAAGGAACATACAAGAAGCAAGGAAACAATCCATACGGAACCTGTGGACATTATCATTTTGGAAGGCATTCTTGTATTAGCTAGCAAGGAAATTCGTGACTTAATGGATATCAAAGTATATGTTGATACTGACGACGATATTCGTTTTATTAGGCGTCTAGAGCGCGATATTAAGGAACGTGGTCGTTCAATTGATTCAGTAATTGAACAATACCTTGATACTGTTAAGCCAATGTACCACCAATTTATTGAACCAACGAAACGCTATGCGGATATTATCATCCCCGAGGGTGGCGAAAACGACGTTGCGATTGATATGTTGACTACCAAGGTCCATTCTGTCTTAAGTCAAAACGCTAAATAATTATCTCAACATAAAAAGACCAAGTTCATTAGAACTTGGTCTTTTCTTTAGTCAATTGCTAGACGTTCAACTACTTCGGCATATTTTGGATACTGCGTTAACAATTCTTTTTTCTTAAGCATCTCAAAGTCATGATAATCAAAACCTGGTGAAACAACACAGCTAACTAAGCAAAAACTGTCAGGTTTAGTTACTTCAGAAGCAAAAATCGTTTCTTTAGGTACTTTAAATTGCATCACTTCACCCTTGGTAACATCCTTACCTAGTCTAACAGCTTGATACTCTCCTTCGGGTGAAATACAGTGGATGGTGATTGGTTCCCCATCATGGTAATACCACAGTTCATCGTGATTTAAACGGTGAAAATGAGAACAACTGGTATCATCTAGTAAGAAATAAATTGAAGTGTAGTAATAGCGATTGCCTTTACTATCTTCAGCATAAAACTGCTCGTCACTAGTATAAATTTGGCGAAACCAGCCACCCTCTTGGTGGGGTTTAAGGTTTAAATTCTTGATATAATCTTCGCGATTCATTTTTTCTCTTTTCTCCAAATACTATTTATCACAGTGAAAAAACTAAACTAAGTAAATGTTTTGCATCTGCTCCTTAAAATCAGCTGGCAAGTCAAGACCTTCCACAAAGTAGCGGTCAAAGTCGCCATAGTTCTTTTTAACTGTTTCAAAGTAACGTTCCAAGTACTGACGTTCAACCGTTAAGGCAATGGCAACATCTTTGATATTCTTAGGATCCATTTTGTCTTTTAAGTAATCCAAAATTTCTTGATTTGCTTCTTTACGAGCCTCAATTGTTTTCAAGTAATCTTCAAAAATTTGGTCTTCGCTAACATCCAAACTCTTCAAGATTAATGCTGCTGCAACACCAGTCCTGTCTTTCCCAGCAAAACAATGAAATGCAACTGGTACAGGATCGTTAATTAAATCCATTAAAAAGTGGTGATAACCTTCACGTGCAGAATTTGATAAGGCTAGCTCTTCGTATGTCTTGAGCATATCAGATTCCACATGACTGTTAGCCGAAACAATTTCATCTACACTTGCCTGATTTGTACCTGAATCTTTTAAAACATCTAAAATCACATAATCAAGACCTGGCCAAACATAGTCTGGGTATTCTTTTCGTTCATCATCACCACGTAAATCAACAAGTCTCTTAAGTTGATAATGATTTTGAACCAAATCTTTTTGCTCGTCAGTTAAATCAAATAACTGACCGCAACGAAAAAGCATCCCCTCTTTAACCTTTTTACCTTCGGCACCAACATAGCCACCTAATGAACGCCAATTTGTGATATTCTCTGCCATAATTCTCCTTATAGTATCTTTGCACTCTACTTACTCATATAAATATTAATTATAATTTTTCTTCACAATTTAGTCCATGGCTTTTGTGGCATTAAAAAAACGCTAATTATTATTAGCGTTTACCTTATTTAGTCAATCTTAGGCTTTAGTGCTCTATCAAATAAGTTGGTAATTAGTTTAACCAATACCGCATCAAAAAGCAGCGCCGATAGCATCATTGTCACAAACATAATAATTTGCAGTTTAACACTGAATTTACTCCAGCCATATAAAAAGTACGTTGGTATAAAACTACCTAGCCCTGCAAAAAAGGCACCCGTTAAAACACTTTGCCAAGAAAACTTTTGATATCTTTCTTTTTTAGGGAAAAAGCCAATTTCATTAGTAGCGCCTTGAATTAGTCCAGAAAGGACCGTTGTAGCGCCCCATTGACCACCAATCACCATTTCCACAATTGCAGCCAAAGTTTCACCAACAACGCCAGAGCCTGCTGTAGGTACAAAGTACATTGCAAGTGGTCCTGCAAGTAACCAGAGTCCAGAAAAGACTGCATCAGTCACTGGTGCATAGCCTGTTGGTAATAACATCATTTTTACCAGGTTAAATGCCCAGTTAAATCCATAGGTATAAATTACCCCTAAAATAATTCCAATTAACGCAAGTAGAATAATCGATTTAACATTCCATTTTGAAGATCTTGTAAACATAAAAAATACTCCTAACAAACTTCAACAGTCATTAGGAGCACATGAAAAATCTATTTCAACACTTCCCTAGCGCAGGTATTATCCCGTTCAGGTTCAGAGGGTATTTCTCAGCTAAATGTGGCACCCCTAGTGACTTTATTTTTTCTATTATAACATAGCCAAGTATGCTTGGCTTAAAAGATTAGTAATCAACCTTGAATTTAAAATTGACTAAAACTAGCTAATTTTTCTTTGGTTAAATCACGGATAATAGCAACAGTTAAATCAACTGATGCCTTGAAATCCTGATATGCACTAAAGCAGTATGGTGAGTGCTCATAACGTACAGGAATTCCAATAACAATTGTTGGTGCACCATTTTCGTAGTAAATTGCTGCACCATCTTGTCCACCACCAGTACGAACTGAACGAGTGTAAGGAATATTGTTTTTATCAGCTATATCACAAGCATATTGTTGGAATTTAGGATTAGGCAAAAACGATGTATCCATATCACGAAGCATTGGTCCACGCTTTAATCCAGTTTGAGATAACCATTCTGGAGTAAAGGTATCATCAGCGGGACATGATTCAAGAACGATTGCCAAGTCAGGCTTAACAGCCTTAGCAGTAACATATGCCCCTCTTAAACCAACCTCTTCTTGACTAGATAAGGCAGCAACTACGTTAAAGTCAACTTGTTCACCATTTAAATTGTCAAGTACATCAGCCATTGCAGCAGCACCAAAACGATCGTCAAAATCTTTACCAAAGAAAAGACCGGTTTTTTCATTGTACTCGCATTTTACATCGACAAAGATTGGACAACCGGTGTCAATTTGATAGTCATTAATCGTTTCTTCACGTGAACTTGAACCAACGTCAATCGACATATCGGCAACATCGGGAACATTATTACGTTCTTCTTCAGTCATAAAGTGAGGCGGTTTAGTTGCAACAACACCAGGAACATATTCACCAGCACGATTTAAAATTTTAACCCGTAAAGCTGGAATATTATATTTTACCCAACCACCAAGTGGGACAAACTTAATCATTCCGTTTGGTCGAACAGCCTGAGTGATAAAGCCAACCGAATCTGAGTGTGCATCAAGCTGAATAACTGGACGATCTGGTTGATTCTCCTTTTTTGAAGCATATACGTTCAACATTCCATCCACTTTAACATCGGCAATGTCTTTAACAGTTTCAGTAAATAATTTTACAAACTCTTCTTCAAAGCCAGAAGTTGAATTGGCATCTGAAAAAGCCTTTAGCATTTTGATTTCTTGCTCTTTTTTCATACTTTTAATACCTTTCGCTTGATCTAATTACTTCTTCCATTGTAGCAAAAACTGTTAGCCCATAACCATTAAATTAAAAAGCATTTATAATAATCTTACTATTTTTCATTTAATTTAACTTTTTGTACGTAAAATAGGCAATAAACTGTGAAAAAGTCTAATTTACGGTACTTTTTTATATGAAAAATGATATAATCGATTTTATCAAGTAATTTTGAGTTTATTTAAGTGAAGGGTAGATAAATGCCGAAAAACGACAATATTGATAATATTATTGATCACAAACTATTTTCTGAAGATGATATTCATCAAATGTGTGTAAGACTAGGTCAACAACTAACTGAAGATTATGCTGGAAAGAATCCATTAATTGTTGGAGCACTTAAAGGTGCAATTTTCTTTTTAACTGATTTGGTTCGTGAAATGGACGTAAAAGAACAAATCGATTTTATGGATGTTTCAAGTTATGGTGATGGGCTTGAGTCTTCAGGCAAAGTTGAGATTGTTTCTGACTTAGCAACTGATGTAGAAGATCGCGATGTCTTAATTGTTGAAGATATTGTTGATACAGGATTAACTTTAAAATTTATGAAGGACTTACTCAAAAAGCGTGGTGCTAAAAGCGTAAAATGCTGTGTTCTACTAAATAAAGAAGCTAACCGTAAAAATGATATTGAAATTGAATATTATGGTTCCAAGGTTGGTAATGAGTTTGTAGTCGGCTATGGTCTCGATTTTATGAGCTTTTACCGTAACCTGAGTTACATTGGTGTTTTAAAGCCTGAAGTTATCAAATTAGCTCAAAAATAATTATTTTTAGCACTTAAAAAGGACTTATCTTTTAAGAGATAAGTCCTTTTCTTTTTATTCTTGTTTTTCTTCTGACTTTTGCTTTTTATCTAACTGCTTAACCACAAACCAGCGCATAAAACCTTGCTCAATACTCTCAAGTTTAAATTCAAAGTTTTCTAATTCAACAGTTTCATTCTTCTTCAAATCAGGATAATGCTCCATCATATATCCACCTATAGTGATGATATCACTGTTCTGAAAACTCTTTAAATCTTTGTGGAAATATCGCGCAAAATCGTATAACGTAGTCTTGCCGGAAACATGAATATTATCATGCTTATCCTTGATAATGTAGTCATCTGAAACATCATCAATTTCATCTTTAACCGTTCCAAATAACTCTTCATAAATATCTTTATCAGTTACAATTCCGCTAGTTCCACCGTATTCATCCACAATCAGCACAATTGGTGTGTGCTTCTTGATCATCAGATGCAAAATGTCTTGAATCGGCATTGATTCAGGAACAGTAATCATCGTCCTAATAATCCGCGTAACTGGAACATTTTCATCAATTTGACTTTGCTGTACCACGTCAAAGGCATAGATATAGCCAACCACTTCGTCTTTATCATTATCACGGACGACTGGAATTCTGCTAGAGCCCTCATCAAGATACATCTTTAACGCTTGCTTAATTGTGTCTTTCGAGTTAATAACAACTAGCCTTGTTCGGTCAGTCATAATGTCTTTGGCGACTTTATCATTTAACTCAAAAGCGCGTTGCATGTAAGTTAAATCATTCTTATCGAGCGCGCCGCCATGAACGGCTTTACGAGAAAGCTTAATAATCTCTGATTGTGAATAAACTTGATTTTCTTCATCAGCCTGATCAAAGCCAAGCAGTTTTAACAGTCCATTAGAGCTGGTATTAAGCAGCCAGACGAATGGATAAACCAGTGTATGGAAAAGCTGAAGTGGTGTACAAATTGCTAGTAAGATTTTTACCGGCATATCAATTGCGATATTCTTGGGAACAATTTCTGTTACCACCACTTCTAAATACGTCAAGAAAATCACTCCTAAAAGTGCACTAATAGAGCGCACAAGAGAATGATTTAGTTGGGTTAAATTAAATAATCTAAAAAATAAAGCCGCAAACGTGTCAGCTGAAAACCAACCTAAAACAACACCGACAAGTGTAGTTCCCACCTGCGTTGTTGATAGATATTCATTTAGGTTGTGAGTCATATGTAAAGCACGCTTAACTTTACGCTTGCTTCCCACATTATTACTCAACATGTCTTCAAGCTGACTTGATCTCGTTTGGACTAAAGCAAATTCTGCAGCAACAAAAAAAGCTGCAAAGACAAAAATTACTAAAGTTGCTATTAAATTAGTAACTATTTGGGTTGTACTCAAAATTTATATCACCTTTAAAAAAATCCTTTGATATATATCTTAGCATTAATAGCACTTTATTTTTATAAAAAGAAGATTTATTTTACGAGTTTATAAATCTTTTCAAATGGTAAACGATCTGGAATAAACTTTGGATCATTGACCTCTGCAGTTTTATCTTTATATCCTAAACCGATAGCCATTCCTACAATTTCATTGTTAGGAATTTCTGCATATTTCCGAACCAATTCGGGAAATGAAACCATTGAATGAGCTGGCATAACAGCCAAACCTTCATCAATTGCTAAAAGCATAATGCTTTGAGAAAAAATGCCCAAGTCAAACACTGACCACGCTGGTGAAGCTTTTGGAATTGTTAGAAAAACAACATCTTGAGCATTGAACATTGTATCATTTGAATTCTTAAATAAATCCATCTTATTGTGGAAAAAATAAGGCTGAGAAGCACCAACCACAGCCAAATTTTGACTAGGATATGGATCCCAATTAAGTGCTAGTATTTTAGCAAAATCTTCATGAGGCTCTACGCCTTCATCTATTTGCTTTTTAACCTCTTCTTTTAAGCAACTAAGTGGTTCACCTGTTAGAACATATGCCTTCCACGGCTGTGAATTAAGTAATGAAGGGGATTGCTGTGCTTTCTTAATAATTTTAGCAAGTAATTTTTCATTGACTTTTCTGTTAGTAAATTTACGAGTTACTCGTTCCTGGTCATATACATCATTAAATTCCATTACAATTCAATTCCTTACATACTTTACTCTATACTTAGCATACGAACAAAGTTCATTTAGTCAGACAATTATACCTTTAAATAACAAAATTAATCATAAAAATAAAAAAAACACAACAAATGCAGCGCTTTTTGCATAATTTCACTATATTCAGTTATTATTGCGTCATAAATAACTCTTATCCATACTAATAATATAATAAATATCCATACATAATGCAATGCTTAACAAGAAAGATATCATAAAAAAATTAAGGTTTGCTTTTATTAAATAACAGTTAACTATTATTATTTAAATCTATAATAAATGTTCATGTATACTTATGCGCTTCATTATAAAAGACCAAGTTTTTAGCAGCAACCATTTATATACTAAAAAATAAGTTCTTTTACAAAAAAAGCAGTTTAATTGGTTACCCAATTAAACTGTTTTTCTAAAATTTGTATTGTCGACGTAATTCACGTTCCTGGTCACGCTTCTTGATAGTCTCACGTTTGTCATACTTTTTCTTTCCCTGGCCCACGCCAATAAGAACCTTGGCAAAGCCATGTTTAAGATAGACTTTGAGCGGAATTATTGCAATACCACGCTCTGCTTGTTCTTTAGCCAAGCGTGCAATTTCTTTTTTGTGTAAAAGTAACTGCCTTCTGCGTAGTGGCTCATGATTATAACGATTACCTTCTTTGTATTCACTAATGTGAACATTTTCTAGATAAGCAGAGCCATTAATAATTTGGACATAACCATCACGAAGATTTATTCGCCTAGCACGTACTGATTTAATTTCTGTACCAGTTAATGCAATACCTGCTTCGAATGTCTCTTTAACGAAATAGTCATGATGCGCTTTTTTGTTTTGAGCAATTAAATTTTCTTGCTTTTCTTTTTTCAATTTTCCGTCCTAATGATTATATTTACTTATATGTGGATGATTACCATTTTTCCGAAAATTGCTACGATTTCTATCATTATTGCGGCGACCATGGTCATTGTGAAAGCCGCGACTTCCTCGGCGACGATTGTTGGTACCACGATCGTGATGTGCCTTTTTAGGCGCGTTAGGATCATAAATTTCAAAGTCTAGCTGGTGTTGTTCAACATTTGCGTTGGTTAGCGTTACCTTGATTGGCATCCCAACATGGTACTGCTTATGCGTCCCGCGACCAGTTAATGTCATACTCTTTTCATTAAAACTGTAGAAATCATCAGTTAAGTTAGAAATATGGATTAATCCTTCAACTGTGTTAGGTAATTGAATGAACATCCCAAAGCTAGTCACAGAAGAGACAACTGCGTCAAAATGTTGACCCACTTGATCAGCCATATACTCAGTCATCTTCAGATCATTAGTTTCGCGCTCAGTATCAATTGAGACACGTTCCTGGGTTGAAGTTTGTTCTGCAACTTCAGGCAAGCAATTTGCAAAGTGATCTCTGACTTCCTTATCAGTTCCTTCTTCAGCGTATGCATGAATCATTCGGTGCACCATTAAGTCAGAATATCTTCTGATTGGAGAAGTAAAGTGCGTATAGAATTTAGCCGCAATACCAAAGTGTCCTAGCGGCTCTTCCGAATAATGAGCTTGCTTTAAGCTACGCAACATCATCATTTGCACAACGGCTTCTTCGGGAGTGCCTGTAGTTTTTGATACCACCTTTTGTAAATCGAGTGGCTTAACATGGTTTGGATCTGCAGTAATATTTAGACCGAATGCGCTACAAAATTCGAAGAAGCTCTTAATTCTTTCGCCGTCCGGAGTTTCGTGCACACGGTAGAGAAATGGCACATGCTTTTTATAGAAGGCTTCAGCAACTGTCTCGTTAGCAAGCAACATGAAAGATTCAATCATTTTTTCTGCTGTACCACGATCATGCAAGACAATATCGGTTGGTTTACCTTGATCGTCTACAATGATTTTTGCTTCTGGCTCTTCAAAGTCAATTGCACCACGTTGATGACGCTTTTTATAGAGTGCGTTATGCAATTCAGCCATTTCTTTTAACATTGGCGCTAACTTAACGTACTTTTCTTCCAATTCATCATTATTGTCAGGGTCTAACACCTTGTTAACATTATTATACGTCAAACGGCCATGTGAGCGCATGACTGACGGATGAATATCGTAGCTAACTCGATCACCTTCAGGGGTTAATTCCATCTCACACGAAAGCACTAGACGATCAACACCTTCATTTAATGAACAGATACCATTTGAAAGTCGAAACGGCAACATCGGAATCACGCGATCAACTAGGTAAGTACTATTACCACGTGTATATGCTTCTTTATCCAGTGGGGTATTCTCTTTAACATAATGCGCAACATCAGCAATATGAACACCTAAATGATAATTTCCGTTTGGCAGTTGCCATAAAACAACAGCATCGTCAAAGTCCTTAGAATCGTCCCCATCGATAGTAACAGTTGGTTGATCACGAATATCTTCGCGATTAGCCATATCCTCTGGTGTAACGTGATCAGGAATATTGTTTGACTGTTCTAGTGCATCTTCATTCCATTCGGTTTTAACATCATGAGCTGACACAATTGCCATTATGTCAACGCCAGGCAAACTCTTATTACCAATGACCTGAATTACCACACCGGTCATTGAATCAGGATTATCTTGGTCAGGATAATTGCTAATTGAAACCTTGACCATATCACCTTTTTGCGGTTTAAGCCCGTTTTCACCAATGTAAACACGGTAATTTGCTAATTTTTTGTTCGTACTTAATACGTAACCGATAAAGTGACTTGTCTTGACTTGCTCATCGCTCATTGGATGAAATTCACCAACTAGTGACGTTAAATTACGTTCAACAATTTCCTGAACTTGTCCTTCTGGACCTTTTCCATTCCAAGGATTGCCACCAGCGGTAATTTTCACGCGGACCTGATCGCCATCAACTGCGTAGGCAGTATAATCTTTGGCAACAAAAATATCATCAGTCTCTTCATCTTCAACCCTAACAAAGCCAAAACCTTTGCTATTAGACTTAAAAATTCCGTCGACTATTGTATTTTCTTGAGCCAGTTGATAATGTCCGTTACCATCCGTGATAAGTTTCTTTTCTTGCTCAAGAAATGACAGAGCCTTGACGATATCAGAAAAGTTACCTAAACGGTCTCGTTTAAGCATCCGATCAATCTGTTCTACTTGATATTGTTTTTTAGGGTTGCGGCGAAAGATCTCTAAAACATTAGCGAGAATTTTTTCGTTCTGTGCCATTCACTTAAGCTCCATTCTTTGATAAAAAGATAAAAAAAATCCTCCCATCGTTTGATCGGGAGGAACCATTACTATTTTGAAGACAAATAAGCTAATACAATAGCAAAAATGAAAAAGAGAGCTAGTAATACTGATGTCACTTTCTCCATAAATGCTTCAAAACCACGTTTCTTCGTTTGACCACTAAATACTGCACCGCCGGATAAGGCATTTAATGCATCTTGTTGCTTCTGCGGCTGCATCATTGTTGCAATGATAATTAAAATTGAAACAATAATTAGTAGCGTCATAAATAAATTGTACAATACGCTGCCTCCAATATACAGATACGATTACTGATAAATTTTAGCACAAAATATGTTTTATTTCGAGCTTTTATTTTTCTAACTCTGGCGCATCAGTTTTGAACTGCTTCTGAGTTGTTTTCTTGTGATTTTGATACCACAAAGATGTTTTAGTTTTAGAAGAGTATAGCTGTTTAAGCGCCTTTTTTTCATTATAGTCATAATCATGTGGATTTACTTTTTTGAAGCCTTTAGGCTTATAAAAACGTAGCAAATCACCCGCAATGACACGATCAGACAATGACAATTGAGTAGTTACCTTATTTGAAATTGCTACCAGCTTAGTCTTAAGCTTTTTGTCTGGTTTCTCAATCTCTTCACCGGTTTTAGTGTAGTAATAGGTACCGCCCACCTTAGCATATTCAGGCGTAATAAAGTCACCATTACGCTGGGCAACAATCTGCGGCGCCTTTGAGCTAAGCAAATCGTGCCCGAATTGAATAGTGTCCTTGTCGTTAATGCCAAGCAAGTTTAACAACGTTGGCAAAACATCTATTTCGCCGCCATATGTGTCCTTTATGCCACCTTTTAGTCCCTTCATATGGAACATTAATGGTACTCGTTGAAACTTCAAATTGTCAAAATTGGTGAACTCGTCTTGCTTAAGTAATTCGGCACTGGCCTTATGGTGATTTCCAGAAATACCGTAGTGGTCACCATAAAGAACAAGTATTGTCTTCTTATCAAGACCAGTTTTCTTCATCCATTGTAAAAATTCACCAATTGCCTGATCCAGATAATGCGCCGTTTGAACATAACCGTCAACAGTTTCATCCCCAGTGTCAGTTGGATCAATTGACTGATTCTTTTTATCCAAATCATATGGATAATGATTAGTGACAGTAATTAACTTAAGATAAAACGGTTGAGGCAAACGCTCAATATACTTGATTGATTGCGATAAAAAGATTTTATCCTTTAGACCGTAACCAATATAGTACTTTGGCTTGTTCTCGTAATAAGACAGTGGCATAAAGTAATGGTAGCCGAATTGCTTATAGGCATTATTTCGATTCCAAAATGATCCTGCACCACCGTGCATTACAGCAGTAGTATAGCCTCCAGCTTGATTTAAAATTGCTGGTGCACTTTCAAATGTGTTTGAAGTACCATAACTCGACATTGCTGAACCTGATTGCAGCCCATATAAAGAGTTCTCTAGCATCATTTCAGCGTCAGAAGTCTTACCTTGACCAACCTGGTTATAGAAATTGGAGAAACTCAAAGTATTCTTCGAATGATACAGCTTATTTAGGTTAGGTGTTACTTCCTTCCCCTTCCATTTATAGCCAATCAAAAACTGTTGGAAACTCTCCAAGTGAATTACAATTACGTTTTTACCTTTAGCTACACCGGTATATTCAGGATTAGGTTTAACATAATTAACCTTCAAGTACTTTTTAACAGAACTCAAATCAGAAACATTTGCCTTGGCCATCTGTTCACTTGTCTGTGCTGTTTTAAAGGCATCATACACAGCATATTGATTCATCCCTAGATACTTAACAATATAGCTGTTATCAAACGTTCTAGTCAAAAGTCCTGAGCGATCTTTTTGCGCCATCATCAGATTAACGCCGATTAAAGCCACGGCTAATCCTTCAAGTAAAAGATTAAATTTCAGTTTTAAAGGCCTTAAATCGTATTTGATAACTTTACTTGCCATCAAACCTATAATGACTGCTACATCAAGAAAAGTTAAAAAATCACTTATTTTTGTTATGCCAACAATACTTTTACCCAGATTATCTGCAGTTGAACCAGACGTCTTAATAATTGAAAGTGACAAAAAATTGGAAAATTCACGGTAATATAAAATATTCGCAAATAACCATGTACTAAGGATTAGATCAATTGCAATAATAATCCAATACGATTTTCGTCCTTTGAAGAAAAGACCTATCCCTAGTAGCAATAGTGCAGCAGGCAGTGGGTTAATGAACAAAAGAAAGTTTTGCATCGCTCCGACTGCACCGAGATTGAATTTAGTTAAATAAATCAAATACGTTTTTAGCCAAAACGTTATCAAGACAATGGTGAAAAAACCTAGCTTATTAGTAACTAACCATTGAAAGAAAGACTTAATCCGTGTCATTCCATTCTCCTCTCACTATGATAATATAGTACCCTTTAGGCCAATTATGCATAGTGGTTTTAGTAAAAATTAATCATTTGGTGTATTAGTAATTTTCTTCGGCTTAAAAATCCAACCAAAAATTCCCAGAATCATTCCTAAAAAGTAGGTTACAAACCGCCATAAGAACATCCCCAAAACTAGCGCTCCTTTTGAAGAAACAAAAGTCGCAAACAAAGTCTGGAAGCTGTATTCAGCTCCACCAGAAGCTCCAGGAATTGGAATAATTGCCATAAACATGATAATCATAATGTTCATTTGCGTTACACTTGCCCAACTTGCAGGCACACCTAAGGTAACTAATACCATGTAAGGAACTGAGTAAAAACACAAAAGCTGTAAAATAGTCAAAAGCCCACTAAGAAACAATTTCTTTTTCTCGCGCTTGAGTTTTTGACTTTCAGTATAGAAAGTATCAATTTTATCAACTGTATTCTTTCGCCATACTTCAACGCGATCTGTTGAAATAAACTTTGCTAATAAGTCCATTATCCAATTGGCAGCTTTTTTGGTCCAGTTATAGGCAAATAAAATAGCTAATAAAAAGACAATCGAGCTCACATGAATTAAGAAGCCAATTCCAATAAAGAATGCCAGACCAGCAAACTTTGTTGCAACCATCTTAAAGCCTGTGATTATTGTTACCACATAAGCGAGAAAAACCACGATTTGATAAATAATGAACTTCATTAAAAGAAGCGATGTTGCTCGGCCACCCTCAATTCCCATTTGAACCATTGCTGCAAGCTGAGAAGGCTGTCCGCCAGTTGACATTGGCGTAATAGCATTGAACAGTGCCTGAATGATAGGAATTCGAAAAAAGGACCATTTTGAACGTTTTGGTTCGTCTTTGCGATGAGCTAAAACTGCTAAGATGCTTGCTTCGAACACATAGGAAAGTATCATCAATGCAAATACTAAAATTAACGCACCGTAATTGATTCCATGAGCTGCATTAGCCAGCTGCGTAACTGGAGTATCCTTAAGATCAACGTACAATACACCGCAGCTGATTAGTAAAACAATGGCAATGCCCCATAAATGTTTCTTATTCATTAGTGAATTTGTCCTAGTCTTCTGCCAATTTCATATTGCTCATGATAAAAATCATTCCAAATCTTGGCTAAATTATCTTCTGAATATTTTTCACTGGCCATATTTGATAAGTTAGCGTACTTATTTAGCATTGTTTTATCATACGCTACTCGACGCAGTTGCTCATTCATTTCCTCAAAGTTTTCGCCCTTCATGTAGTAGCCATCGATAATTGCTTTATATAAATCAAGATCTCTCAGTAGCACCGGCGTACCACAGCTAAAGGCTTCAAGAACTGACATCGGAAATAGTTCATCAAAAGATGGTAAAACGAATAAATCTGCAATATTTAAATAATCAACTAATTTTTGCCGATCAATTATTCCTGTAAAAATCAAGTTTTTTGGCGGATTATCGACTAGCTCTTTAAAGTGATCATAGCCATCCGTGATTTTTCCAAAAGAAAATCCACCAGCCCAAATAAATTGAATTTTCGGATTCGCTTCAGCCATCTTTGCAAAGTCATCGACACCTTTTCTGGCTTGAACTTGGCCGTCACCAAAAACAACAAATTTATCTAATGGAATTCCCAATTGATTTCGAAAGGCATTTTTTTCAGCCTGCTGTTCAGGATAAAACTCTTCTTTTGAAACGAAGTTAGGAATATATTTTACCTTTTCGCGTCTAATGCCATACTTAACTAATTTATCAATAAAAATAGGATTAACGACAACGATTTGGTCCATTCGCTTATAGAAGTCTATTACGTAATTATAAAAGACTTTTTTAGCTGGAGTGGGTAACTTGATTGAGCCTTCAAGTGTTTCAGGTAGAAAGTGAACATAACCAATTTTTCGCCCACGTGCTGGAGAAAAACTATTAGCATAAAAAGTTGGGTTAATTGTATGGTAGTGCGTTAAATCACTTCGACCATACTTATTATTCGTAACATAAAATTCTTCTACTAAATGCGTTCTCAATAAGCTAATTAATTCATTGTAAGCAGAACCGACTCCCTGGCCTTTAACTGAATCAGCTTGCGAAAACATATTGATTCTAATCATTGGTATCCTCTTCTTCGAGATCCTCTTGGTAATTTTCAATTACCTCTTCATAAAATTGATGAACATCACTACCAAAACGTTTAGCGGAAATTTGATCTAGCTTTTTAGCTAGCTTATCAGCTGGAATTTCGCTTGGACCTTCTCTTAAGTAATCTAAAATTTCATCACGCATCTCACTTGGTCGTGTGAAAACTTCACCAAAACATTTATCATCAAATACCCGTTCAGTGTAATCAGTGTCATAAACAACACACCTAGTGCCCGAAGCAAGAGCTTCAATATAAGTTAGTCCTTGTGTTTCAGTATCACTAGCAGAAACAAATAAGTCTGCCATTTTGTAGAATGAACCAACATCTTCATGGGGAACATCTCCTGCAAAAATGACATTATCTTCTAGTGTCAAACGCTCAACCTGCTCTTGTAGGACTTCTAAATCAGGACCGTCGCCTGCAATTACTAAACATGCTTTTGGAAATTCATCTACAATTTCCGGCAAAACATTCAATATCCGGTTAATCTTCTTTTCTCCAGCAATCCTGCTTAGGGTCAAAAGTACTTGTGCGTCCGGTTCGATTCCTAAATCGTGACGAACGTCGTTAGTAATAGGCTGATTTAGGCTCTCAATGTCCACTCCCGTTGGAATCACCTTCATAGGGATAGATACCTTATAGCGCTTTAAAAGCTTCTCTACGCGCTCGCTAGGGGCAATAACGCCATCCATATTTTTGAGGTAGACATTGGTAAATTGCTTAACATGGTATGGGCGCAAAAGATGACCATTGAGCACATAATGTAAATAGTCTTCATACATCGTATGATACGTGTGAATGGCCGGAATCTTTAATTGATGCGCAACATATTTCCCAATCATTCCCAGTGCAAACTCCGTCTGCGTGTGAACAATATCAAGTTTTACTTCACGAGCAACCTTAGTTGCTTCAAAAAAGCCTCTAAAAGCTACACGTCGATCAGTAAAAGAAATAAACGGGACACTACTGAAGCGAAAAACATTTGCTTCAACTGCTCCCTTTTGTACATGTGGATCAGTAGTCGTAAAAATAAAAACATTATGCCCCTGTTTTTCAAGGGCATCCTTTAATGTTTTGATTGATGTTGCTACACCACTAATTTGCGGAAAATACGTATCGGTAAAAATACCAATATTCATTTGAATACCTCCATAAAAGGTATTATAAAGATTACACCCTGCATGTGCAATTTTTATAAAAACAAAAGCAAAAAAATATAAAAGAAAAGCAGCTTCTAGTAAGAAGCTGCCATATAATAGCGGTGATCGGGGTCGAACCGATACGTCCTAAACGGACACCAGATTTTGAGTCTGGCGCGTCTGCCAATTCCGCCACACCG